>NZ_JAFCWK010000007.1:0-399118 GCF_049897525.1 Janthinobacterium sp. PSRC1-1
CAAACTGATCATCGGCGCCATGATGCGCAAGCTGGTGCACGTGGCATTCGGCGTGCTCAGGTCGGGGAAAATATTTGATCCGGCCTTGCACGCCGCTTGACGGGGATAACAGTATCTACCTTGCCGAATTGGCGGAAAAATGCCGCGACGTAGGTCGGATTAGCGTAGCGTAATCCGACACATTGTTGACGGCACGTTTCGGATTACCTGGCCGCATCGGGCCAAGGGCGCTCATGCAAATGGCGCGCCCTTTCTATCGGACAGACGAGCGGCAAAAACTGCTGCTGGCGCGCCGAATACGCCATCAGGGCGCCGCTGTCGATATCGAAATACCATCCATGCAATTTCAACACCCCCTGCTCCACCCGGCGCTTCAGCCATGGGTAGGTCAGCAGGTTGTCCAGCGACTGCAATATGCTGGCCAGCTCGCACGCATGGTGCTGCTCTTCCGACGAGCGGTGCGCCAGCTCGCGCCGCACGCGCTGCGCCACCGGTTCGGCGATGCGCATCCACTGTCCCACGAAGTCCGTTTCCTGGTCTTGCGCGCGCGGCTGCGGTTCCAGCAGCGCGCGAATGCCGCCGCAACGAGCATGGCCCAGCACGATGACCCTCGCCACTTCGAGCTTGCAGACGGCAAACTCGATGGCCGAGCTGACGCCGGGCGGCGCGTCGGGCGTGCACGGCGGCACCAGGTTGGCGATATTGCGCACCACGAACATGTCACCCGGGTCGCTGCCCGTCAGCAGCATGGGGTCGACGCGCGAATCGCAGCAGCCGATCAGCAAGGTCGTGGGACGCTGCCCGTCGCGCAGGCTGTCGTACAAGGTCTGCGGCTCGCTGAAGTACTGCTGCTGAAACAGGCTGAAGCCGTTGACGAATTTTTCCAGTTCTTCCATGACATACTCTCATTTCCTCAACGTCTGGCAAGAACGACTTGCCAGACATTCCAACTTTAGCAAGGCATAGCCGCATTCTTGCGCGCATAGCACCACCAGGTGATCGCGATGCAGCTGACATAGAAGCCGATGAAGCACCACAGGGCCGCGTCGGGGCTGCCCGTCAGCGAAATCGAGGTGCCATAGCTTTTCGGGATGAAGAAGGCGCCATAGGCCGCCACGGCCGACGTGAAGCCCAGGACTGCCGCGCCTTCCTTGTTGGCGTCGACGATGGCTTGCTCCTGCGCCGCCTTGCCCTTGCCGGCTGCCGCGCGCTGGTGCTCCGTCAGGAAGATCACGGGGATCATGCGGAAGGTCGACGCATTGCCGATGCCCGTACCGGCGAACAGCAGCATGAACATCCAGAAGAAGCCGCTGAAGCTGCCGCCTGCGCCGGCTTGCGGCATGAAGTACAGCACGCCCAGCACGGCGCCTATCATCAAGAGGAAGGACCACAGGGTGACACGGGCGCCGCCCAGTTTATCGGAAATGACGCCGCCAGCCACGCGCGCCAGCGCGCCGACCAAAGGTCCCAGGAAGGCGTAATCGAGCGGGTTCACGTCGGGGAACTGGATCTTGATCAGCAGCGGAAACGCGGCCGAATAACCGATGAAGGAGCCGAAGGTGCCCGTGTACAGCCAGCACATGAGCCAGTTGTGCTTGCGCTTGAAGATCACGGCCTGCTCGGAAAACGAGGCCTTGGCCGAGGCCAGGTCATTCATGCCGAACCAGGCCAGCAAGGTCGACAGCGCGATGAACGGCACCCAGATGAAGCCCGCGTTCTGCAGCCACATCTCCTTGCTCACGCCATTCTTGACCCAGGTCAGCGAATCGCCGCCCCAGGCGCCGAAGACGGCGAAGGTGATCACCAGCGGCACGACGAACTGCACCACCGACACGCCCAGGTTGCCCAGGCCCGCATTCATGCCCAGCGCGAAGCCCTTGCTCGCCTTCGGATAGAAAAAGCTGATGTTGGCCATCGACGAGGCGAAATTGCCACCGCCAAAGCCGCACAGCAGGGCCAGGATCAGCATGGTCGGATAGCCCGTGTTCACATCCTGCACGGCCAGGCCGATGCCGATGGCGGGAATCAGCAGCGAGCCGGTGGAAATGGCCGTCCAGCGCCGGCCGCCGAAAATCGGCACCATGAACGAATAAAAGATGCGCAAGGTGGCGCCGGACAGGCCCGGCAAGGCCGTCAGCCAGAACAGCTGGTTGTTACTGTAGGTGAAACCGATGTTGGGCAGGTTGACCACCACCACGCTCCACACCATCCATACGGCGAACGCCAGCAGCAGCGCGGGAATCGAGATCCACAGATTGCGCGCGGCCGTGGACTTGCCCGTGTTTTGCCAGAAGCTGGGGCTTTCCGGCTCCCAGGTATTGATCATATAGCGGCTCATGCTTTAGCTCCTGCAGGTTGATTGATAGTCGCCGCACGCAGCGGCTTGAACGAGAAATACATCCAGACGAGGGAAACGCAGACGGTGCCGTACAGCAGCATGAAGGCGCTCGAACGCACGCCGGTGAAGTCCACCAGGGCGCCGAACATCACGGGCAGGATGAAGCCACCGAGACCGCCGGCCAGGCCCACCACGCCCGAGACGGCGCCGATGTTATCGGAAAAATCATCGCCGATGAACTTGAAGACGGACGCCTTGCCCACGGCCATGGCAATGCCGACGATGAACAGCAGCACGGTGAACCACAGCGGCGACAGGCCGATGTGGATGGCCAGCGGCCCCGTGACGGTCTCGATCACCATCTGCGTTTGCGGATACGACAGCAGGAAGAAGCACACCCAGCAGACCCACATCACGGCCCAGGTCACCTTGGCGGCGCCGTATTTGTCCGAGATCCAGCCGCCAAACGCGCGCAGCACGCCGCCCGGCAGCGAGAAGCAGGCAGCCAGCAGCGCCGCGTGCTTTAAATCAAAACCGTATTCGGCCACGTAATACTTCGTCATCCACAGCGCCAGCGCCACATAGCCGCCAAACACCACCGAGTAGTACTGGCAGTAGCGCCATACGCGCGGGTCCTTCAGCACCTTCATCTGCGCCGAAAAACTCTCGCCCGATGGCGCCAGGTGCGATTTGTCCGTATACGAGAACAGCCAGAAGATGATGGCCGTGGCCAGCATGGCCACCGCATACACCTTGGGCAGCATTTGCCAGCCGAAGGCGGCGACGATGCCCGGCGCGACGAACTTGGTCAGCGCGGAACCGGAGTTGCCGGCGCCGAAGATGCCCATCGCCAGGCCGCGGCGCTCCTTTTCATACCAGCGCGCCACATACGGCGTGCCGACGGAAAACGAGCCGCCCGCCAGGCCCACGAACATGCCCAGCACGAGGAAATGCCAGTAGGCGGTGGCGTAGGAGATCAGGTAGATCGGCACCACGCTGGCCAGCATCAGCAGGAAGAAGACGCGGCGTCCGCCGTATTTGTCGGTCCAGATGCCCAAGGGTACGCGCACGAGGGAGCCCGTCAGCACGGGCATGGCGGCCAGCAGGCCGAATTGCGTTTCCGTCAAGCCCAGGCTGGTCTTGATGGGGATGCCCAGTACGGCAAACATCATCCATACCGCAAAGCAGATGGTAAACGCGAAGGTACTGCTGACCAATACGGAAAACTGCTTGCGCCGCATGCCGGGTTCGACTGCCTTGTTACTACTGTTGTTCTTAGTGCCATCTAGGGTAGCCACGATGTTTCTCCATGAATGCACTGGCCGTCTGGCCAGCCGTCCCGACCAGCTTACGTGGCAGAGGCGAAAGGCACTATCGGCCACAGGGTGATTCTGGAAAAGCAATCTGGATAGCCGCATCGGCAAAAGTGACTAGACCGCCGAGCGTCGCACTAGGCTGAATGGAAGGCCGGAATGGCCGGCACGATACAACCAGGCTGGGGCGAACCGGCGCCGAGCGCGACCTGAAAAAGCAAGCCCGCGGACACGCAATTACAGCCATTCCTTGATCTACATCAGGAACATGACATTGGCTGGCAAAACCGCCTTGCCGCGTCACCGCTCTATCCTATTCGCCTCCCGCCGCCAGCATTCCCCAGTAGCGGCAAGAGCGTCACCAAGAGGAGTTGCCATGAAAATATTCTTTTGCACTATCCTGTTGCTACTTTCACAGGCATTTCCGGCATCGCCACGCGCCAGCGAAAGGCTGCCCGCGCTGGCCGCCAGCCAGTCGCAAACCTCCGTTTCCGGCCTGTCCGCAGGCGCATTCATGGCCGTGCAATACCAGGTCGCCTATTCGGGATCGGTGATCGGCGCCGGCATCGTCGCCGGGGGCCCGTATTACTGTGCCATTGGCTTGGCCGCACGTACCGCGCTGTGCATGGGCTGGATGAGGCCTTTTGAACCGGGACCGCAGCGCATGCTGCACGCGGCCGAAGATTTCGCCACCATAGGCCTGATCGACCCGCTCGACAACTTGAGGCACAAGCGGATCTATATATTCAGCGGCCTGAACGACAAAGTCGTGGTACCGCCCCTGGTGGACGCTACGGCCGTTTTTTTCAGGGATGCCGGCGTTCCCGCCGAGAATATGCTGTATGTCAAGAATGTTCCTGCCGGACATGCCATGATCTCGCCTTCGTATGGCGGCGACTGCGCCACGAATGGAGGCCAATACATCAACCACTGCGAAGTCGACGGCGCGGCATATGACCAGCCTGGCTCGATACTCAAGCACATCTATGGCGACTTGAATCCGCCGGTGCGCAAGCGCACGGACAAGGCGAAAAGCTTCAATCAGCGCGAGTTTTCCGTGGGATGGACCAGCCTAGATGCCGATGCCCATGTGTATATCCCAGCCATCTGCCTGCGCGAGCCCGGCTGCCGTATCCATGTGGCATTTCATGGTTGCGAGCAGACCCAGGCGGATGTCGCCGATGCCTTTTATGAAAAAACCGGCTATAACGATTGGGCCGACAGTAATAAAATCATCATCCTGTATCCGCAACTGCGGCGTGTCGGCATTCTCAATCCCCTCGGGTGCTGGGACTGGATCGGCTATACGGGACTGAACTACGCGTTGCGTTCAGGAGCGCAGATGTCCGCGGTGCATGCGATGCTGACGCGGCTGATGTCCGCCCCGAACTGAGCGTGGATGATTGCCGCCCGCTTCTTCGTCCGGGCGGCAAGGCGCAAACCCGCCGGCGCCTCATGCGATTTGACGGCGTGTTTGCCAGCGTGGCAATAAAGACGCAAGATGATGGCACCGCACGCCCGCTGGGCGATATCGGCTAGGCAAAACCCGACTGGAAAGGAGTATTCATTGATGTATTACGCAGGAAACAGCGCCGCACAGCGTGACGAGAGCACCGTGCTGGTCAGCACTGCAAGACCCGAAGAGATCGACGCCATGCTCGCCTGCGATGCGTACGCGCAGGCGCACGCCAGCCGGGGCGAGGCCGTGCGCGCCGCCGTCGGCCAGGGCCACTGCCAGGTGGCCATCCGCGCGGGCCAGGTGGCAGGCTATGTCCTCACGCACGGCGATTTCTTCGGCCACGGCTTCGTCTCGCTGGTGGTGGTCGCTCCCGGGCAGCAGCGGCGCGGCGTTGGCTTGCGCCTGCTGGCGGCGGCCGAAGCCGCGTGCCGGACAGGGAAGCTATTCACCTCGACGAACCAGTCCAACGGCGCCGCGCAACGGCTGTTCGCCAGTGCCGGCTTCGTGCGCAGCGGCCAGATCGACCATCTCGACGAGGGTGACCCGGAGCTGGTGTACGTGAAATTGCTGCGCTAGGGCCGCCTTATCCCGACGGCGTATGGCGCGCCACGCCAAACGCGGCTATGCTGGCGCCATCGTCAATCAACGCCCACCACATCACGCATGGATTATCTGAGTCTCAAGCATTTCCACATGGGCTGCGCCGCCGCCAGCGGCTTTCTTTTCCTCTTGCGCGGCGCCTGGATGCTGCGCGCCTCGCCCGCCTTGCAGCAGCGCTGGGTGAAAATCCTGCCGCACCTGGTCGACACGGCCCTGCTGGCCAGCGCCATCACCCTGGCCGTGTGGAGCGGCCAGTCGCCGGGCAGCCAGCCGTGGCTGGCCGCCAAGCTGTGCGCGCTGGTGGCCTACATCGTGCTGGGCACCATCGCGCTAAAACGGGGCAAGACGCCGGCCGTGCGCGGCGCCGCCTTCGCGCTCGCAGTGCTGGTCTTCGCCTACATCATCGCCGTGGCCGTCACCAAACAGGCCTGGCCACTCTGATGCATCAGAAAATGTAGCGCAAGGTCAGGCTGGCATTGCGCGGCGCGCCCCAGTAGCCCTGGTTGTACATGCCGAGCTGGCTGTAGTAATGCTTGTCGAACAGGTTGTTGACGTTTGCCTGCAGCGACAGCTGGCGCGACAACGCGTATTTGGCCATCAGGCTGGCCACGGCATAGCCGCCCTGCTCCACGCGTTCGACACCGTTCGGCCCCGTGGCATCGCGGTAGGCGCCGCTCTGCCAGTTCACGCCGCCGCCCACGGACAAGGCGCGCCAGTCGCCAGACATCTGGTACGTGGAAAACACGCGCGCCAGTGTTTGCGGCACATAGCTGTTCAAGCGCGTGCCCGTGCTGTCCTCAGCCACCGCGTGCGACACGCTGGCCGATACGTTCCAGCCCTGCGCCAGCTCGCCCGAGACGTCCAGTTCCACGCCCTTGCTGGTGGTGCCCGATGCCGCGAAATACGCCTGCGTCAGCGAATTGCCGACAAAATGGCCCGTGTCTTCCTGCGCCAAGCCATCTTGCGCGATGCGGAACACGGCCAGCGCCGCGTTCAATCGGCCGCCAAAATACTCGCCCTTCACGCCCGCTTCCAGATTCTTGCCCTGTACGGGGTCGAGGTAGCGGCCGAACCGGTCCTGGTAGCCCTGCGGTTTGAAGATCTTGCTGTAGCTGGTGTAGAGCGCATGCTGCGCATCGATATCCCATACCAGGCCCGCATACGGCGTGACCGCATGCTTGGCATACGCGTAGCTGCCGCCCCAGTCGTCAACATGGTCGGCCTTGTAGCGGCTTTAGCGCGCGCCGACGATCAGTTTCAGGGGATCGGCCAGCGAAAAGCGCGCCGTGCCATAGATGCCGCGCTGCTGCACCTTATCGAGCAGCTTCCAGCGCGAGAAATTCGGGTTGTTCCAGTCCGGTTATCGCGGTTCTGCCATTTACGGATCGTCAGGCGGCTCACGTTATAACGCTCGGCAAGCTCCCGTTGGGACAGTGTCGAGTTACGGATTTCTTCCCGGATCAGGTGGTTGGTGCGGGCTCGGCTGTGATGGGCTTGGGTCATGGCGCTGGCGGTGGGGTGACATGAATCAACCATGTACTCAACAGGCGCCTAGTTTAACAGGGGCCTAGCTTTTAAGTAGGGCAAGCTGCAAATAGGACTATGAACACCCGATTCTAAACACTTAGACAGTTCGTACATGCAAGGCGAAGTCTGCATTCTGGACGCCGTCAAACAGCTCCACCTTCGCTTCGAACATTGCAGGCACACGGACGCGCGCCAAGATGGCTCGGAGTGAAGATAAGAGCGAGTGTCTGATTGGGCAGTAGTGCGGTAGTGAGCGTCAATCAGGCATGACTCAGTCATCAGTTCGCTCAGCTCTAGTGGTGTAGCTGATAGCGGCCTGGCAGAATGTCGTTGGCCGGCGCACTCGCCCGAATCAAGCACGGTTTCCGACGCAGCGTTCAACGGCCAACTGCGACAAAGCCCGACCAGAAATACGGATGGCGAAAATCGGTACTGTTGCCATGCGCTTTAGCGAGCATGGCTTGACGCAAAGCGAACGCAACTGGGCTGCCGGGCGCTTGTCGATACGCTTTCAGTGCGTCGACAATCAGCGTTTCGGTGGAGCTGGTTTCCACCGGCCATAGCGTTGCGAGCACAGTGCGCGCACCCGCCAGCAGAAAGGCGCTGGTCAGCCCGGAAAAGCCCTCACCGTCCGACAAACCGTCGGATGCAGAGGTGTCACAGGCGCTGAGGATCACCAAATCCGCATCAAGCCGCAGGCGCCCGATCTCAGCGGCGGTAAGGAATCGATCCGATGGATTTTTCCCGCCGCTCAGCAGCAGGCTCGGGCCTAAAGTATGCTGCATCTTTCGCCCCAGCAGCCCATGTGTGCTGAATAATAGGATGCGAAAATCGAACAGCGGGGCTTTAAGCAAGGCTTGTTTGGTCGCCTTTTGTTTCGTCATTAATTCCGTTCCGTTGCCGGGAAACAAGGCAGCGGCTGAATTCAGCTCCCTGCCGAAAGACGATCTTGTGACGGTTTCAATTGGTGCGGAAGATGCAAAGGTGGCGATAAAACTGCCCCGAGTACTGAGCGAGGACAGATTCACCGGTGCAGCAGACAGCAATGGATCGCCTACGCCCAAGAACGGCCGCGAGGCTCGCGAGAGGGGATGTCCGTCCAGCTCTACCGACGCGGAATACGACGGGGACATGGTTATCGCTATCAGATCGACTAGCCACGGGGCGGACGGCTTGACCGGTTTGTCGTCAGCAGGTATCAGGGCGGACCATGGAATCCGGTCCAGCAGCGCGGGTGGGGAAATGATCCATTGCCTTGCTGGCGGCATCGTCAGCGCAATAGGGCTGAATAGCCCGCTAAACAGACGGCCAGCCGCTTGACGCGGGTACGGGGGTAGTTGCCCTGGCTTCCAGTTGGTCTTAGGAGTCAGCGCATGCTGAAGCTGACCCATGTGCTGCCGTATTTCGGTAACCGGCATATCCAGCGGATGCAGCCAGATGCCGTTTCCTGTCACCGCGATAATGGTATTGGCGTCTGGGTGCAATATCCATTGCCAGTGCACGGTATCTTGCGGCATCTTCAACGCGGCGCCGGCCAGCCGCTTCGCGTCGATCATATGATTATGTTCGAAAATATCCGCCTTGATGGCGCGCAGTTCCGCTGTGATTTCACGCACGCGGGTCTGCGTCGCGGCCCGGTCTATCGTCAACGTATTTGTTTCTTTTGCGGCGACTGCCAGGAGTCCGCGCTGTTCCATGAGTTCGTCCACGAGCAGGCCTTCTCGATATAGAGCCTGTTTGAGCGTGGCGTCCGGCGACCGAAGCGAATACGCCGCTTGGCGGACGCTGACATCCGCTCGGGAAGCGCTGAAGTCCTGCATGATCTCCAGGATAAGCTGCCGGGTTTCATCATCCTGAACGGGGCTAGCCCGATACTCGGCAATTAGTCCAATCAGTTTTGCTTGCACCGATGAGAGCAAGGTGTCAAACGGAATCCGGCGCTGGCCCAGCGTCGAGGAACGCTCGAGAAGCGTGGCGGCGAGGATGCGTTTTCTTGCCGAGCGCAGCGCTGCGATGGCGGCCTCGGGGTCTTTCTGCTGGATGGCAATAGCCGCGAAAACCTCTTCGACCTGCGCCATTGGAATGCTAGCGGACAGTTCCTGCATCTCATAACGCAAAGCGATCTTATGGGTCGTCATCAACAGCTGCATGGCGTCGTCCATGCGATTCAGAAGGATGTACGCCTTCACCACCCGTAATCTCGATTTGACGAATCCGGTATTGGTACGTTCATCGCCCAGTACGACTGTTTCTGCCTTCAGCATGACATCGTTTGTCAATGGGTTTTGCAGCGCGCGGAAGCCAGCTTCCATTTCAAGATCGGGTAAAGCTTTCCTTGCAATAGCGATAGCACGTGCAGATTCCCCGACCCGCACTAGGGCGTCGGTTTCGTCCATGGCAGCCAGATTGCGGCTGATACTGCTCTGGTTTCCCAATAGCGTCAGGAAAATATTCAACTGTTTTTGATAGCGCTCTTTATCCTGTTCAAAGTAGATCAGCCTTGTCTTCGTCTTTTGCGTGGCGGCCTCGTCCTCGTCGAACAGCCGCTTCATTAACGTCTGACCCGTGCCAAATAATTCCTTGTCCGAACTGTCCCATGTAGTCGGAACTATCCGGAGGGCTGGATATAGTGCAATGATGCGGTCAACAATCATCAATGCCAACGATGTGTTGCCTTGATTAAGGCTAATATTCAGTATAGTTTTGAGTTCGTTGACCTCCTGCATCGGAGTCGCAGATGATTTGTCCAGATTCCTCGCTTCGTCGGAATAAAATAAATCCTCGCCTTCCGCATATCGCCCAAGGCTGAGCAATGCGCCTACAATGCACAAACTGGATTCTTTCTTTTCGGCGGCATTAGTTGCTAATCGCTCCTGAAACCGACATATTCGCAGGCGCTGCGCATATTGACCTGTCATGCCGTAAAAAAGCAAGATGTTTCTCAGATTAAAATCGTTAAATCCTGGATTTCTTAATGCCGGTGTTTTGCCCGGTTCCAGATAGCCTCCAAATATTTTCTTCTCCAGTTCCGCAGGAGTGCCGCTTGCAAGCGTCGGTTCCTGAGAATTGGCCGTTCCAAATAGGAAAGCCAAAACGATAAGAATGAATTGTTTGCGCATATTCATATTGCCATATTGCCACCTGCCTCACTGATGGACTATCCATAACGACACACTGGGTTCCCCCATCATGCTCTCTATCCGGACTTTGCCATTTTTAGCCTGCGGCGGCCTTTTAACGGTGTAAAGCGAGTTGCGCAACTGAAGCGCGCGGTAGATGATTCTTCTGTCGTTGTCGGGTGACGTCCCAATTTCGGCATTAATTCGTCTGATCGTGTCGTTCTTGTCGCCCGATGCAAAAATATGGATTTTTTCGACGCCGACTTTATTGTCCAGCTTGAATGTTTTTTGGGAATCCAGCGGCAAGGTCAGCTCCCTTTGCTGCGTTTTCTGTTCTTCCATGAGCCTGCTAGGGAAATAACGTTGAATGCTGCCGTCGCTATTTTCGCAAACCACATAAAACCACGAATCCCTGGTGGCCTTCACACGGATTTGATACTCTTCGCCGCTCTTCAATTCCGCTGGACTGGACAAAGGTTTGTTCCCGGACAAGAGATATGCTTCGATCGCCAGCGGGACGTACTCATCCCTAATCAGGCGGT
This sequence comes from Janthinobacterium sp. PSRC1-1, assembly GCF_049897525.1. NCBI lineage: Bacteria > Pseudomonadati > Pseudomonadota > Betaproteobacteria > Burkholderiales > Oxalobacteraceae > Janthinobacterium > Janthinobacterium sp. PSRC1-1. The sequence goes on from NZ_JAFCWK010000007.1 coordinate 10,899, forward strand.
TTAATCTTGCCCTTAGATAGGAATACACCTCGTCTTCCCGGTTGGCCGGCTTGACCAAGGAAGAATGATCGCGGTCGAAGGCAATATCGCGCTCGTCGCAGCCATGCTGAGAGCGGCTGCGTGGAACAATAACGGAAATCGCCAGCGTGCGGGTCTCGTAAATGCAGAAAGTTTTTGGATACGGATTCGCCTGCGTACGGTGGCGCAGCATCGCAGCCCAGTCATCATCTTCCATCTGTAGGAACATGTTCACATCCGAAGGAGACATATTGCTGAACTGCGGGTTCTTGCTGATCCATGAGGCGAGTTCCGCATTGTCGGAACCACCTGCGGGCGTGGCGAAAAAAAAGACCGCTCCGACTTTTTTCAATGCATCGGGGTTGTCCTGGTTCAGTTGCAGCAGAGCTCGCCTTGCGACCAGTCCTCCCATACTGTGAGTAACGAAGATTACCCTGGAATAACGGATGAAGACATCCTCTTGGTCCAGCTTCGAACGCAATCTAGTCGCGATTTCATTGATATTGCTTGCGCGCTGTAACGGATCGCTAGCGTACCCCAAACTGATGACATCTATCGGCTCCGCAATGGCTGGATCGCGAGCCAAAAGCTCGGGCCATCCTTGCTGTGCCGATTGGGCCTTGAAAGTCGTTGACGCATTTCCCAGAATGCCATGCACAAACACCACCAAGGTGCGGGCAGGACCGCCGACAGCCGAAAAAGAGAGATCAGGGTTGGGCGTCCCCGGCGAACTCTGGTCACATGCTAAAAGCGCCACGCTGAAGCATAGCAGGAGCGCACAGCGGAGGTAGCAGGACATGATATTGACTCCTTCGACGAAGGAATAACAGCAGGAGGTATATTCGTCAATTTAACAAAATATATCAATAATGTCTACTATGTTGATACGCGTTGTTGAATTTTTGTGCCGGCAACTACCGGCCAATACCAGACCGGTCACAAATTCCGCATTTGAATCATTAGCAAATTTTTCTAAATTTCCCTAATTGCGATTGCTAAGCATCAACTTTAAGGGATTTTTGAGAATTTCTATAGTGAATCCACGATTTGAGACAGCAGTTTAAGCTATGGTCCTCAACGGAGGATGGCAGCCAATGACGGAAGCAAAGAAGCGGAAAGTGCACAGCGCGGAGTTCAAGGCGAAGGGCGGGCTTGAGGCCGTGCGCGGGGTCAAGACGGTCAATGAGATCGCCCAACTGCACGGCGCTCATCAGGTGATGGTGAGCCAGTGGAAGAAGGAAATTCTCGCCCTCCCCGGTACCTTGTTCGAGGGCAAACGAGGTCCCAAGGTGGATGCTGCGCAAGAGGACGAGGACCGACTCTACGGCGAGACCTGGCGCCTGATGATGGAGCTGGACTGGTTTAAAAAAAGTCAGGCCTGTAAGCAGCGCCGTGCGGCTGAGCTGAGTCGAGCGGGAAGGCAAGCTGTCTCTGCTGCGCCAATGTGAACTGGACGGCGCCGCCTTCGCGCTCGCCGTGCTGGTATTCGCCTACATCATCGCCGTGGCCGTCACCAAACAGGCCTGGCCACTGTGAGGCATCCGTCCTGCCGGGCGCGTCAGCTTGCACGGCGATGATAGTCTTAACAACATCATGGACAAACCGGCCATCCCGGCCATGCCCCCATTCAAAGGCGAACATGCTGCTATCTGAACTGCTGACCAAGCTGACCTGCGGTGACCTGGAAGGCGAAGAACTCGACGCAGCCGTCGCCGCCATCACCGAGGCGCCCTCCGCGCCGCGCGACGAGTGGATCGACAGCGATGCGCAGGCCTACGCGGTGGCGATCCTCTCGCACCTGGCCGGGCATATGGCGTCAAGCGACAAGATCGATGAACTGCACGAGCAGATACAGGACATGTTCGACGAATTCCCCGACTTCCCGTACGAAATGCTCGAGGACAGCGGCGGTAGCGTGCTGCCCTATTTCGAGTGGCTGGATACGGAACTGGCGCAGCGCGCCGTGGACGAAGGCGGCTATGAGCTGATCCAGATCGACGGCAACGGCGGCGACGAAATGGATGCGCTGGTGGTGTACCGGCGCGATACAAACGACATCATCCAGGCAGCCGCATTGATGGGCGTGACGATAGGCAGGCCGCTCACCTACTATCGCGGCATCGAAGCGATGGTGGGCAAGCGGCCGGGGTAAGAATCAACGCCTATTGCATCGGCAAGGCGCTCACATCGACGGCGGGTGCGTGGCCCGTGGCCGGGCGCGTGAAGTTCTGGCCGGTTTTCACGACCTCGGCGAAGAAGCCGCCGTTACGCAGGTAGAACTTGCCGTTTTCCAGGCCACCCGCGTAATCCATGCGCTGCGCGTTGGTGGCCGTGGCATCGCCCGTGTAGCGCCCTGCCGTCACTTCGGACCAGGCGCCGGAAACGTTCCTTGCCCACTGGTTGCCGAACTGGACGCGGCGCTCCGTGTAGCCCAGGGTATCGATGAAGTTCTCGAGGAAGGAATGCACGCGCGTCAGATACGTGGAAATCGCCGGCCGCTTCCAGGTGGCGATGTAGCGCCACTTGCCCGTTTCGGGCGCGAAGAACCAGGCCGAGTAATCGCTGCCGCCCTTGCCGTCGGGCCGCGCGCGCGTGATGAAGCGGTACGTGGTGCCGGCCGCCCAGTTATATGAAAGGTAGGTTTGCCCGCCCGTGCCCTCGCCGCCAAATGCATTGTCGATGACGCCCTCGCCCTTGCTGACCAGGGTGGTCTTGGTGCCATTGTCGGCGTCCCACACGGAGAACAGGATCCAGCGCTCGGCGGGCGACTTCACCTGGATGCCCATGTAGCCCTGGCCGAAGCCGTTGGCCATGAAGTAGGAACCGATGGCGTCCTGGCCGACGGGGATCGTCATCTCGTTATAAAAATACTCGGTATTGGCCGGCACCGTATAGCCCATGTGCACGGACGGCCCGCGCCGCGACCAGTAGTAATTGGCCGGGTCGTTGGCATAGTTCAGCGTGGCACCGGCCGTCACCTTCAATGCCGCGACCTCGCCGAACGTGGCCTTGGCGCGCGTCAATCCCTGCAAGTCCACCTTCACATAACCGGCCGCCGGCACGTGCACAGTACCGACGGCGTAGGTCTTGCGCGCCTTGCCGGCCAGCCTGACGTCGAACGGCGTGCCGTTGATCTTCACGCGGACGGTGCTGTTGCCGCCATCGGCCAGGCTGGCATCGAGCGCCACCTGGACGGGACCTGCTTCCGCCACGCGGAAATACGTGCTGGCGACGGTAGCGGGATTGCTCCAGCCGGTCAGGCCATGCTCGCCGATGACGGCGCCCTTGTCTGCACTGGTGATGAAGGCATTGCCGGCCAGTTCCACGCTGGCGGGCGTCGCGCACGCCATGGGCGCGGCCACGCAGGCGGCCACGCAGGCTGCAAGTAAAGGCATGGCGGGAAGGACGGCATGGAGTAGTGCACTTCGGTGTTTCATCAACGTCTCCTGGGATGGAAAAAACCCGCTACGGCGGCAGGCGCGGTAGCGGGTCGTAAAGGCTTAGTACTTGCCGTCGAGGGCGAAGATCGGCTTGCGCGCTTTCCACTGGCCGCCCGTGAAGTCGGGGAAGTCCAGGGTCTGGAAGTTGGCGGCGATCGATTGCTCGGACAACGGCGTGATGGCGCTCCACGTCACGGCGTCGTAGATATCGATCGGCATCGGCGCATTGGCCTTCAATGCTTCGACAAAGGCGTGGATGACGAAGAAGTCCATGCCGCCGTGGCCCGCGCCTTCCGCTTGCGCCGCGTATTTGCGCCAGAGCGGGTGCTCATACTTGTCCTGGTAAGCCTTGAAGTCGTCCCACTGGTGCGGCTTGCTGACGCCTTCGATATGAATCGAATTATTCAAGTCCATCCACAGGCCATCCGTGCCTTGCACGCGGAAGCCCAGCGAATACGGGCGCGGCAGGCTCGTATCGTGCTGCAGGATGATGGTTTCGCCGTTCTCGCACGCCAAGGTGGTGGTGACCACGTCGCCCAGCTTGAATTTCACCTTGGCGTTCGCATGCTGCGCGCCGCCCGGCTGCTTGACGATGTAGTCGTGCAAGCCGCGCGCCTTGGTGGCAAAGGCATTGATGCGCGTAAAACGGTTGCCGCGGTTGATGTTCGTGTACATGGCGCACGGGCCGATGCCGTGGCTTGGATACAGCTCGCCATTGCGCTCGACCGAATGCTGCGTGCGCCAATGGGCTTCCGACCAGCCCTTCTCTCCGAATTCCACGCCGCCGCCATACGGCTTGGCCGGATTGCCGCTGTTGAATTTGACGGCGCGCAGGTCATGCTGGTAGCCGCCCTGCAGGTGCAGCAGTTCGCCGAACAGACCCGCACGCACCATCTGCAGCGCGGCCATCACGTCGCGGCGGTAGCATACGTTTTCCAGCAACATGTAGGGCGTGCCCGTCTTCAGCTGGGTATTGAGCACATCCCAGTGGTCTTGCAGGGTGATGCCGGCCACCACTTCACAGCCGACGGCGATCTTCGCCTGCATGGCGGCGATCGCCATCGGTGCGTGGAATTCCCACGGCGTGGCGATGATCACGCCATCGAGGCCGCCCGCGTCCAGCATGCGCTGGTAGGCTTTCTGGTCGCGGTCTTCGCCATAGGTGCGCGGACGCGGCTTGCCGGCCTTCGCCACCTGGCCCAGCGCGTGTTTCAGCATGATCGGTTCGATATCGCACAGGGCAACCACTTCCACGTCATCGCGGCGCACCAGCTCGGCCAGCAGCACCTGGCCGCGCATGCCCGTGCCGATCAGGCCCAGGCGAACCTTGTCGCGGCCGGCGGCGGTTGCGGCGTTGGCCTCGCCAGGCAGCAAGGCGCTGCCGGCCATGGCGCCACCGGCCAGCGCTGCGCTGGCGGACAGGAAATTGCGTCGATTGATTTGTGTCGTCATTGGTCTCTTCTCGCTTCCGTTGGTAATGATCGTCACCGGCCCGCCGCACGGCAGGCCGGCTGCAGTTTAATAGGTGTATTCAGCCGTAAAGCGCACGGAACGCGGTGCCGTGCGTCCATCGACCTGCAGGTAATTGCGGGAGATGGCGCCATGGTCTTCGCGCGTTTCGGTATAGCGGGTGACGGTCTGGCTGTTGAAGACGTTGAACACGTCCACTTTCAGGCTCAGGCCTTTGACGGCGCTGGGAGTATAGGCCACATTCATGTCCAGCTGGGCTTGCCATGGCAGGCGGCCCTGGCTGCCGCGCGGCGCCGGCTTGCCGTTGCAATAGAAGTAGGAATCGCCGTAATTGCCCTCGAACTTCAGATTATCGGGCAGCGCGCCGATGCAGTTGCGCGGCGCACCCGAGATCAGCGACAGGTTGGCGCCCACCATCACGTCCGGGATGACCTGCATGAAGCCGTAGGCCTTGAAAGCGTGGCGGTGGTCGCCCGGCAGGTAGCCATACGCGTTGTACATCAGTTCCTTGTGGTCGTCGCTGACCGTCAGGCCCACGTCGCCGCCGCCGATGCTGTCCGTCTGGCCTTCCATATTGCCCTTCAGGCCGGACAAGGTGTAGGTCAGCTTGCCGTACCAGCCGTTCGTGTACGGGTGCTCGATGAACATGTTCAGGGCGCGGTAGGTGCGCGATGGCAGCGGGTTGCCCCACTCTGCCGCCGAAATATCCACGCGGCGCAGGCCCTTGCCATCGTCAAAGTCCACCATCAGGCTGTTGTCGCGGCCCGGATTGATGATGGCGCACTGGAAGCCGCTCCAGTTAGCCGTATCGACGCTGTTGTGCGTGGCCCACGCTTGCAGCGGACGCGCGTCGCAGGTGTCGTCGTTGGTGTCGTTCAACTTGCGGTACAGGACGCTGGCGCCCACCACCAGCTTCTTGCTCAGGGCGCGTTCGAAGCCCAGCGAGAACTCATCCTGCGACAGCGGTTTGAGGCCAACGGCCGTCACTTCGCGCGCATCGCGGCTCTGGCCATACGCGTTGTTGGCCGAATACGGCTTGCTGATCGCATGCAGGCCCGTCGGCGCGCCCGTGACGAGATCGACGCCAGTGTAGGTGAACATCTCGCTGGTGGCCAGGAAGGGGCTGGCCATGTTGCTCGACAAATTCGATGGCACCGGCAGGTGGTAGCGGCCGCCGTTGGCGAAGAATTTCAGGCTGCCGTCGCCCAGGTAATCCCAGGTGGCGCCCAGGCGCGGGGCGATCATGTTGCGCTGCGAGATGAAGGCCACGCCATCGCTGCTGTAGTTGGTGAACTGTTCGCGGCGCAGGCCCAGGTCCAGCAGCACCCGCTCCGTGACCTGATAGTGATCCTGGATGTACTGCGCCGATTGCACGCTGGTCGGACGCGCCAGGTTGGCATTGAGCTCCTTGCTGACGTAATAGCCCTGCTTGCCGTAGCCGTTGCCCTGGGCCGGCGTCTCAAAGGCGCCATTGATCAGGAGCGTCGGATCCTTGACCTTCTCGTACCTCCAGCGGTAGCCGCCGGCCAGGCTCAGGCCCACCTTCGATTCCACGTCGATGCGGTCGATGCCGCCGCGCAGCGAATGCTTGCCCAGCTTGTATTCCAGGTCCAGGCGCTTGGCTTTCTGGCGGTCTTCCGAGGATGGGTCGACCAGGGTCCCCGTCACCGCCTGCGGATTGGCGTACGTCAGTCCAGGGACACGGGTATCGCTATTCGAGACCGTCTGCGCCAGGCTCGGATCGTAGCCATTCGGCGTGCGGCGGTGCGATGTGCGCGATTCGCCCATCATGGCCGTCACCGTCAGCTTGTCCGTCAGGTAGCCCGTATACTTGAAGATGTCGACATTCGCGCCTGGCGCGGCCGACGAACCGCAGCAGTTGATGGTGGTCTCGCTGCCGCCGCCAGGCACGTTGTTGCGTTTCAAGGTGGCATAGTCGAAGCCATAGCTCTGGCTATCCGTTGTCGTGCGGTCATACAGCTTGGTATATTCAAAGTGATGGTCGTCCGTCAGGTTGTAGTCCAGCTTGGCCATCATGCGGTCAACCTTGCTCCTGCTTTCGCGCCAGCCGTTCGGCAGCACCTTGTCCGAGTCGTCGCGCGCACCGGCGACGGCGCCGCCGTCCGTGCGCGTCTGTTCCAGCGCCACGAAGGCGAACAGCTTGTTCTGGATCAGCGGCCCGCTGCCGTACAAGCCGACGACCTTGCTGGTGCTGCCGTTATCGCGATTCCAGTACTTCAAGGTGCCATCCGTGCCCGGATTGGCACCCGTGTTCGGGTAATACCGGTTTTCCGTTGTGCCCTTCAGCGAACGGGGGATGATGGAGACCTTGCCGCCGAATTCGACCTTGTTGCCGCCGCTCTTGGTGGTGATATTGATCACGCCGCCCGTGGAGCGGCCAAACTCCGAGCCGTAGCCGCCCGACAGCACCTGCAGGTTGGAAATCGCACCGAACGGCAGCTCCGACGCGCCCACCTGGGTGAGGATGTTCGTGATCGGGAAACCGTTGACGTAGAAGGCGTTTTCCGACTGGCCCGAGCCGCCGATCGACGGCGCATTGCCGTACACGCTGTTGGTGCCGCGCGCCACGCCGGGCGTCAGCTGCACGATGGAAGCCACATCATTGCCGACCGGCAGCGCTTTCAATTCCTTGGCGGTGAAGATCACGCCATTGTTCGTGTTCGATACGTCGATCGGGTTGCGCGATGCTTTCACAACGACGGTTTGCTCCTGGCCCACGGAACCAGCCACGCTGGCCGGACCGAAGTTCGCTTCCGCACCGGCGCCGATCAGGGCTTCGACTTCCTGCGACGCTTCCACCGAACCGGCACGCAGCACACGCACCGCATAGCGGCCTGGCGGCATGGAATTGGCCACATAGCGGCCCGACGTATCGGGCGTCAGGCTGCGCCGCACGCCCGTCGCCAGGTTTTCCAGCACCACGGTGGCGCCGGCCGGTGCGCTCACTTCGCCGAAAATGGTACTGGTGGCATTCGACTGTGCCCAGGCCTGGCCTGGCACGCCGGCCGCCAGTGCGATCACGATCGCGGCGGCGCGGCTGATGTCGCGCAATTTGAGTCGGGTGCTATGCATGCTGTCTCTCCGTCTATATCGAGGGTTATACGCGTCCTCCCCGCTCCGGGGAGGAGTCGGGGGGCGCCATTTTTATGGTGGTCGTCGGAAGGCAGCGCCAGACAGCCGCCCCTTCCGGGAAATCAGTCCGTATCGGCTGATTTTCGTTTTCTTGGGATTACTTTAAAAAGAAAAAGAAGTATCGTCAACAAAAAGAAAGTTATAACGCAAATTTATCGCTCAACCGGGCAAACAAACGCGCTTTATCTTTCGAGTCAATGACTGGCGCGGCAAATAACTTTCGTTATCGTGGTGTGGCAGATACACACGCAGGCAGCGAGGTGAGCGGGAATGGTGAAACGGCCAAAAAATCCAGAGAGAAAAACGCGAAAGGAGGCCTGATGGCCTGCTTTCACTTACGTTTATCTTTCGTATTGCATATTTCAGAGTATTGTCTTTTCTTTTCCATGGCAAAACCCCGGCCCGCACAGGCGGGCCGGGGCAAGGTCACGGATTAAAAGAACTTGTAGCTGGCCGAGAGCGCAAACTGGCGGCCGAACAGGTCCTGGCTATGGTTGTAGCCTTCCCAGCCATTCGGGTCGTAGTAAGGCCGCTTGTTGAACGCGTTTTTCACGTTCAGGCCCACGTCCAGATTCTTGACCGGCTTCCAGCTGAAGGCCAGGTTCACCGTGGTGTACGACGGCGCCCCCTTGCACTGGCCGGCCGGCAGCGATACCGAAGCGGCGGTGCAGTTCTCCGGCGTGTTGTCCTTGTCCCAGGGGCCATACGCCCAGCGCGTCTTGCCCGAGTAGTTGACGAACACGCTGCTGACGAAGTTGCGGTAGCTCCAGTCGGCATTCACGGTGGCGCGGTAGCGCGGCGAATCGTAGTAGCCGACGGTATTGCCCTTGATGTCGCTGCCGTCTTCGCTGTCATGCGTATCGCGCTTGCGGATGGTGGCGGCGATGCCGGTGCTCAGCTTGCCCCAGTCACCGAGCGCGAAGCGCGTGCGCGCGTCGATGTCCACGCCGTCCATCAGGGTGCGGCCGCGGTTCGAATACGAGTTGATCAAGCCGCCCAGGTTGCCCACCGAGTAGCGCGGCACGCCGCCCGCGCACACGCCAGCATTGGCGGGATTGGCGCACATGGCCGCCACCGCCGCCACGTTGGCCCGGTCCGTATCGGTCAGGTCGTTGCGGATGGCGCTCGATGTGCCGGCCAGGGTCGGGCCGTACTTGTCGACCAGTTCCGTAAACAGTTCGTTGAAGTCCTGGCGCACGATTTCGTCGCGGCGGTTGATGAACCAGTAATCGATGGAAATGCTCACGTCCTTGGCCGGCTGCAGCACCAGGCCCACGGTGGAAATCTTGGCCTTTTCCGGACGCAGGTTCTGGTTCGGCGGCGTCAGGCCGCCCACCGTCGTCGAGCAATTCGAATTGAGCAGGCTCTTGCCCAGGTCCGCATCCGTCGCCACCTTTGACTTCAGCAAGGCGCGCGCCATGGCGTTCGTTTCATCGCAGCGCACCGTGTCGCGGATGCCGCCCACCTGCGCAAAGACGCCGCCCGTGCCCGATTCGGCCAGGTTGGGCGCGCGGAAGCCTTCCGAATACGTCCCGCGCAGCATCAGGTCGGGCCGCGCGCGCCAGATCACGCCCAGCTTGGGCGCCAGGTTGGCGGCGAAATGCGGATATTTGTCCAGGCGCGCGGCCGCATTGACTTCCAGGGTGTCGGAAAGCGGCACCACCACTTCGCCAAACACGGCGGCGATGGTGCGCCGGCCATCGAACCAGGAACCGCCCTGCTGCGTGATCAGGCCATTGGCGGCATCGGCGTTGCCGGGCGTGAGAAAGCTCTCGCGCATGATGTTGGTGCCCACGGCGGCGCGCACTTCGCGCTCACCGAGCTTGAACAGGGTGCCTTCGACCTTCGCGTCCCAGGTCATCAGCTTGGTCCAGGATTCGATGGCGAAGGTCGGATAGGCGGCACGCAGGAGCGCCGCGTTGGCGTCACTGATTTCGCCGAACTTGTAGGCGGGATTGTCGGAGATATACGTGCGGCCGCTGACGGGGTCTTTCGTGAACGGGCCGAACGCCTGCTCGAAGCCCTTGATGTTGATGTTCGCCGTCTGGAACAGGGTCGAATGGCTGCCCGCCACGCTGAGCGCCGTTTCAAAGTCCCAGCCGCCGCCGATGCTGCCGCGCAGGCCGACGAGCGCGCGGTAGTTTTCATCGACATTCTTCTGGCCGAAGTGGCCCGTCGCGTCCTGCAGCAGGTAATTCAAGCCGGCCGCGCCGCCCATCTTGGCCAGCATGTCGGCGTCGAGCTTGCCCTTCAGGTAGACGTTGTTCGGGCTCAGGAAAGGCGTAGCGAAGGTGTTGAGCGTATTGCCCGTATTGCGCGCGAACCAGTTGTTCGTGCTGCCGCTGTTGAAGCTGGACGGGCCATTCTCGCCGCGCATCTTGATGTGGGTGAAAGCGCCTTCCGCGAACGCTTCCATGTCGCCACCGAGTTTCAGCCGGCCGCTCAGGTAAGCCGTGGCGCGCTCCGAGGTAGGCCCCGTGTCGAGCTGGTTGGGCAGCGCATTCCATACGCAGCGCGTGCCCGACGCCTCGGTGATGCTGGTGTTGCAGCCGGGCGCGGCGCGCTGGGTGCGCGCATTGTTCTTCGCCTTGTCGAAGACAAAGAAGGTCCCCGGGTTCATCACGCCCGGCTCGCTGCCGACGCCCACGCGCATGTTCGGGATGAAATTGGGATTGTTCGCATAAAAATACGCGGGACGCTTCTTATAGGTGTCGGCCAGGGCGATGCGGTCGCGCTGGTAGACGTTCACGGAACCATAGATGTTGTAGCCGTCATTGGCCAGGTCACCCAGGCCATACAGCACGCTGGCCTGGCGCTCGCCATAGGCTTTCACGCTGGGCGAAAACTCGCCGTTGGCGCGCGCTTCCAGGCCTTGATACGACTTTTTGGTGATGACGTTGATGACGCCGGCCACGGCATCGGAGCCATATACGGCCGAGGCGCCGTCCGTCAAAATTTCCATGCGCTCGATGGCGGCGGCGGGAATCGCATCGATATTGACGAACATGGTCTGGAAACCGGCCGGCGCGCCGTAGAAGGACAGGCGGCGGCCATTCAAGAGCACCAGGGTGCCCTGCGCCCCGAGGCCGCGCAAGTTCGCTTGCGAACCGCCATCGGACCCCGTGAACATCGAACGGAAGTCCTGCTGCGCCGGGCGGGCGGCGGGCAGGTTGTCGAGCACTTGCAGCAAGGTGAGCGCGCCCATGTTTTCAATCTGCTTGGCGTTGATCACCTGTACCGGCGACGCCGTTTCCGCGTTGATGCGCTTCAGGCTGGACCCCGTCACTTCGACACGCTGCAGTTTTTCCTCGTCGGCCGCCAGCGCCGTCGATGCCAGCCCTACCGCCACCATGGCGGCCATCAGTTTTTTCAAGTGCATTCCCATCTCCCTTTTTATCAGTGATTTGTTTTCGTCAGGTTGCAGGAGCCCCTCCCCGGTCCGAAGAGGGGCTCGTTTTGGTGAAATGAAGTGATTGCGGTTAGCGCGGCTTGACGGTCGCGCCTTCCGTGCCGGTCAGCACGGCGTTGGCCCAGTTGCCGCAGACCTGGGCCGGGTGGGCGCCGCGCGCGCCCAGGGTGCGCAAACTGAGCTGGCTCAGGCCGCGCACGTCGATTTCGGGTTTGACCACCCCGGGAGCCGTGACCAGGCCGCTGTCATACAGCAGCCGCTCACCGCTCCAGACCTGGAATTGCAAGCCGCCCGCGCTGCGGCAGCTATCGTCCACGCCCAGGTCGGCGCGCAGCAGATTCCAGTTGCCGGCCAGCTGCAAGTCGATGCGGCTGGCCGGTCCCACGCCGAGGCCCTTGCGGAACCACAGCCCGTTCATGCGCATCTCGGCCGCCTTGCCGGCCGGCCGGTCTCTCGCGACGTGCTTCGGCAGCGCCAGGTCCGACAGATAGCGCTGCACCTCCTCGCCTTCGGCCACGCGGTGCTCGAGCACGCGGAATTCGGACAAGGTGACGGGCGCCACGTCGGTCGCCAGCGCCGCGTCGTACGCGCGCGCCACCGGCGCGCCTTGCGCCGCCGTCACCATCGGGTCGGTGGACGCGGCGCCATCGCCTTCCGGATTTTGCGTGCTCATGACGCGGAAGCGCAGCAGGCGCCCGGCCGTGGCGGGGAAATTGATCGTCTGCGCACCCTGTTCCAGTTTGAGCGTGCCGCGCGCAAGCGCCGCGCCCCAGTCGCCGTTGTTGTCGCCGATGTAGATCTCATAGTCGCGCACCTGGCCATGCTTCCAGTGCTGGTCGTTGCGCGGCGCCAGTTCGATGCCGTCGACCAGGCGCCGTTCCGTAAAGCCGATCACCCATTCGTGCGGACCGCTTTTCACGGACGGGCTGCGCACTGTGCGGAACCAGGTCTCCGGCTTGCCATCGAAAGCGTTTTCCAGCGGATGGCCGTTTTCTTCAAACGGACGCGCCACCACCTGCATGGCGTCGGCCGGCAAGGCGCGGCCCGGCACGGGGGCGGCCGGGAAGTCGGCCTCGTTTCTCGCCACGGCGAGCGCACCGGCGACCCGCAGCATCAAGGCCTGGCGGATATCCTGCGCCGCCACTTTCACGTGCAGGGTGCCTTGCCGGTCGGCCGCGTCGAAATACCAGCCTTCGACCGCCTTGTCATAGGCGGCGCGCTCGCCCGCTGCCGCGATCAGCCGTTCGCCGGCCCGCACGGCTACCGGTGCCTGGCCCGCCAGCATGCGCAGCGCATAGCCGCGGCGCGCTTCCTGGCCCTGGTACCGGCCATCGACGGCGCCGATGTCGACCTGCACATCGGCGCCCGTCTGGCGCATGCGGATGACTTGCTGGCTGAAGGCGCCGCCCTGGTACTGGCGCGTGTTGCCATCGTCTTCATACAGGGTGTAGTCCGAGTCGCCGTGCGGGTAGATATCAAGCGTGAGCTGGTCCTTCGGCTTCTGGCCGTCGTACAGCATTTCCGGATACATGGGCAGGATGGCGCCGGCGCGCACAAACACGGGCAGCTTGTCGAGCGTCACCTGCATATCGAGGTCGCGCCCCTTGGCGTCCGCCGTGGCCTGGCGGCCATCCCAGTAGTCGTACCACGTGCCCTGCGGCAGGTGGATGCCCTTGCGCCAGCCGCCGCTGACGGCCTGGCTGCGGTAGACGGGCGCCACCAGCACGTCGCGGCCCAGCAGGAACTGGTATTTGTAGGCTTCCGTGTAGGCGGCCGGGTCTTGCGGGTAATCCCACATCAGGCCGCGCACCAGCGGCGCGCCCGATTGCTCCGCTTCGCGCACCAGCGTATACATATACGGCGTCAGGCGCATCTTGAGTTTTAAATAGCGGCGGTTGATGTCACGGTATGGCTGCTCGAACCACCATGGGTGCTTGCGCTCGGCCGCGGCCCAGCCGGACATGCCCATCAGGACGGGCGTAAAGCTTTTCCACTGCAGGTCGCGCAGATAGGTTTCCGGGCTGCCGCCGAAGATCGCATCGACGTCGCCGGACGCATATGCCTGGCCGGACAGGCCCGAGCCGATCAGGGTCGGGATATGCCAGCGGATGTAATCCCAGCTGGCGCTCTGGTCGCCCGTCCACGCCACGGCGTAGCGCTGGATGCCGGCCCAGCCCATCACCGTCCACAAAAATGGCCGGCTGTCGGAATTGTTCAGGATGCCGTCGTAGGCCGACTTGTTCGCGTCCATGGCGAACTGATAGCCCTTGCCCGTCCACGCCACGTCCAGCTTTTGCACGCGGCTGCCCGCCTGGCCCACTTCCCAGGCGATCTTGTCGACGCCGTTTTCCGTCCACAGGCCCGTGCGGAAGCCATAGCCGGCCAGGCCCTTCACCGTTTCCGGCAAGTTCGTGTAGCCGCAGCCATAGCCGTCGTTGGGTAAAATCCAGCCGCCCGGCATGTCGTGTGCGCGGTACTGGCGCGCCACGCTTTCCACCACGTCCGGCGTCTTGCCCGTCGGGCCATCGGTCCAGCCCTTCGGCACGGAACCGGGCTTTTTCACATTGTCGCCATCGTTGTAGCAATCGGCGTCGCCGTATTCCAGCGCCCAGCGGGGCAGCATGCGCGCGCGGCCCGTCAAGTCCGTGTAGCGGGCGACGACGTCGCGCAGGTCCTTGCCGACGAAGAAATACGCGTCGAAGCGGCCTTCCGCGTGCTGCAGCGAGATTTGCTGCGCATCGCGCAAATCGTAATTGCCGTCGGACCAGGTATTGCGCAGCATGCCCCAGCCGCGTGAACTCATCAAAAATGGCGCGGGATTCGGCCGGTCGCCCTCTTCCCAGCCGCCCGAATACGACACGGGCACCTGCTTGCCCTTGAATTCGAAGCGGCCATTTTGCTGGCCGCCGCCGAAGTAACGCTCGCCCGGCAAGCTCGATAGCACCTGCACGCCCTGCTTGTCGTCGAGCGACAGCGGCTGCACTTCGCGCCACAGCGGCACCGCGTCGCCCTTGCGGAACAAGGTAAAGCGCAAGGGCTTGCGGTCGATGCGCAGGCTCAGGGCTTCGGTGCTGATCAGGATATGGTCGGGCTGTTCATTGATCTGGTACGCCACCTGCGCGGCAGGCTGGCCGACGACGATGGGCGCGGCCTTGTCGCCCGGCCCCGTCAAGCCGGCCTTGCCGCCGGCCTGAATGCGCAGCACGTCCGCCTGCGGCAGGCTGACACGCAACTGCATGCCCGTGTCGCTGCGCAGATCCCAGCCCAGTGCCTCGCCCTTGGCCACGTCGGCCGCCTGCACGGTACTCAAGCTGGTCAGGTTGCCGACAGGCGCGGCGTGCACGCCCGGCGCGGCCAATGTGGCGAGGGCGGCGAGGACGCAGGCGGCAAGGGCGCGGCGGGGAAGCGGGAGAGGTTTCATCAGGCGGCTTTCAGAAAATCGAAGTGATGGAAATACTTTAAGAAGAAAAATAAATATCGTCAATCAAAAGAAAGATAAAGCGACAATTTATTAATAAAATGCCCAGAATTGGCGCATTTTTCTTACGTTTCACCAAAAAGTCACAAAACATACTTTCGTTATCGTCGCATTTCAGCGACAGGCGGCAGCGCCACAGGGTTTCATGCGGCACTGCAACACGATTGGATGGGGATAAAACGACATTATTTCGCAAGCCATGCAACTATTTACTTTCGTTTTGCTTTCGTATTTGACTTTTCGAAATTTAGTATTTATGCTTTCTCCAACAAACACTTTACTGACACTCCATGACTACCCTTCTTCAGCGTGACATTCAAACCTGGCGCGACATCGGCGGCCTGCACACGGCCGAGGAAATCGCCCACCAGCCGGCCATCTGGCGCGCGCTGGCCGGCATTTTGCGCAAGGAACAAGCCGGCCTGGCCGCCTTCCTCGGCGACGCGCTGTCCAATCCTGCGCAGCGCGTCATCCTGACGGGCGCCGGCAGCTCGGCCTACGTGGGCGAAATCGTCGTCGACACCCTGAATGCGGCCTGGCCAGCGCAGATCCGCGCCATCGCCACCACGACGTTGCTGACGCACCACGAGCTGTACCTGGAAGCGCACGCGCCTACCCTGCTCGTCTCGTTTGCCCGCAGCGGCGACAGCCCGGAAAGCCTGGCGGCCGTGGAACTGCTGCGCCAGGTCGTGCCCGGCGCGCGCTTCCTGAACATCACCTGCAACGCTGACGGCAAGCTGGCCCGCCAGGGCGCCAATGACAGCAATACGTATAACCTGCTGATGCCGGAAGGCAGCTGCGACCGCGGTTTCGCCATGACCAGCAGCTTTTCCAGCATGCTGCTGGCGGCCCTGTCGGTACTGGGCCAGGACGCGGATTTGTCGCGCCTGGAGACCCTGGCGCAGCTGGGCGAACAGGCGTTGCGCGACTGGTCGGCGCCCGTGGCGGAGCTGGGCTCGACACCCGTGCAGCGCGTGGTCTACCTGGGCAGCGGTCCGCTGGAAGCGCTGGCCAAGGAAGCAGCCCTGAAAATCCTGGAATTGACGGGCGGCCGCGTGATGGCAATGGCAAATACCGCGCTGGGTTTCCGTCACGGCCCGAAATCGGCCGTCACCACGGAGTCCCTGGTGATCCTGCTGCGCAGCAGCAAGCCCCTGGCGCGCCAGTATGAAGATGATTTGCTCAAGGAGCTGCAGCGCGACAGCGTGGCGCAGACGTGCCTGACGGTGGGCATCGGCGGCGACCTGTCAGCCGACGCGCCAGCCTGGCCGGACGCCTGGCTGGCCCCGCTGTGGCTGCTGATGGCGCAGCAATATGCGCTGCACCAGTCCGCGCTGCTGCAACTGCGCCCCGACAATCCATTCGCCGGCGGCATCGTCAACCGTGTCGTGCAGGGCGTCACCATCTATGGCCATGACCAATTCTAATTCCATCCAGGGCTTTCACGGCATCGACATCGGCGGCAGCAAGATGGAGCTGGTCGCCTTTGCCGACCGCGACGGCGCGCTGGCCGAGGTATTCCGCGAACGGGTAGCCACGCCCGGCGACGATTTTAGCGCCTTCGTGCAGGCCATCGTCGACCTGGTGGCGCACGGCGACCTGGCACTGGGCACGACGGCGCCCGTCGGCATCGGTTTACCCGGTGTGATCGACAGCGCCAGCGGCCGGCAACTGAGTTCCAACGTGCCGGCCCTGAACGGCCGCCTCGTGGCGGAAACCCTGCAGCAAGCCTTGCAGCGCCCTGTCGCCATCGGCAACGATTGCCAGTGCTTCGCCCTGTCCGAAGCGCAAGGCGGCGCGGCCGACCATGCCGCCAGCATGTTCGGCGCCATCCTCGGCACGGGCGCCGGCGGCGGCTATTGCGTGGGCGGCCAGCTGCTGCGCGGTTTTAACGGCGTGGCCGGCGAATGGGGCCACTGGAGCCTGCCCGCCACCCTGCTGGCGCAGCACGGCCTGGCCGAATACCCGTGCCCGTGCGGCAAGACGGGCTGCCTGGAACGCTATGTCTCCGGCCCCGCCATGAGCAAGTTATATGCGCATTTTGGCGGCGAAGGCACAGAACCGTTGGCCACGCTGGCCATCGTCGCGCGCGCCAACATCGGCGACGCCGTGGCCCAGCGCACGGTGGCCGTGCACCTCGACTTGCTGGGCCACGCGCTGGCCGGCCTGGTACTGGCCTACGACCCGCACGTCATCGTGCTCGGTGGCGGCCTGTCCAAGCTGCCGCACCTGTACGACAAGCTGCCGGCCGCGGTGAAGCGCCATCTGTTCCCCGGCGTCCACGTGCCGCCTATCCTGCCGCCCCGCTTTGGCGACGCCGGCGGCGCGCGCGGCGCGGCCCTTTTGATACGACAACATACCAAGGCGTCAACATGATGAAGCAAGTGGAAAACCCGACCTTTACCCTGTCCCCGATCCAGCAAGTGATCAAGGCGCACCGCCGCGGCGAACCCGTGGGACTGTACGCCGTGTGCTGCAGCCACCCGAGCGTGCTGCGCGCCGCCATGCGCGTGGCCAGCGAGTACGACACCGTGCTGCTGGTCGAAGCGACCTCGAACCAGGTCGACCAGTTCGGCGGCTACACGGGCATGACGCCGGCAGTTTTCCGCGACACCATGCTGGCCCTGGCCCGCGAACAGGGTTTCCCCGCCAGCCGTCTGGTGCTGGGCGGCGACCATCTGGGTCCGAACGCCTGGCAGCACCTCGATGCGGCCACCGCCATGGCCCACGCCGAAACCCTGATCGCCGCCTATGCGGCGGCCGGTTTCCATAAAATCCACCTCGATTGCAGCATGCGCTGTGCCGACGATCCACTGCAGCTCGACGATGAAACCGTGGCCGCCCGCTCGGCGCGCCTGTGCCTCGTCGCCGAAGCGGCCGCCGCCGCCGCCGGCTTCGCGCCGCCTGTCTACGTGATCGGCACGGAAGTGCCGATTCCCGGCGGCGAAGCGTCCTTGGCGCAGGCCGGCGCCGTCACCAGCCCGCAGGCGGCGCGCCGCACCCTCGACGTGCATTGCCGCGCCTTCCTCGACAACGGCCTGCACGACGCCTGGCGCCGCGTGATCGCCATGGTGGTGCAGCCTGGCGTCGATTTCGACCAGAGCAGCATCCAGCATTACGACGCCGAAGCCGCCGCCGAGCTGTCGGCCTTCGTGGCCGAGCAGCCTGGCCTCGTGTTCGAAGCCCATTCCACCGACTACCAGCGCGAATCGGCCCTGCACGCCATGGTGCGCGACCATTTCGCCATCCTGAAAGTGGGCCCGGCCGCCACCTTCGCCCTGCGCGAAGCGCTGTTCGCGCTGTGCCAGATCGAAGAAGAGCTGCTGCCGGCGCACGCCACTTCGCAACTGATGCAGGTGCTCGACGACGTGATGCTGGCCAAGCCGAAGCACTGGATCAAGCATTACCTGGGCACGCCGCAAGAACAGCGTCTGATGCGCCGCTACGGTTTGAGCGACCGTTGCCGCTATTACTGGGGCGAGCCGGAAGTGGCGGCCAGCGTCGACAAGCTGCTGGCCAACCTCGACGCCCTGACGATTCCGCTGCCGCTGCTGAGCCAGCACTTGCCGGAACAGTACGCCGCCGTGGTGCAGGGCAGCCTGGCAGCCGAGGCGCCGGCCCTGATCGAGCACAAGATCGGCAGCTTGCTGGCGCAATATGCGCGCGCCTGCAACCGCAATACGGCCGTCCCCGTCGTTGCCGAAGCGGCAATCTGTTAAGCTCGATATTTTCATTTTTACTGAGCCCGCCACCATGCGAAATACCAGCCAACGCCGTGAATCCATCCTCCACATGCTTACCCAGCAGGGCTCGGTGCAAGTGACCGATCTGGTGGAAAAGCTCGGCGTGTCCGCGGTCACCATCCGCAGCGACTTGAATGCGCTGGAAGCGCAAGGCATGGCCACGCGCAGCCACGGCGGCGCGACCCTGACGCGCATGCCGCCGCTTGAACACACGATACGCCAGAAGGACGCCATCAACCACGAGCAGAAGGAGCGAATCGGCGCCTATGCGGCGCGGCTGGTGGAACCGGGCGACAACATCATCATCGACTCGGGCACGACCACCATCTCGCTGGCCCGCCATTTGCGCGACGCCACCGGCGTGACGGTGGCCACGAATGGCCTGAACATCGCATGGGAACTGGCCGATGCGCCCGGCGTGGACCTGATCCTGACGGGCGGCCTGCTGCGCAAGCAGTCGCTGTCGATCCAGGGCAGCCAGGCCGAGACCTGCTTGCAGGCGTACAGCTTCGACAAGCTGTTTCTGGGCGTGGATGGCTTCGACCTGCAATTTGGCGTCACCACCCACCACGAAGCGGAAGCAAGCCTGAACCACAAGATGGTGGAACGGGCCAAGAAAATCATCGTCCTCACGGACGCCTCCAAGTTCGGCCGCGTCAGCCTGCACCGCATCGTGCAGCTGGACCGCGTCGATACCGTCATCACCGATGCCAGCATCAGCCAGGAGTACCGCGAAGGGCTGCAAAAGCTGGGCATCGAACTTTTTATAGCGGAATAACACATGCTGAGCGGCAGAATCCTTACCCCATCTGGCTGGATCACGGGCACCATCACTTTTGACCAGCGTATCGTCCAGATACAAGAAGACACTGCCGCCGACAGCGCGCTGACCATTTTGCCCGGTTTTATCGACCTGCACGTGCACGGCGCGGCCGGCGTCGACATCATGGAAGGCGGCAACGCGGGCGCCACCGTGGCGCAGGTGCACGCGCGCCACGGCACCACAGCCCTCCTGGGCACCACCCTGACGGCGAAGGAACCGTCGATCCTGCGCGCCCTGCAAGGCCTGGCCGGCGTCATCGCCGAGCGTCCGGCCAACGGCGCGCGCATGCTGGGCGTGCACCTGGAAGGCCCGTTTTTAAATTTGCACCGCCTGGGCGCGCAGCCGCCCGACGTGGTGCAGGCCAGCCTGGCGCTGGTGCAGCGCTTCCACGCCATCGCGCCCATCAAGGTACTCACCATGGCGCCGGAAATCCCCGGCCACCTGGAACTGATCCCGCAACTGGCGGCGATGGGCATCCGCGTGCAGATCGGCCACAGCGCCGGCACGTATGACGAAGGCGTGGCGGCCCTGAAGGCCGGCGTCTCCGGTTTTACCCACCTGTACAACGGCATGACGGGCATGACGCATTACGACCCCGGCATGGTGGGCGCGGCGCTGGCGCATGCCGAATACGCGGAAATCATCCCCGACCTGCAGCACGTGGCCAAGGGCGCCCTGCGCGCGGCCCTGCGCGCCATCCCGCGCCTGTACGGCGTGACGGACGCCACCTCGGCCACCGGCATGCCCGATGGCGAATACGGCCTGGGCACGCAGCGCGTCTACAAATGCCTGGGCTGCGTGCGCCTGGCCACAGGCTCGCTGGCCGGCAGCGTGCTGACCATGGACCAGGCCCTGCGCAATTTCGTCGAACTGGGCCTGGACCTGGCCGACGCCTCGAACCGCTTGTCGCTGTACCCGGCCGATTACCTGGGCGAATCCGCACGGGGCCGCCTGGCGCCCGGCGCCTGGGCCGATATCGTCGTCCTCGATCCCACTTTACAGCCAGTGTCCGTCTTCGTCGAAGGCGCGGCCATCGATCTTTCCACCCGCTAGACCCAGACCACCCCACCTCAACCCCGTCCCGGAGTTTTCATGCACGACACGTCACACAAGGCCCCCGTGTGGGCCATGCGCTACCTGCTATTTATTGCCGGCATGGGGGGATTGCTGTACGGCATAGACATCGGCATCATCGCCGGCGCCCTGCCCTACCTGGAATCGACGGCCTCGGTGGCCTGGAAACTGACGGCCCAGCAGCTGAGTTTTATCGTCGCCGCCGTGCTATTGGGTTCAGTCCTTTCCTCGCTGTTCGCCGGCGCCCTGGCCGATATCCTCGGCCGGCGCTGGGTGATGTTCCTGGCCGGCGCCCTGTTCAGCGCCAGCATCCCGCTGATCGCCCTGGCCGACGGCTACACGCCGCTGCTGCTGGGGCGCCTGCTGCAAGGCATCAGCGGCGGCTTGATCGGCGTCGTCGTGCCCCTGTACCTGGCCGAATGCCTGCCCGCACAACAGCGCGGACGCGGTGCGGCCCTGTTCCAGCTGCTGCTGACCATCGGCCTGGTGGCCGCCGCCCTGATCGGCCTGCTGCAGGCGCAGACGGTGGAAACGGCCACGCAGGCGGCGCAAGCCTTGCCTGAAGCGGGCCGCATCGCCGCCATCTTCACGGCCAAGGACCACGCCTGGCGCAGCATCTTCTGGGTTTGCCTGACGCCGGGCCTGGTGTTTACCATCGGCGCCCTGCTGCTGGCCGAATCGCCGCGCTGGCTGGCGCAACGGGGCCGCATCGAACAGGCGCGCCAGTCGCTGCTGCGCACGCGCCTGCCCGCCGCCGCCGAGCTGGAACTGCGCGAAATGCTCGATACGCCGGAAAATGTGGCCAAGGCCAGCGGCAATGCCAGGGCCAGGGACCCGCTGCTGAGCCGCCGCTACGTGCTGCCCTTCCTGCTCGCTTGCCTGATTCTCGCCTGCACGCAGGCGACGGGCATCAATTCCATCCTCGCCTATGTCGTCAACATCTTGAACCAGGCGGGCCTGTCGGGCGCCTCGGCCAACATGGCCGACGTGCTGCTGAAAGTGCTCAATGCCGTGATGACGGTGGTGGCCGTGCTGCTGGTCGACCGCAAGGGCCGCAAATTCCTGCTGATGCTGGGCACGGGCGGCATCGTCGTCTCGCTGCTGGCGGCCGGGCTGCTGTTCCGCGGCGCCGAAGCGCACCTGGCCGACGTGCGTCCCGCCATCGCCGCCCAGGTACAAGCCGATGGCCTGACCCTGCAGCTCGATGCGCCCACCTTGACGGCCCTGGGCGCGGCGGCCGACGGCACGCCGCAGCAGCTGACCATCGCCTACGCCTACGGCCCGTTCACGAACGTGAAAAGCCTGCGCAGCGACGACCCCGTGCTGCGCCAGGTGTCGATCGACCGCGCCGACGCCGTGCAGGCCGACAGCGTGATCGGCGTGTTCTTCCGCAAGCTGCACCTGAACCCGTTCGCCGACCCGGCCGCCGGACGCGAGGCACCGCTGCGCATCGAGAAGGCCAGCCTGGGCCCCGTGCCCTCGTCCACGCACGGCTGGCTGGTGGCGATTGCCATCTGCGTGTTTGTCTCCAGCTTTGCCGTGGGACCGGGCGTGTGCGTGTGGCTGGCCCTGTCCGAACTGATGCCGACCCGCATCCGCTCGAACGGCATGAGCATCGCGCTGCTGGTGAACCAGTTCGTCTCGACGGTGATCGCCGCCATCTTCCTGCCCACCGTGGGCTTGCACGGCTATTCGACCTTGTTCTTCTTCGGCGCCGGCTGCACCGTGCTGTATTTCCTGGCCGCCGCCTTCCTGCTGCCGGAAACGAAGGGCAAGACCTTGGAAGAAATTGAAGCGCACTTTTCAAAGTAAACCAAAGTAACCATTTGTAGCAATCTCCTTTCCAGCTCCGGACCACCGTCCGGGGCTGTTTTTTTGCCTGCTTTGCAAGTTTACGGGGCTGGCGCGCACGCCACTGTACGGTTTTCCTTCTGGAATCAAGGGCGTGTGGGCTAGAATCTGGCTGCGTCGTGCTACTCACGAGGCGGCAATGGCGCCATGACAAAAACCACCAGGAGACACAGTGAGCTTATTTAGAACCAAGAATTTGGATGACATGATCGCCCACAGCAAGAAGCCGGGAGGACTGGCCAAGGTGCTGGGACCGTTCGACCTTGTCCTCATGGGTATCGGCGCCATCGTCGGCACGGGCATTTTCGTGCTCACCGGCACGGGTGCGCTGACGGCCGGCCCCGCCCTGTCGCTGTCGTTTGTCGTGGCGGCCGTCGCCTGCTGCTTCGCCGCCCTGTGCTATGCGGAATTCGCCTCCACCGTGCCCGTGGCCGGCTCCATCTACACCTACAGCTATGCGACTCTGGGCGAGCTGGCCGCCTGGATGATAGGCTGGGACTTGCTGCTCGAGTACGGCCTGGCCGCGGCCGCCGTCTCCGTCGGCTGGTCCGGCTACTTCCAGTCGCTGCTGGCGGGCTTTGGCATCACCCTGCCCGCAGCCCTGACGGCCGCGCCGGGCGCCCTGCCCGGCGTGACGACCTTCATCAACCTGCCGGCCCTGGTCATCATGCTGCTGCTGACGGCCATGCTGGGCTGGGGCGTGCGCGAATCGGCGCGCCTGAACAACATCATGGTGGCCATCAAGGTGGGTGTGGTGCTGCTGTTTATCATCTTCGGCGCGCGCCACGTGCAGCCGGCCAACTGGCAGCCTTACATGCCGTTCGGCTACCACGGCATGCTGAGCGCCGCCGCCCTCGTCTTCTTCGCCTTCATCGGCTTTGACGCCGTCACCTCGGCCGCCGAGGAAGTCAAGAAGCCGTCGCGCGATCTGCCGATCGGCATCATCGGTTCGCTGGCCGTGTGCGCCGTGCTGTACGTGGTGGTCTCGGCCATCATGACGGGCATCGTGCCGTATCAAAAATTCCTCGGCGTCGACCATCCCGTCTCGCTGGCCCTGCAGTATGCGGGTGAAAACTGGATCGCCGGCTTCGTCGACCTGGGTGCCATCCTCGGCATGACCACCGTGATCCTGGTGATGGCCTTCGGCCAGACGCGCATCATCTTCGCCATGTCGCGCGACGGCTTGCTGCCCAAGCGCCTGTCGACCGTGCACCCGCGCTTCCACACGCCGTTCTTCGCCACCTGGCTGGTGGGCATCGTCTTCGGCCTGATCGCCGCCGTGATCCCGCTCAACATCCTCGCCGAGCTGATCAACATTGGCACCTTGGCCGCCTTCACCATGGTGTCGATTGCCGTGGTGGTGCTGCGCAAGCGCCGTCCCGACCTGCCGCGCGCCTTCCGCTGCCCCGGCGTGCCGTATGTGCCGGCGCTGGCCGTGATCCTGTGCGTGGGCCTGATGACTTTCCTCAGCTGGGTCACCTGGGTGGCCTTTACCATCTGGCTGGTGATCGGCCTGGTCATCTACTTCGGCTACGCGCGCCGCCGTTCGCTGCTGCACCCTCCGCAGTAAAAAGTCCCCGCAGCGACATATTCTGTCGCTGCCGCAGTTAAGATGGCGGTCTCGCAACCCTGCAGGCCGCCATCCATGCAACCTTCCCCCGACCTCATCGCACAACTGGACCAGAACACGAACCAGCTCAAGCGCGCGCGCCTGCGCAACATGCAGTGGCTGGCCGTCGGCCTGCTGCTGCTCGCCGCGCTGGTGTTTGCCGTGGCCCGCTCGCAGCGCGGCGGCCCCCCCGCCTGGGGCTATGTGGAAGCGTTCGCCGAAGCGGCGATGGTGGGCGCGATCGCCGACTGGTTCGCCGTCGTCGCCCTGTTCCGCCACCCGCTGGGCATCCCCCTGTGGCATACGGCCATCATCCCGAACAGCAAGGCGGACATCGGCCGCAGCCTGGGCGCCTTCGTGGAAAACCATTTCATTACCGAGCAAGGCATCGCCGAGCGCATCGTGCAAGCCGACCCCGCCGCGCGCCTGGGAGCCTGGCTCAGTGACGAGCTCCACGCGCGGCAACTGGGCATGGCCAGCGCCGGCGTGGTGAAACAGCTGCTGGCGATGCTCGATCACGACACACTGGGCCGCCTGCTGCGTGACCAGGCCAGCAACTACCTGGGTCAATTGAATCTGTCGGACGTGGCGGCCGACTGCCTCGACGCGCTGATCGCCGACGGCAAGCCGCAGCAGCTGCTGGACTTCCTGCTCGACCGCGGCGCCGCCTACCTCGATGACGAGACGCACCACGCGGCCATCGGCGACTTCGTGCTGGGCGCCTTCCAGATCGAGAACGCGCTGGTGAAAAAAGCCGTGAAAGCGTATGAGCCGCGCATGATCGCCTCGCTGCAAAAGTTTGCCGTCGCCGTGCGCGTCGATGCGCAGCACCCGCTGCGCCAGCGCATCGCCGGCTGGATCGCCGACAGCGCCTTGCACCTGAAGGCCGATCCGCAGTGGCAAGAGACGGTGCGCCGCTACCAGCTGCAGCTGATCGCCAGCGATACCGTGCAAGCCATGCTGGGCGACCTCTGGACCAACATCAGCACGCGCCTGCTGACCGACCTGCACGCCGACCAGCCCGTGCTGGCGCAGGCGATCGCCAGCCTGGCGCGCAACACGGGCAAGGTGCTCGGCACGGACCAACATGCGCGGGCATGGCTGAACGACGCCATCGTCGCCGGCAGCGGGTCGCTGGTGCGCCGCTACCGGGGCGAAGTGGGCGCCTTCATCGCCGCCCGCCTGGACCTGTGGAGCAAAGATGAAATGAGCGAGCGCATCGAACTGGCCATCGGGCGCGACCTGCAATTCATCCGCATCAACGGCACCATCGTCGGCGGCCTGGCCGGCTTGCTGATTTATTCAGTCAGCCAGGCGTTTTAAGCGCCGGTGGCGGGCGCAGGAAGCGTGATGCCCAGCTGCACGGCCTGGCGGCCCGCCACGCGGGCGTACCAGGCGCCCACGTGCGGCCAGGCGGAGAAATCGAAGCCGACGATGCGGGCGATATGCAGCCAGCCGAAACTGGCGATATCGGCGATGGAATAGTCGTCGCCGGCCAGATAGGCGTTGTCGGCCAGGCGGCCATCCATGGTGGCCAGCGCGGCGTCGCACAACTGGCGAAAATGCGCCGTGGCGGCGACATTCGCGCCGCCGTCGGCCAGTTCAAAATGCACGCGCTGGCCCAACATCGGCCCCATGCTGGCCGCGTGAAATTGCAGCCAGGTGATGGCAGCCCAGCGCTGCGCGGGCGCCTTGGGCAGCAAGCGCCCCGTTTTCTCGGCCAGGTACAGCAGGATGGCGGCCGACTCGAACACGGTGACGCCCGTGTCGTGATCGACCAGCACGGGAATGCGCCCGTGCGGATTGCGGGCCAGGAAAGCGGGCAGCCGGTGTTCGCCCTGGTCGATGCGCACGTGGCGCAATCGATAGGGCAAGCCCAGTTCGGCCAGCGCAATCGTGGCCTTGAAACCGTTCGGCGAGCTGTCGGTGTAGAGTTCCATCATGCAGCCGCCTCCTGGCGCGCTGTCTTGCCGGGCAGGATGGCGATGGCGCACGCCAGGCCCGCCGCCACCAGGCAGGCGGAAACGAGGATGGCGCCGCTGTAGCCTTGCGCGGCCGTGCCGCCACCGGCCAGCACGGCGATGCTGACCGCCACGCCCACGGCCAGGCCGACGGCCGAGCCGACTTCCTGCGTGGTCGTCAACATGCCGCCCGCCAGGCCGTGGTCCGCTTCCTGCACGCCATCGATGCCGGCCACGGTCCAGGCGGGAAACGCCAGCCCATAGCCGATGCCGGCCAGCACGGTGCCAGGCAGGATCGAGACGGCCCAGGCGGACAGCGTGGCCAGCGATGCGCCCAGCAGGGCCAGGCCGCCGATGAACAGCAGCATGCCGCCGACGATGACGGGCTTGGTGCCGCAGCGGGCGATCAGCGCCGGCCCGGCCCACGCGCTGGCCAGGGTAAAGGCGACGGCCATCGGCAGCAAGCCCAGTCCCGTGCGCGTGGCGGAAAACGCCAGCACTTCCTGCATGGCCAGCGCCACGACGACAAAGGTCGGGCCCAGGGCCGTATTGGCCAGCAGCGAGACGATATTCGCGCCGCCCGTCGAGCGGCGCGCGAACACGGCCAGCGGCATCAGCGGCATGGCCACGCGTCCCTCCACCCAGACGAACAGCGCCAGCAAGGCCAGCGCCAGCGCGACCAGGGCAAAAGTGAACGGATGCGCCAGTCCCACATGCTCGCTATTGGCAAAGGCAAACACCAGCGTTGCCGCGCCTGACGCCACCAGCAGCGCGCCCCACACGTCGAGGGTGCCGCCAGCGGCAGCGGTATCGGCATCGGGCCGGCCCGGGGGCAAGGCCGGCGACAGGGCCAGCACCAGCAAGCCGACGGGCACGTTAATCCACAGCACCCAGCGCCAGCCCAGCATATCCGTGATGAAGCCGCCCAGGATCAGGCCCGCGACAAAGCCGCTGGCCGCCACGGCCGTCCAGGCACCGAGCGCCCGGTTGCGCTGCGCCGGTTCGGGAAACACGGCCAGCAGCAGGGAGAATGCGGCCGGCGAAAACATGGCGGCGCCAAAGCCCTGCAGCGCGCGCGTGGCCACCAGCATGGCCGGGCTGTGCGAAAAACCGCCCAGCAGCGAGGCGGCAGTGAACAGCAGCAGCCCTGCGATGAAGACGCGGCGGCGGCCAAACAGGTCGGCCGCGCGCCCGCCCAGCAGCAGGAAGCCGGCGATGGCCACGCCGTACGCATTGATCACCCATTGCAGGCCGCCGGGCGTAAAGCCCAGACTGTGCTGGATTTGCGGCAGGGGAATCATGGTGATGGAAAAATCGAGCAAGGCGACGAATTGCGTGGTGCACAGCAACACCAGGCAAAGTTGCCTATGTGAAAGTAACATGGAGATCCTATCGATATAGTTTTACTCGACGTCAAAACAACGCCGCATGCCCCTATAATGCGTTTTTTAAGAGTGAAACTGAAACGATGATTTTTCGCTCGCAACTATAGAAAAACTATATCGATGAAGCATCCTTTACCACTCCAGGCCCTGCGCGCCTTTGTCGAAGTGGGCCAGCGCGGCAGCATCAAGGCGGCCGCCGAGGCGCTGCATGTGACGTCGGGCGCCGTCAGCCAGCAAATCCGCCTGCTGGAAGAGCGGGTCGGCATGCCCCTGTTTACCCGCGAACGCCAGGGCTTGCGCCTGACCGAAGCGGGGGCCATGGTCCACCCCGCCCTGCAGGCCGCATTCGCGCAGATCGCCGGCGCCAGCCAGGCACTGGAAGACATGGGTGGGCGCCAGACGCTCACCGTCAGCACGGTGGCCACTTTTGCGGCCGCCTGGCTGGTGCCACGGCTGGGCCGCTTCAACCAGCGCCATCCGCATATCGAGGTGCGCGTGGAAGCGACATCCGCACTGGTGGACCTGCGCCGCGACCGGGTCGACGTGGCGCTGCGCCACGGCCTGGGCGACTATCCGGGCCTGCAAGTGACGCGCCTGATGGCGCCCGTGCTGGTGCCCGTCGCCAGCCCCGCCCTGATGGCGGGCCAGCCGCCCATCGCCACGCCGGCCGATTGCCTGCGCTACCCGCTGCTGCACGATACGGACCGCGCCGACTGGCCCTTGTGGCTGGCAGCACATGGCGCGCAGGACGGCAGTGCAGATGCGGCGCGGGCGCGGCGCGGCTCCGCCTTCGAAGATGATTTTCTGTTGATCCGCGCAGCCGAGGCGGGCCAGGGCCTGGCCCTGGTGCCGCAGCTGTACGCGCAGGAGGAAATCGCCGCCGGGCGCCTGGTGCAAGTGCTGGACTTGCCCTGGCCCGCGCGCTTTGCGTATTACCTGGTGGCGCGGCCCGATGCGGCCACACGTCCCGCCGTACAGGCATTCATCGCATGGATCTGCGAGGAGGCGCAAGCCACCGGCGCAGGCGGCTAAAGCGCCCCATCCGCGGCCGCGCACGACACCACACCGCACACGGTGCTGAACAACATCGGCATGCCGGCGCGCCCCGTGGCGATGCAGGTCACGGCCGGTATCACGGCCAAAAACAGGGCCAGGCAGGCAATCGCCTGCAGGCGCCGCACGGGTGGGCGGAACACGCCCGCGCCCGGTCCTTGCGGACGGCGCGCGCTGCCGGACGGCGGCTGCTCCTTGTACAGCGCCTCGCTGCGCCTTGCCGGTATTTTCGTAAGCATGTCCGTCTCCCCCATCCACAGTGATCCGCCTGGCATGTCAGGCCGTGCGCGCCACACGCGTGCCGATCTGCATGCTTTCTATTCTGCTGCATAAATTTACCAAATACAATAAATAAATACACGAAAAAAATAATTTTTTTATCAATGGACACGCGACGTGATGGAAAACCTGCCCCGAAAGACAGTAAAAATGCTTACAACACGCTGCCATTTCCGTCAAGACCTGAATATCCCTGTGCTTAAAAAACCAAATAAATCATGAAAATCATAATATTTGTTGAAATCATTTTTATTTGGTGTATGATGATTCTTAAGGAAATATCAAGGCGATACAGCAGCGCTCTTTGCTTCGATCGCCCGGCATCTCTGCCTTCTTTGTAGGGGACAAGCACATGAACCAAATACTGGCCTTGCGTCTGCTCGACGCCGCCGACGCCGCCGTCATCATCGATGCGGGCTCACGCATCCGCTATGCGAACGACGCCATGTATGCGCTGAGCGGTTATGCCCCGGGCAGCCTGTCGGGCCAGCAGATCGAGGCGCTGCTGCCCGACTCGGTGCGCAAGCAGCATGGCGCACGGATCGGCGCCTATCTGGCCGGCGACAGGGAGTCCACGGTACTCGGGCACAAGCGCCATTTCGCCATACGCCACCACGATGGCACGCTGCTGCCCATCGTGTTCAAGGCCGTGGACCTGGGCAAGCTGGACGACGAAAACTACCTGGGCGCCTTTTTCATCGATCAACGCCACGAACGCGCCATCGAACAGCAGAATGCGGCCCGCTGGCAGCAGTTGCAGCGCATCGCGCTGAGCGACCCCCTGACCCATCTGCCGAACCGCCGCGCCTTCGAGATCGAAGCCGTGCGTTCGGCCGCGCGGGCCAGTCGCGCGGGCAGTGCGATGACCATCGGCATCGCCGACATCGACTTCTTCAAGAAGGTCAATGACCGGCATGGCCACGCCGCCGGCGACGCCGTGCTGCAAGCCATCGCGGCCGCGCTGCAGTCCCAGGCACGGGCATCCGATGTTGTCGCCCGCGTGGGCGGCGAGGAATTCGGCTTGCTGTTCCCCCGTACGGACATGACGATGGCGTACAAGGTGGCCGAACGCATCCGCCTTGCCGTGGCAGCAACGTGCGTCGACTTCAAGCACACGCCCATCACGGCGACGATCAGCATCGGCCTGGCGCCGCTGCCCAACAACGGCGACTGGAAAGCCTGTTTCATGCAAGCCGACGCCGCGCTGTACCAGGCCAAGAGCAATGGCCGCAACCGCACCGAGCAGATTTGAGCAGCAGCCGGTAGCCCTCGCAGTTTCATGCATCACGCATCACCTGACAGGAGCAAACACATGGAAATCACCACGACACATGCCGCGACAGCGAGCCAGCCGGCGCAAGCGGGCGCGCGGGAATTGCTGGTCTTTGGACTGGGCAATGAGGAGTACGCCATCGACATCGGCCTGGTGCAGGAAATCCGCGGCTACGGCGCCGTGACCCGTATGGCCAATGCGCCCGCCTTTCTCAAGGGCTTCATCCACCTGCGCGGCAGCATCGTGCCGCTGATCGACCTGCGCATCGCACTGGGCCAGGCCGAGCCAGCGTACGACGCCTCGACCGTGGTGATCATCCTCATCTTCGCGCATGGCGCCACCGGCATCGTGGTCGACCGCGTGGCCGATGTGGTGCCGCTGGCACCGGCGCAGCTCAAGCCCCCGCCACAGCTGCATGGCTCGGCGATGGCCAGCCACGTCACGGCCATCGGCAGCCTGGACGAACGCATGCTGATCGTGCTCGACATGAACAGTCTGCTGGCGGGCCTGGGCGTGCAAGCCACGGGCAAACTGGCTGCCTGAGGCGCCATCGCCATCGCGTCCGCAACCTGACCGCCAACTTCCGGAGACACCATGAGCATCCTGATCGTCGATGACAACGACACCAACCTGAACCTGCTATCGACCCTGGCGCGCAAGGCCAGCAGCATCGAGCCCGTCTGCATGAACGACCCCATCGATGCGTTGTACTGGTGCGAGTCGCATGTGCCGGACCTGGTCCTGCTCGACTACCGGATGCCCAGCCTGTCGGGCAACGAATTTCTCAGCATCTTCCGCAAAATGCGGGGCATGGCCGACATCCCCATCATCATGGTCACCACCGAGAACGACCGCGCCGTGCGCAAGCAGGCCTTTTCGCTCGGTGTCACGGAGTTTCTCACCAAGCCCGTCGACACCATCGAATTTTGCCTGCGCGTGCGCAATCTGCTGGCCCTGCGCTTGGCGCAAACCTTGCTGGCCGACCGCGCCAAGCTGCTCGAGCATGAAGTGCGCCAGGCCATCGCCAACGTCACGGCGCGCGAGATGGAACTGGTCACGCGCCTGGCGCGGGCGGCCGAATTCCGCGACCCCGAAACGGGCGCCCACATCATGCGCATGGCGCGCTATTCGGCCCTGATCGCCGGGAAACTGGGCATGGATGCGCACTGGCAGGAACTGCTGCTCAAGGCGGCACCGATGCACGACGTGGGCAAGCTGGCCACGCCCGACCATATCCTGCTCAAGCCGGGCCGGCTGGACCCCGAGGAAATGGCCATCATGCGCCAGCATGCGGAAATCGGTGGCAAGATCCTCGCCGGCAGCGATGCCCCACTGATCCAGCTGGCCGAGGAAATCGCCCGCGGCCACCACGAAAAATACGATGGCAGCGGCTATCCGGGCGGCCTGGCGGGCGAACAGATACCGCTGTCGGCGCGCATCGTCGCCGTGGCCGATGTCTTCGACGCGCTCACGTCGGAACGCCCGTACAAGCCGGCCTGGCCCGTGGAACAGGCGCGCCTGTTCCTGCAACAGAACAAAGGCAGCCATTTCTGCCCGGACTGTATCGACGCCTTCCTGGGTGCCTGGGACGAGGTGCTCGATATCCGCAACAGCCTGCCCGACCCCATCCAGCACCCTGCCCACCCACTGTAAGCGAGGACCCTGCCATGCGCGTGCAACAACTGATCCTGAAAAACCGTGTCGACATCGATGCCGCACTGGCGCCCCTGGCCGCCATGCAGCCGCAGCTGGTGCTGGTGTTTGGCGCCTGCGCCTATTTTTCCACCCCCGAACTGACGGCGGCGCTGCGCCGCCAACTGCCCGGCGCCGTGATCGCCGGCTGTTCCACGGCCGGCGAGATCGCCGGCAAACGCGTCTACGACGGCAGCTGCGTCATCACCGCCATCGGCTTCGCGCACACGGCGGTGGCGATTGCCGACGCCATCATCTGCGACATGGCGGACTCGCATGAGGCGGGCGGGCGCCTGGCGCAAGCGCTGCCGCAGGACGGCCTGACGGCGGTCTTCATGCTAGGCACGGGCGTGGCCATCAACGGCAGCGCCCTGATTGCCGGCCTGCAGGCGCATCTGCCCCCGGGCGTCACCATCTCGGGCGGGCTGGCCGCCGACGGCGGCGCCTTCCGCCAGACCTGGACCCTGGGTCCGCGCGGCGCGGCCGACAATGCCATCGTCGCCGTCGGCCTGTACGGCGAGCATATCCGCCTCGGCTACGGCAGCCATGCGGGCTGGGAAGCGTTCGGCCCCGCGCGCAAGGTGACGCGCTGCGTCGACAACGTGCTGTATGGCCTCGATGGTGCGCGCGCGCTGGACATCTACAAACTGTACCTGGGCGACCATGCGCGCGACCTGCCCGGCTCGGGGCTGCTGTTTCCGTTTGAAATGCTCTCGGCGGCGCATGAAAAAAGCAATGTGTTTCGCACCATCCTCGCCGTCGATGAAGAACAGGGTTCGCTGACCCTGGCCGGCGACATCCTCGCCGACGGCTACCTGAAACTGATGCATTCCAGTACCAACCGGCTGATCGACGGGGCCGAAATGGCCGCGCGCGGTGTCGCGCTCCACGCCGATACGCTGGGCGACCAGCTGGCCCTGCTGGTCAGCTGCGTGGGGCGCAAGCTGGCCATGGGCGACCGGGTCGAGGAAGAGGTCGAAGCGGTGGCCGAGGTGCTGGGCAGCGGCGCCACCTGTATCGCCGGTTTTTACTCGAACGGCGAAATCGGCATCACGCAGCCGCATGGCGCATGCCAGCTGCATAACCAGACGATGACCGTGACTGTGCTGAGCGAAACATGAACCGCACCCTGGCACGCCAATTGAGCCGCGTCTGCGATATCGACTCGGAAAGCGCCTGCATCGCCTTGCTGGAACAGGCCCAGGCATTGGCGGCGCAAGCGGGCACGCCGCCCGAACTGGCCGCCTTCCTGGCCGGCCTGCCGGCCCTGCTGCTGCGCATCGACGGCAGCTACGAACAGGCCGAACGCGACCTGGACTTGCGCTCGCGCAGCCTGGAACTGAGTTCGACAGAACTGAGCATGACCAATGCCCTGCTGCGCACGGAACTGGCCAGCCGCAACCGCGTCCTGCAATCGTTGCGCGTGGCGGCCGTGCGCCTGCTCGACAACGACGATTCCGGGCAGCATCTGCCGCAGGAAGGCGATATCGAGGGCCTCTCGGTGCTGCTGGCCGAGCTGATATCGCAGCAGGAATTGCGCCGCATTGAGCTGCAGAACCAGCGCTTTGCGATGGACCAGCATGCCATTGTCAGCATCACCGACACGGCCGGCGTCATCATTTACGTCAACGACAAGTTCTGCGCCATCAGCGGATTCGCGCGCGAAGAACTGATCGGCAAGACGCACCGCCTGATCAATTCGCACACGCATCCTGACGCCTACTTTGCGCAGATGTGGCAAACCATCACCACGGGCCAGGTCTGGCATGGCGAAATCTGCAACCACGCCAAGGATGGCGGGCAATACTGGGTCGACGCCACCATCGTGCCCTTCCTCGACGCGGCCGGCAAACCCTATCAGTACATCGCCATCCGCACGGAAATCAGCGACAGCAAACGCATGGCCGAGACCATCGCGAAAAGCGAGCGCGAATACCGCAACGTCGTCAACAGCCTCCATGAAGTGGTCTTCCGCACCGACCTGAACGGCGCCTGGACCTTCCTGAACCCCGCCTGGCACACCATCACCGGCTTCGGCGCCGCCGACAGCCTGGGCAAGCATGTGCTGCAATTCATCGATGCGCGCGACCGCGAGCGCGCGGCCGCCGGCCTGTCCCAGCTGCTGAGTGGCCAGGTGGACAGCATGCGCCATGAAGCGCGCTACGTGACCCGCGACGGCGACGTGCGCTGGGTCGACGTGTGCGCGCGCGCCGAACGCGATGGCCAGGACCGCCTGACCGGCATCACCGGCAGCCTGACCGACATCACGGAGCGGCGCCTGGCGGCACGCGAGCTGCGGCACAACCTCAACTTTGTCGACGCGCTGATCGAAACCATTCCTATCCCTTTGTACCTGAAGGATGTACAGGGCCGCTACCTGCGCGCCAACCGCGCCTATTGCGCCTTCTTCCAGCGCACGCAGGCGGACATCCTGGGCAAGACGGTAGCCGACATCCTGCCGCAGCAGGAGGCCCAGCAAGTGCTGCAGCGCGACCTGGAACTGCTGCAGGAGCGCGGCAACCAGACGTATGAAGAGCGGCTGAGCGTCGGCGCGCGCCAGGTCGATGTGCTGTTCAGCAAGGCCGCCCTGCTGAAGTCCGATGGCAGCCTGCACGGTCTGGTCGGCACCATCGTCGACATTTCCAGCCAAAAGGCGGCTGAACGGGCGCTGCTGCTGGCCAAGGAAGTGGCCGAATCGGCCAGCCGCTCGAAGAGCGAATTCCTGGCCAACATGAGCCACGAGATCCGCACGCCGATGAACGGCATCCTGGGCATGACGGACCTGGTGCTCGACTCCGAACTCGACGTCCACCAGCGCAAATACCTGGAAATCGTCAAGGCTTCGGCCGACGCCCTGCTGTGCATTATCAACGACATCCTCGATTTCTCGAAGATCGAGGCGGGCATGCTGACCCTGGAAAGCATCCCTTTCAAACTGCGCCATCTGATGCAGGAAACCATGCGCGCACTCGCCATGCGGGCCCAGTCCAGCGGCCTGGAACTGGTGCTCGACATCGATCCCGCGCTGCCGCACACCTTGCTCGGCGACCCTGGCCGGCTGCGCCAGATCCTCACCAACCTGGCGGGCAACGCCATCAAGTTCACGCCGCGCGGCGAGGTCACTGTCAGTGCCCGGCTGCGCGCCAGCGGCGATGGCATGGCCCAGCTGCAGCTGTGCGTGCGCGACACCGGCATCGGCATCGCCGCCGACATGCAGGAGGCCGTCTTCGACGCCTTCCAGCAGGAAGACGGTTCGACCACGCGGCGCTTCGGCGGCACGGGACTGGGCCTGTCGATCACGCGCCGCCTGGTGGGCATGATGGGCGGCAGCATCAGCCTGTCGAGCGAACTGGGCAAGGGCAGCAGCTTCAGCGTCGACCTGGCCCTGCCCATCGCCGAGCATCAGCCTTGCCTGCCGCCGCCGGGCGCCTCGCTGGCGGCGCGGGCGATCCTGCTGGTCGACGACAATTCCAGCAGCCTGACCATCCTGCGCAAGATCTTCGAGCACAGCGGTGCCAGCGTCACCGCCTGCGAGTCGGGCGAGGCGGCGCTGGAACACTGCCGCAGCGCCCTGCCGGCCGACTGCATCATCATGGACTTTGCCATGCCCGGCATGAATGGCTTCGACACGGCCTCGGCGCTGGCCGCCCTGCCCCACTGGAGCCAGGTGCCCATCGTCATGCTGTCGTCGAGCGGCAGCCTGGGTGACGCGGCGCGCTGCCGCGAACTGGGCATCGACGGCTATCTGCTCAAGCCGGCCAGCCCCGAGGAATTGCTGGCCGTCACCATGAGCGTGCTGGGCACCTGCCGCGGCATGCCCGGCGCCACACCCGTGGTGACGCGCCATGCCGTGCGGGAAAGCATGCCTGGCCTGGACGTCCTGCTGGTCGAGGACAACGCCATGAACCGCGAACTGGCCACCGTGCTGCTGTCGAATGCGGGGCACCGGGTCACGCATGCGGCGAACGGCCACGAAGCGCTCGAGCGTCATGCCGCCGGCCACTTCGACATGATCCTGATGGACTTGCAAATGCCGGAAATGGGCGGTTTCGAAGCCACCGCGCAGATACGCCAGCGCGAAGCGCAAGGCATGCCGAAAAGCATCATCATCGCCATGACGGCCAGCGCCTTCGAAGGCGACCGCGAACGCTGCATCGCCGGCGGCATGGACGATTACCTGTCCAAGCCTTTCCGCACCGCCGCCTTTCAGAGCCTGATCGAGCAGCATGTATTGCAAATCAGCAAGCTGCCGCTGCCGCCCGCCATGGCGTCGCAAGTGGCAGTGCTGGCCACCGGCAGCGCGCCACCCTTCGACTACGGCGCCGCGCTGGCCAACGCCGATGCCGACGTGATCGCCATCATCGGCGCCTCCTTCCTGGCCGGCTTGCCGGAGCAGCTGGCCGCCTTGCGCGCAGCCCTGCAGGCGGACGACCGGCCCACCGCAAGCCGGCAGGCACATACCCTGGCCGGCTTGCTGGCCAACTTCCATGCCATCCCCGCCGTCGCCATCGCCGCAGCCATCGAGCGCGAGGCGGCACAGGCGCCGCAGGAGGCCTTGCTGGCGCGCCTCGCTGCGCTGGAGGAACAGTCGCGGCTGTTCCTGCAGGAAACGGGCGCGGCCATCCAGGCGACGTGCGACATGCTGCACGCATCCGGACAAACTTGATGTAGATCATAATTTTTTGAACAAGCTCTTGCTATCCTGTAAAAAAATGACAGGAGCCCTGGATGAGCAATGCGACGCAACAAGTGGAACATGAGCGCCTGGGCAGCGCCTGGCAAGGCGTGCCGGCGCACGACTACCCGGAAAGCGCGCCGGAAGGCGCCACCCTGGACCTGCTGCTGAACGCCTGGCTGGGCAAGTTCACGGGCGGCATTTCGCCGGCCGCGCTGGGCAACGCGTATGCCGACTGGCTCAGCCACCTGGCGCTGGCGCCCTCGAAGCAGCAAGCCCTGCTGCAGGAAGCGTGGAAGAAGATCGGCCGCTGGCAGCAGTACGCCGTGCAATCGGCGCTGCCGGGTGCGCCCTCCGCGGCGCCCTGCATCGCGCCGCTGCCGCAGGACCGGCGCTTCGAGGACCCGGCCTGGCAGCGTTGGCCGTACAACCTCGTCTACCAGGGCTTCCTGCTGCAGCAGCAATGGTGGCACCGCGCCACCACCGGCGTGCGCGGCGTCTCGCCGCACCACGAGGATGTCGTCACGTTTACCGTGCGCCAGTGGCTCGACATGCTGGCGCCGTCGAACTTCATGCTGACCAATCCCGTGGTGCAGCAAGCGACCCTGGAAAGCGGCGGCGCCAGCCTGGCGCACGGCATGGTCCACGCGGTCGAGGACTGGCAGCGCGCCGCCATGGGGCGTGCCGCACCCGGCGAAGCGGCGTTCAAGGTGGGACGGAACATGGCCGTCACGCCGGGCAAGGTGGTCTACCGCAATGACTTGATCGAACTGCTCCAATACGCCCCCACGACGGCCCAGGTGCATGCCACGCCGCTGCTGTTCGTGCCTGCCTGGATCATGAAGTTCTATATTCTCGACCTGTCGCCGCACAATTCGCTGGTGCGCTACCTGGTGGGCCAGGGCCACACGGTATTCATGATTTCCTGGAAAAACCCGCAGGACGAAGACCGCGAGCTGTCGCTGGAAGACTACCGCCAGCTGGGCGTGATGGACGCGCTCGACGCCGTTGTCCGCATCACGGGCGCGCCGCAGGTGCACGCGGCCGGCTACTGTCTGGGCGGCACCCTGCTGGCGATTGCCGCCGCCAGCATGGCGCGCGACGGCGATGCGCGCCTGGCCAGCCTCACCATGCTGGCCTCGCAAGTCGATTTCAAGGAGCCGGGCGAACTGTCGCTGTTCATCGACGAGAGCCAGGTCAGCTTCCTGGAAGCGGCCATGTGGAAACAGGGCTACCTCGACACGAAACAGATGGCGGGCGCCTTCCAGCTGCTGCGCTCGAATGACTTGATCTGGTCGCGCCGGCTGCGCCATTACCTGCTCGGCCTCGATGACCAGGGCAGCGACCTGATGGCCTGGAACGGGGACGCCACACGCATGCCCTGCCGCATGCATTCGGAATACCTGCGCCGTTTGTTCCTGCACAACGACCTGGCCGAAGGCCGCTACCGCACGGCGGGCCGCCACATCGCCCTGCCCGACATCCACGCGCCCATCTTTGCCGTCGGCACCCTGACGGATCACGTGGCGCCGTGGCGCTCCGTGTACAAGCTGCAGTTGCTCACGGACACGGACGTCACCTTCCTGCTCACCTCGGGCGGCCACAACGCGGGCGTCGTGTCGCCGCCGGGCCAGCCGGGCCGCAGCTACCAGCTGGCCACGCACCGCCACGACGAGGCGTATGTCGACGCGGACAGCTGGCAGCGCGACGTGCCGCACCACGATGGTTCATGGTGGCCCGCCTGGCAAGCCTGGCTGGCAGAGCGCGCGGGCGCGCAAGTGGCGCCGCCGGCCATGGGGGCTGCCTTGGGCGACGCGCCGGGCAGCTA
Source organism: Janthinobacterium sp. PSRC1-1 (assembly GCF_049897525.1). Classification (NCBI taxonomy): domain Bacteria; kingdom Pseudomonadati; phylum Pseudomonadota; class Betaproteobacteria; order Burkholderiales; family Oxalobacteraceae; genus Janthinobacterium; species Janthinobacterium sp. PSRC1-1. The sequence continues at coordinate 49,113 of NZ_JAFCWK010000007.1, forward strand.
CGTACTGCAGACCTGACAACCGACAACCGAGGAAAACACCATGCCCTACACTACCCTGCTGGTCCACGTCGACAATTCCCGCCACTGCGCCCAGCGCATCCGCCTGGCCGTGCGCCTGGCCGTCGCCCAAGGCGCGCACCTGATCGGTTCGGCCATGAGCGGCATCTCGCGCTATGCGTATGGCGGCGGCGTCAACGCGCTGCAGTTTGCGCCGGCGCAGATGCAGGCGCTGCGCAGCCAGGCCAGCGAGGCGCTGCACGACTTCGAGCGCATCGCCCTCGAAGAAGGCCTGGGCACCTACGAAACGCGCTTCGTCGACGACGATGCGCAAGGCGCGCTGCTGCTGCAGGCGCGCTATTGCGACTTGCTGATCCTCGGCCAGACGGACGCGCAGGACACGCCCTCGCGCGTCATCGCCGGCACGCCCGAATACCTGATGCTGCATTGCGGCCGGCCCGTGCTGATGGTGCCGCACGCGCCGTCGGCCGCGCTAGCGGGCGCCCCGCAGCACCCGCTGCTGGCCTGGAACGGCAGCGCCGAAGCGCTGCGCGCCATCACCGATGCGCTGCCGCTGCTGCAACGCGCGCGGCAGGTGACCCTGGCCGTCGTCAATTCGCACGCCCAGCCGGCCGCGCACGGCGAGCAGCCGGGTGCCGACCTGGCCCTGTACCTGGCGCGCCACGGCGTCAACGTCGAAGTGCTGCAGCACGACACGCCGCACGGCCAGGACGTGGGCGCGGCCCTGCTGGCCATGGCGACGCAGCGCCAGTGCGACCTGATCGTGATGGGCTGCTACGGCCACATGCGCCTGCGCGAAGCGCTGCTGGGCGGCGTCACGCGCACGGTGCTGCAGGACATGACCTTGCCGGTGCTGGTGTCGCACTGACGGCGTCAGGCTGCCGGGGCGCCGAACAGCGCCCCGATGCACGATGCCGCCGCCATCGACAGCGCGCTCCAGAACACCACGCGCAGCACGCCGCGGCCCACGCGCGCGCCGCCGACCCTGGCGGCCAGGCCACCGAGCAAGGCAAGCGATAGCAGCGACGCCACGACGATGGCCGGCGCCAGCATGGACAGCGGCGCCAGCAGCACCACCAGCAGCGGCAACGCCGCGCCGACGGCAAAGCTGAGCGCCGAAGCCAGCGCCGCCTGCAGCGGGCGCGCGCGCATGCTCTCGGTGATGCCCAGCTCATCGCGCGCATGCGCGCCGATCGCATCGTGCGCCGTCAGGGCCCTGGCCACCTGCGCGGCCAGCGCCGGTTCCAGGCCGCGCGCCACATAAATGTGCGTCAGCTCGTGCAGCTCCCCGTTGGGATCGTCGAGCAGCTCGCCGCCCTCGCGCTCGAGCGCCGCCTGTTCCGTATCGGCCTGCGACTGCACCGAGACATATTCGCCCGTGGCCATCGACATGGCGCCCGCCACCAGGCCTGCCACGCCGGCCACCAGAATGCTGTCGTGCGTGGCGTGCGCCGCCACCACGCCCAGCACCAGACTGGCCGTCGAGACGATGCCGTCATTGGCGCCCAGCACGGCGGCACGCAGCCAGCCCACGTTGTCCATCCGGTGAAACTCGCGGTGTCGCAATGGCATATTCGCTCCTTTATGTATGCATGGGCGCGTCGGCGGGCGCGGGAAAGCGCACCGTCACCACCAGGCCCGCGCCGTCCGGCCCGGCGGCCAGCTGCACGCTGGCGCCATGCGTCTCGGCGATGCGCCGCACGATCGACAAGCCCAGGCCGCTGCCTGGCTGGTGCGCGCCGGCGGCGCGGAAAAAACGTTCGAACACGCGCTCGCGCAAGGGCTCGGCGATGCCAGGCCCCGTGTCGCTCACGCGCAGCAGCACGCCGTCGGCCTCGCTACGGCAGGCCAGCACCAGCGTGCCGCCGGCCGGGGTGTAGCGCATGGCATTGTCCATCAGGTTGCGCGCCAGGATCAGCACATGGTCGAGCTGCAAACGGCATGGCGCAGTGGCCAGGTCGGCCCGCAGCAGCAGATCCTGGCGCTGCGCCTGCGCCATCCAGGCGGGCAGCTGTTCGGCCAGCACGGCGGCCAGGTCCATTACGGGCAGATCGGGCGGCGGCTGCGACTGCGGGTCGAGCCGGGACAGGGTCAGCAACTGCCCCACCAGGCGCGTGGCGCGGTCCACGCTCAGGCCCAGGCCCATCACGGATTCCTTGCGCTCGGCATCGCTGCGCGCGCGCTGCAGCACCTGCAGATTGGTCTTGATGGCCGCCAGCGGCGTGCGCAATTCATGCGCGGCATCGGCCGTGAAGCGCTGCTCCTGCTCGCGCGTCTGGCGCACGCGCAGGAACAGGCGGTTGATGGCCTGCAGCAGCGGTTGCACTTCCACGGGCGCGCCCGTCACGCTGACACTGGCCAGATCGTCGGGCGTGCGCTGCGCCACTTCGTCGGCCGAGCGGCGCAGCGCGCGAAACACGCGGTTGATGCTCCACCAGATGGCCAGCGCCGCCAGGGCCGCCATCGGCAAGCCGATGGCCAGCAGCTTGACGGCGAAGCGGCTGCTGATTTCCTGGCGGTGGCTGGCCGGTTCCGCCACCTGGATCTGCAGCCGGGCGTCGTGATTCCAGCTCGTGTAGATGCGCCACAGGCGGCCATCGTTGTCGTGCCAGCTGTAGCCGACATCGGCCGGCGCGGCGAACGCCCGGTCCGGCGCGCCAGCGTTCTTGTACAGCAATCGCTGCTGCGCATCCCACACCTGGAACAGCAGATACTGGCGGTGGTTGCGGTTCTGCGCCACCGGCATCACCAGCGATGTGCTCGCGCCATGCTCCTGCACCTCGTGTTCGGCCAGGGAGAGCAGCAAATGGCCCGTCTCGGCCAGCGACTGGTCGAACAGTTCCTGGCTTTCGCGCCCCGCTTCCAGATACACGATGGCGGCGCTGAAGCCCCACAAGATGAACGTCAGTCCCAGCAGCACGGCCAGCAGCGTGCGCCGCAGCGACCATGCACCCGCGTTACCCGCGATGGCGGGCATCACGGACACGCCTGCGTGTCGGGCGTGTCGGGCGCATCCGGCGTAGCGGGCTTGTCGATGCTGTAGCCGATCGCATGCACCGTGCGGATCAGCGCCTTGCCCAGTTTGCGCCGCAAATGGTGGATATGCACCTGCAGCGCGTTGCTGTCGATTTCCTCGCCCCAGCTGTAGACGCCCTCTTCCAGCTGCACGCGGCTCAGGATGCGCCCGCGCTGCTCGACGAGCATCAGCAGGATGCTGAACTCCTTGCCCGTCACGGGCACCTCCACGCCGCCCTGGCGCACCTGGCGCGCGGCGACGTCGATGACGATATCACCGTGCACGAGTTCTTCGTGCGTGCGCCCGGCCGCGCGGCGGCAGGCGCTGCGCATGCGCGCCGCCAGCTCATCGAGGTCGAAAGGCTTGACGATGAAGTCGTCCGCGCCCGCGTCCAGACCAGCCACGCGGTCGATGATCTGATCGCGCGCCGTGACGATCAGGATCGCCCCGTCATAGCCGCCGCGGCGCAAGGTCGCCAGCGCCTGCATGCCATCCTCGCCCGGCAGGGCCAGGTCGAGCAACAGACAGCCATAGCGGTGCAGGCGCACGGCCATATGCGCGCTTTCGGCCGACTGCACCCAGTCGACCGCATAGCCGGCCTGCTCCAGCCCCATCTGCGTGGCGCGCCCCAGCTGGGGGTCGTCTTCTGTCAGCAATATGCGCATCGTGGCCTGTCCTGTCGGGAAATTTCATGCTGGCAGCGTAGGCGCCGGACATTAAGAACTTCTTAACATCTGCTGGCGACCATCGATCCATCGTCCACTTCCGGCTGCCTCCCATGCCCGCTTCCCCCCATCTTAACCGCTGCCAGCCTTGCTGGCCAATACTGGCCCTGCTCGGCTGGCCGCTGCTGTCGGCCGCCGCGCCGCAGCAATTGCTGCTCACTTCGCAACAAATCAGCCGTGCCGGCATCGCCACCACGCCGGCGCTCGCCACGCTGGCTGGCGAAGGGACGCCGGCGGGCAACGACCTGGTCCTGTCGGGCACCGTGGTGGCGCCGCCCGGCTCGGGCGCCGTCGCCAGCGCATTGCTGGGCGGCGTGGTGCAGCAGGTGCACGTGACGCCGCTGCAGCAGGTGCGCGCCGGCATGCCGCTGCTGACCCTGTACAGCCAGGGCTGGCTGGAGTGGCAGCGCGCCTACCTGGAAAAGGCCAGCGCGGCGCGCCTGGCCCAAGCCAGACTGGCGCGCGACGAAGGACTGTACGGCGACGGCATCATCGCCCGCGCCCGTCTCGATGAGAGCCGCGATGCGGCGCAGCTGGCCACGCTGGCGGCCAGCGAACGCGAACAGGCGCTGCGCAGCGCCGGCCTCGATGGCGTGGCGCTGCGGCGCCTGCGCGAACAACGCACGCTGTCGCCCCTGCTGACGCTGCGCGCCAGCCGCAGCGGCAGCGTGCTGGCCTTGCCGGTCGAGGCGGGGCAGCACGTCGAAGCGGGCGCGCTGCTGGCCCGCATGGCCGCCAGCGGGCCCCTCTGGGTGCAGTTGCAGGCGAGCCGGGCGCAACTGCCGCTGCTGCGCGTGGGCGACCTGCTGCAGGTGGACGGCTGCGCCAGGCTGCGCGTGACGGCCATCTCTCCCGTCGTCGACGCCGCCACGCAAAGCGCGCAGCTGCGCGCGCAGCAAGTGGGCCAGGAGCCATGCCTGAAGGTGAATGCCTTTGTCGAAGCGCGCCTGCTGCGCCCGGCGCAAACGCCGGGTGGCGTGGCCGTGCCGGCGGCGGCGCTGGTGCGGCGCATGGGCGAGGCGCGCCAGGAGTACGTCTTTGTCGCCAATACAAGGGGCTTCACGGCAGTGCCCGTGCAAGCGACGCCAGCCGGCGGCGGCATGGCCTGGGTGCGCGGCGCGGTGCTGCCAGGCGACGCGGTGGCCGTGCGCGGCCTGGCGGCGCTGAAAGGCAGCTGGAGCGGCCTGGGGCCTGCCTCGGATGCCCCAGTCCAGGGAGGCCAGTGATGCTGGCCCGTTTGATCGCCCTGTCGCTGTCGCAGCGCCTGATGGTGCTGGTGCTGGCCGCGCTGATGGCGGCGGCCGGCGTGCAGGCGTTCCGCGCGCTGCCTATCGACGCCTTTCCCGATGTCTCCGGCACCCAGGTCAAGCTGATCCTGAAGGCGCCCGGCATGACGCCGGAAGAAGTCGAGGCGCGCATCGTCGCCCCGGTGGAGCAGGAATTGCTGGGCATCCCGCGCCAGGCGGTGCTGCGCTCGCAGTCCAAATATGCGATCGCCGACATCACGCTGGACTTCCAGGAAGGCACGGATGTCTTCTGGGCGCGCCAGCAGGTGAGCGAACGGCTGGCCAACGTGCTCAAGGACTTGCCCGCCTCCGTCAGCGGCGGCCTGGCGCCGATCACCACGCCGCTCGGTGAAATCTTCATGTTCACCATCGAGGGGCCCTTGAGCCTGATGGAAAAGCGCACGCTGCTCGAATGGACCATCCGCCCCCAGCTGCGCAACATCGCCGGCGTGGCCGACGTCAATTCGCTCGGCGGCATGCTGCGCAGCTTCGAAGTGGTGCCCGACCTGGCCGCCCTGGCCGCGCGCGGCCTGTCGCTGGCCCAGCTGCAGCAGGCGCTGGAAGCGAACAACCGCAGCGACGGCGCGGGCCGCCTGGGCAGCGGCGAAGAGGCGCTGCTGATCCGCAGCGACGCGGGCATCCGCACGCTGGCCGACGTGCGCGCCATCGGCGTTGCGCGGCGCGGCGACATGGCGGTGAACGTGGGCCAGGTGGCGACGGTGCGCATCGGCCAGCTGACGCGCTATGGCGCCGTCACCCAGGACGGGCGCGGCGAAGCCGTGCAGGCGCTGGTGCTGGCCATGCGCGGCGCGAATGCGCAGCAAGTGGTGCAGCAAGTGCGCGCGCGCCTCGACGCGCTCGGCCCCAGCCTGCCCAAGGGCACCACCATCAGCACCTTCTACGACCGCGGCAAGCTGGTGGAGCGGGCCGTGGCCAGCGTCACGGGCGCGCTGGCCGAAGCGACCGTGCTGGTAATCGTGCTGCTATATGTCTTTCTCGGCAACCTGCGCTCGGCGCTGGTGGTCGCCTGCATCCTGCCGCTGGCGGCGCTGGGCACCTTCCTGCTGATGCAGGCGTATGGCCTGAGCGCCAACCTGATGTCGCTGGGCGGCCTGGCCATCGCCATCGGCATGCTGGTCGACGCGGCCGTCGTGGTGGTGGAAAACATCGAAGCCCATGGCGCCCACGCCCAGCCGGGCGTGCCGCGCCTGCACCGCATCTACCGGGCCGTGCGCGAGGTAGCCCTGCCCGTCAGCGCCGGCATGCTGGTGATCATGATCGTCTTCCTGCCCCTGCTGACCCTGCAGGGCCTGGAAGGCAAGCTGTTCGCCCCCGTGGCGCTGACCATCCTTTTCGCGCTGGCCGCCTCGCTGCTGCTGTCGCTGACCGTCATTCCCGTGCTCGCCTCGCTGCTGCTGCCCGAACACCACGCGGGCACGCCGCGCCTGGTGCAGAAGATGGAAGCGGCCTACCTGGCCCTGCTCGGGCGCGCCCTGCGCCGCGAGCGCCTGATCGGCGGCGTGGCCGTGGCGGCCCTGCTGCTGGCCGCCGGCGTCTTCCTGCACGTGGGCAAATCGTTCATGCCGACGCTGGACGAAGGCGACATCATCATGCAGATCGAAAAACTGCCGTCCATCAACCTGCAAGAGTCGGCGCGCCTGGACATGGCCATCCAGCGCCGCATCCTGGAACAAGTGCCCGACGTGCGCCGCATCGTGGCGCGCCTGGGCTCCGATGAACTGGGACTCGATCCCATGGGCCTGAACGAAACGGACTCCTTCCTCGTGCTCAAGCCGCGCGCGCAGTGGCACAGCGCGAACAAGGAAACGCTGATCGACGCCTTGCGGGCAGCCACGGCGAGCTTTCCAGGCGTCAACATCAGCTTTACCCAGCCCATCGAGATGCGCACCTCGGAAATGCTGTCCGGCGTGCGCGGCGACGTGGCCGTCAAGATCTACGGCCCTGACAGCAAGACGCTGGGCGCGCTGGCCGCGCGCATCGTGGCCCAGCTGCGCACGCTGGCCGGCAGCGAGGATGTGCTGACGACGCAAAACTCGGGCGTGCAATACCTGCAAGTCGATATCGACCGCGTGGCGGCCGCCCGCCTGGGCCTGTCCGTGGAGCAGATCCAGAGCGATTTGCGCACCCTGATCGAAGGGCGCCAGGCGGGCATCGTCATCGAAGGCGGCAAGCGGCTGCCCCTGCTGCTGCGCGGCGGCGAACAACTGCAGCTGTCGGCCGATCTGTTCGGCCAGCTGCGCCTGCCCATGGCCGATGGCCCCGCCATCGCCCTGAGCCAGGTGGCCAGCCTGCGCACGGTCGACGGCCCCGTCAAGGTGGAGCGCGAAAACGCCTCGCGCCTGGTGGTGGTGCGCGCCAATGTGCGCGGGCGCGACCTGGTCGGCTTCGTCGACGAAGCGAAGGCCTTGGTGGCGCGGCAAGTGCCGCTGCCGCCCGGCTACCGCGTCGCCTGGGGCGGCCAGTTCGAAAACCAGCAGCGCGCCGCCGCCCGCCTGGCGCTGGTCGTGCCCATCGCGCTGGCGCTGATCTTCCTGCTGCTGTATACGACCTTGCGCAGCATCCGGCAAACCCTGCTGGTGCTGGTCAACATCCCGTTCGCGCTGACGGGCGGCGTATATGCGCTGGCCCTGACGGGCGAATACCTGTCCGTGCCCGCCTCGGTGGGTTTCATCGCGCTGATGGGCATCGCCGTGCTCAATGGCCTGGTGATGATCACCTGCTTCAACGACCTGCATGCGCGCGGCGCGGCCATCGGCGAACTGGTGCTGCGAGGCGCCGTGCGGCGATTCCGCCCCGTCATGATGACGGCCTGCATCACCGGCCTGGGCCTGGTGCCGCTGTTGCTGGCCACGGGCCCCGGCTCGGAAATCCAGAAGCCGCTGGCCATCGTCGTCATCGGCGGCCTGCTCAGCGCCACCGTGCTGACCCTCGTACTGCTGCCCCTGCTGTTCCGCCGCTACGGCGTGGCGCAGCCATCTGTCCCTGCCATTGCCCTCACTGGAGCCCACCATGCAGCACCCTGACCGTTCCCCCTGCGACGCCATGCTGACGCTGGCCATGCCCGTAGCCCTCGAAGAGGACGTCCTCGATTTCCTGCTGCTGCACCCGGCCTGGGCGGCCGGCTTTTCCGTGCTCGAGGCGCAAGGCATGGGACCGGGCGCCGCCTACCCCTCCAGCCTGGAACAGGTGCGGGGACGGGGGCGGCGCAAGCTGGTCCTGGTCGCCGGCGCCGAGACCGACTTGCGCCTGCTGGTGCAGGCGCTGGCGGCGCAGCTGCCCAAGCCCGACATCGCCTACTGGATCAGCCCCGTGCTGTGCCACGGGAGACTGGCATGAAGGCGCGCGCCCTGGTGCTGCTGCTCCTCGCGGCGGGAGCGCAGGCGGCCCCTGGCGCCCCGTCCGCGCTGCCGCCCGACGCCGAGGTGCGGCGCGTGCTGGCCAGCCTGCCGGCGCTGCGCCAGGGGGTGCTCAATACGCAACTGGCCGGCGCGGAACGCGACAAGCTGGCCGCCGGCCCCTATGAATGGACGGTGCGCGCGGGCGCCAGCCGCCGCACCGCGCCCGGCGCAGAACGCTACCTGGAACAGGAAGTGGCGCTGGAGCGGCCCCTGCGCTGGTTCGGCAAGGCTGACCAGGACCAGGCGCTGGGCGAGCAAGGCCTGACAGTGGCGCGTGCGCTGCATGGCGACGCCTGGCACGAGGCGGGACGCGCCCTGCTGCGCGACTGGTTCGACGCGCTGCGCGACCTGGCCGGCGTGGCGCGGCTGGAAGAGCAGCTGGCCGTCACGCAGCGCTTGCAAGCGATTGCCGCGCGCCGCGTGCAGGCCGGCGACGGCGCCGCGCTCGACTTGCTGCAAGCCGAGACGGAACAGCGGCGCGTGCTGGCCCTGCTGCAACAGGCACGCCAGCGCAGCGAGCAGACGCTCACGCTGCTGGCCATCAGCTACCCCGGCTTGCCGCGTCCGCAGGCCGACTCGCTGCCACTGCCGCAAGCCGATGGCGAGAGCGTATCGCGCTGGACCGAGCGCATCGTGCACATCGAGCACGATAGCCACGAACTGCAGCTGGCCCAGGCGGAAGCGGACCTGTACGCCATGCGCGCCAGCCGGCTGGCCAGCGACGCCATGCCTGACCCGACGCTGGCACTGCGCGCCGCGCGCGAGCGCGACGGCCAGGAGCGGGTGTTCGGCGTGAGCCTGTCGTTTCCCCTGCCCGGCGCCGGACGTACGGCGGACCGGTCGGCGGCGGCCATCAAGGCCGCGATGGCGCGCGAACGGGTGGCGCAAACGCAGCTGCGCGTCGCCCTGGCGGCCCGGCGTGCCGCCAGCGACAGCGTGCATAGCCACGCAATCTGGTCTACATTACAAGAAGTACAACAACAAACCATGCGCCAGGCGGAACTGATGCAGCGCGCCTACCAGGCGGGCGAATGCACGCTGGCCGACGCGCTGGCCGGCAGGCGGCAGGCGCTCGACGCGGCGCTGACGGCGCAGACGGCCCAGATCGAGGCGCTGGCGGCCCAGGCGCGCCTGCAGCTCGACGCGCACGCCATCTGGTCCATCGACTGATGCGGCGCCAACACGATTCATCCACGCGATTGACCGAGAAGGAAACACCATGAACACCGAGAAATTGACAACGCAAGGCTGGCGCTATGCCGCCCCGGCGCGCCTGCTGCACTGGCTGATGGCCGTGCTGATCCCCGCCATGCTGGCCCTGGGCTGGACTATGATGGAAATCGAGGACGATCCCGGCAGCGACGTCTACTTCAATCTGCATAAATCGCTGGGCCTGCTGCTGTTGCTATTGCTGGCCGCGCGCGCCGCCTGGCGCCTGGGCCACCGGCCGGCGGACTTGCCGCCGTCGGTGCCGTCCTGGCAAGCGCGCCTGTCACGCCTGGGGCATGGCTTGCTGTACGCGGGCATGCTGCTGGTGCCGGCTGCGGGCCTGGCCGGTGCGCTGCTGAGCAAGAGCGGCGTGGCCTTCTTCGGCCTGGCCCTGCCGCGCTGGTTCGCGCCCGACCACGCGCTGGCCGAACAATGCTTCGAACTGCACGAACTGGGCGCCTGGACCCTGGCCGCCCTGATCGTCCTGCACGTCCTTGCCGGCCTCAAGCATCTGCTGCTGGACAAGGACGGCGTCTTCCAGCGCATGCTGTAGCGCACCGCCATTCAGCCTGCTGTTCAGCGCTGGCGCGCAAGCCGGCTGCCTACAGCCAGCCCTCGCGCTTCAGGCGCCGGTGCAGCCACCAGCAGCCGGCGATGATGACGACGATCACGGCCGGATAGCTGCCACGCCACTTCAGTTCCGGCATGAATTCGAAGTTCATGCCGTACAGGCTGAAGACCATGGTGGGCACGGCCAGGATGGCGGCCCAGGCGGCCAGGCGCTTGACCACCTCGTTCTGGCGGATCGAAATTTGCCCCAGCGCCACCTGCATGGCCGAATTGACCAGTTCGCGCATCTGCCCCGCCGTGTGCGTGACGCGTTTGACGTGGTCGAGAATGTCGCGGTAATAGATGCGGTTTTCCTTGGGCACGATGTCGCCATGGAAACGGATCAGCTGGGTGCAGATGTCGTGCAGCGGATTGACGGCCGCGTCGAGCTTGAGCAATTCCGTCTTGAGCTGGTAGAAATCCTGCAGCTTGTCTTCGGAGAGACTGGGCTGGAACAATTGCAGTTCGTAGTGCTGGAAGCGCGACTGCAGATGGTCGATACAGGGCTGGTACTGGTCGACGATGAAGTCGATGATGGAATAGAGCACGTAACCGGGGCCGCTGGCCAGTTTCTCTGGCATGCTTTCCTTGCGTTCACGCAACTTTGCATAACCGGCCGAGGCGCCATGGCGCACCGTGATGATGAAGCGGGGACCGAGAAAGACGTGGGTCTCGCCGTAGACGATGGCGCCGCCGTCCAGCGTGGCCGTGTGCATCACCATGAACAGGGTATCGCCGTACTCTTCCAGCTTGGGTCGCTCGTGCGCCCCCTGCGCATCCTCGACGGCCAGTTCGTGCAAGCCAAACGCCGATTGCAGCGCCTGCATGGCGATGCTGTCGGGACCGGCCAGGCCTATCCACACGAAACAATCGGGGTCGCCGAGGAAGTCGCCCACCTTGTCGATGTCGAAATGGGCGATCTTCCTGCCATCGCGATACGCTTCGCAGTTGACGACGGCGGCGTGGGTACTCAGGTCCATGGTGATTTTCGGCTAGTGGCGGCAATATTGGGGGGCCAGTATAGCGGAGACCATGATAACCATGCCAACTGCACGGGCGCATTGACATGCGGACGCGCCAATACAAAAGGAGGACCATACGCATGCAAGAAGGACCTGCGACGGCCACGAACCAGCTTTAGCGCCAGCTGACGGCGCAGGTGAACGTGGAAAATGTGCTCGACAAGAAATACATCAACATCAATACTTGTGCGCAAGGCACGTACGGCGGAACGCTGACGTACCGCTTCTGATGCCACATCCAACGACATAAAATGCCACGCGAGGGGCGGCAACAGCGGCAAACGCCGTTGCCGCCGCTCTCCTTACTGCGTTCGCGAGTACATCACCCGCACCTCCACCCTGCGGTTCAAGGCATTGCACTGTTCCGTTTCATAGGAAGTAGTAGTTGCCTCGACAGGGCATTTCACGCGCGGTTCCCGCGCACCCGCCCCTTCCGCTCTCAATGTCAGGTTCTTTCCCGCCAGCGTAGTTCTGAGCACATTGACAATCGCCTCTGCGCGCAGCTCCGATAGACGCTGGTTATCCACGCCTTTTCCAGCAATGCTACCCGCGAAAGGACGGGCGTCACTGTGACCCCGCACCAGTATGTCACTCGGCGTACCCGATGCCAGAATGGCTGAGGCAAGGGCTTGCAGACGCGCTTGTGCCGTTGGCAATAATTGCTCGCTGCCGGTCTTGAACAGCAAGTCATTGGAAAGGTCGAAACAGGGATTGAGCGCAGGCCGGCTCTTGATGATGCGCATCGTTGCCGCGTCCAGACGCAAGGTGGCAACCTTGAGGATGGCCGGCTCAGGGCTGAAGATGCCGGCCTCCTGCTGCGTGCGGACACTGAAACTGACAAGCGACACCCCACCAATGCCGGTCCACAAGACATCGGCATGATGTAGCAGCAATCGCCCCCCGGCGACCCTGCGGCAGTCAAGGATGGGGCGGCCGAGGACTTCCGTGACGCGCTCGATTTCACCGAGCTCGCTCTCGGGCACTTCGATGCTCACGTCGGGAATACGCACACCCAATAGCTGGAACGCCATATGCACCATCTTCATGAACGGCCCGAAGAACAGCACGAGTACCAGCGGTGCGACGAATACTGCGGCAAGCTGCGCCCATTTGCGCGGCGGCTTCGGCTGCCCAGCTGCGCCCGTGATACCCGCTTGCGTGCCAGCCGTACCGATAAAAAGGGTAAGAAAACCGGCACAAAAAAAGATCAGGATCAGTAAAAACAAGGAAGGTTGTGCAGCAGCGAATAAATGCAACAAGGACAGCAAAAAAAAGAACAGCGATACCAGAAAATAGCCAACGCCATGCAGCCCGGCTGGAACGACAAACAGGGCCGCCCGCCCATGGGAGCCGCGACACCTGGCTCGCCCCCTTTCCAGCCAGGAAAGCAGCTGGAGCAGCCATACTGCAGACATGGCCCCGAACAACAGGAAGATACAGTACAGAAAACCGAACATCAGTGCCACAAAGATAAAGAACACCACTTCGCCTGGCGTCAGGCTACTGGGGAAGAACCGAATGTCAAACAGATAGGTCAGCGTGACGACGGCGCCCACTGCAACGGCCAGTTTATATGTCAAGGTCGTCACGAGATCAAGGATCGCTATTTTCTTGCTCAGCGAATCACTGCTGTACGCTGGGACAGTTGCTGGCTCTGGCGGGGGTCTCGGTATGATCACAGTATCCCCCTCATTGTGGACAACGCGTTTGACTCGCTTGAACAGGCATGCCCATCACGCCTTTGGCAAAGGCGCCAGCTAAGGGTCCAACCATACAAGTCTAGTGCGTCGTCACGCCGCGATGCGGCCATTGCAGCGAAGCTTGATACGGATTAAACAAGGATAATCGGGATTGAACGACCCCGGCGGCCTATACATTCGCCATGACCGCATTCAGGGCGCGCCGCAACTCCTTCAGCCGGGGCGGCTTGCCCAGCACGCAGTCGACGTGTTCGGGATAGTCGCTGTCGGCCGCCAGGCGCTGGCCCCAGCCCGTGAGCATGATGACGGGCGTGGCCGGCGAGCACTGGCGCACGGCGCTGGCCACCTTGCGCCCGTCCACGTGGGGCATGCCCAGGTCCGTGATGACCACCGCAAACTGTTCGTGCCGCTCGTACGCGGCCTGGAAGCAGTCGATGCCGGCCTGGCCGCCATCGGCTGACGTCACATCGTGGCCATCGATTTCCAGGATGTCGCGCAGGGACTTGAGCACCATCGGGTCGTCGTCCACCACCAGGATGCGCAGGCGCGGTGGCACGGCGTGGGCCGCGTCGGGCGCTTGTTCCCCCTCGCCCGCCGCGCAGGCGGGGAAATCCAGGCGCACCGCCGTGCCCTGCCCGGGCGCCGTGACGATGTCGATGCTGGCGCCATGGCGCTCCATCATGCCGTACACCATGGCCAGGCCCAGGCCCGTGCCCCGCTCGCCCTTGGTGGTAAAAAATGGTTCCAGGCAGCGGCGGCGCGTGTTCTCGTCCATGCCGATGCCCGTGTCGCCCACCTCGATGCGCACCTGCCGCGCCTCTCCCGCTGCGCCGGTGCAGCTGGTGCGCACGCTCAATGTGCCGCCGTCCGGCATGGCGTCGACGGCGTTGAAGACCAGGTTGGTCAGCGCTTCGCGGATTTCCCCCACGCTGCCGGGCAGCATGGGCAGCGCGTCCGCCAGCTGCGTGCGCAGGGCGATGACGATGCCGCGCTGCTGCGGCATGTCGCTCCAGCGCGCGCGCGTCAGGTCCAGCACCTGCTGCACCACCAGGTTGGCGTCGATGGGTGACAGCGCCAGCTGCGGTTCGCGCTGGCGGTAGAATTCGCGCATGCGCGCCACGGTGGCGGCCACGTCGTCGATGGCGCGCTCGATCACTTCCAGGCAATGCCGGCCCTGCGGACTGAGATTGGTTTCCGTCTCCAGCAAGGACTCGGTGTACAGCGCCACGGGGGAAATGGCGTTGTTGATGTCGTGTGCGATGCCGCTGGCCATCTGCCCCAGCGCGCGCAGGCGCTCCTGCTGCATTGCGGATTGCTGCGTCTGGCGCAAATCGTCATACGCGCGCTGCAGCGCGCCGTAGAGCTGTGCCTGGTTGGCGGCCAGCGCCACATGCTCGCTCAGCTGGCTGAGGAATTCGCATTCGCCGCTGGTGAAGCTGTGCGCGGCGCGGCGCGCCACGATCAGGATGCCGAAGACCGTGTTTTCAGCCAGCAGCGGCGCCATGACGAGCGCGCGCAGCCCCCCTTGCGCCAGCCGCTGCGGAAATGGAAACGCCACCTCGGCGATGTCGGCTTCATACACGAGCTTGCCGCGCACGCAACTCGACAGGCCATTCTCGTCGATGGGGATGTGCGCCTGCTCGCCCATCATGAACGACTGCGCCAGCGCCTCGCTGCGCACGCCCACGCACGTCACCTGCAGCGCGTGCTGCGCCGGTTCGTACAGGCAGATGCAGCTGAAATCGATGGGCAGCTGGTCTTCCAGGCTGCGCACCACGACCTGGAAGATGCTGCGCAAGTCCTGCCGCTCGCCGATCGAGCGCGTGATCTGCTGCAGCAGGTTCAGGCGCTCGAGCTGCTCATGCACCTTGCGCTCGGCCAGCTGGCGCTCGGCGATCTGCGTTTCCAGGGCGGCATTCGTGCGCGCCAGCTCGTCGCGCGAGACGGTGGTGCGGCGCAGCTTTTCCGTCATGCCGTCGAAGGCGCGCGCCAGGTCGCCGATTTCATTCTTCGTGTGCACGCCGAGCGCGAAATCGAGCTTGCCGGCGCCGACGATCAGGGTGCCCTGGCGCAGCTTTTCCAGCGGTCCCGTGACGCTCGTCATGGTGAAGTAGATCAGGCCAGCCACCAGCGCGATGATCACGCCGCCAAACAGCATCACGGCGACGTTGGCCCGCTGCTGCGCCTCGAGCACGCCTTGCCGGCTCAATTCGGACAGCCGCATCGCATCCGAAATCATGCCCTGCACCCTGCCCATGATCTGGCCCGACAGGCGCGATTCCAGCTCGACCAGCACCTCGCGCCGCTGCGGATCTTGCCCCAGCTCGCGGTGATTCGCCACAAACAGCTCGAACAGGGCGCCCACGCCGGCCAGGTCGCCCTGCAATTCGCGCAGCAGCTTGCGCTCTTCGTCGCCGTTGAAGGCGCGCCTGGCCAGCAGGCCCGTGCCCAGCGATTCGCTGCGCAGCTGCCACTGGGCGCGCGTGCGCGCGCCATGGTGCAGCGCATATTCGATCGACAGGTAGCGCAGCGACGTGACCGCTTGCAGGATATCGGCCGCCGCCTTGTTCTTCGCCAGTTCGCGCTGCATCGCCATGGTGGTGGAGAACAGCACGGCGACGATGATGGCCACCAGCAGCACGCAAAACAGTTCGGCCAGCTTGAAGCGCGTGACGATTTTCACGGTGGCCTTCTCAATGAATGACCGTCATGGCCGATGGCGCCACGGCTTCCAGGCCGTCCAGGTAGACGGCGTCGAGGAAGTTCGGCATGTCGCCGCGTTCGGCCAGCCGGTTCTTGATGGCCCAGCGCGCCTCGTCTTCCAGCGCCAGCAGCAAGCCCTGGCCGAGCACGATGCCAAACCGATAACCGTGCCAGGCCGCCTGCAGGCGCGCCGCCTCGCTGGCCGACACCGTGGTAAACAGGGAGCGCGCGGCGTCGGGCTCGTCGCGGCAAAAGCGCGCGCCGGCCAGCAGCGCGCGCAGCACCTTGCGCACCGTCGCCGGGTGGCTGCGCACGTAGTCGCCCGTGCCGGCCACGTTGAACAGGCCCGCATACACGTCCTCGCCATAGAAAATCGCCGCCTTGCCCGCGATGGCGTGCGTCATGCCCGTCAGGAAAGGCTCCCAGCCGGCCGCCGCATCGACCTCGCCGCGCGCCAGCGCACCGGCCAGCTGCTCCGGCGCGTAGTTGCGCAAGGTGACCTCAGCGGGCAGCAGCTTCTGGCGGTTCAAAAAAGCGTCCAGCGTGAAATGGCCGGAGGTGTTCAGGGTGACGCCGATGCGCTTGCCTTTCAGGCTGGCGGGCGTGGACACGCCGCGGTCCAGGCGTCCCACGATGCCGTGGTCGCGCTCGGCCTCGAAGATGCTGGCGATGATGACGACGGACTGGTTTTTCAGGCTGGCCAGCACCACGGGAATATCGGACACGGTGCCCAGGTCGGCACTGCCCTGCAGCACGGCTTCCAGCGACGCCTTGCCCGACGAATACGCTTGCAGCCGCGCATCGATGCCCTCGCGCGCGAAATATCCGTGTGTGCGCGCCGCCAGCACGGGGCAGCTGCCCACGTATTCCGCATTCACGGCCAGGCGCAGCACTTCCACCGGGCCGGGCGGCGCAGCGGGACGGTCATTGAGCCGCCAGATGGCCGCGGCAGCCAGCGCCAGCAACAGCGCGATGGCCGCCAGCCAGAGCGCCCGCCGCACCGGCGCCGCGCCGTTCATGCGCTGTGCTGCGCCGTGGCCGACTCCAGCGCGCTGTTGATGGCCTCGGAAAACGCCTGCACGTCGATCGGTTTGGTGAGATAGCGGTAGTAACCCGCCGCCAGCCCCTGGCGGATATCGCCCGGCCCGGCCACGGCCGTCAGGGCGATGACGGGAATATGCGCGGTGCGGGCATCGGCGCGCAGCAGCTGCATGACTTGCGTGCCGCTGATGTCGGGCAGGTCGCTGTCCATCAGTATCAGCTGCGGCAGGTGGCGGCGCGCCAGCTCCAGGCCCGTTTGCCCGTCGCCGGCCGACAACAGGTCGAGGTCGGGGCGAAAATGGATCAGTCCCGCCACCAGGGCCAGGTTCAGGGGATTGTCTTCCACATACAGCAGCGTCTTGCGGTCCGGCAGGCGTACCGTTTCCGCGGGCCGGGCAAGGGCGGACAGGCGCGCACTTTCCTGCAGCGGCTGGCGCGCCGGGCAACTGGCGATATCGAGCCAGAAGGTGCTGCCGCGTCCGGGCGTGCTGGCCACGCCCAGCCTGCCCTGCATGGCTTCGGCCAGGCGCTTGCTGACCACCAGCCCCAGGCCCGTGCCCTCCTCGTCGCGCGCATCGCGTCCCAGGCGATTGAAGGGCTGGAACAGCGCTTCGAGCTGCGCGGCGCTCAGCCCGCCGCCCGTGTCGCGCACGGACAGGCGCAGCTGCCGCGTATCGAGGGGCTGGCAATCGACGTGGATTTCGCCCTGTTCCCGGTTGTACTTGACGGCGTTCGACAGCAAGTTGAGCAGTACCTGCTTGAGGCGCGTACGGTCGGCCAGCACATGCAGGCCGACCGCTTCCACGAACGTCAGGGTGATGCCGCGCTTCTTCGCCAGCGGTTCCATCATTTGCCAGCATTCGTGGTAGATGCCGGCCAGGTCCACGGGCTCCATCGACAGCGACATATTGCCCGACTCGATCTTGGCGATATCGAGGATATCGTTGATCAAAGTCAACAGGTGGCGGCCCGCGCCGAAGATGTGCGAGGCAAAGATTTTCTTTTCCTGCGCCGTCGAGGGAATGGAATCGGACATCAGCATCTGCGAAAAGCCCAGGATGGCGTTGAGCGGCGTGCGCAACTCGTGGCTCATGCTGGACAGGAAAGTGGTCTTTTCCTGGTTCGCCCGCTCGGCCACTTCGCGCGCCAGCTGCAAATCCTTGTTCACGGCGTCGAGTTCGTCCGTGTGCTGGCGCAGCAGCAGTTCCAGGCGCGCATTGGCGATGCGCAGCTGGCGCGTTTCCAGCGCGCGCGCCAGTATCAGCAGGATGCCCGACACCTTGAAGGGCTTGACGACATAGTCGAGCGCACCCGCCTGCATGGCCTGCACGGCCGAGGCGATCGTGCCTTCGCCCGTCATGATGATGCAGGCCAGGTCCGGATCGATCTGCCGCGCCGCTTCCACCACGGCGATGCCGTTGATGCCAGGCATCATCAGGTCGACCAGCAACAGGTCGAACGATTCGACGGCCAGCAGGGCCAGCGCCGCCTCGCCCGAAGCGAGCCCCGTCGTGTCATAGGCCTGCCCGCGCAAGGTGTCGCACAGCGCGCGCACGTGCGCCAGCTCGTCATCGACGATGAGGATACGCGGCGGCATTGATGAGCTGTTCATGCATTCTCCTGGCGACATGACCTTGCGGGCCGGGAACTTGCCCCGCAACATCCGTTCCGAGCATAGCACCTGGAAATTACAAAAAATACACGCATTGTCACGCGCGGCAGCGCAAGGGAGCTAGGCGACCTCGGGCAGCCCCCGCAGCAGCTTGTCCAGGGTCAGCGGATAGTCGCGCACTCTCACCCCTGTGGCGTTGTACACGGCATTGGCAATGGCCGCCGCCACGCCGCAGATGCCCAGCTCGCCCACGCCCTTGGCTTTCATGGGCGAGGACATGGGGTCCGTTTCGTCGAGGAAAATGACGTGCTGGTGCGGGATGTCGGCGTGCACCGGCACTTCGTAGCCGGCCAGGTCGTGGTTGACGAAAAAGCCGCGGCGCTTGTCCACAACGAGTTCTTCCATCAGAGCCGCGCCCACGCCCATGGTCATGGCGCCGATCACCTGGCTGCGCGCCGCTTTGGGGTTCAGGATGCGGCCGGCCGCGCAGACGGCCAGCATGCGGCGCACGCGCACTTCACCCGTGTCGCCGTCCACGCCTACCTCGACGAAATGCGCGCCAAATGTCGATTGCTGGAATTTTTTGTCCAGGTCGCCGTATTCCATATGGTCTTCGGCGACGATGTCGCCGTTCGCCGCCGCCTGCGCCAAAGGCACGCTGCGCTCGCCCTGGCTCACTTGCCCATCGGAAAAGCGCGCCTCCTGCGCATCAAAACCCAGCTTGCCGGCCACGGCCTGGCGCAGGCGCACGCAGGCCGCGTACACGCCGGCCGTCGAGCTATTGCCGCCCCACTGCCCGCCCGAACCGGCCGAGACGGGAAAATCGGAGTCGCCCAGGCGCACGACGACACGCTGCAAGGTCACGCCCAGCATTTCCGCCGCCGTCTGGGCGATGATCGTGTAGCTGCCCGTGCCGATGTCGGTCATATCCGTTTCCACCGTGACGATGCCGTTGGCGTCCAGGCGCACGCGGGCGGCGGACTGCATGACGAGGTTGTTGCGCAAGGCGGCCGCCACGCCCATGCCCACCAGCCAGCGGCCGTCGCGCCGCGTACCGGGCCGGCTTTGCCGCTCTTTCCAGCCGAATTCCACGGCGCCCGTGCGCAGGCAGTCGATCAGGCGGCGCTGGGAAAACAGTCTGCCCGGTTTCTCCGGGTCCACTTTCGTGTCGTTGAGGATGCGCAAGACGATGGGGTCCATGTTCAGCTTTTCCGCCAGCTCGTCCATGGCGATTTCCAGCGCCATCAAGCCCGGCGCCTCGCCCGGCGCGCGCATGGCGTTACCCTCCGGCAAATCGAGCACGGCCAGGCGCATGGCCGTCATGCGGTTCGGCCCCGCATACAGCAGCCGCGTCTGCATCACGGCCGTTTCCGGTTGCCCCCCTTTCAAGTCGCCCGACCACGATTCATGGCCGATGGCCGTGATCTTGCCATCGCGCGTGGCGCCAAGGCGCAGGCGCTGGATGGTGGCGGGCCGGTGTGTCGTGTTGTTGAACATCAGGGGCCGCGTCAGCGCGACCTTGACGGGGCGCTGCGCCGCGCGCGCGCCCAGGGCCGCCAGCAAGGCTTCGGCGCGCACGAACAGCTTGCCGCCGAAACCGCCGCCGATGTATGGCGAGACGATGCGCACCTTGTCTTTCGACAGCCCCAGGGTGCGGGCCAGGTCGCCCCGGGCCCAGTCCACCATCTGGTTCGACGTCCACAGCGTCAATGTATCGCCCTCCCAGGCGGCAATCGAGGCGTGCGGCTCCATCATGGCGTGCGACTGGTCAGGCGTGGTGTAGCTGGCATCGAGGCGCACGGGGGCATTCGCATAGGCGAGCGCGAAATTGCCCGTCTTGCTGTCGGGCTTGCCTTCCTTCGGCTTGCTCGCCGTATTCTTCGCCTTGGCCAGGTCGAAGGCGCCCTGCTGCTCGACATACTTGACGTCGAGCAGCTGCGCGGCCGAACGTGCCTGCTCGAAGGAATGCGCCACCACCAGCGCGATGGCCTGGTGATAATGTTCAATGTCCGGGCCGCCCAGCAGATGCGCCGTGTTCATCTTGCCTTTGCCCAGCTTGCCTGCCGATTGCGCCGTCACCACGGCCAGCACACCGGGCGCCCGGCGCGCCGCGCTCGTATCGAGCGAGGCGATGCGCCCCCTGGCAATCGCCGCGCCGACGACGTAACCGTAGGCGGCGTGCGGCGCGGCCTTGTTCTGTTCATACGCGTACGGCGCCGTGCCCGTGGTTTTCAGGGGGCCGTCGATGCGGTCCGTGGGACGGCCCACGACTTTCAGCTGGTCGATGGGGTTCGTCGTGGCGGGTGTCGTGAATTTCATGGCCCTAGCCTTTCTGGTCGGGTGCTTGCGCCAGCACGGCGGCAATCGTGCGCTGCGCCAGGATCAGCTTGAAGGCATTGTCCGCCGTCGGTTTGGCACCGGCCAGCAGCCGTGCGCTCACGGCGGCCGCGCCATTCGGCATCGCCTGCTCCGCTTCCGCGATTCGCCACGGCTGCGGCGCGACGCCGCCCAGGGCCAGCCTGCCCGTGCCGTTGGGCAAGATGATAGCCGCGACGGACACCAGCGCAAACGCATACGAAGCGCGGTCGCGCACCTTGCGGTACACGTGCGTGCCGCCGACGGGCGGGGGCAAGGTCACGCTGGTGATCAGTTCGCCGGGCTGCAGCACGGTTTCCAGCTGCGGCGTGTTGCCCGGCAAGCGGTAAAAGTCGGCAATCGGGATGCTGCGCGCGCTGCCGTCGGGCCGCACCGTGTCGATGGCGGCGTCGAGCACGCGCATGGCCACGGCCATGTCGCTGGGATGCGTGGCGATGCAGGCCTCGCTGCCGCCCACAATCGCCAGGGGCCGGCTGAAACCCGCGATGGCCGGGCAGCCGCTGCCGGGCACGCGCTTGTTGCACGCCTGGTGCGTGTCATAAAAATAAGCGCAGCGCGTGCGCTGCAGCAGGTTGCCCGCCGTCGTCGCCTTGTTGCGCAGTTGCGCCGAAGCGCCGGCCAGCAAGGCGCGCGACAATACGCCGTAATCGCGGCGCACCGTGGCATGCGCCGCCAGCGCCGTGTTGCGCACGAGGGCGCCGATGCGCAAGCGACCGTCTGCCGTCGTCTCCACTGTATCGAGCGCGAGGCCATTCACGTCGATCAGGTGCGCGGGCGTTTCGATTTCCAGTTTCATCAGATCGAGCAGATTCGTGCCGCCCGCGATGAAGCGCGCACCCGGCGTGTGCAAGGCGGCGGCCGCCGCTTCGGCCGGCGAGGCGGCCTTCTGGTAAGTAAAAACTCTCATGCCGGCCTCCCGGCCACTTCGGCAATCGCCTCGATGATGTTGGAGTACGCGCCGCAGCGGCACAGGTTGCCGCTCATGCGTTCGCGCAGTTCTTCCGGGGTCGCCTGCGGCGGCGCGTTCAAGTCCGCGCTGACGTGGCTGGGGATGCCCTGGCGGATTTCTCCCAGCGCGGCGACGGCCGAGCAGATTTGCCCCGGGGTACAGTAGCCGCATTGAAAGCCGTCATGCGCGATGAAGGCGGCCTGCATCGGGTGCAATTTCTCGGGCGTGCCCAGTCCCTCGATGGTGGTGACCCTGGCGCCGTCATGCATCACGGCCAGGGTCAGGCAGGCATTGATGCGCTGGCCGTCCAAGATCACCGTGCAGGCGCCGCACTGGCCGTGGTCGCAGCCCTTTTTGGTGCCCGTCAATTGCAGCTGTTCGCGCAAGGCGTCGAGCAAGCTGGTGCGCGTGTCGAGTTCCAGGCTGCGGCGCTGGCCGTTGACGTCGAGGTTGATTTTCATCAGGACGGGCGGCGGAGAAACACTGGCCTGGGTGGCCGTGTTGACGGCCTGCGCCGCTCCCGCCGCTCCTGCCACACTGGGCACGGCCACGGCCGTGGCCGACAGCGCGCCGGCGATCAGCAAACCGCGCCTGCCGGCATTGATGTGATTACACTCTGTCATCTCGCGCTTCCTCCTGGCTGTGGACTGGCTGGGTGGGCGCATGCAGGCCCGAAGCAGCAGTCTGCTGGCAGGAATGTTACGCGTCTGTACGCGAACGTACCTTCAGCCTCAGACTGCGCCGGGTCGTGCCGGCGCCGCCCTGCGCCGCATGGCCCGTGTGGCGCGCGCAGTGGTCGAGCGCCTGGCGCAAGGCCGTATCGACATTGCGCAGCGACATGTCGTGCCGCTCGGCCACCTCCTGGCGGGTCAGCTCATCCACGCGCAGCGCTTCGAGCACTTGCTGGTGGCGCCGCGGCAGCAACGCGACGGCCTGCGCCAGTGCTGGGCATGTCGGATGACGACGTCACGTTGCCCCAGTGGTCATACACGCGCTTGGGCGGCGTGCAGATGATGGTCGACTTCGAACCGCGGCCCGCGTTGATGTCGCCCTGCGACGACCAGCCGAGGATGTCGCCGCCGGCCGCCAGCGCACCGCCGAGAAAGGCACGCCGTCCGGGCCGGAGGGGAACGCCAGCACGTTCGCCCGCTGCGGCGCGGCGGCGGCGCGGGTCAAGGCGGGATCGAGCGCCTGCCACAGCTGTTGCAGTTCGCGTCAGGCGCGCAAGGCGTCGGCGTCGGCCTGCGTGAAATCGTCGGCACGCAGCCGCGCCCACCATTCAGCGGCTTGCCGGCCGATGGCAGTGTCGTCATGTTCAACCAGGTCGCGTGGATCGCGGTCGGAAGCGGTCATCAGATTCATCAATATTTACGGCGGCCCGACACATCGCTGCGCTGGGCGGCATCGGCGTCGGCCATGCACGTTTTACAGTGTTGCCTGGCGGCCTGCCATTCTTTTTTCACCATCGCCACGGAAATGCCGAAGCGCTCAGTGACGATGATGCGGTCGCGGCGGTAGGCATCGGTGGCGATATTGGCCGCCATGCGCAGCAGATAGGCGTCGGGATTGTGGACGGGCGCGGCAGTCGGGCCGGGCGCCACCATCGCTTCGAGGCGCAGCCAGGTTTCCTGCAGCGCATCGGCCGCGTTGTGCTTGCAGCCGACCACCGTGTCGAGGCGCCAGCGCAGCACAGCGTAGCGCGAACTGAGGTGGCGTTTCAGCCTGGTGCGCGCAGGTCGGGCATGCTCATGGCGCGTTTCTACCCGGCGCGCTGGGGGCGCAATCGTCCAGCAAGATTTGCAGGGCCGCGCCGGCCGCATACGCGCCGCGCACGGCGGCCGACTGGCGCTGTGCATGGCGCTGGTCCATCAGCACGGCGATGCCCGTGCGGCGGCTGTACCAGTCCAGCGCTTCGCCAAGGGGTTGTGCGGCGATATCGAACTGCAGCACGGGGCCGTCGGCCGGTTACGCCCGCACGGGCCCCAGCGCGGTCAGGAAACCCAGCAGTACCAGGTATCCCGCCAGCGCAAGCACACGCACGGATGCCGGGCTGCCTGTCATATCGCTATCGTGTCGCTATCGTGTGAGGGTGGAACTGCGTGAAAACGGGGCATTGCCATGTAATAATTCTTGCGTCAACTGCAATAGCCTACACAGCAAACATGACAGCTTCGTGACATGCTTGCCATGCATAAATTTCGCCATGCGGGACGTCGGGCGCGCTGCTTATTTCGGCTACACTGGCTGTCACTTTCCCTTTCAGACGTCTGATGATCGAAAAGAATCTGCCCGAGCTGGTCATGCTGAAGCGCCTCATCGACGAGGGCGGCAGCCACCTGGAAGTGGCCGCGCCCTGCAGCATCGCCATGGATGGGCGCGAGTTTCCCGTGTACACGATTGCCATGGGCAATCCCAGCCCCGACGTGCCCGTGCTGGGCTTTTTCGGCGGCATCCACGGTCTCGAACGCATCGGCACGCAAGTGCTGCTCTCCTTCCTGGAAAGCCTGATCGCGCGCCTGCGCTGGGACGCCACCCTGCACCAGCAGCTGGAAAGCATGCGCCTGGTGTTCATGCCGCTGGTCAATCCGGGCGGCATGTGGCAAGCCACGCGCTGCAATCCGCGCGGCGTGGACCTGATGCGCAACGCGCCGCTGAGCGCGCGTGAAAAAGTGCCGTTCATGCTCGGTGGCCAGCGCTACAGTGCCCGCCTGCCCTGGTACCGCGGCGCGCCAGACGCGCCGATGGAAGTGGAAAGCGCCGCCGTGTGCGACCTGGTCGAGCGCGAATTGCTGTCGCGCCAGTTCAGCATCGCCCTCGATTGCCATTCCGGCTTCGGCTTGCGCGACCGCATCTGGTTTCCCCATGCCCATACCAAGGTGCCGATCGAACACCTGGCCGAGATCGGCGCGCTGGAAGAGCTGTTCAGCCAGAGCTACCCCAACCACAACTATGTGTTCGAGCCGCAAAGCCGGCAATACCGCACGCATGGCGACCTGTGGGACTATCTGTACCTGAACGGCACCAGCTACACCGGGCGCGTGTTCCTGCCGCTGACCCTGGAAATGGGTTCGTGGCTGTGGGTCAAGAAAAACCCGCGCCAGCTGTTCAACCGGGTCAGCATCTTCAACCCCACGGCCGCGCACCGCCTGCAGCGCGTGCTGCGGCGGCATCTGGTGTGGTTCGATTTCCTCATGCGCGCCGCCAGCAGCCACGGCCGCTGGATGCCGGAAGGCTTGCTGCGCAAGGCGCAGCGCCGGCGCGCCCTGGCGCAATGGTATGAGTCATGACGCCGCCCTCCTGGATTTTATTGCGCGGCCTGATGCGCGAACAGCGCCACTGGGGCGGTTTTCCCGCCAGCCTGGCGCGCGCCCTGCCCGGCGCCAATATCGTCACGCCCGACTTGCCCGGCAATGGCGAGCGACACGCCATGGACAGCCCCACGCGAGTGGCCGAGATGGTGGAATTTTGCCGCCAGGATTTGTCCGAACGGGGCATCGCGCCGCCCTACCGCCTGCTGGCCCTGTCGCTGGGCGGCATGGTGGCGGTCGAATGGGCGCAGCGCTATCCGCAGGAAGTCGCGTTATGCGTGCTGATCAACACCAGCATGCGCCCGCACAGCCCGTTTTACCGTCGCCTGCGCTGGCAAAACTATGGCGCGCTGCTGCGCCAGCTGCTGCTGGGCAATGCAGCCAGCCAGGAAGCATTGATATTGCGCCTGACGAGCAGCAGGAATGCCCATGGCAATCCCGCGCTGCTGGCCGATTGGCGCGGTTTTCAGCAGCAATACCCGGTCAGCCGCCGCAACGCGCTGCGCCAGCTACTGTCGGCCGCCCGCTACCGGGCGCCGGACCGCCGCCCCGCCATGCCCGTGCTGATCCTGGCCGGCGCGCGCGACCGCCTGGTCGACCACCGCTGCTCGCAGCAACTGGCGCAGGCATGGGCCGCCGTCTGCATGCTCCACCCCGACGCCGGCCACGACTTGCCGCTCGACGATGGCGATTGGGTGGCGGACACGCTGGTGCAATGGCTGGGGCGGATGGCCCCACAGCCAGGCAACATCGCGCCCGCCGCCGACCACAACTGAGCGTTGCGCCTTGCATGACTCATGCATCACGGCTTTTTTCACGCAGGCGGTGCATGACTTTCTCGTTTGTCGCTCGGCACAGGGCCGGCACCTGGCTAGGCTCAGGATGGCGGCCAGGTCAGAATGCCTTGCTTACGAGCAGCCAGGCATGCGCCGACGACTGCCGGGACAACAGCGCAGGCACCGCGCCCACGCGGGTTGCCACGGCGGCACTCGCGCGCCACAGGTCGGGGCCGACCCAGCTCAGACCGACGCCGGCGCCGGACAAGGTCGCACTGTTCACAGTCACGGTCCAGGGCTGGCGGTTGACCTTGACATAAGCATTGTCGATAAACACCTGCGCCTGCCATGATCCTGACAACAGCCGTCCCAACTCATGGCGTATTTCCACACTGGCGGCATAGCCGGTGTCGCCTGACAGCGCACCGATGTCATATGCACGGACAGTATAGGGGCCGCCGATAGCCATCTTCTCGGCGGAATCCAGATTGCGGTCTGCCCATTGCCCGGCAAAACTGAGATACAGCGAGTCGCGCGGCGTCAGTCCCTGCAAGCGGGCGAGATTGACATTCCACTTCGAGAATGTACCGTTCGAACGTGCGGTCGCGGCATCCGATGCGGCGGCGGCGGCATCGTCAAAACTGGTACGTCCGCTAGTCCAACTCAGCGATCCTGTGCTCATGCCGCCTGCCAGCAGGCTGTCGCGATAATCGGCGTTGATACTGGCTATCCAGTTACTGAGCTGCCGGTCAGTACGGATGCCGGTGACATCGACGCGATCATGCAGCGTCTTGGCTTCATATTGCAGTTGGGCATAGAGGTTATATTGCCTGGTACGAATCAATGGATGTCTTACCCACAGGCTGCCGACTGCCGCAGTGCCATTCGCATCAAGGGCGCGGGCAGTGCTGCCGAGCTTGTAACGCAGTGCAGAATATGCGGTGCCGATCCGGGTCCCCTGACCGTTGAGCAGCGTGTCGTATGCCGCCCGGAGATAATTCATGCCTTCGCCGGTGGTGGTCATGTTGGCGCTCAGTGTGTCACCAGCATGGAAGGGATTGACAATATTGACATTGCCGTTCAGGCGCGTGCGGCCGATATAGCGGTTACCGTAGTTATCCAGCGACAAGTTAGCCAGCGTCGCCGGAATGTACCGCGTCTCGATATCGATGTCGGACGTACCGGTAGTCGCTCCCGGCTTGAGCACCGCATTCACGCCCACGCCTGGCACGTCCGACAGCAACAGCAAAGCATGGTCGAGTTCGTCATCGACAATTAATTTTCCTGTAGCGAGCGGCTTCAGAAAGGCCTGCAGCAAATCGTCGCTCACCTCGCTTTGATTCTTGAGGCGGACGTTGTCATAGTGCGCCTCGACGACCTGGATAATAACGACGCCGTCGGTAATCGACTGCACCGGAATGATGGCCCGTGTAATTGGAAATCCATGCGCCTGATAGTATGCGGTAATGCGCCCGGCGAGTTCTTCGAGTTGCGCCAGCGTCAGATCTTTACCTTCCTGATCGGCGATCAATGCATGCAGCGTTGCCGTAGCAAATGCAGTATTGCCTGTGATACGCAATTTGCTCACGTGGAACGGCTGCGAAGGCGGCATGCCGGCATCGATTTTCGGCTGCACTTCAAGGATCGGCGCCGTCGGTTGCGCCGCCTTGGGAATTGGTGGTTGCAATTGTTGCAGAATCGATCCGGCGTCGGGAGGCACTTGCTGACCAGCGGCTTGGGCCTCCAGCGACGCAAGCAACAACGCGGCGAACAAGGGTTTCATCAGGAGAGGCTGTTTGGATAGGGTGTTCATATAGTCTTCACTCTTTACTGCTGGTAGCAACGAGCGGCAATTGCATGCCGCCATTTTGAATTTTCAGCATCGGCGCGGGCGTGCCAAATCCTGTTGCCGTATTGATCAACGGCAGGCCCAGCGTTTCTTTCGAGCTCTCTTTGCTGTCGCTGTTGCTGTTGCTATTGCTGCTGCTGCCGGAGTCAGTCAGCTGCTGTACCACCAAGGTCGTGGACAGGCTCAATAGTTGCGGCTGCGCCAGGGCTTGCGGCGGCAGCAAGGACGACTGCACTTGCGCCACCGCGCTCTGAACTTGCTGCGCCGGCGTGTCGGGCACAACGACAGGCCCTCCCGCGATGCTGGCGATTGCCTGTGCTTGTCCGGTAACGAGGTAATTGCCGATATCGGCACCGCCATAAGTGCTGCTCAGATTGACCGTCTTGCCAACACCAGCGGCGGCGTCGGAAAACTGGCCTGTCGACGCGAGTGTGATGTCATCCGAAGCAAACTTGCCTGCCAGCGTCGCATTGGCGGTGCTGACCGTGGCGGCAGTACTACCGTCAAAAACTTTATCGGCTGCAGTGATGCCACTGACCGTCAGCGCTGCACGGGCAATGCTCGCCGTCAGGCCGCTCGGTTGCGTCACCACATAGTTGCCCGCGTCTGCGCCGGCCAGGGTGTAGCCGCTCACGCTGACCGCCTTGTTGGCGCCGGCGTTCTTGTCCGCAAAGCTGGCCACGCCCGCCCCCGTGACCGACACGCTGTCGCTGCCCAGGGCCGCCACGGCGGCCGTGCCGCTCAGGGCCGCGCCGGTGGTGGCATCATAGGTTTTATCGATGGCGGCGATGCCCGATACGGCCAGACTGGCCTTGTTGATGGTCGCCGTCAGGCCGGATGGTTGCGTCACCACATAGTTGCCGGCATCTGCGCCCGACAGCGTATAGCCGCTCACGCTCACCGCCTTGTTGGCGCCGGCGTTCTTGTCCGCAAAGCTGCCCGTGCCCGTGCCAATTACCGACACGCTGTCACTGCCCAGGGCCGCCACGACGGCCGTGCCGCTCAGAGCCGCGCCGGTGGTGGCGTCATAGGTTTTATCGACGGCGGCGATGCCCGATACCGCCAGGCTGGCCTTGTTGATGGTGGCCGTCAGGCCGCTCGGTTGCTCGACCACATAGTTGCCCGCGTCTGCGCCGGCCAGGGTGTAGCCGCTCACGGTCACCGCCTTGTTGGCGCCGGCGTTCTTGTCCGCAAAGCTGCCGGCACCGATACCCGCGACCGTGACGCTGTCGCGGCCCAGGGCCGCCACGGCGGCAGTGCCGCTCAGGGCCGCGCCGGTGGTGGCGTCATAGGTTTTATCGACGGCGGCGATGCCCGATACGGCCAGGCTGGCCTTGTTGATGGTCGCCGTCAGCCCGCTCGGTTGCGTCACCACGTAGTTGCCCGCGTCTGCGCCGGCCAGCGTGTAGCCGCTCACGCTCACCGCCTTGTTGGCGCCGGCGTTCTTGTCCGCAAAGCGTCCCACGCCCACGCCAGCTACCGACACGCTGTCACTGCCCAGGGCCGCCACGGCGGCCGTGCCGCTCAGAGCCGCGCCGGTGGTGGCGTCATAGGTTTTATCGACGGCGGCGATGCCCGATACCGCCAGGCTGGCCTTGTTGATGGTGGCCGTCAGGCCGCTCGGTTGCTCGACCACATAGTTGCCCGCGTCTGCGCCGGCCAGGGTGTAGCCGTTCACGGTCACCGCCTTGTTGGCGCCGGCGTTCTTGTCCGCAAAGCTGGCGGCACCGATACCCGCGACCGTGACGCTGTCGCTGCCCAGGGCGGCCACGGCGGCCGTGCCGCTCAGGGCCGCGCCGGTGGTGGCGTCATAGGTTTTATCGACGGCGGCGATGCCCGATACGGCCAGGCTGGCCTTGTTGATGGTCGCCGTCAGCCCGCTCGGTTGCGTCACCACATAGTTGCCGGCATCCAGCCCGGCCAGGGTGTAGCCGCTCACGGTCACCGCCTTGTTGGCGCCGGCGTTCTTGTCCGCAAAGCGTCCCGTGCCCACGCCAACTACTGACACGCTGTCGCTGCCCAGGGCCGCCACGGCGGCCGTGCCGCTCAGGGCCGCGTCGGTATTGGCATCATAGGTTTTATCGACCGCGCTGATGCCGGTCAGCGTGATGCCTTTGGCGGTCACGGTGTAACTGCTGCCGGCCACGCCAGGCGCGTTGTAGTTGCTGGCCAGGCCGCCGTTGCTGCTGCTGTCCAGGCTCAAGCCCGTGGTGCTGGCAAGCGCCGCACCGCTTTGCACGTTCTTGCTGCTCAAATTCGAGGCGTCGCCGGCCCCGGTGACGCTGAAGGTCTGGCCGGCCACGCCGGTCGCCGTCAAGGTGCTGCCCGCCACCGACGTCGTGCCATCGTAGGTTTTGCTGCCGGACACGATGACATCCGCCTTGTTGATGGTGGCTCTCACCGCGTTCGGCTGCACTACGTCGTAATTGCCGGCGTCAGCGCCAGTGAGCGTATAGCCCGTCACGCTGACCGCCTTGTTGCTGCCGGCATTCGCGTCGTCAAAGCTGCCGGCACCGGAGCCAATCACCGAGACGCTGTCGCGACCCAGCGCGCTCACGGCGGCCGTGCCGCTCAGGGTCGCGCCGGTGGTGGCGTCATACGTTTTATTGGCGGCGGCGATGCCCGACACCACCAGGCTGGCCTTGCTGATGCTGGCCGTCAAGCCGGTCGGTTGCGTCACCACGTAGTTGCCCGCGTCGGCGCCCGACAGGGTGTAGCCGCTCACCGTCACGGCCTTGTTGGCGCCGACGTTCTTGTCCGCAAAGCTGCCCGTGCCGCTGCCGGCCAGCGACACCGTGTCGCCGTTGATCAGGCCCGAGTAGCCGACGCTGGCGGTGTTGAGCGCGGCCGTGGTATTGGCATCATAGGTTTTATCGACCGCGCTGATGCCGGTCAGCGTGATGCCTTTGGCGGTCACCGTGTAACTGCTGCCGGCCACGCCAGGCGCGTTGTAGTTGCTTGCCAGGCCGCCGTTGCTGCTGCTGTCCAGGCTCAAGCCCGTGGTGCTGGCAAGCGCCGCACCGCTTTGCACGTTCTTGCTGCTCAAATTCGAGGCGTCGCCGGCCCCGGTGACGCTGAAGGTCTGGCCGGCCACGCCGGTCGCCGTCAAGGTGCTGCCCGCCACCGACGTCGTGCCATCGTAGGTTTTGCTGCCGGACACGATGACATCCGCCTTGTTGATGGTGGCTCTCACCGCGTTCGGCTGCACTACGTCGTAATTGCCGGCGTCAGCGCCAGTGAGCGTATAGCCGGTCACGCTGACCGCCTTGTTGCTGGCGGCATTCGCGTCGTCAAAGCTGCCGGCACCGGAGCCAATCACCGAGACGCTGTCGCGACCCAGCGCGCTCACGGCGGCCGTGCCGCTCAGGGTCGCGCCGGTGGTGGCGTCATACGTTTTATTGGCGGCGGCGATGCCCGACACCACCAGGCTGGCCTTGCTGATGCTGGCCGTCAAGCCGGTCGGTTGCGTCACCACGTAGTTGCCCGCGTCGGCGCCCGACAGCGTATAGCCGCTCACGGTCACCGGCTTATTGACACCCACATCCTTCGTCAAAAAATTGCCCGTGCCGCTGCCGGCCAGCGACACCGAGTCGCCCGAAATCAGGCCCGAGTAGCCAACGCTGGCGGTGTTGAGCGCGGCCGTGGTATTGGCGTCATAGGTTTTATCGACCGCGCTGATGCCGGTCAGCGTGATGCCTTTGGCAGTGACCATATAGCTGCTGCCAGCGGTGCTGAGCGCATTGTAGTTGCTCGACAATCCTCCATTGCTGCTGGTACCAAGACTGAGGCCCGTGAGGCTGCTGAGCACCGTTCCAACTTGCACATTCTTACTGGCAAGATTGGCGGCGTCACCGGCGCCGGTGACGGTGAAGGTCTGTCCGGCCACGCCGGTCGCTGTCAAGGTGCCGCCCGCCACCGACGTCGTGCCATCGTAGGTTTTGCTGCCCGCCAAGGTCAGATCAGCCTTGTTGATGTTGGCGGTCACGCCGGCCGGCTGCACCAGGTTGTAGTTGCCGGCGTCAGCGCCATTGAGCGTATAGCCCGTCACGCTGACCGCCTTGTTGCTGGCGGCATTGGCGTCGGCAAAGCTGCCGGTGCCGGTGCCCGCCACCGACACACTGTCGCCGCCCAGTGCGGTCACGCTGGCCGCGCCGCTCAGGGTCGCGCCCGTGGTGGCGTCATACGTTTTATTGGCGGCCGCGATACCCGACACCACCAGATTGGCCTTGCTGATGCTGGCCGTCAGGCCGGAGGGTTGCGTCACCACGTAGTTGCCCGCGTCGGCGCCCGACAGCGTATAGCCGCTCACCGTCACGGTCTTGTTGACACCGACGTTCTTCGTCGCAAAACTGCCCGTGCCGCTGCCGGCCAGCGACACCGAATCGCCCGAAATCAGGCCCGAGTAGCCAACGCTGGCGGTGTTGAGCGCGGCCGTGGTATTGGCGTCGTAGATTTTATCGACCGCGCTGATGCCAGTCAGCGTGATGCCTTTGGCAGTGACCATATAGCTGCTGCCAGCGGTGCTGAGCGCATTGTAGTTGCTCGACAATCCTCCATTGCTGCTGGTACCAAGACTGAGGCCCGTGAGGCTGCTGAGCACCGTTCCAACTTGCACATTCTTACTGGCAAGATTGGCGGCGTCACCGGCCCCGGTGACGGTGAAGGTCTGGCCGGCCACGCCGGTCGCCGTCAAGGTGCTGCCCGCCACCGACGTGGCGCCGTCGTAGGTTTTGCTGCCGGACACGATGACATCCGCCTTGTTGATGGTAGCGGTCACGCCGGCCGGCTGCACCAGGTTGTAGTTGCCGGCGTCAGCGCCATTGAGCGTATAGCCCGTCACGCTGACCGCCTTGTTGCTGCCGGCATTCGCGTCGGCAAAGCTGCCGGTGCCGGTGCCCGCCACCGACACGATGTCGCTGCCCAGTGCGGTCACGCTGGCCGCGCCGCTCAGGGTCGCGCCCGTGGTGGCGTTATACGTTTTATTGGCGGCCGCAATACCCGACACCGCCAGATTGGCCTTGCTGATGCTGGCCGTCAGGCCGGTCGGCTGGGTCACCACGTAGTTGCCGGCGTCGGCGCCGGACAGCGTATAGCCGCTCACCGTCACGGCCTTGTTGACACCGACGTTCTTCGTCGCAAAACTGCCTGTGCCGCTGCCGGCCAGCGACACCACGTCGCCCGAAATCAGGCCCGAGTAGCCGACGCTGGCGGCGTTGAGCGCGGCCGTGGTGGTGGCGTCGTAGATTTTATCGACCGCGCTGATGCCGGTCAGCGTGATGCCTTTGGCGGTCACCGTGTAACTGCTGCCGGCCACGCCAGGCGCGTTGTAGTTGCTGGCCAGGCCGCCGTTGCTGCTGCTGCCCAGGCTCAAGCCCGTGGTGCTGGCGAGCGCCGCACCGCTTTGCACATTCTTGCTGCTCAAATTCGAGGCGTTACCGGCCCCGGTGACGCTGAAGGTCTGTCCGGCCACGCCGGTCGCCGTCAAGGTGCTGCCCGCCACCGACGTGGCGCCGTCGTAGGTTTTGCTGCCGGACACGATGACATCGGCCTTGTTGATGGTAGCGGTCACGCCGGCCGGCTGCACCAGGTTGTAGTTGCCGGCGTCAGCGCCATTGAGCGTATAGCCCGTCACGCTGACCGCCTTGTTGCTGCCGGCATTGGCGTCGGCAAAGCTGCCGGTGCCGGTGCCCGCCACCGACACGATGTCGCTGCCCAGTGCGGTCACGGTGGCCGCGCCGCTCAGGGTCGCGCCCGTGGTGGCGTTATACGTTTTATTGGCGGCCGCAATGCCCGACACCGCCAGATTGGCCTTGCTGATGCTGGCCGTCAGGCCGGTCGGCTGGGTCACCACGTAGTTGCCGGCATCTAGCCCCGACAGCGTGTAGCCGCTGACCGTCACGGCCTTGTTGACACCGACGTTCTTCGTCGCAAAACTGCCTGTGCCGCTGCCGGCCAGCGACACCACGTCGCCCGAAATCAGGCCCGAGTAGCCGACGCTGGCGGCGTTGAGCGCGGCCGTGGTGGTGGCGTCGTAGATTTTATCGACCGCGCTGATGCCGGTCAGCGTGATGCCTTTGGCAGTGACCGTATAGCTGCTGCCGGCCATGCCAATCGCGTTGTAGTTGCTGGCCAGGCCGCCGTTGCTGCTGCTGCCCAGGCTCAAGCCCGTGGCGCTGGCGAGCGCCGCGCCGCTTTGCACATTCTTGCTGCTCAAATTCGAGGCGTCGCCGGCGCCGGTGACGCTGAAGGTCTGTCCGGCCACGCCGGTCGCCGTCAAGGTGCTGCCCGCCACCGACGTCGTGCCATCGTAGGTCTTGGTGCCCGCCAAGGTCAGATCAGCCTTGTTGATGTTGGCGGTCAGGCCGGTCGGCAGGGTGATCACGTAGTTGCCGGCATCGACACCGGTCAGCGCATAGCCGGTGACGGTGACGGCCTTGCCAATGCCTGCATTGGCATCGGCAAAGGTGGCGCTACCGGTACCGAGCGTGACGCTGTCACCGTTGACGATACCGGCGGCGACACTGGCGCTGCCGGACAGCGTGGCCGAAGTGGTGCCATCATAGGTTTTGCTGTTGGCCGTCAGGCCGTTAAGGTTGACGGTTTTGGCCGTGATCGTGGCGGTCTTGCTGTCGAGACCGCTGATGAAGTAGTTGTTGCTGTTGTAGCTGATGACGGTGGCGCCATCGCTGTTGATGGTGGTGGCGGCATTGGTGCCCATAGCGAAAACGCCGGTGATGTTGACGGCCTTGTTGGCGCCGACATTCTTGTTGGCAAAGGTGGCCTGCGCACTGGCGGTATTGAGCGACAGTCCGCTCGGCAGCGCCACCGCGGGAGTCAGCCCTGACACGGACGCCGTATTGGAACCATCGTAAATCTTGGAGGCAGCCGTGCCGCCCACATTGATGGCCATATAGGCCGTCAGTTGACTGGCGTCACTGGCCATATAATTGGCATAGGGCGTCGGAGTGTTATAGCTGCTCGGATTGTAATAGATGGAGATGGTGCTTCTAATATCATTCAAATAAAGGGAGTTCAGGTGTTGACCTTCAAACCTGACCGTGCCTGTCCCTGTGGCGGTATTGTCCGCCCTCAGCACGACGTTGCCTGAGCCGTAAGAGAAGACACCTCCTTCAAACGTATCCATGCTGGGGTTGCCGGGGGCGCCATATTTCACATTACTTGTTGTTTTGAAATAAATGTCGCGGTAGGCACTCAGCGTGAGCGTTTTGTCACCGCTCTCCCAAAGAACGCCTAGATTGCCGTTGTTATAGTCAGCCGTGCTGCCAATCAAATCGAGCACGATGATATCGCCATTGCCGGACACTCCCGTACACGTCGGCGTGCCCGTGCAACTGGCCGAAGATCCGGTGGTCTTGATGGTCACGTTGCCATTGTTGAGCGCAGCCGACAAAACGCGCGTGTCGACATTGATCGGGTAGGAAACACCATTCAACCCGTTATTAAAGACACTGTTATTGCCTATCGTAATATCATCGGGGTCCAGCAGCCAGTCGCCTGCCACGCCATGGGGCGATGCTGTATTGACAGCGGCGCTGGCGTTGATGTTCAAGCTCTTGCCGGAAGTTTCCACCTGGCCGCCGTTGCCGGCAGCGCTGCCCCCGCGTGCCGTGATGCTGCCGTTGAACTGCGTGGCGCCATCCGACCAGACCGCAACACTTCCGCCGTTACCGGCGGTCATGGCATCGGCCTTGATCGAGGCGCCCGCTGCGACTGTCGTGGTGTGCGCGTTTTGCTCGGCGCCGGCGTCGAGGAAATTTCCTCCAATGAGTGCGGTGCCGCCGCCGGCGTTGCCTGAAACATCGGTCAGACTGCCGGCTGCCAGTGTGACGGCGCCGCCAAGCACTTTCACGGCGCCGCCCGTTTCGCCGTGTCCGAGACCGGAAGCATCGAGCGTGCCGCTATTGCCAGCGGCGCCAGCGCTGCCGGCCTCCAGCACAATCACCCCGTTGACATTCTGCACGCTGCGCGCCTGAATAATACCCGTGTTGTTGACCACGCTGGCCAGCAGGGTATTCCTGGCGCCGGCCGACAGCCAGACCGCGCCGCCGTCGGCATTGATCAGACCACCATTTTCAGCCAGATTGTTCAGCGTGCCCTGGTTCACTTGCAGCTGAACCAGGCTATCGCCGGAAAACGACAGCGTGACGTCGCTGCCCGCGCCCAGCGCCACCGTACCCGCCCTGGCGTTGATCGTCCCCGAATTACTGACCTGGTTGCCGATGAAGGCAACATAACCGCCGTTGCCGGTATTGATGGCGCCCTGGTTGATGATGCTGCCGGTGCCGCTGCCCGTGAATCGGCGCGTGGCGCCGCCGAGGCCGGCGTCGCCGGTGTCGAGCGTCGACGCCACCAGGCCGCCGACGTTGATTTGCGATCCGGCGCCAAACAGCACGCCATTCGGATTGATCAGATAAACCTGGCCGTTGGCGTTGAGCGCACCGTAGAATTGGGTGGCGCTATTGCCGCCGATACGGTTGACGGCAATCGCGCTGGCCGACGGCTGGACAAAATTGACGGTTTCGCCGCTGCTGGTATTGAACGACTGCCAGTTCAATGACAGGTTCTGGCTCGCTTGCGTCACCGTGGTGGTGGCGCCGTTCTGGTTGATGGTGCCGTTGCCGGCGGTAACCTGGCCGCCGGTCGGCCCCGCCATGGCCGAGTGTGAGGCGGCCAGCAACACGCTGGCGATGAGGCGGCGATTGGCCGACTTGCCCTTGCCCCTGGCGCGTTCGTGGACGGCCACCCAGGTTTGGTGGACGTGACTCCAGACGAGTCGATAGATTCTGTTCATGGAAGCATGCATGGTGATTTTCCCTGGTGAACGGCGCGCTGCGCCAGCAACGGCGGCGCCTGTGTTTGATTTTATTTAACAGTAAATTTATTCAGATGCTCGGCTACGCGGCGGTCGAGCTCGGGTTTCCACTGCGGTGGCATCACTTGCTGCAGCAGTTGTTCAATACCTTCGATTTCAGCGATGTCCGCCGGCTTGCTGGTGCTGGCTTTGGCCGCGCGGCTCCACATGTAAATCTTTGCCAGGCTGTCCGGCGTCAGCGCGCCGGTGGCAGGGTCCGGCGCGCTGTTGCCATACAAAATGGCCACCGGCAAATAAGCGGGCGCATACCCTTCGACGGCCGCATGTTCGAGCCAGAACAAGGCCAGGGCCGGGTTGGCGGCGCCGCCCTCGCCCTGTCCCAGCATCACACCGAGGCGGTATTGGGCCACCACCAAACGGTGTTCCGCCGCCTGCTGATACCAGTAGCGCGCAGCCGCCAGGTCTTGCGGCACATCCTGATCGTCTTTGTAATAGTCGGCAAGGCGCAACATGGCCGGCGCCGAGCCGGCTTGCGCCGCTTGCGCACACAGGGCCAGGCCGCGCGCGACATCCTTGTCGACGACCTGGCCACGGATATACAGTTCCCCGGCGGAGCAGTTCGCATACGCGATGCCTGATTGCGCCGCCTTCTGATACCACGCCACGGCAGCCTTGCCATCGGCCGCCCGCCCGGTGCCGCTTGCCAGGCAATCGCCGAAAAACTGTTGCGCCGCCGGGGTCTTGCCTTGCGCCGCCTTGCCGAACCAGGCACAGGCGGCGACAGCATCGCGTGGGCGTCCCCAGCCCTCGCGTTCGATCAGTCCCAGGTTAAATTGCGCCAAAGGATTGCCGGCGGCAACGCGCGCATACTCCTTGTACGCCAGCCCATAATCGTGCGCTGCCAGGGCCTTGTTGGCGCGTTTTAACTCGGCGGAAAGGTCGCGCGGAGCGGCGCCCGCGTTCAGCGTGACCGCAAACAGCGCGGCAGTGATCATTGCATCAACATTACGCACAACAGCATCCCGGCTAAAATCGTTATTGGTGGCCTGCTCAGCCACTGCAGCATCTCCAGTGACGGACGCAGGCGCTGTCCCGGCAGGCAATGAGGCGCGGCTGGTGCGCCTCGTTGCCGACCAGCACAGCATCAGCATTACTTAGTTAGTCTTAGTCGCGGCTCGGATACAGGCCATTTTGCGCCGCGATGTAATACGTCAATGCGATATACGACGGCCTGATATCAATCGGCGCACCCGTCCCGACGACATTGGTGTTGCCGCTGACGGTCGCAGTGCCGCCCACGGCTCCTGCCATAACTGCGCCGCCTGGCACGCTAGCCGTTGCGGTACTGGAAGGAACCGTTACCGACACATTGCCGCCGCTGATGGCGCCGGCATTGAGCGTGGCATCGGGCGTCGCACTGGAATAGACGTTGACGAGAGGGCTGGTGCTCTTGCCGAGATAGTTACCCGATGGCGAAGTGACACCGCCCGAACCACCGACCACGTTCAGTTTCAGATCCGACACCGTGCCGGTGGCGACGCTGCTGGCGATATTGACCGTGGCGTTCAGCGTAGGCAATACCGTGGCAACGGTCACCCCATTCAGGGCGACAGGAAGCGCGCTCACGGT
The DNA here is from genome assembly GCF_049897525.1 of Janthinobacterium sp. PSRC1-1. Taxonomy (NCBI): domain Bacteria; kingdom Pseudomonadati; phylum Pseudomonadota; class Betaproteobacteria; order Burkholderiales; family Oxalobacteraceae; genus Janthinobacterium; species Janthinobacterium sp. PSRC1-1. Next base: position 87,193 of record NZ_JAFCWK010000007.1, read on the forward strand.
GAACAAATGCGGCGGCAACTGGGCTGTCGACAGGCTGATGGCATTATTCCCGCCTTTAGCGCCCGCGTTGTAATTGACGCCGTCGGCAGCGATCACGAACCTGCCGCGCAGGTCGGGCAGCTTGAAGGTCATATTATTGAGTTGGCCATAAGTGGTACCGATCAGGGAGTACAGCGCCGTATAGTTATTGATCGCTAAATCCTGCCCGGCAGCGAGCACATACTGGCGATTAAAAGGACCGAACGTGAACGGCACGGCCATGACGCAAATACTCGCCAGCACCGGCGTATCGGAGCAGGCGAAACTGGCGGGACTCCAGGCCGCCGCAAGCACACCAGCGAACAGGGCGACGTTAGAAACACGATTCCTGACGAATGATTTCAACTTACTCTCCTTGATATGATAGATGGCCTGGTGATTATGATTTATTTAATAACTTTTTACCCGCAAGGTATTTGACGAACCAGTAAATTAATTGTTGCCAATAATAATTTAAAATGCGTGGCCGTGCCTATGTGTCCAGTCCCGTTTGATCATAAACGCGCTTGACGAATAGTTCCGGTTTCTTTTGCTGCCATTCTTTGAGCGCCTGGATGGGTGTTTTGGCACCGATGGCCCGTTGTGGAATGTGGTGGTTGTAAAGCTTTAAATAGTTGAGCAAGGTCGTCTCCAGGTCGGCCCGGCTGTCGAATCGGGTCTGCTGCAATAGTTCGCTGATACGGCCGTTGAATCGTTCGACCATGCCATTCGTTTGCGGATGCCGGGGCGGTGCCAGGCGGTGTGCGATGCCCATGGCGGTGCAGACTTTATCGAAGGCGTGCTGGCCACTGGGCTTCCTGTCCTTGGTTGTGAAGCGGTCGGTGAATTGCGAGCCGTTGTCGGTCAGCAGTTTAATGATCTTGATCGGCGAGGCCAGCTTGAGCCGGCGCAGGAAGTCGACGCTGCTTTTGTCTGTCATGTCACCGTAGATATGCAGGAACACCCAACGCGTGGCGCGGTCGATGGCCACGAACAGATAGCGGCGCGAGGTTTCGTCTGGCATCTGCGGCAAGTATTTGATGTCGACGTGAACAAAGCCGGGTTCGTAGTCCTTGAAGGTCTTCTTGGCCGAGATCGTTTCGCCCTCAGCCTTTGGAATGACATCTTCCAGGCGGGCCATGCCTTCGCGCTTGAGCAAACGGGCAATGCCTGAGCGCGAGACGTCGGGATTGATGTATTGCCGGGTAATGTACAGCAGGTCGTCAAGCGGCAGATAGAGCGACTGGCGCAGTGACAGCACGATGGCCTCCTGCGTCGCGCTCAGCGTGGTATGCAGCGTATGGGCCCGGTGCGAACGGTCTTGTACATCGTCCCGCTTAAGCCACTTGGCAGCCGTGGCACGGGTGATATTGAAAACCTTGGCGGCTTCGCGGTCGGACAGTCCGGAGTTCTTGATTTCCTGCCGGATTTTCGGGGTTGTGCGGGCTTGGGGATGAATGCGTGAGCTCATGGACTGAAGTTTATGCGATGCGCTATAACCGGTGGGACGATCTCGGTGGAAAACCACGGATCAACTCGTCAAGCGCCGCTCTGGCCCGGAACAGGGGCATGCTGCGACGAGGAATATGATCGCACGAAACTAAACACCTATGTATATTTTGTTATTCGTTACATTAAAACATCATTTCAGGCCCCGATGTCACGGCTCAGATCCAGTCCGAATAAGCTCTTGCAACTTCACACCAAGCTGCGCCAGCAAGTGTTGAAAGGCGGGCACGTCGAATCCCGCGCGCCACACCAGCAAGGTGTCGGCTTGCCCAACCAAAAGTGTTGTCAGGGTAGCTGGCGCGTCCGACAGCGCCAGCACACTGGCCGGCAACAAGCTCACGCACGCGCCAGCCGCCACGCAGGCGATCATGGTGTGATACGAAGTCATTTCCTGCACGCGCCACTGCGTGCTGCAGGCCACGCCCAGCACCTCTTCGGCGATGCCGCGGTAGGTGCAGCCCTGCGGAAACGCTGCCAGCGAGCGCGTGCGCACGTCCACGGCGCGGCGCACCGGCCCTTCGCTGGCCGGCAGCAGCAAACACAGTTCCTCGCGCCACACGGATGTCGATGCCAGGCCAAGTTCATCCAGCGCGGCGGCGCCGCCGAACGCTGGCGGCAAGGCCACGAAGGCACAGTCGAGTAAACCCGTGCGTACTTGCTCGATCAGGGGGCGCGACGGCCCCGTGCTCAGCGCCAGGCGCGTCGCCGGAAACCGGGCGTGATACGCGGCCAGCAGCGCCGGCAGGCGGCTGGCCGCCGTGCTTTCCATGCTGCCGACGCGCAAGGTGCCCCCTTCGCGCCCGCCCGTGACGACATGCCTGGCCTCTTCCGCCAGCGCCAGCAGGCGCTGCGCGTACTCGAGAAAGCGCTCGCCCGCCGCCGTCAGTGCCATGCGTTTATTGGTGCGCACGAACAGTTGCGCGCCGATATCAGCTTCCAGCTGCTGGATGCGCGTGGTGACGCTGGACGGCGCGCGGCCCAGCCGGGCTGCGGCCTGGGTGACGCTCAACTCACTGGCCACGGCACAAAAAATCGTCAATGACGCCATTTCCATCGTGTTCTTTCTTTGAGAATGATTATGCTATTATATTCTTAGAATAAGAATTAAATGCGGCATCCTCAACTTGATGAAGGAAACATCATGACCACGTCCCAGCACTTCCTCGACCGCCTCGGCTTGCAATTGCCCATCATCCAGGCGCCGATGGCGGGCGTCTCCACGCCGCGCTTGGCCGCCGCCGTCTCGCATGCGGGTGGCCTGGGGTCTCTGGGCATCGGCGCCGGCAGCTTGGCGCAGGCGCGGCAGATGATCATGGATACGCGCGCGCTGACGGACCGCCCCTTCAATATCAACGTGTTTTGCCATGTGCCGGCGGTCAGGGATGCGCGGCGCGAAGCGGCCTGGCTGGCGCATCTGGCGCCCCTGTTTGCGCAGCTGGGCGCGCCCGTGCCAACGCAACTCGATGAAATCTATCCAACGTTTGTCGGCGATGAAGCGGCATTCGCCCTGTTGCTGGAGCAGCGCCCCGCCGTCGTCAGCTTTCATTTCGGCTTGCCTGCGACGGAGAAAATCGCCGCCCTGCGCCAGGCCGGCATCTACACGATGGCCACGGCCACCAGCGTGCGCGAAGCGATCCTGATCGAACAGGCGGGGGTCGACGCCATCGTGGCGCAGGGCGTGGAGGCAGGCGGGCATCGCGGCGTCTTCGATCCGCAAGCGCCGGACGAGCGCCACAGCACCAGCGTGCTGCTGCGCCTGCTGGCCGGCCGCACCACGCTCCCCCTGATCGCCGCCGGCGGCATCATGGATGGACAAGGCATCCGCGCCGCGCTGGACCTGGGCGCCGTGGCCGCCCAGCTGGGCACGGCGTTCGTGCTATGCCCGGAATCGTCGGCCAATGCCAGCTACCGCGCCAACCTGAAAAGCGAACGGGCGGCGGCCACCCGGCTGACGAGCGTGCTCTCGGGCCGCCTGGCGCGCGGCATGGTAAACCGTCTGATCGAGCATGGCGAAACGCCGGGCAGCCCGCCGCCGGCCGCCTACCCCGTCGCCTACGATGCCGCAAAACAATTGAACGCGCTGGCCAGCCAGCACGGCGACAGCGAGTTTGCCGCCCAATGGGCCGGCCAGGGCGCGCCGCTGGCGCGGGAAATGGGGGCGGAGGAATTGGTGTTGACCTTGGCCAGGGAAATGGCGCATTAATTTCAGCATGCCGGCCAGAGAGAGATCTGGCTCGACGCCGCGACCGCAGTGTACTCAGGTGGCTGCCTTGAATTGCATGCCGGGCGCATCTTCGGGTCGTGAGGAAAATCCCAGTTTTTCGTAGAATAGCGACTTGCCTTTGGCGCTGAAAAGCTGAATATCTGCAATACCAGCGGCACGACAATCGTCAAGAATGGAACTGAGCAAAGCCGCTCCGATTCCCTGCTGTTGAAATTCGGGGTGAACAATCATCTCGGTGACAAACGCGTGCAAGCGGCCATCCGAAATGACACGCACAAAACCAACAAGTCGGCCGCCAAAATAGGCGGATCGCGAACACCAGGAGCCGTCAAGTGCCTCTTGATAGAACGCGGTCCCGCGTGATACCGGCCCCCAGCCAGTCGTGTCGTACAGTGCCTTGAACGCTTCGGCGCATGGCTGATCGGATGTGTAGTTGATATTCATAGGGCAGATTGTATGATGCGGTTTCGCTGGAAGTTGACTCGATTCAAACCAGTGGCGCTGTGACGTGCGTGTCGACAGGGAATATCGGCCCCTGCCATTGCTCATTGTCAGGTTTCTGACTATCTGGCGTTCCGTGGGCTCGGCGCGTCGAATTTCAATCTTCATGTAAATTGTTGCTCTTTCCAACTGTGTTGCATTGTCATTTCCTGGGTATCATTCCCATCGTACCCAGCCACGTTTCAACCAACGTGGGCCACTTCGTGATTGGAAACTGCGCAGGACGGAGCCCAAACGCGTGCCCTCCCCCGGCGAACAAATGCATCTCCACGGGTATATTCGCATGCTTCAGGGCCGCATAATAGAGAAGAGAAAACTCTACCGGGTCTACCGGATCGTCTTGCGCATGCAGCAGGAAAGTCGGAGGTGTTTGACTGGTCACTTCAATACTTGGGTTCAGCTTTGAAAGGTCATTTTTATAGTTGACCGACATATGGCCAGGATAAAGAGACACTGCAAAATCGAGACGACAGCTTTCCTCGTCTGCCTTGTCGACCGGCGCATAGATCCGCTGATGATGCGTACTGATTGACGCGACCAGGTGACCGCCGGCAGAAAACCCGAGCACGCCAATCTTCTTCGGGTCAATTTTCCAGTCAACGGCATGATGGTGAACGAGGCCCAACGTTCTCTGTGCATCTTGCAACGCCGTATGCGTCTTGGGAATGACACGGACATTACGGATTTTGTCCCAGTGAGGACCTGATCCGGGGACACGATATTTCAACAGCACGCACGTAACACCAATCGATGTCAGCCAGTCACAAACTTCCGTTCCTTCCAGGTCGATGGCCAGCGCCGAATAGCCTCCGCCGGGAAAAACGATAACGGCAGCGCCCGTGTTCCTTCCCTGCGGCGAGTAAATTGTCATCGTCGGCCGCGTGACATTATTTAGTTCCAGCCAGGGCCGTCCTGCGATGAGCCGATCTTCCAGTAACGTCACCTCGTCTTCCGGTCCAGCGGCTGATTTCGCGTCAGGTATCACTCCAGGCCAGATCGGCAATTGCTGCTGTCCGCTGGCAGGCTGCCATGCAGCAGCGTGCACGTTCGTACAAGCAAACACCGCAATCATACTGAGAAGATATTTCACAGAATTCCATTCCAGACATGGTGAGCCGACAAAATTTGATGCCTAAATCAGAGTCAGTCATTCTATCTGACTGACTGCTTCTGGCCTATTGTGTTGAAAAACGCAGGTACGTTGATGTTGAGATAGAAAACCTGTCAGCCTCGACTGGCCAGAACCGCCGCTATTGAACGATCACCGACCGCTTGGAGGTCCGAGCCATCCAGAAATTGTTGCCGCTCGACATTTTCAACACAATAGCCCCTTTTGCGGTCGGTCAGAGTTCGGTTGTACATGTAAGGCGCTCGCCCTACTTGTCTTGCTTTTGAGATCGTTTAGCATTAAAAAAGTTCATCAGATGGCTGTTCAATTGAGCCGCCTGAGCAACTAACAATGAATCGCGTAGCGCGCGCGCAAAGGGCCTCGATAGGTGAGCGAACGACCAGAACGAGCGGATCATGAGGGAGAAGGTCTATGTTCAATTGTGAAATAGCCCCTTGATTCACCAGACACAGCCTATGCGTTATTCTTACGGATAGGAATAGGACTGTGCATATGACTAGGAACAAGCAAACAATCGAGGTGGTGACGGTGAACCAGGAGCGCCGCAGGCGCTGGTCTGCCGAGGAAAAAGCGGCGCTGGTACGCGAGACTTACGAGCCAGGCATGAACGTGTCGCTGGTCGCTCGCAAGCACGGCGTCGGTGCAAGCCAGTTGTTCAACTGGCGCAAGCTCGAACGGGACGGCGCGCTAACGGCGGTCACTGCTGGCGAATCGGTGGTGCCGGCGAGCGAACTGGCCGCTGCGCGCGCACAGATAGCCCAGTTGCAGCGCATGCTCGGCAAGAAAACGATGGAGGCGGAAATCCTGAAGGAGGCCGTCGAGTTCGCTCGCGAAAAAAAGTGGATTGCGCGCTCGCCCTTGTCGGGCAAAGACGACCAGTGAAGCCGGTCTGCTCTGCCCTTGGCGTAGCGCGCTCACACGTCGCCCAACTGCTGGTTCGTCCCGCAGACTGGATCGACGGGCGCACCATGCAGACGTTCCACCAGCCTGCCGACGCCATCCTGGTCGACGCCGTGCGCGCCGAGATTACGGCGCTGCCGACCTATGGCTACCGCCGGGCTGGCGCTCTGGTCAACCGCACGCGCGCCTTGATGGGCCTGCCAGCAATCAATCACAAGCGGTTTTATCGCGTGATGAAAGCGAACAGTTTGCTGCTACCCAAGGCGCCCAAACGCCCAGTAAGCAGCCGCGTGCACAATGGCGTGGTGGCGGTGGACGAACCCAATCAGCGCTGGTGCTCGGACGGCTTCGAGATCGCCTGCGACAACGGCGAAGTGGTGACCGGTGTGTTCATGAAGGATTGCTGTGACCGAGAAATCATTGCCTGGCGTGCGTGGGCCGAACGTGGCCTGCCTGGCGAGCCCGTGCGCGACATGCTGGTGGAAGCGGTCGAGACAAGATTCGGCCAGGCCAGCGTCGGCTCGACCAGGCTGGAATTCTTGAGCGACAACGGCGGCGCCTATCGAGCGCATGAAACGCACGCGCTGGTGCGCGCACTTGGGATTGAACCGGTGCACACGCCGGTATGCAGCCCGCAGTCGAACGGCATTGCTGAAAGCTTCGTGAACACGTTTAAACGGGACTACGTGAACTTGATGGACCGCAGCAGCGCAGAAATCGTTCTGGCTCAACTGCCAGACGCCTTTATGCACTTCAACGAGGTCCATCCGCATTCGTCGTTGAAATGGAAATCACCTCGCATGTTCAGGAGGGAGCTGGCGCGCCGGGCTCAGGAAAGCGGCGCTAACTAAACGATTGGCTGTGTCCGGTTATACGGGGGCAAGATCAAATTGTTCATCTTGCCCCGCCCCGCGCAAGGCTACAGTGAGTTCTGTCCATTCGCTATCTAGGGCCGTCATACTATTTCCGTCTGAGTCATAGTCGCAACCCGCCCCCCACAAGTGTTCAGCCACGAGGTGGAAAGCAGGCCTAGGACCTGGACGCCTAATATAGAGAACGTGTTCGGAGTCCATACTCATTATCCTCAGAACGTGTTTTACGATCATGCATGATATATCTCGATTCCCAATGTCGGATCCTGGCCGATTGCGGCGTAGACATGAACTGAAGAATCATTGGCTTTTCCATTGAATTCCTGGAGTTCTGCGCTGCAACGGTAACCAACACTTCAGAGTATTTATAGCAGCGCTCACCGTCAGTCCTTCGGCTATAAACCCGCAATGTTCATGTGCGGCGACGATGGCTCGCTCTTGCGCATCTATTTCAACTATAAGATTGCCGTAGTCTACGGACGCGCCAAGGCACGCAACAAAAAGCTCTGAGCCGGGTTTAAGATTGAGATTCGAAAAACTAAGAACTTCAGCTTCGCTAACAGAACGAAAAGCTGACCGAGTTGGCATATCTCCAAAACTTTCGAACTCAACATAGTAGTAGGTGTTTGGTCGCATTTATCGTGACAAAAATTTTGCCTAAGTGAACCTCTGGTGCTGGCAGCTTCCGCCCCGTTGCAGACAGAGAGCTATCGTCAAAAGTCGGCAAATTTTGCCCACATCATGCCTAAATACCCAAGCACAGCACCAATAAGGCTTGCGAGCGCAACGCCTTCAAGCGGCCAGCGCCACAAAGCGGACAATATTAATGAGGCTATGACTCCGAATGACATCCGACCGATTGCACTGGACTTGATCTTCAAGTCGGAATCCGGATCGAAGGCGTATATCCCCCCGAGTAAGAATCCGAGACAACAGAAGGAACCTGTCCAAAGCAACGCTTGCCGCCACGATATGTCCGTCCACGGTGCTGCATATGACAGCGCTGCGCCAGCGCTTATCACCGCAAAAAAGACTGCCAGGATAATTGCTTTACGCAATGTGGTCATGATCGGACTGTGCGAAGAACTGGTTTGAGGAGCTGGTCAACATACAGAGTTGGTCGCCAGCGGCCTATGAGCATAACGAATTATCAACCTAGAAAAGTCACGCATTGTCACATCAACGTGAACATCTGCTTCTGGCCGCTAAGTAGGTCGCAATAAATTATTGTGATTTCTGACATCCATAACCGGCGCTCTGCAAGGTGGCCGACGAGGCTTGCCCGCTGCTAGCAGTGCTCGCACTGCGTCGCAGCGGGCGCCTTGCAGAGCATCCGGTTCTGTTCGTCATAAATTTACAATAATTTCCTGAGGATTACTTAGGTGCCGTGGACTCGAAGAGAGAAATGGTCCAAGTTATGTCGGGATACACGGAAGTGGCTTCTACGCCCAGGTCTATTTCACTAAAACCGAGAGATCTCAGAATAGAGCCGACAACGTCAGAGCGGTGGTTTTCAAAAAAACGGTCATCTCGATCAAGACGATCTCGAAGCAAACCAGAGTGCATCGAAGGTAATGAGAATAGTACCTTCGCGGTCGGCTTGAGCACCTGCAGAATGGATTTCCACGACTCTACAAAACAGTCCTCGCGAATATGCATCAACACTGCGCTACACAGCACGCCATCGAAACGTCCACCGAATGGCACGCGAGTAATAGGTAGCAGACCAGGCTTCACGCGCCCCGCCAGCTCGAGATGTTTCGTCAGAGAGTATGTTCGCATCGAGTCATTGGGTTCGATGCAATAGGCGTCAACGCCATTTTTTATTAAAACCGCCAATTATGAGCAGTTCAGCAGTGTCTAGTTGACTCATGGCAATTCACACATCCAGGAACATCATCACAGTCGACAATGCCAGCAACTGAAAAAAAGCGAGAAACAAAGCTCGTGGTATCGGCGGCATGAACTTCCATTGCAAGCTCTTTGCCGGAGAAATCAAGGCAGATTTATTGCTCCTTACGCAAGAAAATAGTGCCAATAGTGCCAAGGAAAAAAACCTTACATGAGCCGGTACAACGTCAGGAGCAAAGGCGCAGCCAAAGAAAATTAACGAGCAAAAAAATAGAAACATGCGGGAAATTTTCTGCCCCAACTGAAGTTGTATTTCATATTCCATAATTTTTATCATTGATTTTAGTTACTCAAGTTTCGCTTCAATGACTGAGGTTGCCGCCGCTGGCAACCTCAGTCTTCAAGGCTGAATGGCTGCCATTTCCTGTGCGGCGCGCACGAAATCCATGGTCCAGTTCGTTTCCCATGTTCTTCCTTGGTCCTTGGAAAAAGCCTGATCCCAACGGGGATTTTCCCCAGGTGTGGCAGTCCAGGTAAAGCGTACTTTGATTGCTTGGCCATCTAGTAGGTCATCTGCAAAAAATACGCCGATGTGATTGGAGAATTTTCCAACGACAGGGACATCGAGCGTCGTCGGCTTGCGTGCATCGAGCCACCAGATCGACCAGGTGTCGGATTTCATACAAAACGAGCGCAGTGCAAGGGCGCGGAAGCAACCTTCCGGGAAGTAGAGAACGTTGTCCTCCAGGTTTCCAAAGCCACCCAGCGTCTTGACGGTCGAAGAGAGCCCGTCAAACTCCGTCCATTCCTGGCAATTGGTGAATCTGGAATTGAGCCGGCGATGTTTCACCAGCCAATCGCCGATGATGAAATCAAAATCTCGGGGGGCGTTTTTCTCGGCGGGCAAGTGCATTGATGGTTTCCTGGATGGGACTTAACGCGTTGCTCGGCCTGACTTTGCATTGCCGACATGGGCCAGCGCGGCCGTAGAGAATAGCAAATTGCCAGCAAGAAAAAAGCGTACTTTGTCACATCCGTGAAAATGTCCGCTACTGGCCGCCTGCCGCCAACATCTGCAATCGCCCCGTTACGGCAACCTGTGCCGCAAAGTCGGCTCGATATTGCGCGCATGCAGCCAGCGCACGATGTCTTCCAGCGTGGCGTCCTGCAGCAGCAAGCCCGGCGCAGTGGCGGACGTTGCCACTGGCAATGCGGCGACGACGGGAGCGGGCACGGCGACAGCCAGCCCCGCATGTCCCTGCAATTTCGCCAGCGCCTGCGCGAACTGGGTCGGATTGATGCTGCGCAAGCTTTCCAGGAAGCCCAGCTGGGCGGCTGGCGGCGGCGGCATGTCCAGGCCCGGTTCGTCGACGAAGGCGGCGCCCATGCTGGGGTGGATGAAGGCGGCCCACTTGCCCGACGGCTGCAAACATGGCGGCAGCGCCACCTGCTCCACGTCGTCTGGCGGCGCGGTGGCGAGGATGTCGGTCGAGACAGGTAAAAAGGTCGAGCGCAGCAACTGCACGAACTGGCGCGCCTGGGCGACGGGCACGGGCGTGGCCAGCGACAGCCACAGCTGGAACGCCGTACCCGAGATGCTGACGGCGGGCGCCGGCAAGTCCAGCTCATGCTGCACGGCATTGGCGATCGTGCACAGCGCGCTCCAGTGCGCTTCGCCGCCGCCCTTGCCGCCAAACTCCAGCACCAGCGCGCGCGTCAGGCCGCTACTGGTCACGAGCTGCACGGCCACCGTCTGCTCGCCCGACAGATGGCGCGCCAGCACAGCCGGCATCAAAGGCTGCACGCCGCCCTGCGCATCGACGTAGTGCTGCTGTTCCTCGAACAGGTACAGGCGGGTGAGTGCGGAAATCAGTTTATGCATGGGCAGCCTCGTAATGACGTTGAGCAACACTTGTCAACGTGCCCAGATTATAGCCTCCCCGGCCTTAGCGCACCCTCCCGCCCGGCACCAAACACCAGCCAGCTGGCCACGGCGAACAGGCAGGCGGCTATGCCGCCATACAGCATCACGGCGCCAAATCCCTGTGCCAGCGCCAGCTTCGCCACGCCGGCCGGCAGCGCACCGGCCCCCTTGCCTGCCGACAAGCCTTCCGCCATGGCGCGCAGCGCCGCCGCATCCATCCCGGCAGGCACATGCTGGCGCAAGGCGGACTGGATGCCTGCGACGAGAATAAAGCCCATCAGCGCGATATTGATGGACAGGCTGACCATGCGCGCGCTGATGTCGATGCTCGACGCCATGCCGGCCCGCTCGCCGGGCACGGCGCCCGTCGTCGTGTTGGTGACGGGCGTGTTGGTCAGCCCGAGGCCCGTGCCGGCCAGCAGGCAGCCGGGCAAGATCGTCAGCCAGCTGGCGGCGTCCGCATGGCTGCCCCACAGCATCAGCAAAAAACCTGCGCCGATGGCCAGCAAGCCGGCGGGAATGACCGCATCGGCCCGGTAGCGCAGCGCCAGCCGCTCGGCCAGCGGCGGCATGAGCAAGGTGGGCAAGGTGTAGGCCAGCAGGGTCAGGCCCGTGCCCAGGCTGCTGTAGCCGAGGCCATGCTGCACGTACAGGGGCAGATAGATCATGAGCGGCCAGAAACTGCAGTTCATGCCCGCCGAACCGAGCAGCGCACCCGAGAAGCGGCGGATGCGAAATACGCGGAAATCGATCATCGGTTCAGGCTGGCGCCCTTCGATGACGGCAAACGCGGCAATACCGGCCAGCGCCACGGCCAGGCTGGCCATGGTGCGCGGGTCGGCGACACCCAGCGCCGGGCCCTGCGTGATGCACCACGCCAGGCTGAACACGGCCAGCGACAGGGTGGCGATGCCGGCCACGTCCAGCTTGCGCCGCTGCGGATCGCGCGATTCCGTCACGCCCAGGCCCGCCAGCAGCAGCGCGACGACGGCCAGCGGCCCGTGCACAAGGAATACCCATTGCCAGCTCGATAGTGCGACGATGGCCGCACCGATGATGGGGCCGAAGCCCAGGCCCAGGCCAAACACGATGCCCCAGGCGCCAAATGCCCGGCCCCGCGCGGCGCCGGCCGGGAACTGCTGCGACAGTACGGCCACCTGGCAAATCAGCATGGCGCCGCCGGCCGCGCCCTGCAGCGCGCGCGCGGCGATCAGCACGCCGGTGCTGCCGGCCCAGCCGCACACCAGCGAACTGAGGCCGAACAGCGCCAGGCTGGCGAGCAGCAGGCGTTTGCGGCCATAGCGGTCGGCCAGGGTGCCCGTGGCCATCAGCACGGTGGTGCACGCCAGGGTGTAGGCATTCATGATCCATTGCAAGTCCTTGAAGTCGCCATGCAGCACCGTTTCCAGGGTGGGCAGGATGACGGGCACGCTGGAAATTTCCAGGCCGAACATGAGCGAGGCCAGGCACACGGCGGCCAGGGTCAGTACATTTTGTTGCGAAGTAGTCAGGTGCATCGAAGCCTTGATGTCGGTAGTCATGGAAGGGCGCGTAGAGGCGGCGCACTGCGAGCCGCCATTCTAGAAAGCCTGAACTCATGAGGGAAATGATAAAATTTTGTACAATTCATTCATTTTCATCATGAATCACGGGAATCCCATGGACTTCGATACCGCCCTGCTGCGCGCCTTGGTCGCCGTAGCGGACACGGGCGGCTTTACGCGCGCAGCCGAACAGCTGCACCTGAGCCAGTCCGCCATCAGCCACCAGATCCGTCGGCTGGAGGAGCAAGCGGGCACCGCGCTGCTGCTGCGCACCACGCGCAGCCTGCGCCTGACGGAAGATGGCGAGGATTTTCTGCGCCACGCGCGGCAGATCCTGGCGGCGCAGGATGCGCTGTCGCGGCGCTTCCAGCGTTCCTCGATCGCGGGCGCCGTGCGCTTTGGCGTGCCGGAAAATTTCATGGGCGCGCGCCTGCCCGCCCTGCTGGCGCAGTTCGCGCACCTGTTTCCCGCCGTACGCCTGGATGTGACGGTGGGCACGTATCTTGACTTGCAGAAACTCGTCGCCGCCGATGCGCTGGACCTGGCCGTCGTCATGGCCCTGGCCGATGGCCAGGATGACGCGGCCGTACTGCGCCGCACGCGCTTCGTCTGGGCAGCGGCGCACGATTTCCGCCACGACGGCGCGCTGCCGCTGCCGCTGGCGTTTTCGCCGGCGCCGTGCATGCACCGGCAAGTGGGCGTCGACGCCCTCGACGGCGCCGGTCTCGACTGGCGCGTGGCGTTCACCTCGCCCAGCCAGCAGGGCTTGCGCGCCGCCGTGCTGGCCGGGCTGGCGATCACGGCCATGCCGCAGGGCGACCTGGAGCCGGGCATGATCGTCATCGATGGCCAGCACGGCTTGCCCGCCCTGCCCGCCGCCCAGTTCCAGCTCGTCTGGCGCGCCGCTGGCAACACGGCGGCGGCCGAAGCGTTCGGGCTATTGCTGCGCGAGTGGTCAGCCGGAGCGGCGGCATGACAGCACCAGCAGCGAGGGCGGCATGGCGCGGTACAGGGCGATGGGGCGCATGACCGGGCAGACATAGTCGCCACGCGAACATGCGTTTACCGTGCGGCGGCGCAGGACTATAGTGGCTGCTTTCCCACCTGTTCAAGGATCGCCATGAAACTCTTTTACTCGCCGGGCGCCTGCTCGCAGGCACCGCACATCATCCTGCGCGAAACGGGGGCGGCCTTCACCCTCGTGAAGGTCGACCTGGGCCAGCACCGGACGCAGGAAGGCGGCAATTACTACGAACTCAATCCGAAAGGCCAGGTGCCGCTGCTGGCCCTCGACGATGGCAGCACCTTGAGCGAAGGCCCCGTCATCGCCCAGTACATCGCCGAACAGGCGGGCAGGCAGGATCTGCTGCCGCCGGTGGGCAGGCAGGATCTGCTGCCGCCGGTGGGCAGCTTTGCCCGCTACAAGGTACTGGAATGGCAGAACTACATCACGTCCGAGCTGCACAAATCGTTCAGTCCCCTGTTCGATCCCCGCTACGACGCCGCCACCAAGGCCTTGTTCATTGAGCAACTGGGCAAGAAATTCAAATGGGTCGACAGCCGCCTGCAAGGCCAGGCTTACCTGACCGGCGACACGTTCACCGTGGCCGACGCCTATCTGTTCGTCATCACGGGCTGGGCGCCGCGCGTAGGCGTGGATTTGTCGGGCCTGGCCAATGTGCAGGCCTTCCTGGGCAGAATGGCCCAGCGCGACAGCGTCAAGGCGGCCTGGGAAGCGGAAGGATTGACCAAGGCGGCTTGAACGCCATGGCCCGGTGCAAGGCTCCGGTTTTTCCCGCCTTGCCGTGCATCACCATGATGGTTTGCTGCATCAGCGCGCACAGTAACACTACGGCCTGCGTGACGATCAGGGTGCGGCCCGGACGCACCACCTTGCCGCGCGTGATCAGTTTCTCGCCATCGGCGGGCGCCAGCAAATTCATCTTGTATTCCACCGTCAGCACGGACCCGCCGTCCGGCACCATGGTCATGGCCGCGTAGCCGGCGGCCGAGTCCGCGATCATGCCCACCACGCCGCCGTGCACGAAGCCATGCTGCTGCTCGATGCCGCGCCAGTGCGGCACGTGGATTTCCGTGCTGCCGTGGCTCACCACAGGCAGGCTGGCCTGGATCAGGGTCATGGCGTTTTGCAGATCGAAACTGGCGCGGACTTTCTCGGCGAAGTGCGGGTCGGAAAGATGGGACATGGATTCTGCTTTCTCAAGTGGGCAAGGAAAACGCCAGGAGACTACTCTACCCTGCTTCCGGCGCCCGGCAAGCGGCAAGGCCGGCCGGCAGCATTACCAGAGCTGACCAGCGCATCCTGAACCAGCCGGGAAACGTGGCCAGCAAACAGCTAGGCGCCGATCAGCGGGTGCGTGACGGTCGCCAGCCATTCCTGCCGTATCGGACTATTGTTTTAACACAATACGCCGCGCCTCCAGGGTGGCATCGATGTCCGACAAGCCGGCAGCGGTGCAGATTTCGATGACGGCAGGCTCGATGGCGCGTGCAAACACACGCTGGCCATCGGCGATTCCGGCAAACTCAAGACGCATCTGCAGTAATCCGTGTGTCCCCTCTTCCATTTCTCCCGTGTAGGCCAGCGGCGACTGGCTGCAACTTAATTTAAACACCCCGGCACGTGGCCGCCCCAGCTCCACCCATTCTCCATAAGCATGTCCCTGCATGAGCACTGGCTGAAATTTGTCTTGCCGAATACGTCCCACGTAATAGGCAAACGGCGCCTCGCCACGAGAATGGTCAACCACGGCAGCCACGCCACCGTCACACAGGCGCAACAGGCCCAAGGCAACGCCGGTTTTGGCGGTGGGTTGAAACAGGTCCTTCGGATTGCTCGCCAGGGCCGGATGCACGGTCAAGCCGGGGACTTTTTCGCCAAATACCTGCGCCATATATGCTTGCATTTTCGCATGCAGCGATTTGCCGGCATCCTCGTCGTCCAGCCCAAAATAGCCGGAAATCTGCCGGCACAGGCTCGAATTTCCAGCCAGCAACACATGCACATGGTCGGGCACGGCATCCTGATATGCTTTTTGCATGGCGACACAAAAGGCCAGCACACCCTGGCCGATACGCTGTTCCAGATAATCGAGTAGCGCCGACTTGGCAATTTTCAACTGCAGCGCGCTACGCTTGCCGCTACGGTCAAACAGAGGGATGGTCGGACTCTGCGTCTCCATGCGCCCTGTTTCCCACAAGGGGCGCAATATGCTCATGAGCACCAATGTATTCGTGCGGGCATAGCGGCCCTGCTCGACAATACGCTCATGGCCCGGGAAAGCATCGGCATCGATAGGCCGGGTAAACACGGCACCCAGCTCCAGGCACGCCGCCAGATTATCCTGGAAGACACGATAGGCCAGGTTTGCCAACAAGTTCTCGCCCCCAAGATAGCGGTCGCCTGCGGCGCCATGACGCTCCAGGATCTGCTCCAGGTCCGGATCTTCATGTTCGGCCGGCAAGCGGTAGTGGCCAAAATCAAAATCGCTGCTACCTCCGCCAAAATCGAACACGCTATACGCCACACCTTCCCTTGTCGGCAATATTCCCAGGCTTGGCAAAGCCGCCGCCGCGTACGCAGCCGGCTCGGAAGCCACTTCGTCAACCCGGAAGTTCTGAAACTCGGGCGCCGTCAGGAGGGTCGATGGCAGGCTGCGCTGCAGGCCGCGGCGGAAGGAGGCCAGGATCTTGTCCTTCACCAGTTGCGGATAGTCGACGGGAAACGTCATGCAATAGCGTAAAAACAAACCCCGCCCACGCCAGTTGATATTCATGCCAATAAACCACGCATACAACTCGACCGGGTCGAAATCGTCGCCGGCATACAGCTCGAGCGGCATGCCCCGCACTGGATTGCGCACGGAGGGCGCCAGCAATTCACGTTCGACCTGGCGGCCGTCGGTAATGAAGACACGCTTGCCCGCTTCTGCGTCCAGCACCCATTGCTTGATATGCATCAGCAAACTGCCGATCATCTGGTGCGACTTATCACTGGACAGGAAATCCTGCAACGCTGCATGCGAACAACGCACGTGCTCCCAGTCCACATCCGGGCGATAAGCGCAGCTTTGCCAAACACGCATCAAGCCTGTCCAGTCCAGGAACTCCAGCATCGTGGGATTCTCATAATTGCTGGCCTCTTCCTGGTCCAGGAAATTGCCGACGCCGACGCGCAGCAGTTTGCGCTTGCCATGTTCGTTGATCGCCACCACCGTACTGCTGGTGCCAAAGTCGATGGCGACGTCCCAATCGCGCACATCATCGGCCGGATTACGCGCACGCACCGCTTCCGCGCGCAAAGTATCCGCATCCATGCCCCAGGCTTCCCACATGCCCTTGGCGGCATCGTCGAATTGCGTGTCTTCCAGCATCGGCAGGCGCATACCGCGATAATCGATATCGCGCCACTGCAAACGCAACGGCACGGCGGCGCGCAACGGCGCCAGCAGGTCGATGGCACGCGTATCCCCCGCATCAAACAGAGACCAGCCGCGCTGGACACACTGCTCGATGAACTCAAGGTAGCTCGCTTCTCCGACAAGATCATTGACTTCGATCAGGCGCGCATTGCCCTCTGCGACGCCATCGCCAGCAACCGTGCCGACCGCCACCGTTCCCTTGACATTCAGCCAGGGGCTGCGGTGCAGGAAGAAATCAAAAGGAGCCGCCTTGCCAGGACAGGCTGGCGCATTGTGAAATTCCAGCAGTTCCTGCTCTGTCGGGACGCGCCAGGAACCGATGTTTCCGATTTTCTTCTTGGCAATCCCAACAGTCGCTTCCTGCGCCCCACTCCATCGGCGCAGATCCGGCTGGGCATTCCACAAGAGGCGCGTGCCGGCATCGTAAAACATGCTCTCCGCACCATTGGCACAGACCACCCAGAAGGCTTTTTCCGACAGTTTCGCCGCCAGCTCCGCCAGCTTGTCGCGGTGGTAGTCAGCCTTGCTATCACCCGTATTCATTTGCATCTCGACATTCTCATTCTTATTTTTTATCAGTTGTTGCAGCACTGCGTTCAGAGTATTCATGAGGGATTGACGTGCCTGTTCCATTATGAGAAAAATCCGCGCATTTCAACTCTGATTTGCAAGCGGTGCGGCAAGTTGCGGCAAAAATTCAGGATCGCGTCACGCTCATCTTGCGGCATCGACTGCAAGCGCCGCTTCATGAACAAGACGGTTTCGGGCGAAGGGTCGGGATACGGAGACGGTATGGTAATGGTCTGGCAGGTCATCGCCATCATGGCCACTTCATCCGGGCGCACGACACCCCAGAAATTGCGGAATATCGCAGGTAGAAAAACCAGCAGAGGTTCTATGGCAGGCATGCGCAGCAGGTGCAATGCCTCTTCCAGCGCAGCCTTTTCTTGCGCAAGAATGGCGATTTCGGTGCGCAGCATCGTCAGTTGCTCCTCGGACTCGCCCAGGCGGTCCTGTAACGCACTGTGCGCCAGGCGTTCCAGATACTCGCTGAGAACCTCGGGAGAGGATTGCTCCAGCGTAAAGTCCCGCAACAAGTTCAGCTCATACTCATCCGTCATGGCATTTCCTCCTGCAGTTGCTTCTGCAGCAACTTACCACATTGGCTTTCATAATATGTCTGCACGGTGGCCAGGCTGAACAGGCTTGCCAGCAAGCGTTCGGCCGGTAGCTCGCCAGCGGCATGCACGGCGTCGACGAGGCGCGCAAAACTGCCAGTGGCGAGTACGCTGGCCGCAGCATGCAAGGTGCGCAAGCGCTGGGCCAGGTGTGCCTCCAGATCAACGGTCTGCGCGCTGACGTCTTCGAGCGCCTGGGTAGCTCCGCGCATCAGGTCGTGGACGGCATCGAGCAAACTGTTCGTCTGGCTGACCCAAAACAGATTCCACCACGCCGCCAGTGGATGGTCGGCGGCCAGCAACAAGTCTTCAGATGTTTCCAGCAAGGAATTCCACTCCTTGACGCGCGCTCGCTTGCTCCACATCCGGAACAATGTGCTCTGTATTTCCTCCTGCTCGGCCCCATCCAGGCGCCGCATGTTCATGCCCGGCAAAAATACCCCTTGGTCGCAGATGCCGGCCAGCATGCCGCGCACGGCCACCAGCACACGATGGGTAGCGGCGACTTTGGGCGCCAGTTGCCACGCCTCCGGCCAAGCACGCATGCGGCTTTGCCAGGGATGAGCTGGGTCCGCTGCCAGCCCCAGCGGCGCCAGCAGGCATTGCCAGAAGCGGGCACGAAAGGCTTGCAACTGCAATGCATCCATGCTGTCAAATTCCACGCAAAGCACTGTCAGTTCCAACTCATGCGGATCGAGCCCCAGCTTCGTCCATATATCGCTGACCAGGCACGCAGCCAGCGCACGCAGGCGCTGCTGGTCCTCTTCCGGGCAATGCGTCATCACCATCAGTAATTGGCTCTGTCCGCGGAAATAAGCTTCGCTCAATGCCTCCAGGAAATCGTGCAGCCGCTGTCTATTGACGCTGCTGTCAAGGCGCATGGCGCTGACCACGTACACCAGCGCAAGATTATTGTCGCCCGCAAGCATGAACTCAGCAGGCTGCTCCGCCAGCGTGTCCTCGCTCGAATTCCAGCCTGGCATGTCGATCAAGAACAGACGCTTGGGTGCATTGCCTTCCATGTAACCATCACCTTCAGGCAAGACAAGTTGCTGCATGGGCAAGGACAGGCGCAGGCGGAAACGCTGCGGCGCATAGTCGGCGGCAAGGATTTCCCCACGCTGGGGAAAATGTGCCAGCGCCTTGATGACAGTGGCTTGGTCCGTATCGCACTCCCGCTCGACCAGATGCAGCGCCGCCTGCGCGCCATATGTCACTTCCAGTGGCAAGCGGGTTTGCACTTCGCGCGAGCTGATGGGTTTCAATGCTTGTGGCACCATATCCCCCAGCAATTCATTGACCAGCCGTGTTTTTCCGGCGGAAAACTCCCCCACGATGCGTGCCGTCAGACTGCCATCGCTGATGCCATGCCAGCCCGCCATCTGCGAGGCAAACGCCGCCATGGCTTCATGCAGCGTGCCAGGCTGTGTTTTTGATGCATTCATACTGATCCCGTGTATTGATATTCAAGACTGTCCAGCAAACCGCGGCCGTCCCGCAACAAGCGCCGCGCCGCCGACTGCCAGCCATGACGCGCCAGCGATGCCACTGCCTGTGCGTCGAGCCAGCCTGGCAGGCAGGCCAGGACGGCACCCGGCATGTGCCGCCTGGCAAGCTCTCCCTGTTCGCGCTCCTCGCATGCCTGGGCGACGGCAATCAAACCGGACAATCCCGGTTGTGCCGCGCGAAAAGCATCATTATTTCCCGACAGAAGCAGCGGCGCCAGCAGCAGGTGGTGATTTTTCGCCCCCCAATCCTTCGGCCTGGCCTGGCGATCATCTTGCGCCACGGCGTGTACCGTCTCGGCAATCAGCGCGGCGCAAGGCTCCTGCAATGCCGGATAGCGCGCGCCGAGCGCGAACACCGTACGCCAGAACAGTGGCTGCATGCGCAGCAGATGCTGCCGGTCGATGGGCAGATTTTCGTCAAGAGCATCATCGAGCACGCGCGCATACAGATGGACGCGCGCGCAGTCCAGCAGCGTCGCCGCAAACCCGGGGTCTGTACGGTCCTGCCATGGCTCCACCAGCAGCGCCAGGAAAGGCGGGAAGTGACAAGCCACCGCATCGAGCCGCCGCAACGCGCGCGAGGCGCCTGCGGTATTGGCGGACAGGGAGAAACTGGCGATATCATTTTGCAAAATTGCGCTCAGATTATCCAGCAATGCGTCATCAGCCTTGTCCACGTGCACTCCGGACAAAACGCAGATGGGCATATCCGCCAAGTCCGCAAGTACCGACAGTGCGTTGCGAAAAACTCAGCGTCTGCATGTGTTGCTCATATTCCTGGTCGCTGTTCGACGACCAGTACTCCGCCTCCCCCTGCAAGTCGGGAAAGAACCGGCTGCTGATGCAAAAATCCTGCTGCACAGTCCCGCCATGCAGCGACGGCGCTCCCGTTTGTAGCAGGGTCTTGAGCTCATCGAGCGTCGGCACGCGCCAGTCGCGGTGTCCGCACCAGCCGTTGTAGTTGAGCATGGCCAACTGCTGCAACACCGTTCGCCACTGACAGCGGCCACTACGGTGTGGCCACTCGCCCTGCAAACGCGTATTCACCGTCCACATCAGTTCGTAGCCCTGATCCAGCGCCGCGCTCCACTCCTCGCTAGCCAGTGGCAACAGTTCACCTGCCGGCCCGATCTTGCGCCAGGCCGCCGTGCCGTCCGCCATGGTACCGGCACGCTGGCGTGCCGCAATACGCTTGACGATGCTGATTTCCTGGGCAATTTCACGCGCGCTGGGCGCATGCAGTCGCTCAAGACGCTGCACTTGTTGCTGCAATTCACGCAATTGCTGCGCCATACCCTGTTTGCCGGCAGACATCTGCGCCAATTGCTCCACATAGCGTTCCATGGGCGCGGGCGCAGCCATTGCCAGCAAGCCGGCCAGGGATTCGTCCGCCTTGCTCATGCCAGCGCCGCGATCGCCGCCTCGATGCCCTGCGCTTCACGCTGTAACTGTGTAAGCGCCAGCGCGCGTTCCTGCGGCGCAGCATCAAGGTGTGCAAGCTGGACCTGCAACTGCTCCAGGCTGGCGGCCAGCGCCGATTCGACATGCTGCGCCCAGTAGGCCGCCGCCTTGCCCATCAGCAATTGCTGCATGCCCGCCGCCTGCTGTTCATAGCTGCGCAGCCAATCGCCGACGGCACGCTCCAATGCCAGCAAGACAGTGCGCTGATGCTGCACATGCGCTTCCTGCCGCGCCTGTTCCGCGCGAGCCTCAAGCCTCACGGTCAGTTCGCTGATCTCCTGCTGCAGGCGCAGCGCTTCCTTGTTGCTTTGCTCCAGTGCCCAACCAGTCAACTCGCGCTCGCTGGCCAGACGTTCCTTGCGCACCAACTCATTGCGCGCGCACTGCAGGCCGGCATCCAGTTCGGCCACTGCCCGCCGCTGCTCCGCCAGCGCCTGCGGATCGACGACGCTGCGTTCGCTCGGCGCACCGCCACAGGCATTGCCGATCCGCTCGCCCCAGTAAGCGAGCGATAGAACCTCAAGCGCACCCAGTTTCTGCAAGATGGGTTGCGGAATGTTCGGGTGCGGATCGCCGGTACGGATCGCCTGCGCCACCTTGGTTGCCTCCGTGACGACCCTGCTGATCTGCTGGGCCTTGACGGCCACGTTACGAATCTTGACACCCTGGCCAACCAATGCCCCCACCTTGGCGCCAACGGTCGCAGGGTTGACACATATCAATGCCAGATCGGCAATCTCGCCAAGAAAGCGTCCCAACTGCGCACCGCCGTTGCCCTCCGTGCGCTCGATGACGCGCGCCAGCGGCTCCTCGAGCACGTATCGCCGTTGCTGCGCCAGCGCATGGAGCTGCTGCTCGTCGGCAGCAAGGTCGACGCTGGGCAAGGCCTGCAGCTGGTTTTCCGTTGCCAGGACGAGCTGCTGCTTTTCCGATAAGGCCTGCTGCAGCTGCAACAGTTTCCCCGTCTCGAGAAAAGTGCTGACATCCACCGCGACGGGAACGGGCAGGCGCAAGTTGAAGCTGCTGACCTGCGCATCGGGCAGCTGCAATGCGCCATAAGCCACCGAACGCGAGCTGAAATCAACGGCCAGCGCCGCGAGCGCTTCGCGCAACTGCTCGCCGCCCTGCAGACCAAAGTGCTTCCAATCCACTGCCACGCCACTGTCCGCCTGCACCTGCAGCAACTGCTGCAATTGCCGCTGCAGCGCCTGCCGGCGGCGTGTGGCGGCATCATCCGCATCACGCTCAAGCTTTGTGGTCTCCTCTTTCTGGCGCGCATACAGCTCGGTCTTCATGACATACAGTTGCTGCTTCTTCTCCAGTACCTCCGCATGCGCGCCGCGCACGGCATCTTCCGACCGCAGCTGGCAGGCGTGCTGTGCCTGCACATTGCTGCCCATCGCGTTCTCCAGCAGCGGTCGCATTTCCGAGCGGAAACGTTGCAAGCGGATTGTGGACAGTTCTTGCCGCGATTGCGCCACGAATTGCAACAATTGTTCGCGCCCCAGTCCGTGCACGCTGACGCATTGCAAGTCCACGCAGAGGCCCGTTTCAGCTTTGATCTGCTCTGACCAGCGCCCCAGATCCGGCGCCTTCTCGCCTTGCGCCACACTGTTCTCCACCATATCCCAGCGCGTGACCACGACTTTTACCCGCTTGCCGTACTGGCGCACGATGCGCAATGCTTCCATATCCTGGCGTGTCGGCCCACGCGGCTCAAGCAGATACAGCACCGCATCCGCCTGCTGCACCTGGGCCGCAGTGTATTCCTGGCGGGCCGCCGACACGCTGCCCAGACCAGGCAAGTCGACCACCGTCACATCGCGCAACCATTCCAGCGGCAGCGCCAGCGTGGCGCAGACCGCACCGTCCGGTGCCTGCGAGGTCGCCTGACGAAAACCATCGAGATCCAGCGGCAAGGTACTACCATCCGGCCCCACCAGCGCCATCGACTGCGCAGCGCCGTGCTCGATAAACGTCGGCAGCGCCGTCGCTTCTTCCGGCGCCGTATGCAGCAAGGCCTCGCCCATCAGCATATTCAACAAACTGCTCTTGCCAACGGAAAAACCGCCCAGCACGACCAATTGCAGCGGCGCACTGGCCACCAGCCTGGATGCAGCCAGTTCGCGGGCCTGCTCTTGCAAGTCGGTTGGCAACAACGGCGCCAGTTGCACCAGCGTATCTTGAATTTTGTCCATCGTGGTTTCCTCAGCGGCCTGTGGCCTGGGTTTGCTGTACCAATTGCGCCAGTTCCTGCTGCGCTGCTTGTAATTGCTGTTCGCGGCGCGCCACATCGGCTTGTCCTTGTTGCAACAATTGATGCACGGATTCTCGCTGGGCACGCTTGTCGCTCAAGGGCTCGACAAATTGTTCGCTGACGCAACTTTGCAGCAGGGCCAGCTGATTATCGTAAAGTTGCTGTACCGATCCGCTGACATGTTCTTGCAAATAAGAAATGCGTTGCTGCAACTGGCCAACAGTGGCGGCCGTCAACTGTGCCAAGGTTGCCGAAACCAGGTGCTGCTGCTCGTCCTGGCGTGCCTGCTCGGCCGCCTGTTTCTTGCGATTGAACGTCTGCAGTTCCTTTTCATACTTGCGCAGCGCAGCCTCGGCAGACAGGCGCACGCCGGTCTTTTGCAACTCCTGTTGCTTGATGAACTCCATTCGAGCGGCTTTGTCAGCAAGATTTTCTTGCTGGCGCGCCAAATCCTCTTTCCATGACTCGACATTGCTGTAATCGAGAAACTCTTCATTTTCATGGCGATCACTGCTGTACATCCCGCCGCTACGTTTGACACTGCGGTTCCCGGTACGTGGTGCCGGTTGCCCGCCGAGCCTGTCCAGTTGGGCTTCCGCACGTTCCAGGGCGATGCGAGCCAGCTCGATATCGCGCTCGTTTGGCGCATGCTGCAGGGCTTTCAGTTTCAAGCGCTCCAGTTCATCTTCGCGCTCGGCAATGGTCTGCTCCAGTTCCAACGCTTGCGCATGATGGTCCTCGATCAGGGACAAATCCAGATCGAACCCCACGTCCAGCTTTGGCAAACTGATCTGCATCTCCCCCAGCGACGCATTCAATTGCTTCGCGTGGTGCGCCATGCTTTTTTCATACACGGCGCGCAAACCTTCCAGGCTTTCGGCCAGCAACTGCCGCTGACTTTGCCAAAGCTGATTCACCGTGCCGACGACGTCTTCAAACTCACGTGCCACTTGGGCAGGCAAGCCTATCTTATTGACTCTCTTGGCGATCTGCGATTCGATGTAGCCAACGGTCAGGTGAATTTCGACCTGGGCCTTCAAATTGGCCAGCGGGGCGATCAGCTGATGTTCAATTTCCTTGGCCCGGTGCTTGGCGGCACGCCTGTGCTCCCCTGCAGACTCCTCCTCCAGGTTGCGCATTTCCAGTTCCAGATTCTTGATTTCTTCGTCCAGCAACGCCAGATCGCGTGCACGCTGCTCTTCCGTATCCGTCGAGGCCAGTTGCATCCGCTCCGTGGCTATGCGTTCAGACAATTGCTCTTGAATGTGCGACAACTGTTTCAGCGGTTTCAGATAGATCTGTTCCAGCGCCTCGCCATTGCAAAACATGTCGCTGATCCGCTGCGACAAGAAATCAACGCCAGAACGCGCCCGTTTATGCGCGTCGTCGGACAACGCCCATGCGGCACTGACACCCATCAAGTGTTGCTGGTCTGTCATCAATGCCAGTTCAGCTTCCGGTTGATCGTGCAACTGTTTGCGGAAGTTGGCACGCACATGTTCCAGTTTCAAATCGGAAAGTCTGGCATCGGACATGGGTTCGGCCATACCCTCCGACGATTCCAGGATGACGTCCCACATGTTCACGACCGTAATGAATTTACTGAAGTCCTTGCGCAGCGTACCGGCGACAAATTTCCATTCAGAAGCATTCGCACCCAATTGCAACGCGCTTTGCACCCATACCGCGATATGCGCTTCCGCAATAGCCCGACGCGTGATTTCTTCATGGTGCTGCACCATCGATTCCAGTCCTGGCGTATCGATTAATACCAGCCCCAGATCGAGCAAGGGATGCTGCATGAAAATCTCGATGCGATCCACGGATAAGCGGGCATCCGCATTGAGTGCATCAAGTTCAGTACTCCAGCGCTCCAGCGCGCTGGCATCCGTCCATGCAATTTCCTGCGCCGACTGGCCATCGACAAAATGCACGCGAATAAACCGTTCCGTGCGCCCTGCTGGCAAAGCGCGTACAAAAGTATTAATTGCCGTTGTCGCCTCTTGTGCATGGCGTAGCAACTTGATACCCAGCAGTGCATTCACCAGACTGGACTTCCCACGCGAGAATTCACCAACGAATACCAGCATCACGTTGCGGTCAGCCTCCAGTGAACGGCTTAATTCAGCAAATTTGGCATGCGAACTTTTCAATTCATCACCGCCAAACCGTTCAAATATGGACTGCGTACGCTGCAATAAAACCTGCGCCTCTTGAATCCGTTCCTGGCGGGAGTGCAAGCCAGCACTGATTACTGCATTTTCAATGACATTGACAGATGAATTCATTCTTGAAATAGCCTTTATATGAGCCAGAAAAATCGTCGAAGCATATTGTAACGATATTTTCCAGGCAGAAACTAACCAACATCCCCCCATCGGAAGAATTAACAAGATAAAACGTACTGCGACAACTAATGTCGCACTATCGTGAAAATCCAGAATTTGACCAATAATCAATGACACATCAAGAATAAAGGTATCTTCACGCCAGCCATTAACAATGGCAAGGGAACTACTCAATGCCGCTGCCGCCGAGGTGAATAGCTGTTTAGATATGGGTGATCATATTCCAACGCGCAGCCTGCCATTTTTCAGGGCCAGGTTGCTTTTGAGTACACTGTTGAATCCTGTCACCCAACTACCAGCGCCATGAGCCAAGCCCTTCACAGCCAAGCCCGTACCACTCATCTGATCCGTGACGAAATCCGCAAATCGACGCTCTCTCAACGGGAACTGGCTGAACGCTACAACGTCAGTCGTCTGACGATCCGCAAGTGGCAGAACCGCGACAGCGCCGAGGATCTTTCGCACCGGCCACGTACCATGCACACCACGCTCACGCCTGCGCAGGAATTGATCGTCGTGGAGCTACGCACCACGCTGCTGCTGCCCACCGACGACCTGCTGGCGGTGGCCCGCGAGTTCGTCAATCCAGCGCTTTCGCGCGCTGCCTGCGTCGCCATGGTGTCTCCAGCCTGCTTGAACTGGCCGCCCGGGAAACCGATCAGCCCGTCACCAAAAAGTCGTTCAAGGACTACGAGCCCGGCTTTTTACATATGGATATCAAGTACTTGCCGCAGATGCCTGACGAAACCGAACGCCGTTATCTGTTCGTCGCCATTGACCGTGCCACGCGCTGGGTCTTCATGGAGATCTATGCCGACCAGTCCGACAGTAGTAGCACCGACTTCCTGATCAAGCTCAACAAAGCCTGTCCGATCGCCATCGTCAAGCTGCTCACCGACAATGGCAGCCAGTTCACCGACCGCTTTAGCAGCAGGAAAAAAGACCCGGAAACGGACGACCGGATTCCCAGCGGCAAGCACGCGTTTGACGTGCTATGCAAGCAACTGGCGATCGAACATCGCCTGATCCCGCCACGTCATCCGCAGATCAACGGCAAGGTGGAACGCTTCAACGGCCACATCAGCGAGATCATCAATCAGACCCGCTTCGCGTCCAGGGCCGAGCTCGAATCAACACTGTGCAATTACCTGAAAATCTACAACCACAACATTCCCCAGCGCGCCTTGGATAATGAAACACCGATTCAGGCGATGAAGAAATGGCAGGCGAAAAAACCGGAATTATTTGTTAAACGTGTTTATAACCAGGCGGGTCTTGACAAATAGCGTTCTTAATCAGCGTCAATTTGCGCAGTGGCCAATGCTACGGTGCGATAAAGTGACACGGCGCATGCCTGCAAACGGCCCTGCTGTGCGAAAATGCCCGCCTTTGCCATTGCCGGACGTTACCCATGCCGCACACTGCCATTGCTACCCTTTCCGAGCGCGACGCGCGGCGCATCGCGCGCCATGCGCCGGCGGCCGACGCCGCCCGTTTTTTGCATCCGGCCCAGCAGGCCTTGCTGCACCGGCGTGGCTGGCTGACGATGCTGGCGCCGCGCCGCGCGGGCGGCGCCGAGCTGCCCCTGCCGCAAGTGGTGCGCCTGGAAGAAGCCGTGGCCGCCGTCGACGGCAGCATGGGCTGGGTGCTGACCCTGTGCGCGGGCGCGGGCTGGTTCGCGGGGTTCCTGGAACCTGAGCTGGCGCAGGCCATTATCGGCACGCCGCGCGTCTGCCTGGGCGGCAGCGGCGCGGCCACCGGTTTTGCCGAGGAAGAAGGCGACGGCTACCGCATCACCGGTAGCTGGGACTACGCCAGCGGCGCGCCCATGGCGACCCACTTCACCCTGAACGCCCGGCTGCGGCGCGATGGCCAGCCCCTGCTCGATGCGCAAGGCCAGCCGCGCATCCGCGCCTTCCTCGTGCCCGCCGCGCTGGTGCAACTGGTGCCTTCGTGGAACAGCCTGGGCATGCGCGCCAGCGCCTCGCACAGCTACCGCATCGACGCAAAATGGCTTGCCAAGGAACACGGTTTCACCATCGATGCGACCACCGCGACGGCCGACGGTCCCCTGTACCGCTACCCCTTCTATTCACTGGCCTACGTGACCCTGGCCGCCAACGTGGCCGGCATGGCCGGGCATTTCATGCAACTGGCCGAGGAATGCATGCGCCACCGCCGCCATGCGCGCGCCGGCATGCCGCTGCTGGAGGTGCCTGAAGTGGCCGCCATGCTGCAAGACAAGAAAGACGCCTGCGCCACCGCGCGCGCGCGTTTTTACGCCGTGCTGGATGACAGCTGGGCAACGGTGGCAAGCGGCGCGGTGCTGGACGACAACGCCATGCAAGCCGTGCAGGCCGCTTCGCTGGCCCTGGTGGCCGCCGCGCGCTCAGCCGTCGATGGCTTGTATCCGTACTGCGGCCTGTACGCGGCCCGCGAAGACAGCAGCATCAACCGCGTGTGGCGCGATTTTCACACGGCCAGCCAGCATGCATTGCTGCTGCCCTGACTGGCGCATGACTGAAAAGGCAGCCGGACGCCATGCGGGCCGGATTGCCTGATAATATGGGGGCATTGCTACTTCTCGCTCCCCTATCCATGCACGTCAACACGCTCAGCAGCCTGGCACAACTCCTGGCCAGCGCCGAAACGGAAACCCTGGCGTTTCCCACCAGCATCAATACGGCCCTGCTGCTGCAAAAGGAACTGGCCAATCCCGATTGCCACTCGTCCGACATCAGCCGCCTGCTGCTGTGCGAACCGACCTTGTCGGCGCGCGCCGTGGCGCTGGCCAATTCGGCCCTGTTCGCGCCCGGCCAAGTGCCCGCCATCACCAGCGTGCGCGCCGCCGTCGAGCGGCTGGGGCACCGCAACCTGTATGCGCTGGCGACGGCGGCCGTCATCCGCCAGCTGAACGCAGGCATCCGCGACGAGGCCTTGCGCGCCCGCGCCACCCAGCTGTGGGCGCACACCGTGCACGTGGCGGCGCTGGCGCACGCGCTGGCCGGCGCCGTCACGCACACGGATGCCGATACGGCCCTGTTCGCCGGCATCGTGCATGAAGTGGCCGGCTTTTACATGCTGGCCCAGGCCGACAAGACCCCGGGCCTGTACGCCCAGCTGGAAACGCAGATGGCGTCCACGCTGGAAGTGATCGGCCGCGCGCTGATGCGCCAGCTGAATGTGCCGCTGCCCGTGGCCGATGCCGTCAACGCCTTGCCCGGCTCGACCATCATGCTGCCACCGGAAGGCTTGCGCGACACCCTGCTGCTGGCCAAGGCGCTCGCGCCCGTGCCCTCGCCGCTGCCGCAGGCCAGCGTCACCGTCAGCGCGCCGCTGCAAGCCTACCTGGAGCACGATCCCGTGCTGCAGGTGCTGCGCACGCAGCCGTCGGCCGAAGCGAAGGGCCTGATCGAGGTACTGCTCAGCTGATGGCCGATCTGCTATCATGGCGCAGGCCGGGATGGACCCGGCGCTTTCATTGATGTGCACTGGAAAACTGCCTTGACTACCTCCCTACGCATGCTCGGCCTGGCCGCAGCTTTGACCATGGCGTGCAACGCCAACGCCGACAGCTTCGTTTCCTCGGCCTCCAGCGCCGGCTCCCAGTCGAGCGGCAGCATTTCCGATTCGCTCAACGGTTCGAGCAACAGCTCCTCGCGCGACAACAAGGTGGCCAATGGCCCTTACCGCATCATCGACGTGGCCGCCCTGCCGGGCCGCGACGGCATGACGCGTCTGACCATGCAAGCCGACGCCACGGCAACGCCGCTGGTGCTGGACTTGCCGCAAGCGGCGCTCGACAAGCAGCAGCTGGCGCAGGGCGACGTGGTGCATGCGCAAAACCGCGCCTACGGCATTGAATTCTCGCGCAACGACACGCGCGCCGCCTTCTTCCTGGTGCTGGCCGACGACTGGTACGGCGAAATGGCCACGCGTCCCGTCAGCCTTTGATTCCAGGTGTGACCCTGCGCAAACTGGCGCGGCTGCTGGCCGGCTGCGCCGCGCTCGCCGTGGCCGGCGCCGCCCAGGCAGGTACTTCGCTCGCCTCATCGCGCTTTTGCGACCGCGCCCAGGAACTCACGGCAACCGAGCAGGATCGCCTGTTGCGCTTTGCCGCCGTGGTGCGCGAGGAACTGGCCGCCAGCGAAGGCAGCGTGGCCCTGATCAGCCGTTCCGGCCTGGACCTGGCGCGCTTCGGCATCCGCTATTCGCATGCGGCGCTGGCCTGGCGCCACGACCATGACAGCGGCTGGTCGGCGCGCCAGTTGTACTACGCCTGCGACGAAGGCCGCCCGCGCATCTTCGACCAGGGCACGGCCGGTTTCGCCATGGGCACGGAAAATCCATCGCTCGGCTACATCTCTGTCGTGAAACTGCCGGCGGAAAGCGTGCCGCCCCTGCGCCGCGCCCTGCTCGACCCCGTGCGCGTGCAGCAATTGCTGGCGGGCCGCTACAGCGCCAACGCCTATGCGTTCAGCCTGAAATACCAGAATTGCAATCAGTGGGTGGTGGAATTGCTGGCCTCGGCCTGGGGCGAGCTGGCCGCGGGCGGCGACTTGCGCGCGCGTGCCCAGGACTGGCTGCGCGCCGCGCCTTACAACCCCGCCGCCGTCGACGTGGGCGCGCGCTGGCTGATGCTGGGATCGATCTTCGTGCCGCTGGTGCACATGGACGACCACCCGCCCGAGGCCATCGGCACGATGCGGCTGGCGGTGAGCATGCCGGCCAGCCTGGAAACGTTCGCGCGCCAGCGCCTGCCCGCCAGCGAGCGCGTCGAAATCTGCCACGACGGCAGGCAGGTGGTGGTGCACCGCGGCTGGGAGCCCATCGCCGACGGCTGCGTGCCCGGCCCGAACGACCGCGTCATCGCCCTCGACGATACGCCGCACGACAGTCGCTAACGACAGTCCCTAAGCAGCGGCGAGCGCCGCTTCGACCTGATCGAGCAAGTGTGCCGGCGCCAATCCCTGCCCCATGCGGCGGGCCACCTCGCTGCACGCCAGCGCCACTTCGGGCGCGGCCAGCAGGCGCGCCAGCTGCCGTTGCATGCGCCCGGCCGACAAGCGCCTGGCCAGCAAGACATCGCCCACGCCGAGCCGTTTGATCCTCCAGCCATTGTCGAACTGGTCGTAGGCGAACGGCACGATCAGTTGCGGGATGCCCGCGCGGAAGGCGTCCGCGCTGGTGCCGATGCCGCCGTGGTGCACCACAGCCGCCACGCGCGGCAGCAGCGCCGCAAACGGCACGTGCGCCTGCCACATGACGTTCGGGGGCAACTGCTGCGGCACTTGCGGCGCATGGGGCGTGAGGAACAGGCCGCGCCGTCCCAGCCGCCGCAACACATCCAGGGCGATGCTGAAATAGCGCTGCGCGTGCTGGTGCCCGGTACCGGGCGTAAACACGATGGGCGGCTCGCCCTCGTCCAGAAAGCGTTCCAGCGCCGGCGGCAGCGCCGCAGCGCCATGCGGGGCGGCGCCGGGGAAACCGGTTTGCACGAAGTGCGGCGGCCAGTCCGCCTGCGGGGCGGCGAACCAGACCGGAAACAGCCCCAGCGAGGCATCCGGCGCGGCCAGCATGTGCGCAAAAAAATGCGCTTCGGGCGGCAGTCCGTGCTGCGCGCGCGCCCCGTTCAGGCCGGGCAGCAGCACCGGGTCGACCATGCCGCGGTGGAGCAGCCGCCACAGGGCCTGGCGCCAGGCCAGCGGCACCCAGGCGGGAATGCGCAGCGAGCCGGCCGCCAGGAAATCATGGCTGCTGCACAGGTTCGATGGCGCCAGATACGCCGCGACGATGCGCAGGTCCGGGCGTACTGACCGCGCCAGGGCGGCCATCGGCACGAGGAAGGGGTGGCACAGCACCACGCACTCTTCACCGTCGGGCAAGCCTTGCACCACGTCGCGCACGGCGCCCAGGTGCGGCACGAGGCCGCGCCACACCACGCCCCAGCCCTTGCGCTCATCCCACAGGCCCGGATCGCCCAGCATGGCCTGGCCCTCTGCCGCACTGCTGAAGGTGCGATACGGCACACTTGAGGCCAGCGCCGCCGCTTCCTGCCAGCCTGGCACCAGCAGCAGCACGCGCCGCCCCCGTTGCCGCAAGCCCTGCGCCAGCGCGATAAACGGTTGCATGTCGCCGCCGGTGCCGCTGCTGGCGACGATGACGAGCGGGGCTGGCGTCAGATGGCCATCAGACATGCCGCCCTCCGTGCCTGGTGTAGGTGTGCAATGCAACATCAGACAAGAACGCAGGGTGCATGGGAATCGTTCCTAGTTGAAACATCCAACGATGGTAAGCGATGAAGGTTAGCATTTCAATCAGTATTTGACCGCCGCTTGACGCCATGCCTGCCTGCGGTCGCTACGCAGGCAGTTGCAACATCATGTCCCACTGGTCGATGCCGGGCCCGAAGCCGTCCGGCATCACGTTGACCGGCACGAAACCGTAGCCCGCATAAAAGCCTTGCGTGTGCTGGCTGGTATTCATGCGCACGCTGGCGATTCCCGGCATGGCGCGGATGGCGTCCAGGCGCGCCTGCGTCAGCGCGCGGCCCAGTCCCTGTCCATGCACGTCCTGCGCCACCATGCCCCAGCACAGGCTGGCGACGCTGCCGCCCGCCTCGATCGCATGGCCACCGCAGGCGACGATGCGGCCGTCGCGCAGAATGACCAGGTAGGGATGTGTCGAAGTATCGAGCCAGGCGGCAAAGTCCGCGCGCTCGGACGGGTCGAAAAAGCGCGGCGTGTTGCCGTCGAAGAGGGCCAGGCAGGCGTCGCGGTCGCTGGCCTGGTAAGGGCGTACTGTCTGCATTGCTATCCTTTTCAGAAACAGGAAGGGAAATTACACGGGCGCGCACTCACAGCAGCTGCTCCGACGTCACCACGTGCACGCCCGGCGCGCCGGCCAGCGCCGCTTCGAGCAAGGCGCTGGCGATGCGCGGCGCGGGATTGATGCGCCAGCGACGCGGCAGCACGGGCCCCAGCAGGCGCAGCAGGCGCAAGGCGGCGCCCTCGCCCGCCCGCGCCACGTCGCGCTCGCCGCCGATCAGGCCCGGCCGCACGTGCGTGAGCGAGGCAAAACCCAGCTGCTCCAGGTCGCGTTCCAGCTCGCCCTTGACGCGGTTGTAGAAGATGCGCGAAGCGGCGTTGGCGCCGGCGGCCGAATTGAGCGCATACGTGCGCGTGCCCGCCGCCAGCGCCAGGCGCGCCACGGCCAGCGGATAGTCGTGGTCCACGCGCGAGAACGCCTGCCGCGTACCGGCCACCTTCATGGTCGTGCCCAGGGTGCAGATGACGGCGTGCGCCTGCCACCACCGTGCGTCGGGCGGCAATCGATCAAAATCAACGAGGGGCGCGTGCAGTTTCGCATGGGGCGGCAAGGCCTTGCGCACCGGCGCCACCACCGTGCTGACGCGCGTGTCGGCGAGCGCCAGGCGCAGCACTTCGCGGCCCACCAGGCCGGTGGCGCCCACAAGCAGTAATTTCATGGCTTTCCAGTTAAAGTTGCTGTCAGCCACTACCATACACGGAACTCAGGACAAGCGCAGCGCCAGTGCCGC
Source organism: Janthinobacterium sp. PSRC1-1 (assembly GCF_049897525.1). Lineage (NCBI taxonomy): Bacteria > Pseudomonadati > Pseudomonadota > Betaproteobacteria > Burkholderiales > Oxalobacteraceae > Janthinobacterium > Janthinobacterium sp. PSRC1-1. Next base: position 120,417 of record NZ_JAFCWK010000007.1, read on the forward strand.
CAGGGTCAGCAGCAGCACGGGCACGGTCAGCACGATGCCGACGCGGAAATAGTAGCCCCAGGAAATGTGGATATTCTTGCTGTCGAGCACATGCAGCCACAGCAAGGTGGCCAGGCTGCCGATCGGCGTGATCTTCGGCCCCAGGTCGCTGCCGATGACGTTGGCGTAAATCATCGCTTCGCGCACGGCCCCCTGCGCCGTCGTCGGGTCGATGGCCAGCGCGCCCACCAGCACCGTCGGCAGGTTGTTCATCACGGACGACAATAATGCCGTCAGCACGCCCGTGCCCATGGCCGCGCCCCACACGCCGTACTGGGCGAAGTGGTTCAGCATGCCCGTCAGGTACGCCGTCAAGCCCGCATTGCGCAAGCCATACACGACCAGATACATGCCCAGTGAAAAGACAACGATATGCCACGGCGCATGACGGATCACGTGGCGCGTGGAAATCACGTGGCCCTTGGCCGCCACGCCCAGCAGCAGCGCGGCGCCCACGGCGGCGATCAGGCTGATGGGCACGCCCAGGTGTTCCTGCGAGAAAAAACCCGCCAGCAGCAGCGCCAGCACCAGCCAGCCGGCGCGGAAGGTGGCCAAGTCGCGGATGGCGGCGTGCGGGCGCTTCAGTTGCGAGGCATCGTAGTCGCGCGGGATATCCTGGCGGAAAAAAAGCAGCAAGACGCCCAGGGTGGCGGCCACGGCGACGACGTTGACGGGCACCATCACGGAAGCGTACTCGGCAAAGCCGATCTTGAAGAAATCGGCCGATACGATATTCACCAGGTTCGACACCACCAGCGGCAGGCTGGCCGTGTCGGCAATAAAACCGGCCGCCATGACGTAGGCCAGGGTGGCTCTGGTGGAAAATTTCAAGGCGCGCAGCATGGCGATGACGATGGGCGTCAGGATCAGCGCGGCGCCGTCATTGGCGAACACGGCGGACACCAGCGCGCCCAGCAAGACCAGCAGCACGAACAGTTTTCTGCCGCTGCCGCCGCCCCAGCGCGCCACGTGCAGCGCCGCCCATTCGAAGAAACCGGCCGCGTCGAGCAGCAGGCTGATGATGATCACGGCGATGAAGGTGCCGGTGGCGTTCCACACGATATGCCAGACGACGGGGATGTCGCCCCAGTGGATCACGCCGGCCAGCAAGGCGACACCAGCACCGATGACGGCGCTCCAGCCGATGCCCAGGCCGCGCGGCTGCCAGATGACCAGGGTTAATGTGGCGAGAAAGATCAGGAAAGCGGTCAGCATGGGGCAAGGTTCCGTTCGATGCGGCATCGCGGGCACCATGCGCCGCAGCCTGTGAATGTCAACAACAATTCCATAATACTGGAATTATTGAATGAATGCAAAAGCAGCAAGGCATTTCCTTCAGGTCAAAGCGATGGCCTGGCTGGAAGCCGGCGGAGAAAAAAAGTGTCGACACCTGCGTTTCCTGTTATTTTTTAGTAACTTAATCGGTTATAGTCGCAGGCACGATTGAAACAGGGGTCAGGAAAATGGCGCGCATCTATCAGACCAACAACATGGGCGAAGCGGACGTGCGGGTGGCCATCGTGCAGCGCGACCACGCCAGCGAGGCAGGCTGGACCCGGCCACATCGGCTCAAGGGCTGCCTGTCGCAAGGCGGCGCCTGACATCAAGCGGAGGAGCGCGTCATGGATGTGATTTTGCTGGAACCCGGCAACCCTGAACTCGTGTTCGGCAAGACGCCGGACGGTGGCAAGGCTGGCATCGACGCCCTCTGGCGCGACGCCGCTGCGCTGCAGGGCATGGGCCCATGCATCGAGCTGGTGTCATTACATCAAGGCATGAGGCAGCAAGTGACGACCGACGTCAGCAATTCGGCGCGCCACTCCGGGCGGCCCATGATCACGGACTTTACCTGTGTCAAATATGTCGACCAGACGTCCGTCAAGCTGTATGAACTGTGCCTGCGGGCGCAGCCGCTGGGCAGCGGTGCGGAGCAGCCGACCAAACTGTACATCGCCCGCCACTCGGGCGACAAGACGGCCAACATCATCACCATTGCCCTGCGCGACGCCCTGATCACCGAAATCCAGCTGCAAAGCCATCCCGACGACATGCCCACCGAGCAGTTCAAGCTGAGCTTTACGGAAATCCTCTGGACCTACGGCCTGCAGCAGGCGGGCGGCCAGCCCGGCCCCCGGAACACCGTCGCGCGCAAGCGGCCGATCGGCGCGTTGACGGGCCAAGCCCGCAAGGCGGCTACTCTTCCAGCCCTCCCCCCAGCGCCTTGTACAGCGCCACGGCCGACTTGAACTGGTCGCGCCGCGCGTCGAGCAGGGCTTGCTGCGCCGCATACGACTGGCGCTGCGCGTCGAGCAATTCCAGCCGGCTGTCCTGGCCCGCGCCATAGCGCAAGGCCGAAAGCTTGCGCCGCTGTTCTGCGGCCGCCGCCACGCGCTGCTGGGCATCGATCTGCTGCGCATACGTGGCGCTGCCCGCCAAACCGTCGCGCACGTCGCGGAAGGCCGCCTGGATCGCCTGCTCGTATTGCAGCACGGCCACGTCCTTGCGCAGGCGCGACAGTTGCAGTTCCGCGCGCAGCTGGCCGCCCTGGAACAGCGGCTGCGTCACTTGCGGCGCGAACGACCAGCTGCGCGCGCTGCCACGGAACAAGTCACCGAGCTCCGGGCTGGCCAGGCCCAGCTGCGCCGTCAGCGACAGGCGCGGGAAAAAGGCGGCGCGGGCGGCGCCGATTTCCGCATTCGCCGCCACCAGCGCATATTCGGCCTGCAAGATGTCGGGCCGGCGCGCCAGCAAGTCCGACGGCAGGCCCGGCGGCAGCTGCGTCAGCACGGGCTGGCCATCGAGCGGCCGGCCTGCGGGCAAGTCCGTTGGCAGCGGCGCACCCAGCAGCAGTTCCAGGTTGTTGCGCGCCAGTAAGCTGGCCCGCTCGCGCGCCTGCACGTCCGCCTCCGCCGTGGCCGCCTGCCCTTGCGCTTGCGCCACGTCCAGACCGCTGCCCTGCTGCGCGCCGTGCAGGCGCTGCGTCAGGATCAGGGCCTGGCGCCAGTCGAGCAGGGTTTGCCGCGCCAGCGCCAGCTGCTCCTCGGCCAGGCGCTGCTCCAGATACGCGTCGGCCACGGCACCGATCAAGGCCATGTGCGCGGCGCGTTGGCCCTGCTGCGTGGCCAGGTAGCGCGCAAAGGCCGCGTCCGACAGCGAGCGCAGGCGGCCGAACAGGTCGAGCTCGAACGCGCTCATGGCGATGCCGGCCGTGAACGCGTTCTGCACCTTGGCATCGGCGCCGCGCTGGCGCACGCCGCCCGCATTCGCGGCTATGGCCGGGTAGCGGCCCGCATCCTGAATCTGGTACTGGGCCCGCACGGCTTCCACGTTGAGGGACGCCACGCGCAAGTCGCGGTTGTTTTCCAGCGCCAGGCTGACCAGACGCTGCAGGCGCGCATCGAGCAGCATCTGGCGCCAGCCCAGATCGGCTGCAGTGTCGACTAGGCCTGGCGCGGCGACCTCGGCATAGGCAGCAGGGATGGGCGGCGCCGGTTTGACCAGCGGCGGCGTCAATGAACAGGCCGACAAGGCCAGCGCGGCCAGCGGCGTGATAAAAATCCAACGCATTACAACTCTCCTTCCACCGCTTGAACCGCAGTGTGATTTTTGCGTTTGTTGAAGTACGTGCCCATCTTGTCGACGGCGCCCAGCACCACGACAAAGAACACGGGCACGAAAAACACGGCCAGCACGGTGGCGGTGATCATGCCGCCGAACACGCCCGTGCCGATCGCATGCTGCGTTTCGGCGCTGGCGCCCGTGGCCAGCATCAGCGGCACCACGCCCAGCGCGAAGGCCAAGGACGTCATCAAAATCGGACGCAAACGCAAGCGGGCCGCTTCCACCGTCGCCTCGACCAGGCCGCGCCCCTGCGCCTGCAGCTGGCGCGCATATTCGACGATCAGAATCGCGTTCTTCGCGGAAAGACCAATGATCGTGATCATGCCCACCTTGAAGAACACATCGTTCGGCATGCCGCGCAGCATTACGGCCAGCACGGCGCCCAATAGCCCCAGCGGCACCACCAGCATCACGGAGACGGGGATCGACCAGCTTTCATACAGGGCCGCCAGCACGAGGAAGACCACCAGCATCGACAGCGCCATCAGCATGGGCGCCTGCGACGCCGATTCCTTCTCTTGCAGCGACTGGCCCGTCCACGCCAGCGCGAAGCCCGGTGGCAGCTGTTTCACCAGCCGTTCCATTTCCAGCATGGCGTCGCCGCTCGACACGCCCGGCGCCGCGCTGCCCGAGATGCGCGCCGCCGGATAGCCCTGGTAGCGCACCAGCTGCAGCGGCGACTCGCTCCACACGGGGCGCACCAGCTCACCCAGCGCTACCATGCCGCCCGCGTTATTGCGGATGCGCAAGGCCAGCACGTCGTTCAACTGCATGCGCGACGGCGCATCGGCCTGGATGATCACCTGCTGCATGCGGCCGGCGTTCGGGAAATCGTTCACATAGGTCGAGCCCATGGCCGCCGTCAGCATGTCGGCAATCGCCGTAAACGACACGCCGAGCGCTTCGGCCTTGGTGCGGTCGATATCGAGGCGCACGCTGGCGCCGGGCGGCAAGCCGTCCGGATACACGCCCGCCACCTTGCTGCTTTGCGCGGCCAGGCCCAGCAGCTGATTCTGCGCCGCCTGCAGGGCGGCGATGCCCTGGCTGGCGCGGTCTTGCAGGCGCATCGAAAAGCCGGACGAATTGCCCAGTTCATCGATGGCGGGCGGCATCAGGCTCATGATCACGCCCTCCTTCGCCTGCGCCATGGCCGCTTGCGCCAGCGCCACTTCTTCCTGCGCCGTGGCGCCGTTGCGCTGTTTCCAGTCCTTCAGCATGGTGAACGCCAGGCCCGCGTTCGGCCCCGCGCCGGAAAAGCTGAAGCCGAGGATGGACTGGTTCACTTCGATGCCGGGCCGCGTGGCCACGTGCTGCTCGTACAATTTGACGACATCGAGCGTGCGCTCCATGGTCGCGTCGGACGGCAGCTGGATCGAGGTGATGAAATAGCCCTGGTCTTCTTCCGGCAGGAAGGCCGACGGCAGCTGCAGGAAGGCCACGCCCAGCGCCGCGACGATGGCGCCGTACACCAGCATCGAGCGGCCGGCGCGTTTGACCATCGCCACCACGCCCTGCTCATAGCGCGCCGTCATGCGGTCAAACTGGCGGTCGAACCAGCGGAAAAAGCCCTTCTTGTCATGATCGTGCGGGCCGATGGGTTTGAGCATGGTGGCGCACAGGGCCGGCGTCAGGGTGAGCGCCAGGAAGGCCGAGAACAGGATGGACACGGCCATCGCCAGCGTGAACTGGCGGTAGATGGCGCCCACGGAACCGCTGGCCAGCGCCATCGGGATGAACACGGCCGTCAGCACCAAGGTGATGCCCACGATCGCACCGGTGATTTCGCGCATCGCTTTCGACGTCGCTTCCTTCGGCGACAAGCCTTCGGTGGCCATCAGGCGCTCGACGGCTTCGACCACCACGATGGCGTCATCGACGATGATGCCGATGGCCAGCACCATGCCGAACATGGTCAGCACGTTGATGGAATAGCCGGCCAGCAGCATCACGGTAAAAGTGCCCATCAGGGCAATCGGCGCGACGATGGCGGGTATCAGCGTGTAGCGTATCTTTTGCAGGAACAGGTACATGACGAGGAACACCAGCACCATCGCTTCCAGCAAGGTGACGATGACCTTTTCAATCGAGATTTTCACGAACGGCGCCGTATCGAACGGTACCGAATACTTGATCCCGGCCGGCATGGTGTGCGCCAGTTCGGCCATGCGCGCGCGCACGGCCGCCGCCGTCTGCACGGCGTTGGCGCCGGGCGACAGCATGATGGCGGCGCCCGACGCGGCTTGCCCGTTTTCGCGGATGCTGAAATTGAAGCTTTGCGCGCCCAGCGCCACTTTCGCCACGTCGCCGATGGTCACTTTCGAGCCGTCCGCATTCGCGCGCAGCACGATGGCGGCAAATTCGGCCGGCGTTTGCAGCTGGCCCTGCACCGTCAGCGGGATCGTCACGCGCTGGCCTTCGACGGCGGGCGAATCACCGAGGCGGCCCGGGGCGATCTGCGCATTTTGCTGCGCGATGGCGGCCGTCAGCTCGCCCATGGCGATGTTGTACGACACCAGCTTGGCCGGATCGACCCAGATGCGCATGGCCCGCTCGGAGCCGAACAGCTGCACCTTGCCCACGCCGGGAATGCGGCGCAGCTCTTCCGTCACGTTGCGCGCCAGGTAGTCGCCCAGCGCCACTTCGTCATGCTGGCCATTCTCGGAAATCAAACTGACGATCATCAGGAAGCCGGACGACGCCGATTCCACCGTCAGGCCATTTTGCCGCACGGCTTGCGGCAGGCGCGGCTCGATGGCTTTCAGGCGGTTCTGCACGTCCACCTGCGCCATTTCCGGGTTGGTGCCGGGCTGGAAGGTGACGCTGATCGAGGCCGAACCCGAGGTATCGGTGGACGATTCGAAATACAGCAGGTGCTTGACGCCCGACAGTTCGCGCTCGATCAGGCCCACCACGGAATCGTTCATGGTTTGCGGCGTGGCGCCAGGATAGTTGGCGCTGATGCTGACGCTGGGCGGCGCCACGGAAGGGAAGCGCGCAATCGGCAATTGCGGTATGGCGATCAATCCGAACAGGACGATGAAGACCGCCACCACCCACGCAAAGACGGGGCGGTTGATGAAAAATTGAGGCATGTGCTTAGGCTTTCATTGTATTCAAAGTGTGCATCAACGGGCCTTGGCGGCAGCCGCCGTTGCCACGACAGCTGGCTTCCACGGCTGCGGCGCGGCTGTGGCGCCTGGCTGCAAGCGTTCCTGGCCTTCGATGACGACGGTGTCGCCCGCCTTCAAGCCGCCGTTGACCACGTACTGATGCGCGATCACGTCGCCCACGGCGATCGTTTTCAGGCTGGCTTTATGCGTGCCATCGAGTACCCAGGCCTGCGCCTGGCCATCGCTGGCGCGCAGGACGGCTTGCTGCGGCACGAGCACGCCATTGGCCTGCACGGCGCGCGCGATGCGGGCGCGCACGAACATGCCGGGCAAGAGCTGGCGCTGAGGATTGTCGACCAGCACGCGGATGACGGCGTCGCCCGTGCCCGCATCGACGCTGATGCCGGAAAACAGGATGCGGCCCGTGACGGGATGCGGCTGGCCATCGGCGCCCAGGATGGTCACGGGCAGCTTGTCCGCGCCTCCGTTACCGGAGGCTCGCAGCGCGGCCAGCGCGGCGGCCGGCTGGCGCACGTCGACATACACCTTGTCGATCTGCTGGATGCGCGCCATCGGCGTGGCATCGGCCAGGCCCACCAGCGCGCCTTCCGTCACCAGCTCGGAGCCGATGCGCCCGGCAATCGGCGCCTCGATGCTGGCGAAGGCCAGGTCCAGGCGGCGCCGCGCCAGGCTGGCGCGCGCCTGCGCCACGGTGGCCACGGCTTGCTCGCGCTGGGCCACGGCGTCGTCATACGCCTGGCGGCTGATGGCGTCCGCCTCCACCAGCGGTTTCAACCGGTCGGCCTGGCTGCTGGCGCGCTTCGCCGTGGCCACCGCGTGCTGCAGCGCGGCGGCGGCCGAATCGACGTCCGCCTGGAATGGCGCGGGATTGAGCTGGAACAGCTTCTGCCCCGCCTGCACGTCGGCGCCCTGTTCGAACTGGCGGCGCAGCACGATGCCGCCCACCTGCGGGCGGATGTCGGCCGTGCGGAAGGCGGCCACCCGGCCCGGCAATTCATCGCTGAGAACCACGGGCGCCGCTTGCAGCTTGAGTACCGTCACGGCGGCGGGCGGCGCCGCGCCTTCTTCCGGCGCGGGTTTGGAACAGGCGGCAAGGCTGAGCAGTGCCGCGGCGATCAACATGTTTTTGCTGGTGAAGTACTTGACTGGCATGACTCTCTCTATGGCGGATCCCAACCGGCGGTCCGGTCGACAGATACGCGCAGCATAAAAGCCCTGCGTGGATGTTCCGTCAAAGAAATGTGGAGATTCGATGGAGAGCGCGAAGAATGCTAGACTATTTCAATGAACTATCATCACAGCGCCAGCCAGCCCTCCTTTCTTGCCACAACGCCCCCTTCCGCCCTCGTCCTGATCGCCGAAGATGAACCGCAAATCGCCCGCATCCTCGCCGGTTACCTGGAGCGCGACGGCTACCGCACGGCCTTCGCCCTGGACGGCCAGGAAGCGCTGCAGCAGCACCTGGCGCTGGCGCCGGACCTGCTGCTGCTCGACGTGCAGATGCCCAGGGTCGATGGCTGGGGCGTGCTGGCCGAAGTACGGCGGCGCGGCGAGACGCCCGTCATCATGCTGACGGCGCGCGACCAGGATGCCGACAAACTGGCCGCCCTGCGCGTGGGCGCCGACGACTACATCATCAAGCCCTTCAATCCGGCCGAGGTGGTGGCGCGCGTGGCGGCCGTGCTGCGCCGCTCGCGCGTGCGCCACCACCCGGTGGGCGGCCAGCGCCTGCGCTGCGGCCCCATCGACATCGACCAGGAAACGTATGTGGCCAGCGTGCTGCGCGATGGCGCGCCCGTGCCCTTGAGCCTGACCTTGACGGAATTTCGCCTGCTGGCGCATCTGGCGCGCACGCCGCGCCGCGTCTGCAGCCGCCTGGAATTGCTGGAGTCGTGCATGCCCGAGAGCAATTCGATGGAACGCACGGTGGACAGCCACGTCAGCAAGCTGCGCAAGAAACTGGAAGAAGCGGGCGTGATGAACATGCCGGCCAGCCTGCGCGGCGTGGGCTACCGGCTGGAAAGCGACTGATGCGCTTCACGGGCCTGAACCGGCAGATCGTGCTGTCGATGTCCGTGCTGATGGTCAGCAGCATCCTGATCATCTGGATGGGCTCATGGATCTTCTTTGCCGTCGCCTTCAAGATCGACCCCGAGATGCTGTCCGAGCCGGACGACTGGTCGCCCAGCACCGTCGAATGGCTGTGGATCTTCGCCATCACCATCTTCGGCCTGGGCCTGGCGGCTTTTTTCGCCATCAAGCTGGCCGCGCGCATCTTGAAACCGATCAATTCCGTGATGGACAGCGTGCGCCGCGTGGCGCATGGCGACCTGTCCGCGCGCGCCTTCGCGGGCGACCGCAGCCTGGGCGAGACGGCCATGCTGGTCGATGACTTCAACAGCATGGCCGAGCGCCTGCAGCGGGCGGCCAAGGAAAGCGAAACGTGGAATGCGGCCATCGCGCATGAATTGCGCACGCCCGTGACTATCCTGCGCGGCACCTTGCAAGGCGTCGTCGATGGCGTCTTCAAACCCGAGGAAGTGCCGTTTTCCAGCCTGCTGGCGCAAGTCGAGGACCTGGGCCGCCTGATCGAGGATTTGCGCACCCTGAGCCTGGCCGACAGCGGCCACATGCAGCTGCGCATGGCGTGGACGGACCTGACCCTGGAAATCGAGGAAGTGCGCCGGCTGCTGGCGCCCGACATGGCAGCGGCCGGCTTTAGCCTGCAATTGCACCTGTCCGACCATCCCGTCTGCTGCGACGCGGCGCGCATCCGGCAAATCGTGCTGGCCCTGCTCGACAACGCGCGCCGCTATGCGCATCCGGGCCTGCTGCGCGTGCGCACGCGCGTGCAGGCCGGCCAGTATTACCTGAGCGTCGAGGATGCGGGCCCCGGCATTGCCGAGGAACTGGCGCCGCACGTATTCGAAGCGTTTCGCCGCGGCGACAGCGATGGCGGCGACCTGCATGCGGGCAGCGGCCTGGGCCTGGCCGTGGTCGAAGCCATCGCCCGCGCGCATGGCGGCAGCGCGGCCTGCACGCGCGGCAAGGCGGGCGGCAGCGTGTTTACCGTCAAGTGGCCGGTCGAGCATGCGGTGCCGCCGGCCGCTGGCTGACTCGCTACCAGCAACATGAGCTTGCCTTGCCTGGCCTGTAGACAACCATGCCTGGCTGCGCTAACTTGATTAAGCAAGACAGCTTCTTTGCCCCCTTGCACTTGAAATGCCGGAATCCGCTATCATTTCCAATCTGAACTATTCATTATGAAAAGGATTGACATGTCCGCACTGCTCGAAACACTGCAATGGCGCTACGCCACCAAGAAGATGGACCCGACGAAAACGGTGCCGCAAGACAAGGTCGAGCGCATCCTGGAAGCCGTGCGCCTGACGGCCAGCTCCAGCGGGCTGCACCCGTATGAAGTGTTCGTCGTGACGAATCCGGCCCTGCGCGAGCAGATCAAGCCGCATGCATGGAACCAGTCGCAAGTGACGGACGCCTCGCATCTGCTGGTGTTTGCCGCCTGGGACAATTACACGGTGGAACGCATCAACCAGCGCTTTGACCTGGTCAACGAGGTGCGCGGCTTCAAGAATGAAGGCTGGGAAGCGTACCGCCAGCAGATCCTGGCCACGTATCCGCAGCGCGACGCGGAAACCAACTACCAGCACGCGGCGCGCCAGGCGTATATCGGCGTGGGCACGGCCCTGATCGCCGCGGCGCAGGAACAGGTCGATTCGACACCGATGGAAGGTTTTGATCCGGCCAAGGTCGATGACATCCTGAACCTGCGCGCCAAAGGCCTGCGCTCCGTCGTCATGCTGCCGCTGGGCTACCGCGCCGACGAAGGCGACTGGCTGGTGGACCTGAAAAAAGTGCGCCCTGCGCGCGAGCAGTTCATCACCGAGCTGGCGTAAGCGCCCCGAGCGTGACTGAAAAGCGGATGCCCTCACCGGCAGCCGCTTTTTTTTTTGCTGTCAGGCGGGCTGCGGAAAGCGCACCGTCACCTGCAAGCCCCGTCCCGCCTCGCCGTCGGCCAGCGCAATGTCCGCCTGGTGGTGCTCGGCGATGTGGCGCACGATGGACAGGCCCAGGCCGCAGCCCCACGCGTCGTTGCCGTCGGGACGGAAGAAGCGGTCGAACAGGCGCGCATGGTGCTGGCGCGGCACGCCGGGGCCGTTGTCGGACACGCGCAGCAGGGGCCGGCCCTCTTCCAGCGCCGCCTGCAAATCGACCCTGCCGCCGTGCTGCGTGTAGCGCAAGGCGTTGTCGATCAGGTTATTCAGCAACACTTGCAAGCCGTCGGGATCGGCCTGCACCAGCACCCTGGCCGGCAGCGTTTCCAGCACGCCCAGGTCGATTTCACGGCTGTCGGCCAGCGCGCTGTGGTCGGCCACGGCCGCTTCCAGCAACTGTCCCAGATCAACAGTTTGCAGCTGGCTGGCCGTCAGCGCCGTTTCATGGCGCGCCAGGCTGAGCAATTGGCGCACCAGGTGCGTGCTGCGGTCCAGCCGTTCGTGCAGCCGCGCCAGCGCCACGCGGCGTTCTTCCTCGCTGCCGGCCCGCTCGGCCACCTGCAGCTGCAGTTTCAGCGCCGTCAGCGGCGAACGCAATTCATGCGCCGCATCGGCGACAAAGGTGCGCTGCGCCGTCAGCGCCGCCTCGAACCGCCGCATCAAGCCATTCAGCGCCAGCGCCACGGGCCGCAACTCGGGCGGCATGTCGTCGGCCGCCAGCGGCGTGAGGGCGTCGGGCGAACGGCCCGCTACGGATTCGGCCAGCCGGTGCAGCGGCGCCAGCGCGCGCCCCACCACGGCGACGATCAGCAGCGCCAGGATCAGCGCGAACAACAGCAGGGGCGCGCCGGCGCGCATGGTCATTTGCCAGGCCAGCTGGTCGCGCACGGCCTGCGCCTGCGCCACCTGCACGTAGCGGCCGCGCCGCGTCTCGCCATACAGGCGCCAGTCTTCGCCGCGCAACGTGACATCGGCAAAGCCGGCCAGTGTATAGCGCGGCAGTACCGGCTGGTCAGGCAAGACGGGCAAGGGCTGCCCATCCTCGTCCCACGCCTGCAGCACGAATGCTTCCTCCGGCTCTTGCGCGGCCGGCGACCCCGTCTGCGGCTCGAACTCGTCGGGCAAGGCCACGGCCAGCTGGCGCAGCTGCAAGTCGGCCAGTTCATTGGATTCTTCCAACAGCGAGCGGAACAGCGAAATGCCGGCGCCGAGCACGCACAGCAAGGTGGCCGCCAGCAGACCGAGCAGCAATTGGCGGCGGATGGTCAGCAAGATGCCGCCCGCATCTTGTAGCCCACGCCGCGCACGGTCTGGATGCAGTCCGCGCCGAGCTTCTTGCGCAGCTGGTACACGTACACATCGACGGTATTGCTTTCCACTTCGCTATCCCAGCCGTACAGTTTTTCGCCAAGTTGCCGTTTAGACACCACCTTGCCCGGATGGTCGAGCAAGGCGCGCAGCACGGAAAACTCGCGCGGCGCCAGCTTGACCTGTGCGCCTTCGCAGGTGACGTCGTGGCTGGCCAGGTCCAGGGTCAGCGCGCCATGCTCGATGACGGAGCGCGAACGGCTGACCCGGCGGCGCAGCAGCGCGCGTATGCGCGCCAGCAATTCATCGAGGTCGAACGGCTTGACCAGGTAATCGTCGGCGCCGCTGTCGAGTCCCTCGACGCGGGCCGGCGTGCCGTCGCGCGCCGTGATGATCAGCACGGGCAACTCGGCGCCCCGCGCGCGCATGGCGCGCAGCACCTCCATGCCCTCCTTGCCGGGCAAGCCCAGGTCCAGCAGCATCAGGTCGTAAGCGAAGCCGGCCAGCGCCAGCTCCGCATCGTGGCCGTCGCGTACCCAGTCCACGGCATAGCACTCGCCGCGCAAGCCCTCGACCAGGCTTTCCCCGATCATCGGATCATCTTCCACCAGCAACACGCGCACCCGGGCCCTCACAATCGCACAAAATAGCGACATCTTACCTTGGCTGGCGCAAGCCGGCTTGGCGCTGGCTGCGCTACCGCGGCCATCCACACCAGGTGGCAAGGGTTGCCAATGTTCCTGTACGCCTAAGCGGCCTCCTGCGGATAATTGACGTCAGCCAAAGCCGGCGCCGCAGTCAATGTCTTACAGATCCGGGTTGCGGTGCAAGGTCACGTCCCCTTCGGTGGCTGTGGCCGCGTGCGCATCGACAGGCGGCATGGTCACGACGGGCCTGGCGTTGACGTACCAGTCGCTGTCGAACTGGATGTAGGGATTGGTCTTGGTGATCGCGCCGTCCTGCTGCTGCGTCAGACTGGCCTGTGGTTGCTGTGGCTGGCGCTCCGGCGTCATCTTCATGTTATCGCCGGCGCCATGGCTGCGCATGTCGAGCGGGATGTGATGGTCGTAGACGAATGATTCAATGGAGCCAGGCACGCCCTTCAACGCTTGCCAGGCGGGATTCTGGTAATTGCCCCACGGGTTCTGCGGTTTCAGGAACACCAGCACGGTCTTGCCTCGCATCTCGTCCGATTCCATGTTGTAGCAGATGTTAATTTGCGTAACCATCATTTGCTCCCTGCTCTGGATCTGGCCGGACTCAAGAAAAACAGCGCCGGACGACGAGTCCGCGATTTCCTCTGGCGCTGGTCATCACTGCAAACGATGCGGCGGCGCTGGCCTGGCAGTGGCAGGATCAGGAGCAAGCTGAAAAATTGATTTTAAGCAAGTAAATTTCCAATTATAATTATATGGTATTGCCTGTCTCGCAATTCTCTCCAAAAGTAACCATGACAAGGATTGCACTATTGCCTGCCATGCAAAGGTGTGGCCCTGCTTGACTTTCCGGGTCCGATTCATTAACTTGGTAGTAAAAAAGCGTGTCGTCAGCGCCCTTGCCACTGTCCCTCACAGACCTCGCCCGCCGGCCTGCCCCGGCGCCCACTCCACTGCACGTTTTCACATAGATGGGTCACCAGGCCATGCCGACACTCGATCATTCCCCGGCCCATCCGCTGGCCACGGCGCTGGCGCTCTCGCTGGGCGCCGCCGTCGCGCTGGGCCTGTCGCGCTTTTCGTATGGCTTGCTGCTGCCGCCCATGCGCGCCGACCTGGGCTGGTCCTACCTGCTGGCCGGGGCCATGAACACCTTCAATGCGCTCGGCTATTTTCTGGGCGCCCTGGCCACGCCGGCCCTGATGCGCCGCCTGGGCGTGTGGCGACTGCTGATGACCGGCTGCGTGCTGGCCAGCGTCTTCATGCTGATGTCGGGCCTGGTCAGCGATACGACCACCCTGTTCCTGCAGCGCGTGTGCGCGGGCGTGGCCAGCGCCTTCATTTTCATCGCCGGCGGCGTGCTGGCGGCGCGGCTCGGTTCCATGCACAGCCAGCGCGCCGGCTTCTACATCGGCCTGTATTACGGCGGCACGGGCTTCGGCATTGCGCTGTCGGCCCTGCTGGTGCCGGCGGCGCTGGCGGCCGCCCAGGAGCATGGCGCCGCGCATGCCTGGCAATGGCCCTGGCTGGCACTGGGCATCGCCTGCCTGCTCGCCACCGCCATCATGGCCCTGCCGGCGAAAGCCATCGGCGAAGCGCCGCGCGCCCTCGACACGCCACGGCGCTTCGCCTGGCGCGATTTCGCCCCCAGCCTGGCCGGCTACTTCATGTTTGGCGTCGGCTATATCGGCTACATGACCTTCGTCATCGCCCTGCTCAAGCAGCAAGGCATGCCACCGGCGCGCATCACCGTGTTCTACACCCTGCTGGGCCTGGCGGTCGTGGCGTCGTCGCGCATCTGGGCCCGCATGCTCGACCGCTACAAAGGCGGCGAATCGCTGGCGATCCTGAACGCCGTGCTGGGCACGGTGACCATCCTGCCGGCACTGACCAGCTACGTTCCCGTCGTGTTCCTCTCCGGCCTGGTCTTCGGCGCCGTCTTCCTGTCGGTGGTGGCCTCGACGACGGCCCTGGTGCGGCATAATCTGCCGCAGCAATCGTGGACGGCCGGCATCACCGCCTACACGACCGTGTTCGCCCTCGGCCAGATCGTCGGTCCCATCGCGGTCGGCTGGATCGCCGACGGCCCGGCAGGACTGGAGCGGGGCTTGATCGCCTCGGCCATCGCCCTCTTCATCGGCGCCGCATTGGCCGCGCGGCAAAAGGCGCTGGGCTTGCCCGCATAGTAGACTGCCGCATTGACCACCTTCGCAGAAAGATCACGATGAATACCAATGCACGGAAAGCCCCGGCAACGATGGATGCCGAAACGCTGGAATTCATCCAGGGCCTGTTTGCCCTGGTGCGCGAAGGCGACACGCAGCAACTGGGCGCCATGCTCGCGCAAGGCGTACCCGTCAACTTCCGCAACGAAAAAGGCGACAGCCTGATCATGCTGGCCAGCTACCTCGGCCACCTGGAAACGTCGCGCCTGCTGCTCGAAGCGGGCGCCGACGCCAACGTGCCCAACGACCAGGGCCAGACACCGCTGGCCGGCGTGGCCTACAAGGGCTACCTGGAGATCGCCGAGCTGCTGCTCAAGCATGGCGCCAAGGTGGAAGGCGCCAGCCCGGACGGCAAGACACCGCTGATGATGGCCGCCATGTTCAACCGCCTGGCCATCTTCGAGTTGCTGCTGCAACACGGCGCGCGCATCGATGCAGTGGACAGCCGCGGCATGACTGCCGTTTCGCTGGCCAAGTCCATGAACGCACAGGAGACGCTGGCGCGCCTGGTCGGTATGGGGCAGACGACAGAGTAGTTGAGGCAGATATCGCCGGCAGTTTTGCGACTGCCACCAAGCAGTTCATCCATTTCTGCTATCAAAGCCTGTCCTGGAGAGTTCAGGAAGCGCTCTGCCCTATCATCGTTTCTCCGGAAGGGGAAGGCAAGCGTCTTGGCGCAACTCGCGCCGCACACGCTGGCGTACGTCGTCCATGCCGATTTCCTCGCTGCCGCGACGCAGGCAAGCCAATGCTGCGTGGCGCGGCACGTTGATGATGGCGCTGCCGCTCAGTTCAAATTCGCCGGCCAGCGCATCGAGCGCGCAATCCGGTGCCAGCCGGCACGGCGGTGCGTGGGCGCCCTGCCACAGCCGCAGGCGCGCGGTGCGGCCCGGCATCGCACACGCGGGACGGGGTCAGATCCGGCATTCGTCCACGATCTCAACATTGGCCGTGCCGACCCGCAGAAAATTGCGCTTTATACAGCGACGTCGCTGACCCGCTCCGACGGTTTGGCATTCATAGCGCTCGCAGAACGTTTTAGCCTCAAGACAATGCCATTGGACTATCCGCCGCCATTGATCCAGTCCGACGGCAAGGAAGACGAATCAAGGGATGCCGCCATGCCGCTCCCGAGCGGTAAAATCAATGCTGTTGACCAGGCTGAGGCTAGCAAAACGCTCTCGTTCATTTCCTCATTGTGAAGACAGCTAGGCCACAGCCGGTCATTCACGAGCGTTGTATATTGAAAGGCAATATGTATGTCTGGCAACACCCATGTTTCTGAGCGGCTCAAAAGCTGCCGCGAAAATCTTCGTATCTCACAAGTGCTGCTTGCCGAACTGGCGGGCATCAATCCCACGCAACTGTATCGCTATGAATCAGGCAAAGCCAAACTGCCTATGGACGCGGCAGAAAAGATTGCCGCTGCCCTCGACGTCAGCACCGCTTGGCTTGTGCATGGGACGTTGCCCATCGCCAGAGGGACGCAAATCGACCCGCCAGTGCCGGCCGGAGGGGCGCTAATCCTGAGTTTTCTGGAACTTCCCCCCGTGCTTGCCTCCGCCGTGAAGCGCCTGTCCATGCAAAATGGCAGCACCGTAGAAATAGAGCTGCTGGACCTCGCGCGTCAAGGCCTCGAAGCCATGCAAAAAAAAGCCGTGGATTGCGCCGAGTCCGCAAGCAAGAGCGAGAAATAGCCAGATCACTACCTGTCCAGTCCCGTTTGATCACAGACGCGTTGAACAAAGAGATCCGGCTTCTCCTGTTGCCATTTCTTGATGGCCCGAATCGGTCTTTTTCCATCAATCGCCCGTTGCGGGATATGGTGAACACCCAGCGTGTGGCACGGTCGATGGCAGCGAACAAATAGCGGCGTGACGACTCGCCGGCCATCTGCGGGCCAGGCCATCCAACAAGACCTTGGCGCGAAATAGAGGCCAACTGCGAATTGGAATATGATCGCACGGAACTAAACTGCCAGATGTCGCCAAATCGCTGCGTCGATCTGAATGAGCCTTGTCGAAAATATTTACACCTGTTGATTTTCAGCTGTAATGGACTTGCTGGCGTTTTAACCTAACGCATTGATTTTAAAAATTTTTCATCTACCGTACCAGATATTGGCACAAGAAATGCATATCCATATCTGGGCATGCCATTTTTTAAATGAATTCTTGCAGGTTCGCGGGAATCAAAAGCACATGAAAAAACCATCCGTTTATTCTTTTTTCCCGCAATCCATGCCACGAGGTGAGTCTCACGGTGGCCTCGGTACGTTACTCGCCACGCGCGCCATCGAACATGCACCTGGTTCGGCGATCCGCCATATTGATCAGGTCGTTTTGCATCCTGGCGCGACGATCGGTGCCCATCAACATGGCAGCGACAACGAGGAAATTTATGTGGTCATATCGGGTGGTGGGACGATGTTAATCGAAGACATGGAGCTCGATGTTGCCGCTGGAGACGTCGTACACAACCCACCAAATGGTCGGCATGGCTTTGTCAACAACAAGAGTCAGGATGCGTGGCTGGTCGTGATCGAAGTCGCCCATGCGGACACTTCAAACTGGCTTAAAGGAGCGGCGCAATGAACGCAGTGATCCAGCAAAAGAGTGCCATGCCTCACAAAATGAACGACGGCCTGGGTATCACGCACACTCATCTGAACTGTGAGAAACGGGTCAGCGCTCCAGTAGTGGAATGCGATATTACGCCACAGACATTGATAGAGCATGGTCCGCCTTGCACCAGCGGTCGCGCTATCGTCTTTGCAGACAGCGAAGTCTGGCAGCGTCTCGATTCATGGCTGGGTGGGACATTTAACGCCGCATACGCCGACGTGCAGGTTGTGCGCCTGCCCGGCGGCGAAGCGTGCAAAAGCCTGGACAGCTTGCATCATGTGCTGGCGCAAATGGCAGCGATGCAGATCGTGCGGCGCGGTGATGCCTTATTTGCCTTGGGCGGGGGAAGCGTGCTCGATGTTGTCGGCTTCGCCGCATCGATCTTCAGGCGCGGCGTGCGGCTGACAAAGATACCTACCTCGCTGTTGGCGCAGGTCGATGCCGCAATCAGTTTGAAGAATGCGATCAACCTCGGCAAAGGCAAGAATCTGGTGGGCAGTTTTGCACCACCACACAGCGTGCTCGTTGATTTCCGTTTTCTCGACACGCTGGCGCTCAGGCATCGGTCGAACGGGATGGCAGAAATCATCAAATTGGGCCTGATGGTCGACGCCCCGCTCATCAACGCGCTGGCCATCGCAAGCAAGCGGCCGATGGAGTCGCCTTCGACAATGTACACGATTTTCAGGCAGGCCATCACCGGCATGGCCTGTCAACTCAATCGCGACCCGTATGAACAGCTTTTGCAGCGCGCTGTCGACTTCGGCCATTGGTTAAGCCCGCAACTGGAGATGGCCGACAACACGCTGCTGCATGGCGAGGCTGTGGCCATCGACATGGCCATTTCACTGACAGTATCGCTGCACCGCGGCCACATGTCACCGAAGGCGTGGACATTTGCGCTAGGGTTGTTATCGTCCTGGAATCTTCCCTTGTCGCATGATGCGCTCGATTCGACTCTGGTGAAAGACTCACTGAAGCGCACGCTGCAGCACCGTGGAGGGGTGCAAAACATTCCCATGTGTATGGGCATAGGCAGTCATGAATTTTTCGACGATCTGCGCAGCGACGAGGTGCTCCAGGCGCACACCCGACTGGTAAACAATCCGCCCACAATTGCCGGCCCTATGTCCGTCGGCATGACGCCTGTCGCCACTCGATAAGGTCAAGTAGCCATGCCATCGACCAGACTGCTGGAGTTCATCGAACTGGTTATTTCGACAGCGCAGGCCGGGCTGACATTCTCCAAGGATAGCTTCGACATAGAGCGCTACTTGACCTTGCGCCAAACCGCTACCGAGATTTTGGCGCATCACGAGAACCTGGCGCCGGCAGAAGTTGGTCGCTGGCTGGCGCTCGACAACGGCTACCCGACCCCGAAGCTCGACGTTCGGGCGATGATCATGGACGAGCACGAGCACATTTTGCTGGTGCGCGAAAAGGCCGATGCCCGCTGGACGCTACCCGGTGGCTGGTGCGACATCGGCAGGTCGGCAGCCGAGGCGGTGGTCCGCGAAGTGCGCGAAGAGGCCGGTCTGCAAGTGGCCCCGGTGCGTCTGCTGGCCCTGCTGGACAAGCACAAGCAGCGCCATCCGCCCCAGATGCCGCATGCCTACAAGGCATTTTTCCTTTGTCAGGTCGAGGGTGGCGCGTTGCTGCAATCGACCGCCGAGACGTCGGGCGCCGCCTACTTCCGTGCTGCCGCGCTGCCGGAACTGTCGCTTGACCGCGTGCTGCCGGGGCAGATACAGGCATTGCATGCCAGGGTGCTGGCGGGGCATGCCGCTGCACTCTTCGATTAACAAGTCGCGCTCGCTTGGAGTCTTCCGATGCACAGTACCCTTGCCATCAACATCGGCGGCAGCACAGTCAAATGGGCTTGGTTCACGGCTGCGCCGACAGCGCCGGTCAGCGCGCAAACCATGCCCACGCCGATGATGCGGGGTGGCTTCCATGATTTTCTGGCCGACATGGCGTGCCCCGGCATGCGACAGCCCGACCGCGTCTGCATCGGTTTTCCGGGACCGGTCGATGCCCATGGCCGCGTTTCCAGCGCCTGCACCTGGGCGCCGGGAGAAAACCTGGGCGATTTCGACATCGCTGCGGAAGTGGGCCGGGTATGGCCGCAGGCCCGCACATCGGTGATCAACGACGTGTCGGCTTATGGATGCTTCTTGCTGCGCGAGCGCTATCAGGATTTTTGCGTGCTCAATATCGGCTCGGGCATCGGTTCAAAACTGTATGCCGGCGGGCGCCAATTGCTGGGACCTGGATCGAGAGGAGGTGAAATAGGACACTGGGTGGATGCGGCCATTCCGGCCGAATTGCGCTGCGATTGCGGCGGTGCGCAGCACATCGGTGGCATGTCATCGGGCCGCGGCGTGCTGCGCTACGTCCAGTTGCAGGCGCAACTGCACCCGGAACAATATGCGCGCTCGCGCCTGTCGCTGGCCGCACCGCAGCCAGCGCAATTGACCGCATTCGACATCGTGGCGACGGTGCAGGATCCGTTTACCCGTTCCTTGGTGGCACAGGCACTGGCGCCGCTGGCACGCGCCGCCGCCCTGATCCACCTCGCTTCTGGCTGTGAATGTTTCGTGCTGGTCGGCGGCTTTGCCGAAGCCCTCGGCCAGCTGCTGCCTGCCGTGCTGGCCGAAAGCAGTGCAGCGCATTGCTGGGCCAACGGCTTCGACTGGCAAGGTGCGTATTCGGTACTGCCAAACGAAGTGAGCGCATCGCTGATCGGACTGTACTGGCATGAGGCACAACATGACCACGCATGAGCGGACGGCGGCAATGCTACCGCCCGAAGGCGCCGATCGGATTCAGGTGGGTCGAGTGCGGCTGGCCAGCAGCGATCTGTTGCTCCGCTTGAATGCGCTGCTGCGCCAGTTAAGCAGCAGTGCGGCGCCGCTGACCATGACTGCTCTGCAACATCTGATCGACGCCGATGGCAGCGTCCTGTTTGCTGCAACCTGCGACGGCGAGATCGTCGGAACCATATGCCTGGCGCTCTCGCACTGTCCCAGCGGCACCCGCGCCTTCATCGAGGATCTGGTTGTCGAACAGGCAAGACGGCGCATCGGCGTCGCCGATGCGCTCGCCCGCGCGGCGCTCGAGCATGCCCGGCAGCAAGGCGCCAGGAGCGTCGACTTGACGTGCCGGCCAGAACGACTGGCAGCGAATCGGCTCTACCAGAAGCTGGGCTTCAAGGTGCGTTCGACCAATTTCTACCGTCTGGATTGCTGATGAACAATCTATTCCAGTGCGCGGACCGAACCGCGGCAAGAGCCAGCGTGCTGATCATGGCCGGCGGGCAGTCCCGCCGCATGCGCCAGGCAGTCGACCAAACCCACAAAGCCTTGATGCCGATACTCGGACTGCCGATGATAGAGCGCAACCTGTGCTGGCTGCTGGCGCTCGGTTTCAGCGATTTGTACGTGGCCGTCGCTGCGATCGAGACTGCGCTGATCAGCCACATCTTGCAACGCTGCCAACCGCTTGCTGCCGCCTTCGGCGCTCATTTGGCAATATTGATCGAGCCTTCGCCGCTGGGGACGCTAGGAGCGTGCCGCCTGTGCCCTGACGTTGGCGATCTGCTGGTTGTGAATGTCGATAATCTGACCAGCATCGATCTGCTAGCCATGCTGGAATTGCACCGGCGCCGCTCGGCGGCCATGACCATCGCCTCCCACGTCGAAACTTTTTGCATGCCATTCGGGCAACTGGTACTGGAACATGACAGCGTGTTGCAACTGCGGGAAAAGCCCGAGTCCGCCTACCAAATTTCCAGTGGAACCTACGTCTTGGCTCCCAGGGCCCGTGAAGCGATTGCCGCAAATTGCCGTACTGGTCCGCTCGAGTTGTTCGGCGATCTCCGTCGAAACGGGCAAGCCACGCTGGCGTACCGCCATGCTGCACTCTGGATCGACGTCAACGATGCCGACACGCTGGCGCGGGCCAGATCGCTGGTCGCATCGCATCATGCTGAACTCGACTGCCCCTGGCCGGAACCCGCGAGCGAGCGTGTTCTGCTGTGCAGTGCAGACAAGTCGGCGCTGCTGATCAGCCGCCCTCGCCTGCTGCCGCATCCTCCGGCAGTGCCGCGCCCGCGTTGGCCACAGGCCACATTCATCGCGTCGTTCGACGAGGCACAGCTCGACGGAAAAGTGACGCGATGCCATCTGTTTGAGCGCCGGCCGGCCGCTGGCGCCAGCCTGCCTGGTTTTCGGCCGCTGCGGGAAGATGCGGCATTGCAAACCAGCCGGATCGAGGCCCGTTGCCTAGCTTATCAAGATCAAGCCAGCCGGCAGGTGGCATCATGAACCTGCAGGCACGCACGATCGCCGTCACCGGTGCAGACGGCTTCATCGGCTCGGCGCTGGTCGCCGCACTGCTGGCTGCCGGCGCCACTGTGCGCGCGTTCAGCGGCCCGCTCCATGCCGGCTCCAAGGAGTTGCCGACACAAGCATGGCACAGCCGTGCCGACATCACCGAACTGGCCTCTTTGCGCCAGGCATTCGATGGCGCCGACACCTTGGTCCATCTGGCAGGCCCGCCGTCAGTGGCGCATTCGCTGCGCCATCCGCTCGAGCATGCACGGGCCCACGTGCTCGGCACTGCGGCGGTGCTGCAAGCAAGTCAGGATCTGGGCATCCGACGCCTGATCTATCTGTCCTCTGCCGAAGTGTATGGTCAAGCGCACGGCACCGCGCCAGTGACCGAGGAGCAGCCGCTGGCGCCGCGCTCGCCCTACGCCGCGTGCAAGATCGCCGCCGAACAGTTGATCCGTGCCTCGGCCAGCTGCAACGGCTTGCACAGCATCATCCTGCGTCCATTCTCGATCTACGGCCCGGGCATGACAGCGGCGTCGCTGATCGGCATGCTGATGGGCCAGTTGGCGCAGCGCCATGCGCTCAGCGTTCACGACTGGCGGCCGGTGCGTGACTATTGCCACTTGGACGATCTGGTACGCGCCGTGCTGCAGTCGTGCGATGCCGATATGCCCATGCCGCTGACGTTGAACATCGGCAGCGGGCAAGGGACATCGGTTCGTAGGCTCGTCGACACCTTGCTGTCGGTGGCCGGTTACCAGTTGCCGCTGCTCGAACGGCCGGCCGACAGGCGTGCACACGGCAGCGATATCCTTTACCTGGTAGCGGATGTACAGCGCGCCCGGACAGCGCTCGGTTGGGCACCGCAGATATCGCTGCACGATGGCTTGCTGCGCCTGATGCGCGAGGCCGATGGCCGCAACACCGGTGGCGCCACGGCGCCAGCCTTGCTGCCTGCGAGTACAGAATGAAACGCATCCTCATCACCGGCGCACAGGGATTTCTCGGCCGCTATCTGGTGCGGGCGCTGGACCGCTCCGGCATGACCATCGAGATGCTCGGTCTGGGCCGCTCACCCGCGAGCGAGCACTGCTTCACCCACCGGCTCGATTGGCTGGGCCACAACCGGCCCGCCCCGCTTCCGCATGACCCGGATGGACCGATTCGATCGCCCTACTGCTACCGACAGGTCGACATATGCGACCAGTCTGCGCTGGTCGCACTGTTCAGCGAATTTCAGCCGCACTGGGTGTTCCACCTGGCCTCGGGTCTACGCGATGACAGCCCCGCCGGCCTGTGCCGCACCAATGTGGAAGGGAGCACGGTGCTGACGCAAGCGCTGGTGGACGCCGGCTGCCGGCCCGAAAAGGTCGTGTACGGATCCAGCGGCAGTGTCTATGGCGTGCCGCGCCAGTTGCCGCTGGACGAAGATGCGGCTACCGAGCCCTGCAATCTGTACGGTATCACCAAGCTGGCCGGCGAAAGGAGCAGCCGCCTGCTCACAGACCAGAACGAGCTTCCCGCAGTCTGGGCGCGCCTGTTCAATCTGGTCGGTCCAGGGCAGGATGAACGTCACGTCTGCGGCTACTTTGCCGGCAGCCTGGCGCACATGCTGACATCGGCCCGGGCGCGCCGGATGAGCGTGGGACCGCTGACAGCCACACGGGATTTCATCGATGTGCGCGACGCGGCGCGCGCGCTGGTGTTGCTGGCCAGCGCGGGCCAACCCGGCCAGACCTACAACATTGCGAGCGGGTACGAGGTGGCGATCAGCGAAGTGCTTGCCAGCCTGTTGCAGCACGCGGGACTGACGGATCAGGTGCGGATCGACGAAGCAACGGCCAGAGCGGGGGATGTGGCGCGTCATGTGGCCGATGTCAAGCGCCTCAAGCGCATCGGTTTTGCGCCGCAGATGAGCTTGCACCGCAGCCTGCACGACTTGTTGAATTACTACACGACGCAAGTAGCCTGCGCCGCCATCCTGACAACCTGAAAGAAAGCCCATACGATGCGAGTTGCCCGTTACAACTATGCACATCAGCACGTCGGAGACGTGCAGGATCTGTCAGCGACGCTGGCCACGATGATCACCACCGGCGACCATCTGCTCGGTCCGCGCGTGGAGACATTCGAACGCAATTTCGCCCGCTACCTTGGCGTCGAGCATGTGATCGGTGTCAACAGCGGCACCGATGCCATTCTACTCAGCCTGATGGCGCTGGGCATCGGCCCGGGCGACGAGGTCATTACCCAGGCGAACACCTTTCATGCGACAGTAGCGGCGATCTGCCTGGCCGGCGCGCAACCGGTGCTGGTGGACGCCGATCCGGTCTCGTTCCTGATGGACCAGTCGCAAGTGGCGCACGCCATTACCAGCTGCACCAGGGCCATCATTCCAGTGCACCTGTTTGGCAAGCCCACGCCGATGGCCGATCTGTTGCAACTGGCCCGGCGCCACGCACTGGTGCTGGTGGAGGACGCCGCGCAAGCCCATGGCGCCGGGCGCGACGGCTGCATGGCAGGAACGGCGGGCAGCGCCGGATGCTTCAGCTTTCATCCAAGCAAAAACCTGGCGGCGGCCGGTGACGCGGGCGCCATCGCCACCAACGATGCCGATCTGGCGGCATCGCTGCGGACGCGCCGTGCGCTGGGGCAGGCAACGCAAAACCATCATGTTGCAGTCGGACTGAACAGTAAACTGGACGCGATCCAGGCCCATGTTCTGGACCAGAAGCTACCCCACCTGACACACTGGAATCGGGCGCGGGCATGCATGGCGGCCGCTTACCGGGCACGACTGGCGGACACTCCGCTGGTCTTCCAGTCTGTCGACAGCGATGAATGCCACGTGTTCCACCTGATGCAGGTGCGTACGCCGCGCCGCGATGCTCTGCTGAACTGGCTAACCGAGCGCGATATCGAGGCCGCCGTGCGCTACCCGGTGCCGATACATCTGCAACCAGCCTTTGCCCACTTGGGTCTGGCGCAGGGCATGTTTCCGGTCGCTGAAGTGCTAGCCGACGAACTGCTATGCCTGCCGATCCGTCCTGATCTGTCCGAAGACGAAGTGGACTATGTCAGCGACTGCATACATGCTTTCTTCAGGGAAGAATGACATGCAGACCAAGCTTGCGATTCTGGGCGGCAGCAGCCCGTTTACAGTGGCGCTGATCGACGCACTGGCCGATGCCTCGACCCCGCCCGCGCCCGCCGTGCCGATGGCGCCGATGTGGCTGGCGTTGACGGGCCGCAATCAGGAGCATCTGGCGCTGGTGCATGCGTATGCCAGTTCCCGCCTTGCGCCGCTGGGCTGGCGGTGCCAGGCCAGCACCGATGCACCCAGGATGCTCGATGGCGCCCAGATCGTGATCCATCAGAACCGCTATGGAGGCTTGGCGTTGCGTGCGGCCGGCGAGCGCATGTGCCACAAACACGGCCTGCTGGCCGATGAAACGCTGGGTCCGGCGGCGCTGTTGACGGCCTTGCTTGGCCGCCCGGCGCTGGAGCGGACCATCGACTTGATTGTGCGGCATTGTCCGCTGGCCTTCGTGCTCAACCTGAGCAACCCTCTGTCGCTGGTAACAGCGAAGATGGCCGGTGCATTGCCCAACTGCATTGGACTGTGCGAGCTCCCGGCCTACACCGCGCGCACGGCAGCAGCCGTGCTCGACCTTGTCGATGGCGCGACCGACAGCGGCGACAGCACAATGCACTGGGATTATCATGGACTGAACCATCGCGGATTTCTACTCAATCTGTCGTGCCGGGGCGAGGATGTGCTGCCGCGCCTGATCGATGCGCTGACGGCAAACGCGGCCAGCGGCCGCGCACCCACCACGATAGGCGGCATCACTGCCGACTGCATTGCGGATCTGGGCGCGGTACCGTTGAAATACTTCAGTCAGTTCACCCACCCTGCCCACACTGCACCGGGTCGTGCACCATTGCTGGCCCGGTTGCGTGAGCAAATCTTGCAACAATTGCGTCACGACAGCAGCCTTTCACCTCCCGCAGCCCAGCAACGTTACCAGGCTTGGTACCCGCTGGCAGTGGTGCCGATGCTGCGCGCTCTGGAATGCGAGCAGGAATCGATCCAGGTGCTTAGCCTGCTGCGCGACGACTCTCTGGCGTGGGAAGTGAAGGCGCCGGTGTCGCGCGCCGGCATCGGCTTGCCGCTGATGAGCGCTCCGGCCGGTCCTGCGGTAACAAGCTGGCTACGGCGCTTTCAAGACCATGAACAAGCGGCGATGCGGGCCCTTGATGCACCCAGCCGCCACCACCTGCTGACTGCCTTGCAGACCGATCCCAGCATACCCGAAACCAGGGTCGGCGCTCTGATGGAAGCCCTGCTTCCTGAGATTGAGCGCGCTGAAAGGAGTGAACATGCCCACACTTGACATTGCCATCATCGGCTGCGGTCGCATGGGCAGCATCCGCGCCCTCGGCGCAGTGCGCCTGGGCGCGGCGGTACGCGCCGTGTTTGACAACGATGCCGCGCGCGCCCATCAACTAGCCAATGCTCTGCCAGATTGCCGGATCGGGAGCCTTTCCGACGACAGCGACTGGTCATCCTTTGACGCAGTGTTTGTCTGCACGCCTCCTGCAGAGCGGCGCAGTGCGCACCAAGCCATCTTGCAGGGTGTGCCAACATTCATGGAAAAGCCGATCGGCATTCACGCCAGCGACGCCGCCTCGCTGGTTCGCGCCGCCGAAAGATTGCATGTGCTCACTGCAGTGGGTTACATGAACCGTTACCGCGACACGATAGCGACGGCGCGCCAACAATTGCGATGCAGCACGCTACTGGGCGCCAGCGCGCACTGGGTCAATGGCACCTACGGCGTGCCGTGGTGGACCAGCAGCGGTGTCTCCGGCGGCTCGCTCAATGAGCAAGCCACCCATGTCGTCGATCTGTTTCGCTACCTGCTGGGTGAGCCGCATGCGGTGCATGCGATGGCCACGCTGCATCCACAGCATCCCGGCATCGTCGGCAACGCCGCACTGTCGCTGTCTTTTGCCGATGGCGTGCTGGCCACGCTGCTGTATAGCTGTCGCGCGCAAGCCAAGGCCATCGGCTTGCACCTGTTTACCAGCGCCGGAGAAATGGTTCTGCAAGACTGGAACTTTCACGCCGTGGGGGTGCAGCAGCCCACGCCAAACGGCATGGCGTTGGAACAGGACAAAAATCAGATCTTCGACACCGAAACTGGCGCATTCCTCAGCGCCGTCACCACGGGCAATGCAAGTTTCATCCGCTGCACGCTGGCCGACGCGCTGCAAACCCAGCGCGTGCTTGACGCGGCGGGCCAGTCATTGATGTCAGGGTGCGCATGTCCGGTGCGCATGGATGATGAACCAGGTTCGCAGGCAAATCATCCGGCGTCGCGAGTTTGATGTTTGTCAAGACAAGGAATACCGTTATGGCCCGCAAGCTGAGAATCGTATCTCTGTTGACCAATTTGTGCATCGGCGGCGATCCCAACAGGCTGCTGTCGTTTTCACGCGAACTCGATCGCAGCCGTTTCGAGCATACCGTACTGGTGATTGCCGACCCATCGGATCGCAGCCACCAGGAGCGTGGCCAGATGTTGCCGCAGTTTCTCGCCCAAGGCATCCGCGTCGAAAGCCTGTACGAGCCAGCTCGCGCAGCACAGCGGGGCGAGGGCTGGCCCGGTTTGCAGAAACTGCGGGAAATCGGCTCCTTCGCCAGAATTGTCCGGCGCCTGACGGCATATTTTGCCAGCCATGAGACCGACATCATTGACGCCCGCATGAGCTATGCCGTGTTGTTTGGTGCGCTTGCGGGCCGGTTGGCGCGGGTACCTGTGATCGTGGCAACCGAATACGGACCAGGGTTCTGGCAGGGGCCGTTCTGGCGCCCCGCAGGACAACTCGCTTACGGCCTGATCGATGCACTGATATCCGACTCCAGCGCCAAGGTGCTCGAGCATGAAGCGTGGCTGTGGCGGCGCGGCCTGACCACTGCCGTGATACCGAACGGGATCTACCAGCCTCAGGCACGGTGCACTCGCAGCGAGATGCGTGCACGTCTGGGGATGCCGCGCGATGCGAAGCTCAAGGTGATTGCCCAGGTCAGCCGTGTCGTTCCGGAAAAGGGGCATTCGGTGCTGGTTCAGGCAGTCGCGCGCGTGTTCGCGGCCGATGCCGACTGCGTCCTGCTGATCTGCGGTTATCCGCATCCGCAAAGCTACATCGATGAACTGATGGCGCAAGCTCAGGCCTTGGGCATACGCGATCGGGTCTATTTCGTGAGCTATCCCGGTCCCGTGGCCGATGTCTGGAGCGCGATTGACGTGCATGTCCATGCAAGCCTGCTCGACTCGGCGCCGATAGCGATCCATGAGAGTCTGGCCTTGGGATTGCCATCCGTGGTCACCCGAGTCGGCGGGATTCCAGACATGGTGCTGGACAAGGTCACCAGCTTGATCGTTGAGCCAGGCGACGCCGCTGCCCTGACGGCGGCGCTGCTGCGCGTGCTGCACGAGCCTGGACTGAGCGCGAGCATGGGCCAGGCGGCACGCCAGCATCACCTCGCGCACTACCAGGTACAGCGTATGACGCGCACGATCGAAGACTTGTTTGCCGAGTTGTATCATGCCTCGGCGTACCGCCATGGCAAGCATCGTGCACCATCGATTGGCCTGCCCCATGGCGATGCTCATCGATGCGACCCGATGCACCAGGCAGATGCCAGAATAAAAGAGAGTCCATTGCCATTGAATCCAACCGATTCCTTGCAAGCGGGTTGCGTGGTGTGTGGCGCCAGCAGCGGCAAGAAAATCTGCCAAAAAGGAAACTACGCACTGATGCAGTGCGGCTGCGGTGCCATCTACTTGTCGCCCCCGGCCCAGGAAGGGGCCGTCGATCATGCGGTCGACTCCCATTCTGCCAGCTTTTATGACTTGCCGACGAAGCTGAAATTGCGCTGGTTGCGGCAAAGCCATGCCAGCGGGCGCTTGCTGGAGGTGGGCTGTGGTGACGGCCACTTTCTGCGTGCAGCACGCGATGTCGGCTTTGACGTCTGTGGCATCGAGCTCGATCCTCTGCGCACCGCGCGGCTCAGGCAGGCATTGGCGGTCGAGGTCGAATGCGCGACAATCGAGCAGGCGCAATGGCCACCGGGCAGTTGCGACATTGTCTACCACTGCGACCTGCTGAGCCACTTTCCAGACCCGCTGCTGGCGTTGAAAAAGATGGTGAATCTGCTGCGCCCCGACGGCATCCTGTTTTTTGAAGTTGGCATTCTTGGCAACATCGATCAACGATGGTTTGATGCCGTGCCGGAAAGCAGCATTCCGCGCCATCGCTGGTTCTTTTCCGAACCGGCGCTGCGCGCATTGCTGGCGCAAGCGGGCATGCAAATCGTGCGCATGAAAACCTTCGGCCTCGGTCCGCAGGTCATGCTGAACAGGGGTTTGAGTACCACCTGCCGGTCAGTGCAAAGTCTGCCGTTCCTGCGGGCGGCCACCCGCGCCGATGCGGACGAGGCCGAGCCAAGGCAGCGTGTCAAGCCGGACGAAAGTGCCATGCGAGGCAGGTTCAACAATTTCATGCGGTTTTCGGTGGGAGCACAATTTCCCCTGTTCGGGCCGCTGACCGCCTTCGTCATCGCGCGCCGCGGCAACGATACCGCTGCGCCATGACAGCCGCCCCCGAGCGTGACACACTGCGCGCCACGCCACGGCGATTGGTGCATGTCGTCTTTCATCTCGACGTGGGCGGGGTCGAGGTGGGCGTACTCAACCTTGTCCAAGGCCTGGCAGAAATGGGCTATGAGCAAGCCGTGTGCTGCCTCGAGCGGCCAGGTGTCCTGAGCACGCGCATTCCTGAGACAGTCGCCCTGTGGGTGTGTGGCTCCAACCGGGCGCAGCGCTATTTGCCACTGTTGCGCGCTGCGGCCCATTTGCGCCGCTTCCAACCCGATATCGTACATGTACGCAACAGCGGAGCATGGATCAACGCTGTCGCAGCCTGGCTGCTGGCAGGCTTTCCCGGCAAACTGGTGTTCAGCATTCACGGCCTGATGCTACCCAGGCCGGTCGACTGGCGCGCCGCACTGCGCTGCCGCCTGCTGGCCCGTGTGACCAGCGGCCTGGCAGCCGTTTCCACCATCACGGCACGACACTTCGCCATCGATACCGGCATCGTGGCACGCCCGATTGTCATTTTGCAAAGCGGTGTGAGCACGCAGCGATTCCAGCCCCGCTCGACCAAAGTCACGCCGGCGTGGCCGGACGCACCCATCGTGCTGGGTTGCGTGGCGCGCCTGGATCCGTCGAAGGGCCACGACACGCTGCTGCACGCCTTTGCAGCGTGTCGCCTGCATTCTCCGCTGAAACTGGAACTGCACCTGGTGGGCGATGGTCCCTACCGGGAAAGGCTGCAGGCCCTGGCGCTCGCGCTGGGTGTGGATGCGTCAGTCAAATTCCTGGGCGAATGCGCAGATGTTGCACGGCAGCTTGAGCAGTTCGACATATTCATTCTGGCCAGCCGGAGTGAAGGCCGGCCCACCTCGATCATGGAGGCCATGTCGGCCGGATTGCCTGTGGTGGCGACCAGAGTCGGAGCGATCCCCGACATGGTCTGCCACGGGCGAAGCGGAATACTGGTTAACCCGGCTGACTCGACTGCGCTGATGGAAGCGCTGCTGAAACTGTTGCGCGACACGCCGATGAGGATGGCGATGGGTGCATGCGGTCGACAACTGGCATTGGAGCAATTCTCGATCGATGACATGTTCAAACGGTACGATGCTTTCTACACCAGTCTCTGCGACATGAAGTAGCTGTACAGGGCGTACTGGGTGACGTAGGACTTGCGCATGGTATCAGGCAAAAAATTGTTCTTCGCGTGCCACGCATACCCTGGTAGCCAGTTGACAGGGACTTGGAGTTTTTCAACACGCTATCAAGGCTGGCGTCCAGCGCGCAACCAAATGAAAAATGGCCGTGTCGCGCCTCAGTGTTGAACTGCTGCTTGCCATCCCTTCCTTCCAATGAACTAGGCATAGCGTGAACGGGACGGCGTGATGAACAAATCAGACTTCCAGGCGCCAGTGAATCAACTGCCGGCGCTGCCGGTGGAGCAGCGCGAGACGGTTCGCAACCACCTGGCCAACAAGGATCGCCTCGCCGCGATCGTCCGCATCCCGGCATACCGAACTCGATCAATTCCAGCAGCAGATGGAAGCATTGGCCTGGCCCTGCCCTGGGAAAATGATGCCAACAGAAAAGCTGAACCCATCATAAACACCGCGCTGGCGGCAGGAAAAATGCGATGTGCTCCGTCAAGCAGGACGGTGCCGGCGACGCATCGATCTCGATGCGGGCGGAAATAGACGTTGGGCCGGGCCAAAGCGGACATCGCCGACTATATCGTCGGCTGCCATAACTGCAAGCGCATCAATTCAGCATTGGGCAATCTGCCGCCCTCTGTCTACGAACAGAAAAGGGCAGAACGTGAACCTATCGTTGTGTCCGAAATTACCTGACCACCGCACGGCTTGCTTCAAACCTATTTTTCTTTTATGCTCGTGATGTCGAAAAAGGTGGACCGGCGTGGTAAGCCCCGGTCATCCAAGTAGCTCTTTAGCACTTGGCCATATTCCAGCCCACAAGGGCCGCGGACCACGACGAGGGCGGACGCATGCCGTTTCCTCGTCAAAGGCCGTTTGAAATACACCGTATCTGAACGACTCCTTCGAAAACTTCGCGTCCTTTGCCGTGCCCGCGGCGTCACAAACGCAAGAAGGTAAATCATGCAACATACCCCTGTACTTATCATTGGCGGTAGCCTCGTCGGCTTGTCGGCATCCCTGTTTCTCGCTTGGCGAGGCGTTCCGCACATTCTTGTTGAAAAACACTTAGGTAGTTCACCACATCCTCGAGCGATGGGCTTCACAGAGACGACCATCGAACATTACCGTACGGTCGGTATTGCTGACCGTATTCCTCAGTCACCGCCTGGAAAACGCTTGCGTCGAGTTAAAGTTGCAAGTCTCTCTTCCGACTGGATTTCGGAAACGGACTGGACGCCAGGACAGGCTGCTGACCGGTCGCATGACTTGTCGCCTTGTACTGGTGCTGCCATCGCACAGGATAAACTCGAGCCAATCTTGCGTAACGCGGCACAGGAGTTGGGTGCGGAACTGAGATATGGCGTGGAACTGATAAATTTCGATCAAAGTGCGGAAAAAATCTGGGCGCAATTGCGCGACCGGGAAAGCGGCATCGAATATAAAATTACTGCCGATCACCTTATTGCTGCTGATGGTGCAACAAGTAGTATCCGAGAAATACTTGGTATCGCGCGCAGTGGCGTCGGACATCTTAGAACTCTTCGCAGTGTGCTGTTTCGTTGCCCTGAGGCAGATCGATACTTGGAACGCGGCGCACAACAATTCGAGATAGAACAGGAAGGCTTTCGCGGTTTTCTGACAACGTATGGAGATAGCCGCTGGGTATTGATGTTTGATGATGACAAGAACCGCTCACACGAGGAGTTGTCTGAGGCTGTGAGGCGCGCTCTAGGTTCGGACATGCCTTTCGATATCATCACCACAGGACAATGGGAGATGGCTGGGCGTATAGCCAATTGTTACAGGCAAGGGCAAGTGTTCCTTGCTGGTGATGCTGCCCACCAGTTGCCGCCGACGCGCGGCGGGTTCGGTGCCAATACCGGTATTGACGATGTCTGGAACCTTGCATGGAAACTGGAGCGTGTCGTATCCGGCAAAGCTTCTTCGGGCCTACTCGACACTTATTCCGCAGAACGTCAACCCATCGGGGTTTTACGCCATCAACAAACCTTCTCGCGGCCGGATTACGCGCAGTGGGTTGGCAATTCCTTTAAGCAGGATGATTTGTTCAGCAACGATGCTATGGAATTTGGCCAACTCATCCGGTCGACCGGAGTAATCGGGACGCCGCCCGAACTGCCTGCGGCGGCCTCTCCGGGCGAATGGAGAGGGCAACCTGGGACCCGCGCACCACATGTGTGGATCATGAAAGGTAATGCACGGATATCCACACTTGACCTGTTCGGGCGCGATTTTGTTCTCTTGACACAGGACGATGCTTGGAGCGACGCTGTGAATGCATTAGATATGACGATGATAAAGGCCGGCGTAGACATTGTTTTTCCACCTGAGATTTCTTTAGGCGAAGTGTTCGGTGTCGGGGTCGCAGGTGCGACATTGGTGCGGCCCGATGGAATCGTAGCTTGGCGGACAGACTCAGCATTCAATGAAGATGATTTCAATAAGATTCGCAGACTCGTTGACGGGAAAACTTAAATTATCTTTCGTCTGATCAGGGGGCGCACTTAAGTGCGGTAATCCCCCCAGGTCATTCGCTGCGATAACGGCCCCGAGTACATCAGCGCCGTGACGCTGGCCTGGGCCGCCAAACGCGGCATTCGCATCGCCTTCATCCAGCCTGGCCAGCCGCAGCAGAACGCTTATGTCGAGCGCTAAAACCGCACGGTGCGCTACTGGGCTCCTCCCATTCATACAAAGTCTGTATCGGCACGGGATGCATTTCAAACAATCAATCACTTAGCACGAAAAAAAAATGACATCTGCTGCTACTCACGAGGCCCAGATACCCTCGCCGCGACAAGCCCCCCAGGGATCAATAAATATTTTTAAAATCAGATACTTAACCCAATAAATACCCTCAAATATACCCTCGCGTGACAAAAAAGCAAGAAGAACCAAATGTTAAATTCACATTTCGGCATATTTGATACCCGCAAAAATACCCACAAAAAAACGTGCTTGGCTCTGCCGACGGTTGCCTGCGTTTGCCAGACAAAATAAAAAAGCCCCTGAAAAATCAGGGGCTTGGCTGTTTCATTGACCCGGCGTTACCTTACGGTGCCGGACGGGAGATTATTCCCATTCGATGGTCGCTGGCGGCTTGCCCGAGATATCGTAGACGACGCGGTTGATGCCGCGCACTTCATTGATGATGCGGTTCGATACCTTGCCCAGCAGGCTGTGCGGCAGGTGCGCCCAGTGCGCCGTCATGAAGTCCTGCGTCTGCACGGCGCGCAGGGCCACCACGTATTCGTAGGTGCGGCCATCGCCCATCACGCCCACCGATTTGACGGGCAGGAAGACGGCAAAGGCCTGGCTGGTTGCTTCGTACCAGTTGGTCGGCACGCTGTCCTGATCGAAGCCAGGAACCACTACCGGCTCGTACGGCGTGTTGCGCAATTCTTCGATGAAGATGGCGTCGGCGCGGCGCAGCAGGTCGGCGTAGTCTTTCTTGACTTCGCCGAGGATGCGCACGCCCAGGCCCGGGCCCGGGAACGGGTGGCGGTAGACCATGTCATGCGGCAAGCCCAGGGCCACGCCCAGTTTGCGCACTTCGTCCTTGAACAGTTCGCGCAAGGGTTCCAGCAACTTGAGCTTCATGGTGTCCGGCAAGCCGCCCACGTTGTGGTGGCTCTTGATGGTCTGGCCTTTCTTGCCTTTGCCCGCCGATTCGATCACGTCCGGGTAAATCGTGCCTTGCGCCAGCCATTTTGCGTTGACCAGCTTGCCCGATTCGACCTGGAACACTTCGACGAATTCGCGGCCGATGATCTTGCGCTTCTGCTCGGGGTCGGTGACGCCGGCCAGGTGGCCCATGAACTGCTCTTCCGCATCGACGCGGATGACTTTCACGCCCAGGTTCTTGGCGAACATGTCCATCACCATCTTGCCTTCGTCCAGGCGCAGCAGGCCGTGGTCGACGAAGACGCAGGTCAGCTGGTCGCCGATGGCGCGGTGGATCAGGGCCGCGGCCACGGACGAATCGACGCCGCCGGACAGGCCCAGGATGACGTCGTCGGCGCCCACTTGCGCGCGGATTTTTTCCACCGCTTCGCTGATGTAGTCGGGCATGTTCCAGTCCGACTTGCAGCCGCAGATTTCATGCACGAAACGGCCGATCATGGCCTTGCCCTGCACCGTGTGCGTCACTTCCGGGTGGAATTGCACGCCGTAGAACTGGCGCTCTTCGTCGGCCATGGCGGCGATCGGGCAGCTTGGGGTGTTGCCCATCAGCTTGAAGCCTGGCGGCATTTCCAGCACTTTGTCACCGTGGCTCATCCACACTTTCAGCATGCCGTGGCCTTCGTCGGTGACGAAGTCGGCAATACCGTTGAGCAACTTGGTATGGCTGCGGGCGCGCACTTCGGCGTAGCCGAATTCGCGTACCAGGCCGTTTTCCACCTTGCCGCCCAGCTGGGCCGCCATGGTTTGCATGCCGTAGCAGATGCCCAGCACAGGCACGCCCAGCTCGAACACGGCTTGCGGCGCGCGCGGCGAGTCGCCGTCCAGCGTGGAATTGTGGCTGCCCGACAGGATCACGCCAGCGGCGCCATAGTTGCGCACGAATTCATCGCTGACGTCATATGGGAAGACTTCGGAAAACACGCCGGAATCGCGCACGCGGCGGGCGATCAACTGGGTGACTTGGGAACCGAAATCGAGAATGAGGATTTTAGAATGCATGATGGGGACTTTATCTGAGGTCATTACAAAACCGGCGCACTAGGCGCCGGTCTGGTCTGTCGCTAATTACTCTGAACGGTAGTTAGGTGCTTCTTTCGTGATCTGCACATCATGGACATGCGACTCGCGCATGCCGGCCGAGGTGATTTCCACGAATTCCGCTTTCTCGCGCAGTTCGTCGATGGTGGCGCAACCGCAGTAACCCATCGATTGACGCACGCCGCCCACCAGCTGGAAGATGATCGCCAGCACGCTGCCTTTGTAGGCCACGCGGCCTTCGATACCTTCCGGCACGAACTTGTCGGCCTTCATGGTGGCGTCCTGGAAATAACGGTCAGCCGAACCATCGGACATCGCGCCCAGCGAGCCCATGCCGCGGTACGACTTGTAGCTGCGGCCCTGGTACAGGATCACTTCGCCTGGCGCTTCTTCCGTACCGGCAAACATGGAACCCATCATGACGGTCGAGGCGCCAGCGGCCAGCGCTTTCGAAATATCGCCCGAGAAGCGGATACCGCCGTCGGCGATACATGGCACGCCCGTGCCTTCGAGTGCTTCGGCGACGTTCGAGATGGCCGTGATTTGCGGCACGCCCACACCGGCGACGATACGCGTGGTGCAGATCGAGCCAGGACCGATGCCGACCTTGACCGCATCGGCGCCGTATTCCACCAGCGCCTTGGCGGCGGCGGCGGTAGCGATGTTGCCGCCAATCACTTCCACTTGCGGGTACTTGGTCTTGATCCAGCGTACGCGGTCCAGGATGCCTTGCGAGTGGCCGTGGGCCGTGTCGACCACCAGCACGTCGACGCCAGCGGCGACCAGCAGGTCGATGCGTTCTTCATCCTTGGCACCGACGCCGACGGCAGCGCCGACCAGCAACTTGCCCTGGCTGTCTTTCGACGCGAACGGGTGGGAAGTCGACTTCTGGATATCCTTGACGGTGATCAGGCCACGCAGCTCAAACGCGTCGTTGACGACCAGCACGCGCTCGAGGCGGTGCTTGTTCATCAGGCGCTTGGCTTCGGCCGTATCGGCATCCTCATTGACGACGACGAGTTTTTCGCGCGGGGTCATCTTGGCGGAGGCTTCCGCGTCGAGTTCCTTTTCAAAGCGCAAATCGCGGTTGGTAATGATACCGACCACTTCCTTGCCCTTGACGACAGGGAAACCGCTGATGCCGTATTGTTCCGTCAGCGCGATCACGTCGCGGATTTTCATGTCCGGCGGAATCGTGATCGGATCGCGCAGCACGCCAGCTTCGAAACGTTTTACACGGGCCACTTCACGTGCCTGGTCCTTCGGATTCAAATTCTTGTGGATGATACCGATGCCGCCTTCCTGGGCCATCGCGATCGCCAGACGGGCTTCCGTCACCGTATCCATGGCTGCGGACAGCAAGGGAATATTCAGGGTGATATTGCGGGTCAGGCGAGTTTTGAGGGACGTATCGGCGGGCAGAACGTTGGAGTAGGCTGGGACGAGCAGCACGTCATCGAATGTGAGTGCTTTTTGAAGTAGACGCATAGCATTTCCTATTGGCGCAAAAGCAGATTATACAGAAAAAAGCGCCCTCCGTCCTTGCAGCATAGAAAAGATATTTGAAATTAGCAAAAAATCGCGCTCGCCGGACGGCGGCCACGCCGCCGCCCTGCCCGCTCAGCCCTTCGCTGACTTGCCGCCGGCACGGCGTCGGCGCGCCTCTTTCGGGTCCGCCTGCAAGGGGCGGTACACTTCCACCCGGTCATGCTCGCGCAAGACCGTTTCGAGCGGCTTGCGCTTGCCATGGATACCCACCATGTTCACGGCCAGGTCGATGCCGGGGATAGCCTGGAGCAAGCCGCTCCGCGCCACCGCCTGCGCGATGGTGGTGCCGGCAGGCACGCGCAGGGAGCGCAGGAACGCGCTGTCCGGCAAGGCGTAGCAAACCTGCACCGCGATGTCCGCTTCAGCCATATACGGTCTCCGCGCGCTTGCAGAAGGAGTCGACCATGCTGTTGGCGATCATGCCGAAAACGGGGCCGATGATCTGTTCGAGCACGCGACTGGAAAACTCGTAGTGCAGGTCCAGTTCGATTTTGCAGGCGTCTTCACGCAGGGCCTTGAAGGTCCACACGCCATCGAGGGTCTTGAAAGGACCGTCCACGAGCTTCATCTTGATGGAGGTCGGCGGCACGTTCTCGTTGGACGTGGTGAAGCTTTGGCGCACGCCGTGGTAATGTATGCCCACGCTGGCGACAACCGTGTTCTCGCCCCGCTCGCGAACCTCGACCGCACCGCACCAGGGCAGGAATTTGGGATAATCCTCCACCGCCGCCACCAGCGCGAACATTTGTTCGGCGCTATAACCGAGAAAAACTGATTTATGTACTACTGCCATTGAAGAACCATTTGCTATGATGTTGGATACATTTGATTTGATCGCGCTTGCGCGAGACAGTAGTTTAACCGACCCGCGCACATTTACCATCTCATGACCATAGCAGACAACAGAAAAGCCTTCCACGACTACTTTATCGAGGATCGCTACGAAGCGGGCATCGTGCTGGAAGGCTGGGAAGTCAAAGCCATCCGCGACGCCCGCGTACAAATCAAGGAAGCCTACGTCGTCGTCCGCGGCGATGAGCTCTTCCTGTTCGGCGCGCATATCAGCGCCCTGCCGACCGCCTCCACCCATATCCACCCGGAAGCCGTACGCACGCGCAAGCT
This sequence comes from Janthinobacterium sp. PSRC1-1, assembly GCF_049897525.1. Taxonomy (NCBI): domain Bacteria; kingdom Pseudomonadati; phylum Pseudomonadota; class Betaproteobacteria; order Burkholderiales; family Oxalobacteraceae; genus Janthinobacterium; species Janthinobacterium sp. PSRC1-1. Next base: position 158,602 of record NZ_JAFCWK010000007.1, read on the forward strand.
GCTGCTGCACCGCACGGAAATGGATAAACTGATCGGCAAGGTGGAGCGCTCAGGCTACACGCTGGTACCGCTCAACCTGCACTACAAGGGCGGCCGCGTGAAATGCGAAATCGGCCTGGCCAAAGGCAAGAAGCAGCACGACAAGCGGGCAGCGGAACGCGACCGCGATGGCGCGCGCGAAGTGCAGGCGGCCATGAAGTCGCACCGCCGCTGATCCGGCACCACGCGCAGCACGCAGCGCCGATACCCTCAAGCCCGGCTATATGCCGGGTTTTATTTTGCCGGTGCCTGCGGCAAGCGGAAAAGCACAGCGCAACGGGATAAAAACAGGAAAAGGAAGAGATACGGCGGGAATAAGACGGGTATTGGTGAAAATACCGTGGAGATAAGCGAATGAATCAGCTTTGCCTGTCTGGCCAAAGACGATAATGCAGGAAAGTTCCGGATGCTTGCATGCTGCCTTGTACTACACCTGTACCACTTCACAGGACAAGCATCCGAATGAACGGTTTTTTAAACCTTCAGGATTACACCTTCAGCAGATCGCGCGACTTGCCCGAATCGGTCCACTCTTTGACCCATTTCGGTTGACGGCCACGGCCGGTCCATTGCTGCGTCGCATCATCCGGATTGCGATAGCGCACAGCGACCGTACCCGTTTTAGCGCGAATCCCTGTACCAACCAGATCTTTTACGGAAACGCCGACGCTCTGGGCAATCGCCAGGATTTGCTCGCGTGCTTTGGACAGATCATCCTGTTCGCGTTTCTTCATTTGCTTCTTGATGTCGTCCTGCAAGGTGCGCAGTTCGGACAGGGATAAGTTCGACAGATCCATGATATTTCCTTGTGTGAGTTGAAAAATATAACTGAACAGTTAAATTCTATCCAATTGTAACGCGACTGAGGTGATTTTTCTGAAGATTTGATTGTTTTTTACAATTCTTTTACCAAAACCCTACTTTTCCGGCGTTCCAACGATGCAAGCCTTCAATCATGGGAGCGCACATCGGCCATGGACCGCCTGTGCGATACCCCCGCTTTGTGCGACTGCGATTCAATCCAGCGCCATCGGCTGTATTTATTTTGCAGTACTTTCTGTTTCATTGCAATTTATAGCAACTATAAATGGCAATTCAAAATATACATGGGTTCGATACTATCGCCAATCGCACATCGCACATCGCCTGCAAACGCTATCCGGAATCCTGCACGGCAGATGTTACGTCAATCAAAGAAATAAGCGCCGCATGACAGCACATAATCCTCAAAGTGCGCATAGCATAGCATGAAGAAAATATGTTCAACGCCATTCATTCAGCCGCCGATACTCCAACCCTGCCGCCGCCATATATTCCAGGCCCGCAAATGCAAACTGCCCGCTATACAGCGGGCAGTATTGACGAAACCTTGCTACACACTTGCTATTCACCCAGCCAGCGAGGTAATCAAGTAATCAGGGTATAGTCACGCTGCCTTTTGGCTTCTGTGTTTTCACCACCTGCATCGCCGTGGCGATCAAACCGCTCATATCGCCCAGATTGGCCGGCACGATAATCGAATTATTCGTTTTTGCCAATTGCGCGAACGCGCCCACATACTGTTCGGCCACTTTCAGATTGACGGCATCTTCACCGCCCGGCTCGCGGATGGCGGCGCCCACCTGGCGCAGCGCCTCGGCACTGGCTTGCGCCAGCGCGACGATGGCCGTAGCCTGGCCTTCGGCGCGGTTGATCGATGCCTGCTTTTCGCCTTCCGAGCGGGCAATGTTCGCTTCGCGCTCACCGCTGGCAATATTGATCTGTTCCTGCTTGCGTCCTTCCGAGGCAGCAATCAGTGCGCGCTTTTCGCGCTCGGCCGTAATCTGCGCCTGCATCGCATGCAGAATCTCCTTCGGCGGCGTCAAATCCTTGATTTCATAACGCAATACCTTGACGCCCCAATTCGCCGCCGATTCATCGATGGCATTCACGATGGCCGTATTAATATGGTCGCGCTCTTCAAATGTCTTGTCGAGTTCCATTTTACCGATCACCGAACGCAAGGTCGTTTGCGCCAGCTGCGTAATGGCGGCGATATAATTCGACGAGCCATACGAAGCACGCATGGCATCGGTAATCTGAAAATACAGAATGCCATCGACCTGTAATTGCGTATTGTCACGCGTAATGCATACCTGCGGCGGCACGTCGAGTGGAATTTCCTTGAGCACGTGCTTGTAAGCGATGCGGTCGACGAAAGGCACAACGATATTCAGGCCAGGGCCCAATACCGCGTGGAACTTGCCCAGGCGCTCCACCACCCAGGCATGCTGCTGCGGCACCACATTGACCGTCTTGAAGACAAATACCAATGCCAGCAATAACAAGATCAGCGACATGCTTCCGATGCTTACTTCCATAATCTACTCTCCAGGTTATCCAACAATCAAACGGCTGCCACGCACGGCACGTATGGTGTAATGACCGGCCTGCGTATCGCTGCCGGCAATCAGTTCCACATCCCACAAGGCGCCGCGATACATGACGCGCGCCGCGCCATCAACCCAATGCGCGACCGCCACGCTTTGGCCGATATCGAGGTTCACATTCGGATCCTGTGCCGCATCGCGCCGCGCCGCCCTGCCAAAACGGCTGCGCCGCAATAACAGCGTCGCCGCCACGCCGACCATGGCGGCTGTCGCAGCCTGCCAGCTGCCATTGCCGCCCGCCAGCGCCACCAGTCCTCCGGCACCGATACCGATGGCGATCATCAGCAAATAAAACGTGCCCGTAAACAGTTCCAGGATCAATACCGCGCCAGCCGCCACAAACCAGCCTACCCATTCAGCCATGATGCCTCCACCCTTGCGATTCCAAAAATAAAAAACCCCGCGGCCTATATAAGCGACGGGGTTTAATGCGCAGTACTGCCTGATATTCTTCTTGCCACACACCTATATACAAACAGTCTAACGCAATTCCTGATGGCGTCAATAGCCGGGGGCGAATTAGCGCCGCCGGCCCGGCCTTTATTCCTCGAGCAGGCTGCGCAGCATCCACGCCGTCTTTTCATGTACATCGAGGCGCTGCGTGATCAGGTCGGCCGTCGGCTGGTCATTGGCTTTTTCCAGCAGCGGGAACAAGCGGCGCGCCGTGCGCGCGGTCGCTTCCTGTGCCGCCACCAGGTGGCTGACCATGTCCAGCGCCGGCGGCACGCCGTCGATTTCCTTGATCGAGGCCAGCTTGACGAATTCCTTGTAGGTGCCCGGCGCCGGATAGCCGAGGGCACGGATGCGCTCGGCGATCAGGTCCAGCGCGCCCCACTGCTCCGTGTATTGCGTCATGAACATCTGGTGCAGCGTATTGAACATCGGCCCTTTGACGTTCCAGTGGAAATTGTGCGTCATCAGGTACAGGGTATAGCTGTCGGCCAGCAGGCCGGACAGGCCTTCCGCGATCTTCGCGCGGTCTGCCTCGGAAATACCGATGTCGATCTTTGATGCTTTGCTCGGTTTCTTGCTTGCCATATGAACTCCCGTCAATGTGTTGGTGGAATCATTTTAGCTGATCTTGCGCCACCTCATCATTCAGGCGCGTGCGCCGGCCGCCATGGGCTTGATGTGAATGAGCAAGGCGTAAAAAAACCCGCTGCCGGGTGAGGCAGCGGGTTTTCAGAGGGCGGGAAAGACGCTTACGCTTTCAGCGCAGCGAGCTTTTGCCAGGTGTCGATCACCGAGTCCGGATTCAGCGACATCGATTCGATGCCCTGCTCCATCAGCCAGACGGCGAAGTCGGGGTGATCCGAAGGACCCTGGCCGCAGATGCCGATGTACTTGCCGCGCGCCAGGCAAGCCTTGATGGCCAGCGACAGCAGGGCTTTGACGGCGGGATCGCGTTCGTCGAAGTCGGCGGCCAGCAATTCCATGCCGGAATCGCGGTCCAGGCCCAGGGTCAGCTGGGTCAGGTCGTTCGAACCGATCGAGAAGCCGTCGAAATGGTCGAGGAACTGGTCGGCCAGGATGGCGTTCGATGGCACTTCGCACATCATGATGACGCGCAAGTCGTTCTCGCCGCGCTTCAAGCCATTTTTCGCCAGCAGGTCGATGACTTTCTCGGCCTGGCCCAGGGTGCGCACGAATGGCACCATGATTTCCACGTTCGTCAGGCCCATGTCATTGCGCACGCGCTTCATCGCTTCGCATTCCATGTTGAACGCTTCGGAGAAGTCGGCCGACAGGTAGCGCGCCGCGCCGCGGAAGCCCAGCATCGGGTTTTCCTCGTCCGGCTCGTAGCGCGAACCGCCGATCAGCTTCTTGTACTCGTTCGACTTGAAGTCGGACAGGCGCACGATGACTTTTTTCGGCCAGAACGCGGCGGCGATGGTGGCGATGCCTTCGGCCAGCTTGTCGATATAGAACGCTTTTGGCGAAGCGTGGCCACGCGCCACCGATTCCACGGCCTTTTTCAGGTCGGCGTCGATGTTCGGGTATTCCAGGATCGCGCGCGGGTGCACACCAATATTGTTATTGATGATGAATTCCAGGCGCGCCAGGCCCACGCCGGCATTCGGCACGGACTGGAAGTCGAACGCCAGTTGCGGGTTGCCCACGTTGAGCATGATCTTGGTGTCGAGCTTCGGCAATTCGCCACGCGACACTTCCGACACTTCCGTTTCCAGCAAGCCATCGTAGATCTTGCCCTCGTCGCCTTCGGAGCACACCACGGTGACGAAGGTGCCGTCTTTCAGCACATCGGTGGCGTTGCCGCAGCCGACGACGGCAGGCACGCCGAGTTCACGCGCGATAATTGCCGCGTGGCAAGTACGACCGCCACGGTTGGTGACGATGGCCGAGGCACGCTTCATGACCGGTTCCCAGTTCGGGTCCGTCATGTCGGCAACGAGCACGTCGCCTGGCTGCACGCGCTCCATGTCGGCCGGGTCGTGAATCACGCGCACAGGGCCGGCGCCGATCTTCTGGCCGATGGCGCGGCCCGAGGTCAGCACGGTGCCGGTGCTTTTCAGCTTGAAGCGTTCCTGCACGTCGGTCGCCTTTTGCTGCGACTTGACGGTTTCAGGACGCGCTTGCAGGATGTACAGCTTGCCGTCGCGGCCATCCTTGCCCCACTCGATGTCCATCGGACGGCCATAGTGGTTCTCGATGATGACGGCGTACTTTGCCAACTCCACCACTTCGCTGTCGTTCAGCGAGTAGCGGTTGCGCATTTCGACAGGCACGTCGACGGTTTTCACGGAACGGCCAGCTTTCGCTTCGTTCGTAAATTCCATTTTCAGCAGTTTCGAGCCGATATTGCGGCGGATGACAGGCGACTTGCCTTTTTCCAGCATCGGCTTGTGCACATAGAATTCATCGGGATTGACGGCGCCCTGCACCACGGTCTCGCCCAGGCCATAGCTGGAGGTGACGAAGACCACGTCCTTGAAGCCCGATTCCGTGTCGATGGTGAACATCACGCCAGCCGCGCCCAGGTCGGAACGCACCATGCGCTGCACGCCGGCCGACAAGGCCACTTCCGCGTGCGTAAAGCCCTTGTGCACGCGGTACGAGATGGCACGGTCGTTGTACAGCGACGCGAACACCTGTTTCATCGCGTCGAGCACGTTGTCGATGCCGACCACGTTCAGGAAGGTTTCTTGTTGACCGGCAAACGACGCATCCGGCAAATCTTCCGCCGTGGCCGAGGAACGCACGGCAAACGACATTTCCGTGTCGGAATCGGCCACCAGCTTGGCGTAGAACTGGTCGATTTCGGCAGCCAAGCGTGGCTGGAATGGCGTTTCCACGATCCATTGGCGGATCTCGGCGCCGGCTTGCGCCAGCGAGCGCACGTCATCGATGTTCAGCCCGACGAGGCGCTGGGCGATGCGTTCGGCCAGCGGCAAGCCGCCGTTGGCGCTATACGACAGGAAATCGCGGAATGCCTGCGCCGTGGTGGCAAAGCCACCGGGCACGCGCACGCCGGCTTCCGCCAGTTGGCTGATCATTTCGCCCAGGGAGGCGTTCTTGCCGCCGACGGATTCGACATCCGTCATGCGCAAATGCTCGAACGAGGCAACATACACCGCGTCCTTGTCTTCCTGCTGTTGCGATACTGCGTTGGTCATAATGACACCCTTACTGATGATAGAAATCTTTACGCGCGGTGCACGGACAGTCTTCTTGTTATTCTTGGCGTCGTGCAGCACAATCATACCGTTGCAGCCATTTTACCTTGTGCGGCGCAAATTGACGACGCACAATCTTGATCCGAAAACCCATGACACAAGATCCACGCCCCCCCCTGCCCTCCGCGGCCCGCACCGTCTTCTTCGTTTCCGACGGCACCGGCATCACCGCCGAGACCTTCGGCCACTCGGTGCTGACGCAGTTCGATCTGCGTTTCCGCCAGATCCGCCTGCCCTTCATCGATACCATGGACAAGGCCTACGAGGCGGCGCGCAAGATCAACGAAGCCTTCGTCAGCGATGGCCAGCGCCCGATCATTTTCTCCACCCTGGTGAAGAACGACCTGTCGGCCGTGATCCGCAAGTCCAGCGGCATGCACATGGACCTGATCCAGACCTTTGTCGCCCCGCTGGAGCAGGAACTGGGCGTGATGTCGACCCACACCATCGGGCGCTCGCACAATATCGTCGACAGCGAAGAATACAAAAATCGCATCGAGGCGATCAACTATTCGCTGGCGCACGACGATGGCCAGTCGCACAAGAACCTGTCCTCGGCCGATGTCATTCTGGTGGGTGTTTCGCGCTCTGGCAAGACCCCGACCAGCCTGTATCTGGCCATGCAATACGGTATCAAGGCGGCCAATTATCCGCTGATTCCCGACGATTTCGAGCGCGACAAGCTGCCTTCCGCCCTGCTGGAATTTAAGAATAAAATTTTCGGATTAAGCATTACGCCCGAACGTTTGTCGGAAATACGCAACGAAAGACGCGCTGGAAGCAAGTATGCGGCCATCGAAAATTGCCGTTACGAGGTCAACGAGGCGGAAAAAATGATGAAACGCGAAGGTATCCGCTGGCTCTCCTCGACCACCAAGTCGATCGAAGAGATCTCCACCACGATCCTGCAGGAGATTAAGCCGAACCGCCGCGATTACTAGAACGCCTGACCAAACCTGCTGCGCTACGGTTTTGTCAGGTGTTCGTTTCTCTCGAAAGTTCCGTCAGCGCGGCGACCAGTTGATCCAGTTCAGCGGTGGTGGTGGTGACGGCCACCGTGGCGCGCACGACGTCCAGGTCGCCGATATTGCGCTGCACGGTAAAGATCCCAAAACGCTGCAGCAAGGCCTGTTGCAGCGCGCGTGCGTCCATGCCATCGACGGCAAAGGCCACCAGCGCCGTGCCACGCAGCGCATCGAGCGGCGACAGCAGGCGTACGCCGGGCAGCTGCGCGGCGCGGCTGACCCAGTAATCCCTCAGCCAGGTCAGGCGTTCCGTCTTGGCTGGCGTGCCGCCCAGGCGTTCATGAAAGTCGAGCGCGGCGGGCGCGGCCAGGATGGCGCCGATCGGCGGCATGCCCATGTGCAGACGACAGCGGATATCGTCCAATGGATAATCGTCGTCGCCGAAATGCGGCTCGATCTTGTGCAATTGCGATGCGCGGATATACACAAAGCCCAGCCCCGGCGGAGCACCCAGCCATTTATGTAAATTAAAGCCGGCAAAATCGACATCCATCGCCCGCACATCGAGCGCCACCTGCCCCAGGGCATGTGCGCTGTCGAGCACGACATCGATGCCGTGCTCGCGCGCCAGCGCAATCAAGGCGCGCAGTGGCAGTTGCTGGCCATTCGCCGGCGTCACCTGTGACAACAGCAGCAGTTTCGGCCTGACGGCCTGGCGCATGGCTTGCGCGTAACGGGCGATGATCTCGTCATCGCTGATGGGCAAGCGCAACGTGACTTGCGTGCTGGTGACGCCACGGCGCTGCGCCAGCCAGCGCATGGCCGTGCGCGTGGCCGGATAATCGAGATTACTCCACAGCACCGTATCGCCGGGCGCCAGGCCATGGTATTGCGTGATCAGCACCTGCATGGACTCGGTGCCGCTGCGCGTCAGCAGAATTTCGTGCGGCTCGGCGTGGATCAGCGCGGCGACGCGCTGGCGCAGGATATCCACATGCGTGCGCGTGAATTCGCCGCGCACGAAAGGGCTTAATTGCTCGTTGGTGTAGCGCACGGCCTGTTCGAAGGCGGCTTGCACGGGCGCGGCCATGGCGCCGAAATAGCCGTGTTCCAGATTGACGATGGCGTCCGGCGGCGCGGGATACAACGCGGCGACCTGGCGCCACCAGGCCTCGTCACGTGCGGCACCGTCAGCGAGCACAGGGAAAGACATGGCGACCCTGCTCAGGCCTGGCCCTGGCGCAGCTGCTCGAAGAAGCAGACGGCGGCGCAGGCGGCCACGTTCAGCGATTCGATCTGGCCCAGGTGGGGAATGACCACCTGGTGCGTCGCCATCGAGAGCAGGTCGTCGGCCACGCCCTGCCCTTCATGGCCGAACAGCCAGGCGACGGGCTGGCGCAGGTCGACGTCGTACAATCGCCGGGTGGCGTAGCCGCTGGTGGCGAGCGTCGCCACCTTCGCGTCGGCGACCAGCGCCGCCAGATCGACATTTTCAAAGATGTCGAGCACGAAGTGCGCGCCCATCGCCGCGCGCAGCACCTTCGGCGACCAGCAGAAGGCCGTGCCGGCGCTGCAGTACACCTGCGTGATGCCGGCGGCGGCCGCGCTGCGCAGGATGGAGCCCACATTGCCCGGGTCCTGCAGATTATCGAGCAGCACGGCCGACACGCTCAGGGGCTGCGTGACGGCGCGTTCCGGCGTCTCGATGAGAAACATCACGCCCACGCCGTGTTCGACCTGGCTCACCGCGTGATACAGCGCATCGGGCAAGCCCAGTACGTGCGCGCGCTGGCTTTCCAGCTGGCCGACGATCTCCATCACTTCCTGATTGCGCAAGGCGCTTTCGCTGACGATGCACTGCTCCGGCATGCCGCGCAGCTGCAGGTAGGACTGGCACAGGTGCACGCCGTCGAGCAAGGTGCGGCCAGACTTGCGGCGCGCCTGCGAACTGCCCGCCAGCTTCAGCAGCTCCTTGTACTGCGCATTGTCGCGCGAGGTGATCGTCTTCATGCCACCACCTCCTGGCCACCGAACAGGGCGATCACGTTGCGCACGGGCGCGAACGAACGGCGGTGCACGGGCGAGGCGCCGTGCAGGTGCAAGCGCTCCAGGTGCAGCTTGGTGCCATAGCCCTTGTGCTGGTCGAAGCAGTACTCGGGATAGGCCGCATGCAAGTGCACCAGGGCCGCGTCGCGCGCCGTCTTGGCCAGGATCGAGGCGGCGGAAATGGAATCGACCTTGTCGTCGCCACCGATGATGGCCATGCCGCGTATCGGCATCACGGGGCAGCGGTTGCCGTCGATCAGGGCCAGGGTCGGCACGGTACTCAACGCCTCGACGGCGCGGCGCATGGCCAGCATCGACGCCTGCAAAATGTTCAGGCGGTCGATTTCCTCTTCGGACGCTTCGGCGATGGCCCAGGCCAGGGCCTTGGCCTTGATTTGCGGCGCCAGCAAGTCGCGCTTGGCTTCAGTGAGTTTTTTCGAGTCGCGCAGGCCGTCGATCGGCTGGTTCGGGTCGAGGATCACGGCGGCGGCGAACACGGGGCCGGCCAGCGGGCCGCGGCCTGCCTCGTCGACGCCGCAGATGATTTCATCGAGCGAGAATGGCAAGTCGTCAAACAGGCCGGGATAGATATTTTTCACGTTGAATCTTTGGTTGGTAATGCGCTTGAAGCGGTGCGCGGGAGTTACTTGCGGTTGGCGGCGATGACTTGCATGACGGCGTTGGCGCTCTCGCGCGCGCTGTCGCGCAGCAGGCTGTGGTGCATGTCCGTGAAGCGCTGCACCAGGCGCAGGCGGCCCGGCACGTCGCTCAGCTGCTGCCACATGGCCTCGGCCAGCGCTTGCGGGCTGGCCGCGTTTTGCAGCAGCTCGGGCACCAGGTAGTCGCGCGCCAGGATGTTTGGCAGCCCGATCCACGGCTGGTAGCCCATGTGGCGCATGATTTCCCACGAGGCGCGCATCATCTTGTAGGCGATGACCATGGGCTTCTTGTACAGCGCCACTTCCAGCGAGGCCGTGCCGGACGCCACCAAGACCGCATCGGCGGCGCAGATGGCCGTGTGCGAGCCGCCATCGGTGAGCAATATCTCGACGTCCTGCAAGCCAGCTTCTGCTATCAGTTGCAGGAAATACTGGCGCTGCTTCTCGCCGGCCATGGGCGCGACGAAACGCAAGGAGCGGTCGCGCGCCAGAAGCAGCTTGCAGGCGCCGACAAAGGCCACGGTATTGTATTTGAGTTCGCCCATGCGGCTGCCCGGCATCAGGGTCACGACATTCGCGTCTTGCGGCAAGCCCAGGGTGCGGCGCGCAGCCGCTTCGTCAGGCTGCAGGGGGATCATCTCGGCCAGCGGATGGCCGACATAGGTGACGGGCACGCCCGCCTTGCGGTAGATTTCTTCCTCGAAGGGGAAGATCACCAGCATGTGCGAGACGGCCTTGATGATTTTCTTGATGCGGCCACCGCGCCAGGCCCAGATCTGCGGCCCGATGTAGTGCACGGTGGGGATGCCGCCTTCCTTGAGCTGCTGTTCCAGCCCCAGGTTGAAACCCGGATAGTCGGCGCCGATGAAGACGGCGGGACGCTCGGCCAGCAACTGGTCGCGCAGCGCGTTCTGGATGCCCTTGATTTCGCGGTAGCGGGGAATGATCTCGAACAGGCCGCGCACGGTCAGCTTGTCGAGCGGCCAGTCGGACACAAAGCCCTGCTTGGCCATGTGCTCGCCGCCGATGCCGTGGAAGCGCGTGCCGGGCAGCTGCGGCACCAGGCCGGACAGCAACCGGCTGGCCAGCAGGTCGCCCGACACCTCGCCGGCGACGATGGCGACGTTGGCGACCGGCAGGCCGCTGGCCTGGTCAGCGGACGATGCCACGCGACGCCACGCCCAAGAATTCACGCATGGCGCGAATGTGCTGCGCCACCTCGGGCGACGACGCCGCTTCCTCTTCGAACAGGGCTGCCTTGGATTCTTCCAGGGTCAGGCCGGAACGGTAGATGAGCTTATACGCGGTGCGGATGCCGTTGATCTGCTCGCGCGTAAAGCCGCGGCGTTTCAAGCCCTCGATATTGACGCCATGCGCCTGCGCCGGATTGCCATTCAACAGGACAAACGGTGGCACGTCCTGCGTCAGGCTGGTGCTCATGCCGACAAAGGCGTGCGCGCCGATCTTGCAGAACTGGTGCACATTGGCGAAACCGCTCATGATGACCCAGTCGCCGATTTCCACGTGGCCCGCCAGCTGGGCGTTGTTCGAGAAAATCGTGTTGTTGCCGACCAGGCAGTCGTGCGCCAGGTGCACATACGCCGAGATCCAGTTGTCATTGCCCAGGCGCGTCACGCCGCCACCTTGCACGGTGCCCGTGTTGAAGGTGCAAAATTCGCGGATGGTGTTGCGGTCGCCGATGTCCAGGCGCGTCGCCTCGCCCGCCCATTTTTTATCCTGCGGCTGCGCGCCGATGGAAGAAAACTGGAACAGGTGGTTGTCGCTGCCGATCGTTGTGTGGCCGTCGATGACCACGTGCGGGCCAACTTTGGTGCCGGCGCCGATGCGCACGTGCGGACCGATGATGGTGTACGGACCCACCTCGACCGAGCTGTCGAGCTCAGCCTTCGGATCGATGACTGCCGTAGAGTGGATGGCCACCATATCACTGCCCCGCTGGCTGGCTCGCAGACTGGCTCGCATCCTGCGCGCTACGGATGGTGCACATCAATTCCGCTTCCAGAGCGACCTTGCCGTCGACCGAGCCGACTGCCTTGTATTTCCAGATGCCGCGCGAGACGCGCAGGATTTCCACATCCATCTTCAGCTGGTCGCCCGGTTCGACAGGACGCTTGAAGCGCGCATTGTCGATGCCGACAAAGTACACCACCGAATTTTCGTCGGGCTTGACGCCCATCGACAGGAACGACAGCAAGGCCGCCGTCTGCGCCAGCGCTTCGATCATCAGCACGCCGGGCATGACCGGTTTGTGCGGGAAATGGCCCTGGAAGAACTCTTCGTTGACCGTCACGTTCTTGATGGCGGTGATGGTTTTGTTCGCTTCCCAGTCCAGCACGCGGTCAACCAGCAGCAGCGGATAGCGGTGCGGCAGCAGCGATTTGATGGCGAGGATGTCGAGGGTCTTTTTTTCAGTAGTCATTTTTCGTCTTGCGTGGTCAGTGTTTTAATTGTTTTTTCAAGCGTGCGGATCTTCTCGCGCATGCTTGACAGGTTGCGCACGATGGCGGCGCTCTTTTCCCAGTCGGCGTTCTTGGCCAGCGGATAAAAACCCGTGTACTGGCCCGGTTCCGCGATCGAGCGCGAAACCATGCTGCCCGAGCCCACGTGGACGCGGTCGGCGATCGTCAAATGACCGAGCACCATGGCGGCGCCGCCAAAGGTGCAGTACTTGCCGATGATGGCGCTGCCGGCCACGCCGACGCAGCCGGCCATGGCCGTATGCGCGCCGATGTGGCAGTTGTGGCCAATCTGGATCTGGTTGTCGAGTTTGACGCCATCTTCGATGATGGTGTCGGCCAGTGCGCCACGGTCGATGGTGGTATTGGCGCCGATATCGACATCGTCACCGATCACCACCCTGCCCGTCTGCGGAATCTTGATGTACACGCCGCCTTCGTTGGCGAAGCCGAATCCGTCGGTGCCGATCACGGCGCCGGAATGGATGATGCCGCGCTGGCCGATCACGCAACGCGCATGAAAGGTCACGTTGGCGAGCAATTGCGTGCCCGCGCCGATGACGGCGTCGCGCCCCACCACGCAGCCAGGGCCGATGACGCAGCCGGCACCGACGATGGCGCCGGCCTCGATCACCGCGTGCACGCCGACAGAGGCGCTGGCATCGACCTGCGCGCTGGCATCGACAAAGGCGCGCGGATGGATGCCGGCCGGCGCCTTGATCTCATGCAGGGCGGCGAAATACTGCGCCGCGCGCGCGAAATACACATAGGGATTCGGTGTGACAATGCGCGCGCCGGCGTACTCGGCACCGATCAGCGCAGCGTCGGCCGGCGTGAGTATCAGCGCGGCAGCGCCGCTCTGGGCGGCCTGCGCGCGAAATTTGCTATTGCTGAGAAAGCTGATGTGCGAAGCGCCGGCGTCGGCCAGCGGCGCGATCCCTGAAACTTCCAGGTTGGGATCGCCCGCCAATTGACCACCGAAGCGTTCGACCAAGTCTCCTAGTCGAGTGCCCATCTGATTACCTTTATAAATACGCCTGCCGGTGCACGCAGCGCATGCACTGGCAGGCTTGAAACCGTTACTGTTACTTGTCCAGCGCCTTCAAGACCTTGTCGGTAATGTCGATGCGCGGGCTGGCCCACAGGGCTTCCTGCAGCACGATGTCATAGCCTTCGATATGCGCCATCTGCTGGATGATGGTGTTGGCTTTTTCCGCGATGGCGCTGCGCTCTTCGTTCGTGCGCTGGCTCAGGTCTTCGCGAAATTCGCGCTGGCGGCGCTGCAGCTCCTTGTCCAGCTCGAAGAACTCGCGCTGGCGCTTGGCACGCTCGGCCTCGCTCAGGGTGGGCATATCCTTTTCCAGGGCCTCGTTGGCCACCTTGAAGCGGCTGCCCAGTTCCTGCACGGCTTTTTCGCGCGAGCGGAACTCTTCGGCCAGCTTGGCGCTGGCCGCTTTGGCCAGCCTCGATTCGTTATAAATACGTTCGCTGCTGATCCAGGCGATCTTCGACTCCTGAGCCTGCGCCTGCACCGGCAACAGCGAACTCCAGCACAATGCGATCACGGCAAGGGACTTGGGCAGGGTAGCGGATGCGGTGTTCATGATACTCCATGGTCAAAAGGTAAAAGCTGTCGCCCCGGTTCAGATGGCCGGTCAGAAACCGGTGCCCATCTGGAACTGGAAGCGCTCCAGGCGGTCCGTCGGCTTGGCGTTCAGCGGTTTGGCATAGCTCAGCTTGAGCGGGCCCACCGGTGAAATCCAGCTGATGCCCAAGCCAGCAGAATAGCGCAATTGCGAGATCCGCATTTTTTCGCCTTCCTGGTAGACCTGGCCGCCGTCAAGGAAACCGAACCAGCGCAGGCTGCGGTCATTGCCCGAACCGGGGAACGGCATCTGCAGCTCGGCGTTGCCGAACATGCGCGAGGCGCCGCCCAGGGCATCGTTGGTGCTCGGTTCGACCGCGCCCAGCGAGGAACTCAGGTAGCCGCGCACCGAACCGATGCCGCCGCCGTAGAAGTTCTTGAAGACCGGGTACACGTGCTTGCCGATGCCGTGGCCGTAATCGATCTCGCCCCTCAACGCCAGGGTGACCTTGCTGAACAGCGGACGGAAATACTGGTGCTCATAGATGGCACGGAAGTACTTCTGGTCGCCGATCAGGTCAGCCTCCAGGTTGACGCGCTGTAAGCGGCCGATCGATGGCGTCAGGGCGCTGTCGCGGCTGTCACGCTGCCATGCCGCCGTCAGCGGGATGGAATTGGTGGTGGCAGAACCGATGCCGTCCGACGGGCCGCCGTTGTCTTTCACGTACTGCTTGAAGCGAATCGGGCTGGTGATGTCGGTTTCGATGCGCGAGCGCTCGGCGCCGATGCCGAAGAAGACGGTGTCGACTTCCGAGAATGGCACGCCGAAACTGACGCGGCCACCGGTTTGCTTGATCTTGTAGCTGCCGACGTTCAGCGCCGGCGGTTCCGTCGTGCGCAGGTACACTTCAAAGCTGCGCGAAATGCCATCGTCCGTAAAATACGGATTGGTTTGCGAAAACGCAATCGTGCGGCTGTAATGGCTGGTATTGAGTTCAATGCCGACCGTGTTGCCGCTACCGGCGAAGTTGGCCTGTGAAATCGATGCCGACAGGGTGAACTTCTCCGACTGCGAAAAGGCGCCGCCGATCAGGAAGTTACCCGTTGGTTTTTCCACCACCGTCACGTTGACGTCGACCTGGTCGGTCGTGCCCTGCGCTTCCGGCGTGTCGATGGTCACGTCCTTGAAGTAGCCCAGGCGGTCGACACGGTCGCGCGACAGCTTGATCTTGTTGCTGTCGTACCAGGACGATTCGAACTGGCGGAATTCGCGGCGGATGACTTCATCGCGCGTGGTGGTGTTGCCGGCGATATTCATGTGGCGCACGTACACGCGCTTGCCCGGATCGATGAAGAAAGTAAAACCCACTTCATGCTTGTCACGGTTGATTTCGGGATTGGCATTGACGTTGGCAAAGGCATAGCCGAACGTGGCCAGGCGGTCCTGGATGCGCTTATTCGTGGCCGTCAGGCGCGCGCCCGAGTAAATCTCGCCTTCGCGCATCAGGTTCAGCGCTTTCAGCTCTTCTTCGCGGCCGAACATCTCGCCTTCGAACTTGGTGCCGGCGATCTTGTACTTTTCACCTTCGGTGATATTGATCGTCAGGTAAATATCTTTTTTATCAGGCGTGATCGACACTTGCGTGGAGTCGACCTGCATCTCGATATAGCCACGGTCCAGGTAGTAGGACTTCAGCGACTCGATGTCGCCCGTCAGCTTGGTCTTCGAATACTGGTCGGCCTTGGTGTACCAGCTGAACCAGCCGCCCGTGTTCAGGGCCAGCTGTTCGCGCAGTTCCTTGTCCGTGAAAGCCTTGTTGCCGACGATGTTGATCTGCTTGATGCGGGCCACGTCGCCCTCGTCGACGGCGAACACCACGTTGACGCGGTTGCGCTCGATCGGCGTGACGGTGGTGGTGATCTTCACGCCGTACAGGCCATGCGACAGATACTGGCGCTTGAGCTCCTGCTCCGCGCGGTCGACCGACGCCTTGTCGAAAATTTTCGCTTCGCCGACGCCGATTTCCTTCAAGGCCTTGACCAGCACATCTTTTTCAAATTCCTTGGTGCCCGTGAATTCCACGGCAGCGATGGCCGGGCGCTCCTCGACCAGCACCACCAGCACGTCGCCATCGACTTCCAGGCGCACGTCCTTGAAAAAACCCGTCGCGTACAGGGCTTTGATGGCGGCGATACTCTTCTCGTCGGAGAACGTTTCGCCGACGCGCACCGGCAGATAGCTGAAAACAGTACCCGCTTCAGTACGCTGGATCCCTTCGACCCGGATGTCCTTGACAGTAAATGGCTGGACGGCCAGCGCATGGCCGGCACAGAAGGCCATGACGGCGGCGCCGATCAGGCTGCGACGAAAGGAAGGCAAGGCAAAACGAGCAGAATGTAATTTCATTGGGGTTATTCAATGGGTAAATCAATGGACAACATACACAAAAGATTGCTTGTGCGACTCACGCAATGGCATCAACCACCGCCCTAATTCAGCAATCGCAACACGTCATTAAAGACGGCAAGCACCATCAAGGTCAGCAACACACCGATCCCCAGGCGCTGGGCAATCTCGCCTACGCGCTCCGGCAAGGGGCGTCCGGTCAAAACTTCCAGCGAATAATACAGCAAATGCCCGCCATCCAGAACAGGAATGGGTAGCAAATTCATCACGCCCAGACTGATACTGATGAAGGCGATGAAGCTCAGGTAGCTTACCAGGCCGGTGCGCGCCGTCTGGCCCGCGTAATCGGCGATGGTAATGGGCCCCGTCACATTCTTCAGCGAGACCTGGCCGGTAACCATTTTACCCAGCATTTTCAGGCTCATGACGCTGGTGTCCCAGACCTTGGTGGACGCCTTGCCCACGGCAGAGAACGGTCCGGAGGCCACGCTGATCATATCCGGCACCTGCCCCAGCTTTGCCTGGATCTTACCAACTGTTACAGCTCCCTCTGTCCCCGCACCCGGCACGGCGTCCGGTGTAATGGGCAAGGTCAGGTCCTGGCCCTGGCGCAGGAGTTGCAATTGCAAGGTCCGGCCCGGCGCCTGGCTCAGGGTGGCGATGACGGCCGCCACGTCGTGCACGGGCTGCTCGTCGATGGCCAGAATCTGGTCGTTTTTCTGCAGACCGGCGCGTGCGGCGGCGCCGCCAGGCATGATTTCCATCAGGGTCGGCGCGGAACGGGCCAGGGTCAGGCCCAGCTTGCCCAGCACGTCGCCTTCCAGGTCCGTCTCCGTCAGGCTGGCCGTCGGCAAGGTCGCCTCCTG
The DNA here is from genome assembly GCF_049897525.1 of Janthinobacterium sp. PSRC1-1. Lineage (NCBI taxonomy): Bacteria > Pseudomonadati > Pseudomonadota > Betaproteobacteria > Burkholderiales > Oxalobacteraceae > Janthinobacterium > Janthinobacterium sp. PSRC1-1. Next base: position 175,770 of record NZ_JAFCWK010000007.1, read on the forward strand.
CTGGCCACGGTCGGGACGGCGCACTTCGATGCGCGCCGGCTGCTTGTCGAGGGTGGCCTGGATCAGTTCCCAGCGCAGCTCGGACCAGCTGGCCACGGCCTTGCCATTGACCGTTTCAACCGTATCGCCGCTGCGCAAGCCGGCGGCATAGGCGGCCGTTTGCTCGGCCACGGGACCGAGCTTGCTCGACGGCTCTTCGATGCCGTGCATGAACAGGCCCGCGTACAGCACGATGGCGACGAGGAAATTGGCCAGCGGGCCGGCGGCCACGATGGCGATGCGGCGCCACACGCTCTGGCGCGTGAATTCGCGGCGCAATTCGCTTTCCGGCAAATCGCTGAGGTCTTGCGCGCGGCTGTCGAGCATGCTGACATAGCCGCCCAGCGGCAGCGCGGAAATCGCCCATTCCGTCTGGTCCTTGCCGAACTTGCGCGAATACACCACTTTTCCCATGCCGATCGAGAAGCGCAGCACTTTCACGCCGCACCAGCGCGCCACCAGGTAGTGGCCCAGCTCGTGCAGGGTAATCAGTGAACCGAGCGCGACGATAAAGGCCAGCAAGGTGGTAATGAGCGTCATGCGGCCAGCCTTTGGGCGATATACGCGTGCGCGGCCGCTCTGGCCAGGCGGTCCTGCTCCATCACGGCCTCGATGCTGGAGGCGGCGCCATGCGGCACCGTCTCGATCACGTGGGCGATGACGCGGTCGATCTGGCGGAAGCCGATCTGCTCGTCGAGGAAGGCTTGCACGGCCACTTCATTGGCCGCGTTGAGCAGGGCCGGCGCCGTGCCGCCCGCGCGCAAGGCGTCGAACGCCAGCGCCAGACAGGGGAAACGGCGGAAATCGGGACGTTCGAACTGCAGCGTGGCCACTTGCGCCAGGTCCAGCTGCGCCACGCCGGAAGCGATACGCTGCGGGTAGGCCAGCGCATGGGCGATCGGCGTGCGCATGTCCGGGTTGCCCAGCTGGGCCAGCACGGAACCGTCGACATACGACACCATCGAATGGATCACGCTTTGCGGATGGATCAGCACCTCGATCTGCTCGGCCGGCGCGCCGAACAGCCAGTGCGCTTCGATCACTTCCAGGCCCTTGTTCATCATGGTGGCCGAATCGACGGAAATCTTGCGTCCCATGGCCCAGGTCGGATGCTTGCAGGCCTGGTCCGGCGTGACCGTGTCGAGCGTCTCGACGTCGCGCGTGAGGAAGGGGCCGCCGGAAGCCGTCAGCACGATTTTTGCCACGCCCGCGGCGCCTGGCGCGCGGCCATGCGCGTGCGGCATGCATTGGAAGATGGCGTTATGCTCGCTGTCGATGGGCAGCAGCACGGCGCCGTTATCGTGCACGGCATCGATGAACAGCTGGCCGGACATGACCAGCGCCTCTTTATTGGCCAACAATACTTTCTTGCCGGCGCGTGCCGCCGCCAGGGTGGGCGCCAGGCCGGCCGCGCCGACGATCGCCGCCATCACGCCCGTCACCTGCGGCGCGCTGGCGATGGCGCACAGGGCTTCCACGCCGTACTCGACCTGCGTAGCGACGCCCTGCCCGCGCAGCAAACGCGTCAGTTCAAGGGCGCCGTCCGCCGTGCCGACGACGGCGCGCTGCGGACGGAACTGCAGGCACTGGGCGGCCAGTTCGGCCACGCGGCTGTGCGCGCTCAGCGCATACACGCTGTATTGCTCGGGATGACGCGCGAGCACGTCCAAGGTAGACACGCCGATCGAGCCGGTCGCGCCAAGGATGGTGATGTATTGCATGAGTTTCCTTAAAGCCAGCTGGCCACGAGGGCGGCAAATGGCAGGACCGGGATCAGCGCATCGATACGGTCGAGTACACCGCCATGGCCAGGCAGCAGGTTGCTGCTGTCCTTGATGCCGGCGCGGCGCTTCAATTGGGATTCGAACAGGTCGCCGACGATGCTGGCCGCGACGACCAGCAGCAGCACCAGCAGGGCCACCAGCCAGCCGCGGCGCAATTGCAGCTGCACGGCGAAGGTGTCTTGCAGCACCGGCAACGATGGCGCGGCGATGATGGTGATGGCGGCGATGACGAGCACGGCGATGCCGCCGCCGATGGCGCCTTCCCAGGATTTACCCGGGGAAATGCTGGGCGCCAGCTTGCGCTTGCCGAACGCCTTGCCCGAGAAATACGCGCCGATATCGGCGATCCACACCAGCGCCATGACGGACAGCAGGTACAAGGGGCTATGCAGGAACAAGGCGATGATGGCGACGAAGCAGCCGACGATGGTCACCGGGTACACCAGGCTGAGCAAGGTATTGCCCAGGCCTTCGGTGGGCGGCAAGCCCGTCGCCAGCGAGGGCACGAAGCGGATCAGCCAGATGGCCACGCACAGGGCGAACCAGAAATTGAGCTGCGCCATGCCGTTACCGACAAAAAACGTATACGCAAAGGCGGCAGTCCAGACGGCAGCAATCAGGAGCGCCTGGCGATTTTTGAAAATGCGGAAGCTTTCCCAGACGGCGGCGCCGAAGAACGCCGTGGCGATCACGGCGAAGGCGGGGAAGTAATTCAGATACAGAACCGGCAGCAAGACCGCCAACAGGACCAGGGCGGTGATTATCCGTGTTTTCAGCATCAGTTTGTCTTTTCAGTTAATTGCGCGCTGGTACGGCCAAAGCGCCGTTCGCGCTGCTGGTAAGACGCGATTGCCGCGTCGAGGCACTCGTCATTGAAGTCGGGCCAGAAAGTCTCGGTAAAAAACAGCTCAGTGTACGCCAGTTGCCACAGCAGGAAATTGGAAATGCGCTGCTCGCCGCCCGTGCGGATGAACAGGTCAGGCTCGGGCGCATAGGCCATGGCCAGGTGCGGCGCCAGTTGTTCTTCCGTGTAAGCCTGCCCGGCGCTCTGGCCGTTGGCAGCGGCCTCGACCGTCATTTTATTGACTGCCTGCATGATGTCCCAGCGCCCGCCGTAATTGGCGCAGATGGACACCGTCAGGCGCGTGTTGTTCGCCGTCTTGCGCTCGGCATTGGCGATCAGGGTTTGCAGCTGTTCATTGAAGCGCGACAGGTCGCCCACCACTTTCAGGCGAATGTCGTTGGCATGCATCTTGACCACTTCGCGTTCCAGCATGGTGACGAACAGGCGCATCAGCATCGACACCTCTTCTTCCGGGCGGCGCCAGTTTTCCGAACTGAAGGCAAACAGGGTCAGGTACTCGACACCGCGTTCGAGGCAGGTCTCGACGATGCCGCGCACGGCGTCAGCGCCCTTGACGTGGCCAGCCACGCGCGGCAGGAAGCGTTTGGTTGCCCAGCGGCCATTGCCATCCATAATGATTGCCACATGGCGCGGCACTGTGCCAACCTCAGGTACTGCCGTTGTCGAACTCGAATAGATCATGAAAACACGAATACCAAAAATAAAAGATAACCATTATGCGCCAAATAGCACTGCCCGGAAAAGCCATGCTTTCCCGGGCAGCGTCAAAAGGACTGAAAACTAGACCGTCAGCACTTCTTTTTCTTTGTCGATCACCATCTTGTCGATGTCGGCAATAAACTTGTCCGTCAGTTTCTGCACTTCTTCCGACGAGCGGCGCTCATCGTCCTCGGAGCAGGCTTTTTCCTTGACCAGTTTCTTCAGCGACTCGTTCGCATCGCGGCGAATGTTGCGCACGGCGATCTTCGCGTCTTCCGCTTCGCTCTTGACCAGCTTGACCATTTCCTTGCGGCGCTCTTCCGTCAGCGGCGGCGTCGGGACGCGGATCATGTCGCCCTGTGCCGATGGGTTCAAGCCCAGGTCGGCGTCGCGGATGGCTTTTTCAACGGTCGAGGCCATCTTCTTTTCGTACGGCTGCACACCGATGGTGCGCGCGTCGATCAGGGTCACGTTGGCCACCTGGGTCAGCGCCGTCGGCGAACCGTAGTAATCGACCATCACGTGGTCCAGGATGCCCGTATGGGCGCGGCCGGTACGCACTTTGGCCAGGTCGGCCTTCAGTGTTTCCAGCGACTTCGTCATGCGTTCCTGGGTGTTCTTTTTAACGTCAGCTAAGGACATTACCTACTCCTTGTCTTGATAATAATGAATATTCTATTGCGCTTGCGGCTTGAATGCTGCCGCAGCCGGGAGTGCCGAAAACCGCTCAGGGCAAGGCGCGGCGCCGAATGTACGGCGAGGCGCTGCAACGCAGCCATGGACGGTTTCTCGGTGCTCCTTACTTCTATACGTGAACCAGCGTGCCTTCATCTTCACCCATGATGACGCGCATCAGCGCGCCTGGCTTGGTGATCGAAAACACTTTGATTGGCAGTTTCTGGTCGCGGCACAGGGCGAATGCGGTGGCATCCATCACTTGCAGGTGCTTGGCGATGGCGTCGTCGAACGTAATCGTGTGGAACAGGGTGGCGTTCGGATCCTTCTTCGGATCGGCCGTGTAGACGCCGTCGACCTTGGTGGCCTTCAGGACGATCTCGGCGCTGATCTCGGAACCGCGCAGGGCGGCTGCCGTGTCGGTGGTGAAGAACGGATTACCGGTACCGGCGGCGAAGACCACCACTTTGCCTTCTTCCAGGTATTGCAGGGCTTTCGGACGGACGTACGGCTCGACGACTTGCTCGATGCCGATGGCCGACATGACGCGCGCGACGATGCCGACGTGGCGCATGGCATCGGCCAGGGCCAGTGCATTCATCACGGTGGCAAGCATGCCCATGTAGTCGGCGGTGGCACGGTCCATGCCTTGCGCGCCAGGCGCGACGCCGCGGAAGATATTGCCGCCGCCAATCACGATTGCCAGTTCCACACCCAATTTCGCCACCTCGGCCACATCGGCCACCATGCGCTCGATCGTGGCACGGTTGATGCCGTAGGGATCATCGCCCATCAGGGCTTCGCCGGACAACTTGAGGAGGACGCGCTTGTAGGCTGGTTTTGACATGAGCTGGGGCTCCATAAATGAGGTTATTCGAGTATGACATGGCGCAGCGCCCTGCAGCGCCGGATAGGCGGGAGGAAGCTGCCCATGCCGCCGCCCGGCACGACAGGTGCGGGCGGGCCAAAAAAACGGGCCTCTCGGCCCGCTTTACTTACGCTCCCTGGGAGGCAGCCATCTGTGCTGCGACTTCTGCTGCGAAGTCGTCTTGCTTCTTCTCGATGCCTTCGCCTACCACGTACATGGCAAAACCTTTGACGCTGGTGTTAGCCGCCTTCAGCATTTGCTCAACCGACAGCTTGTCGTTTTTCACGAAAGCCTGGTTCAGCAGCGATACTTCTTTCAGGAACTTCTGTACGGAACCTTCCAGGCGCTTGGCCAGGATTTCCGGCGATTGCGCTGGTTTGCCTTCGGCGGCCGCTTTGGCTGCGTCTTCTTCGGCTTTCAGTTGGGCAACCGAACGCTCTTTTTCGATCAGTTCCGCTGGAACTTCGTTCGACGACAGCGACACTGGCTTCATGGCAGCGATGTGCATGGCCACGTCTTTGCCGACTTGCTCATCGGCACCGTCGAATTCGACGATCACGCCAATGCGCGCGCCGTGCAGGTACGACGCCAGCTTGTTGCTGGTTTCGAAACGCTGGAAGCGGCGGATGGTCATGTTTTCGCCGATTTTGCCGATCAGGGCAGCGCGCACTTCGTCCAGGGTCTTGCCATCGAGTGGCAAGGCCAGCAGGGCAGCGACGTCAGCCGGATTGTGTTCTGCTACCAGACGGGCAGCGTTGTTGGCCAGTGCCAGGAAATCGTCGTTTTTCGCAACGAAGTCGGTTTCCGAGTTCACTTCGACCAGGGCGCCTACGCCATTGGCGATGTAGGTTGCCACGACGCCTTCAGCGGTGATGCGTGCCGATGCTTTCGATGCCTTGCCGCCCAGTTTGACGCGCAGGATCTCTTCCGCACGCGCCATGTCGCCATCGGCTTCGGTCAGTGCTTTTTTGCATTCCATCATTGGTGCGTCGGTTTTGCCGCGCAATTCGCCTACCATCGCTGCTGTAATCGCTGCCATGTGTTTCTCCTGATTCGGTGAGTCGACAGTCGCGGCCGGGCAGATATGCCTCGCCAGCGGTCACTATCGTTTTTTTGTTAAAAAAAAGGGGGAGCTGCTGCCACCCCTTTTCCCTTACTGCTGTGCTTACAAACGGCTATCTCGCGATAGCCTGGCCATTAAGCCTGTTCGTTTACTTCGACGAATTCGTCGCCAGCGGCTGCTTTAACCATTTCAACAACTTCGTTACCGGCAGCTGCACGGCCTTCGATGATTGCATCAGCAACACCGCGAGCGTACAACATGATGGCTTTCGAGGAGTCATCGTTACCTGGGATCACGAAGTTCACGCCTTCTGGGGAGTGGTTGGTATCGACAACGCCGATGACCGGGATACCCAGTTTAGCTGCTTCGGTGATCGCACCTTTGTGGTAGCCGACGTCGACGACGAAGATTGCGTCAGGAATGCCGCCCATGTCCTTGATGCCGCCGATCGATTTTTGCAGCTTGATCATTTCGCGGGAGAACATCAGCGCTTCTTTTTTCGACAGCTTCTCGATCGAACCGTCTTCAACCATGACTTCCATGTCTTTCAGACGCTTGATCGAGGTTTTGATCGTTTTGAAGTTGGTCAGCATGCCGCCCAACCAACGTTGATCAACGAAAGGCACACCAGCGCGTTGTGCTTCAGCAGCGATGATTTCGCGCGCTTGACGCTTGGTGCCAACCATCAGGATGGTGCCACGGTTTGCAGCCAGTTGACGCACGTGCTTCATTGCGTCCTGGTACATCGCCATGGTTTTTTCCAGGTTGATGATGTGGATCTTGTTGCGATGGCCGAAGATGAACGGTGCCATTTTTGGATTCCAAAAACGGGTTTGGTGACCAAAGTGGACACCGGCTTCCAGCATTTCGCGCATTGTTACGGACATTATTAACTCCAGGGTTGGGTCTGGAATCCGATCAGTCACCATACAGGCACCCTTGTCGACCGGATTCGCGTGTTTATATAAATTAAAGACACTGTTTTACTGCATTGCCCAAAAGAGAATTCAAGCAACCCGGGATTCTACACCGAAATGCCCATTCCATCAAGTCCCCGGCGCAAATCGCGCGCGCAGCGACGGCCAGCATTGCACCACACTGGTGCAATGCGTATCGGCCATGGGCTTTCCCGCAAAAATCGCCTGCCAGCCATAGGATGGTGGCGGCGGATGCGGGGCGCCTCGTTTATAATTTCGACATATTTGCAGACGTTTCCTCCTCCGCTGAGATTCGTCTGTGCTTTTCACCTGAACATCTTGCAGATTGCGAATCACACCATGTCCACCATCCGTATCAACAGCGCCGCCGACATCGAAGGCATGCGCGTAGCCGGCAAGCTCGGCGCCGAAGTACTCGATTACATCACTCCCTTCGTCAAGGTCGGCGTCACGACCGGCGAACTGGACCGCCTGTGCCACGAATACATGGTCAACGTGCAAGGCACCATCCCTGCCCCGCTGAACTACTGCCCGCCAGGCTACACGCCTTACCCGAAGGCCATCTGCACCTCCGTCAACGACGTCATCTGCCATGGCATTCCCGGCGACAAGGTCTTGAAGAGCGGCGACTCCGTCAACCTCGACATCACCGTCATCAAGGATGGCTACCACGGCGACAACAGCCGCATGTTCCTCGTCGGCACGCCCACCATCCTGGCCAAGCGCCTGTCGGAAATCACCTATGAATGCATGTGGCTGGGAATCGACCAGATCAAGCCGGGCGCCCACCTGGGCGATATCGGCCACGCCATCCAGCAACATGCGGAAAAAGCCGGCTACAGCGTGGTGCGCGAATTCTGCGGCCACGGCATCGGCAAGGTCTTCCATGAAGAACCGCAAGTGCTGCATTACGGCAAACCAGGCACCCTGGAACGCCTGGAAGCGGGCATGATCTTTACCGTCGAACCGATGATCAACTCGGGCCGCCGTGAGATCCGCGAAATGAACGATGGCTGGACCATCAAAACCAAGGACCGCAGCCTGTCGGCGCAATGGGAACACACGGTGCTGGTGACGGAAACGGGCTATGAAGTGCTGACCGTCTCGCCCGGCATGCCGCCACCGCCGGCCCTGATCCTGAACAAAGCCTGATTCTTCCATCCCACGCACCGCCACCCCAGGGCCCAGATGAAAAAGCAGATTCGGGAACAGCTGAAACAGCAACTGAAAACCGACCGCCAGGTCGTCATTGCGGCCTTCCAGGCCGACGGCAAGCCTGAAAAACTGCTGCGCAGCCTGCGCCACAGCGTCGATGGCGTGCTGGCGCGCGCCTGGCAGGAAGCGGGTTTGCCGCCCGGCACGGCCCTGGTGGGCGTGGGCGGCTACGGACGCGGGGAACTGTTTCCGTATTCCGACGTCGACCTGCTGATCCTGCTGCAGCAGGCGCCCGATGCGGCCGCGCAGGAAAAGCTCGAGGAACTGGTGCAGCTGCTGTGGGACCTGGGCCTGGAAATCGGCCACAGCATCCGCACGGTCGAGGAATGCATGGTCGAATCGAAGGCCGACATCACCGTGCAAACCAGCTTGCTCGAAGCGCGCCTCGTGTGCGGCAACGCGGACCTGTTTGCGCAATTGCAGCAGCGCTACGAGGCAGCCATGGACCCGCAGGCGTTTTTCCAGGCGAAAACCGCGGAAATGCGCCAGCGCCATGCCAAATACGAAGACACGGCTTTCAGCCTGGAACCGAATTGCAAGGAAAGCCCGGGCGGCCTGCGCGACTTGCAGGTGATTCTGTGGGTGGCCAAGGCGGCCGGTCTGGCCAATTCCTGGCGCACGCTGGCCACAGGCGGCCTGATCACCCTGACGGAAGCGCGCCAGCTGATGGAAAAGGAGCGCGCCTTCAAGGATATCCGCGTACGCCTGCACCTGCATGCGGGACGGCGCGAAGACCGCCTGGTATTCGACGTGCAGACGGCGATCGCCGAATCGCTGGGCTTGCAAGCCACGGGCAGCGGGCCGCACATGCGCCGCGCCAGCGAATACCTGATGCAGCGCTATTACTGGGCCGCCAAGACGGTGACCCAGCTCAACACGATTCTGCTGCAAAACATCGAGGCACGGCTGTTTCCGCAAGACGACGTGGCCGTGCCCATCAACGAACGCTTCAATGAAGTCAACAGCCTGATCGACATCAGCGCCGACGATACGTTCGAGCAATACCCGTCGGCCGTGCTGGAAATCTTCGTGCTGATGACGGAACGCCCGGCCCTGAAGGGCATGACCTCGCGCGCCACGCGGGCCCTGTGGCACGCGCGCTTCAAGATCGACGCCGCCTTCCGCCAGGACCCCGTCAACCGCGCCCTGTTCCTGCGCATCATGCGCGCGCCCGTGGGCATCATCCATGCGCTGCGGCGCATGAACGAGATGAGCATCCTGGGACGCTACCTGCCGAATTTCCGCCGCATCGTGGGCCAGATGCAGCATGACCTGTTCCACGTGTACACGGTCGACCAGCACATTTTGATGGTGGTGCGCAACATGCGCCGCTTCACCATGAGCGAACATGCGCACGAATACCCGTTCTGCAGCCAGCTGATGGCCGATTTCTCGCAATCGTGGCTGCTGTACGTGGCGGCCCTGTTCCACGACATCGCCAAGGGCCGCGGCGGCGACCATTCCAAGCTGGGCGTGGCCGACGCCACCCAGTTCTGCCAGGACCACGGCATGTCGGCAGAGGACACGGAACTGGTCGCTTTTTTGGTGGAAAATCACCTGACCATGTCGCAAGTGGCGCAAAAGCAGGACCTGTCCGACCCCGACGTCATCGCCGCGTTCGCGAAAGTGGTCAAGGACGAGCGCCACCTGACGGGCCTGTACCTGCTGACGGTGGCCGACATCCGCGGCACCAGCCCGAAAGTGTGGAACGCGTGGAAGGGCAAGCTGCTGGAAGACCTGTACAAGATCACCCTGCGCGTGCTGGGCGGCGAGCCGCACACGGCCGACCGCGAACTGAAGAACCGCCAGCAGGAAGCGCTGGCCACCCTGCGCCTGTACGGCTTGCCGCCCGATGCCCATCTGAAACTGTGGCAGCAGCTCGATGTAGCGTATTTCCTGCGCCACGACGCCTCCGACATTGCCTGGCAGACGCGCTCGCTGTACGACAAGCTCGACAGCAAGTTGCCGGTGGTAAAATGCCGGCTGGCGCCCATCGGCGAAGGCTTGCAGGTGGCCGTGTACATTCCCGACCAGCCTGACCTGTTCGCGCGCATCTGCAGCTATTTCGACCGCAAGAATTTCAGCATCCTCGACGCGAAGATCCACACGACCAGGAATGGCTACGCGCTCGACACCTTCCTCGTCACGGAGCAGAACTTCGCCAAGAGCTACCGCGACATCATCAGCCTGATCGAGCATGAGCTGGGCGAACTGCTGCAGTCGCAAACGCCGCTGCCGCCGCCGGGCAAAGGACGGCTGTCGCGCCTGTCGCGCACCTTCCCCTTCCAGCCGACGGTGGACTTGCGGCCCGATGAAAAGGGCCAGTACTACCTGCTGTCGGTGGCCGCCAACGACCGCACGGGCCTGCTGTATGCGATCGCCAATGTGCTGACCAAGTACCGCATCAACCTGCACACGGCCAAGATCATGACCCTGGGCGAGCGGGTCGAAGACGTCTTCCTCGTCGACGGCCCCGCGCTCAACAATGCCCGCAACCAGATATTGCTGGAAACCGATTTACTCGATGCGCTGAAGGTGTAAACCTTGCGCGCAGCGCCTACCCTTACTGAAACTGAAACAACATGACCGAAGAATTATTACGCTTGTCCAAACGCATGTCCGAACTGGGCCTGTCCTCCCGCCGCGAAGCCGACGAATGGATCGCGCGCGGCTGGGTCCGCGTAGATGGCAAGGTGGTGTCCGAGCTGGGCAGCAAGGTCTATCCCAGCCAGAAAGTCACCGTGGAACGCCAGGCGGCGGCCGAGCAATCGAAGCGCGTCACCGTCCTGATCAACAAGCCGATGGGCTATGTCAGCGGCCAGGCCGAGGATGGCTACACGCCCGCCGTGGCCTTGATCAAGGCCGAGAACCGCTGGGCGGAAGACCGCAGCCCGGAACAGTTCCACCCGACCCAGCTGCGCAGCCTGGTGGCCGCCGGGCGCCTGGACATCGATTCCGTCGGCCTGCTGGTCCTGACACAGGATGGGCGCGTGGCCAAGCAGCTGATCGGCCACGATACCGATATCGACAAGGAATACCTGGTGCGCGTGAGCTACACCAAGGGCGACGTCCTGCCCGACAGCGAGCTGAAAAAGCTCAACCACGGCCTGTGGCTCGACGGCAAGCCGCTGCTGCCGGCCAAGGTGCGCTGGCAAAATGAAGACCAGCTGAGCTTTACCCTGCGCGAAGGCAAGAAACGCCAGATCCGCCGCATGTGCGAAGCGGTCGGCCTGAAAGTGCTGGGCCTGAAACGCGTGCGCATCGGCAAGGTCAAGCTGGGCGACTTGCCGACGGGCCAATGGCGTTATCTGAGTGCGGACGAACAGTTTTAAGCGTGCCGGGATCTATATCCAGCAGGCAACAAGAGTAGTGAGGAAAAGGCAATTATTGTGATTTAGTTAGCAAATATTGCCTTGAACCTATACACTATTCACCATTAGAAATTACAAGAGATACGCTGTCGTGAACGATCCCATCCCCAATCCCCTGCGCAAAGGCGCGCCCAGCCTGGCCGATGTGGCCGAGCCGATGGAGCCAGGCACCAAGCCGCACCATATGAGCGATCCGTGGGATATCGGCGAAACCCTGTGCAGTCTGGCTGATAACGGCGATGCCATTTCCATCTACCCGACAGGCGGCGAAGACGTCATCATGGCGCGCATCTTGTCCGTCGACGACGACTTGCCGCAATTCGTGCTGGAGCTCAATGAGGGGACCGCCCTGCCCGAAGGCGGCGCCACGTTTGTGTCGTGGGTGCAAAACGCCAAGCTGCAATTTACCATCAATGGCGAATGGGAGGCGTATCCCGAGCGGCCGAACGTCTACCTGACGAACTTCCCCAGCCATTGCCTGGTGCTGGAACGGCGCGAGTCGGCGCGCCTGGAAACGCCGCTGGGCGTGTACTACCTGGCCGCCTTTGTGCTGGAAGGCCGACCGTATGAATTGCAACTGTATGATTTCTCGGCCGGCGGCATCGGCATGCGTGCCCACCCGCGCGATACGATCGGCCTGTATGTGGGCCGCAAACTGTCGCGCGTACGGCTGGAACTGGGGCCGGACAAGGTCATGATCGCCGACCTGGAAATCCGCCTCTCGCGCACCTTCCGCTCCTTCCTGCTGGGCGAGCAAGTGCAGATCGGCTGCCGCTTCCTGAACCTGACGGATGCGATGCAGGATGAATTGAAGACGCTGCTGGATAACCTGGGCAGCAGCCGCAAGGTGCGCTAGGTTTGCTTCACGCATGAAAAATGGCCGCCCAGCTCATGCTGCGCGGCCATTTTTTGTTGAACAGCCAAAGTCACGAGGCGCCTGAAAAACGTTCAGGGCAAGGCGCATTGCCGAAGACAGTACGAAGAGTACGGCGAGGCAATGCAACGCCGCCATGGGCGTTTTCTCAGGCGCCGATCAATCGTCGTCGTTGGGGTCCAAGTCCGGGAACATGACTTCCGTGTAGCCGAACTGCGTAAAATCAACGATGCGCATCGGATACAAAATGCCGTGCAGGTGGTCCACTTCATGCTGCACCACGCGGGCGTGGAAGCCGTCGCAATCGCGGCTGATGGGTTGGCCGAACTGGTCCACGCCTTCATAGTGCAGCTCGCTCCAGCGCGGCACGCTGCCGCGCAAACCAGGCACGGACAGGCAGCCCTCAAAGCCCTCTTCCTTGCGCTCCGTCAACGGTGTCAGCACAGGGTTGATCAGCACGGTTTCCGGCACTTGCGGCGCATCGGGATAGCGCAGATTCTGCTTGAAGCCGTAGATCACCAGCTGCAGGTTGACGCCGATCTGCGGCGCCGCCAGGCCCGCACCATTGGCCGCATGCATGGTATCGAACATGTCGGCGATCAGCGCATGCAATTCGGGCGTGTCGAATTCGCGCACGGGCTCGGCCATGCGCAGCAGGCGCGGATCGCCCATCTTGAGGATTTCACGTACCGTCATTTTGTGTCCAGTGTCGATTGCAGTTGTTGCAGGTAAGCGCGGAAAGCGGCGCCCGTTTCCGGATGCTTCATGCCCATCGCCGTCGTTGCCTTCAGATAACCGAGCTTGGAGCCGCAATCATAGCGCTGCCCCTGATAGCGGTAAGCCAGCACGCGCTCTTCGCGCATCAGGGCGGCGATGCCGTCCGTCAGCTGGATTTCGCCGCCGGCGCCCGTCCCCAGGTTTTCCAGATGATTAAAGATGCGGCTGGTCAGCACATAACGGCCCACCACGGCCAGGGTCGACGGCGCCTCTTCGGGCGCAGGCTTTTCCACGATGGCCGACACCAGTTCCAGGTCGGGCTGATAATTCTTTGCCGACACGATACCGTACTGCCTGGTTTCCGCGCGCGGAACGTCCTGCACCGCCAGCAGCGAACAATTTTCATACTGGAAGACATCGGTCATCTGCGCCAGCACGGGGCGCACGCCCTCTTCCACATCCATGAAATCGTCGGCCAGCAAGACGGCAAACGGTTCGTCGCCGATCACGGGACGGGCGCACAGCACGGCATGCCCTAGGCCCAACGGCGCCGACTGGCGGATGTAAATGCAATTGATGTGCTTGGGAATGACGTTTTGCACCATGTCGAGCAACAGGCGCTTGCCGGCCGCTTCCAGCTCCGACTCGAGCTCGTACGCCGTATCGAAATGGTCTTCGATGGCGCGTTTATTGCGGCCCGTGATGAAGATCATTTCCGTGATGCCCGCCGCCACCGCTTCTTCCACTGCGTACTGGATCAACGGCTTGTCGACGATCGGTAACATCTCCTTCGGCTGCGCCTTGGTTGCAGGCAAGAAACGACTGCCCAGGCCGGCAACGGGGAAAACTGCTTTTCTGATTTTTTTCATGGGTCTTCTGCAATATTTTGAACGATTAGTCCTGCGCGAGCAAGGCCAGCAGGCCAGCCTCGTCGAGTATGGCCACACCCAGTTCCTGGGCCTTGGCCAGCTTGCTGCCGGCGTCCGAGCCGGCCACGACATAGCCTGTCTTCTTCGACACGGAACCGCTGACCTTGCCACCGGCCGCCTCGATCAGCTCCGCGGCCTCGTCGCGGCTCATGTTGGGCAAGGTGCCCGTCAGGACGAAAGTCTTGCCGTCCAACTTGCCGCCAGCGGCTGACATTTCAGGTAATTGTGACAGTAATTCATTGCGCAGGGCGTCCAGTTGACCGAGCAGCTTGACATTGCTCTCATCGGCCAGCCATTGCGCCAGCGCTTCGGCCACGGCGGCGGGCAAGCCCGCGTGGAAGCTGGCGCCTTGCGCCGCCAGGCTGGCCAGGGTCACGCCCCGCTCCACCAGCTGCTTGCTGCGCGGTTCCGTCAGCTTGGGGATGCCGATGGCCGCCAGCAACGTCGTTTGCTCCAGCTGCGTACGCAGCTTGGCGCTGGGCGCGTGTTCGCCTTGCGGCGTGACGCCAGCGTCCAGCAATGCCTGCAGCGCCTGCTGGTTCTTTTCTTCCGCAAAAAAGTCGGCGATGGACTCGGCCACGGTGCCGCCGATGTCGGGCAGCACGCGCAGCAGGGCTGCGGGCGCACGGCGCACATAGTCGAGGCTGCCGAGCCACTCGGCCAGGGTCTTGGCCGTCGATTCGCCCACGTGGCGAATACCCAGCGCAAACAGGAAACGCTCGAGCGGCGGCCGCTTGCTTGCTTCTATGCCGGCCAGCAAGTTTTCCGCCCATTTGGTGGGAATCTTGCCTTGTTGCACTGTTTCTGGCGTCGAACCATCGCGCTCGTCGGCGCGCACTTTCATTTCCAGCAATTTGTCCAGGGTCAGGCTGTACAGGTCAGCCAGGCCATGCACGTATTCCAGTTCGACCAGGGTATCGATATAACGTTCCCCCAGGCCGTCGATATCCATCATGCGCCGCCCGGCGAAGTGACGGAACGCTTCCTTGCGCTGCGCCGAACAGAACAGGCCGCCCGAGCAGCGCGCGATGGCCTCGCCCTCTTCGCGCACCACGTGGGAATCGCAGACAGGACAGCGCTCCAGCATCTTGAACGGCAGCGGCGCCGGTTCCGGGCGCTTCTCCAGCACCACGGACAGCACTTCCGGGATCACGTCGCCGGCGCGGCGCACGACGACGGTATCGCCCACGCGCACATCCTTGCGCAGCACCTCGTCTTCATTGTGCAAGGTGGCATTCGTCACCGTCACGCCGCCCACGGACACGGGCGCCAGGCGCGCCACGGGCGTCATGGCGCCCGTGCGGCCCACCTGGATATCGATGCCCAGCACCACGGTCAAGGCTTCTTCGGCGGGGAACTTGTGCGCCAGCGCAAAACGCGGCGCGCGCGAGACAAAGCCCAGCTCCTGCTGGTCTTGCGTCGCGTTCACCTTGTAGACCACGCCGTCGATTTCGTAGGGCAAGGCGGGGCGGCGCGCGCCGATATCGGCGTAGTAGGCCAGCAAGCCCTGCGCGCCTCGCACCACACGGCGCTCCTTCGACACGGGTATGCCCAGCGTTTCGTACCAGTCCAGCAAGGCCGAATGCGAGGCCGGCATGGCGGCGCCATCGAGGGCGCCGATGCCATACGCATAAAAACGCAGCTTGCGCTGCGCCGTGATGCGCGAATCGAGCTGGCGCAGGCTGCCGGCGGCCGCATTGCGCGGGTTGGCGAATTCCTTCTGCCCCGCCTCGCGCTGGCGTTCGTTCAGGCGGGCAAAATCGGCCTTGAACATCATCACCTCGCCGCGCACGTCCAGCAGCGCCGGTACATTCTCGCCATGCAGGCGCAAGGGGATGCCGGAAATGGTGCGGATATTCGCCGTCACGTCTTCGCCCGTGGCGCCATCGCCGCGCGTGGCGGCCTGCACGAACAGGCCGTTTTCATAGCGCAGGTTGATGGCCAGGCCATCGAATTTCACTTCGGCAGCGTAGTCGACTTCTGCACCGTCAAGGTCCAGACCTTCGCGTACGCGGCGGTCGAAGTTGACGATATCGTCATCGGAAAAACCATTATTCAGCGACAACATCGGCACCGTGTGCGTGACTTGCTCGAATTGTGGCAAGGGCGCCGCACCCACGCGCAAGGTGGGCGAATCCGGTGCCCGGAGTTCCGGATGGGCCGTTTCCAGCGCCTGCAGTTCGACAAACAGCTTGTCGTACTCGGCGTCGGGAATGGTGGGATTGTCGAGCACGTGGTAGGCGTACAGATGCCGATTGAGCTCGGC
Organism: Janthinobacterium sp. PSRC1-1; assembly: GCF_049897525.1. Classification (NCBI taxonomy): domain Bacteria; kingdom Pseudomonadati; phylum Pseudomonadota; class Betaproteobacteria; order Burkholderiales; family Oxalobacteraceae; genus Janthinobacterium; species Janthinobacterium sp. PSRC1-1. The sequence goes on from NZ_JAFCWK010000007.1 coordinate 192,073, forward strand.
AGTGAGTGCCAGAACGCGGGCAGCGGCGTCCTGGTTGGTCAGATCAGTCATTATTGCAGGATTCTTCAGCTAAATAAACGCAGGGCGCGGGTGGAACCGGCCGCAATGTCGGCCGCGTCCATTTCCTGGTAAAACTCTTGCACCTGGCCGGCGATCTCGGCCAGCGCCGCGTCCGACAGGGCCTGGTTGTAATCGTCGACGATGGTGGCGTCGAGGCGGCCCACCAGTGCCTTGGCGCAAGCGACCATGGCGCCGAAGCCGTCGCGCGCGGGCGCCACGCAAGGCACGTCCAGCAGCAGGGTCAGGCGGGACGTGGTTTCCTCGGCCAGGGTGACATTCGTCGACAGCGAGAACAGATAGCTGCCGTCGCCATCGGGCATGACGAAGCGGCCGTCCGGACGCACGTCGAAGCCCTGCTTTTCCAGCGCAAACAGCAAGGTGGAAATGGCCCACGGCGCGCCGTTCGTGTGCAGGTTGACGCCCAGTTGCGCGTCGTGGCCGGCGACGAAGCGGTGCAGATTGCGCGCTTCGGCCATCACTTCCATCATGTCGGGCACTTCCGGCTCGGCACCGATCTCGTCGGCCACGCCACGCAGGCGCGTGACCAGTTCCGAGTATTCGAGTTCATTCAGGGCCGTGCTGCGGCTGGCCAGCTGTACGCCGCCCTGCATCTTCGTATAGACACCGCCATGCGTGATCGGCTCCCAGTCGCCATTCACGTGCAAACCGATGAAGTGCACGGGCTTGTTGCCCACCAGGCGCAGGGTTTGCAACACGGGCAGGATCTTGTCGCCGCGCACGGGCGCTTCCAGCGACAAAGGCAGCAGGCAGTCGATCAGCGGGTCGACCAGGCTGGTCGCCTGTTCGCTGGCGGCGCTCACTTCTTGCACGGGCTCGGCGGCTGGTGCCGCGAGCGTGTCGGCAGGGATATCGCCCAGCGACGGTTCCGCATGCACGGGGGCATCGGATACGGGCGCCGCTGGCGGCGCGCCGAACGACGGCTCGGCCTTGGCGGCTGGCGCGGCGTCAAAGCGCGGTTCCTGGCGCAGGACGGGTTCCTGGGCATCCGCCACGGGGGCGTCGCCCTCGCGCATCAGCACGTCATCGTGGTCGGTGGAAAAGGCCCGTTCCACGCTTTTCTTGGCCTTGTATTCCTGCCATTTGTTGTACGAGAAAACGCCGACGATAAAGACGCCGCCGGCGCCGAACAAGGTAATTTGTAAGTCTGTCATGCTGCTTGTGCCTCGGTTGCAAAATTTGCGGCGGACTCCATGTCCACCGCCACGATGCGCGATACGCCCTGCTCCTGCATCGTCACACCGATCAATTGATGGGCCATTTCCATCGCAATCTTGTTATGCGAAATGAAAAGGAATTGGGTCTGGTCGGACATGCGCTTGACCATGCGGCAGAAGCGTTCCGTGTTCGAATCGTCCAGCGGTGCATCGACTTCGTCGAGCAGGCAGAACGGCGCCGGATTCAGGCGGAACATGGAAAACACCAATGCGGTCGCGGTCAGCGCCTTCTCTCCACCCGATAACAGGTGGATGGTGGCATTTTTCTTGCCGGGAGGCTGCGCCATGACTTGTACACCGGAATCGAGAATCTCGTCGCCCGTCATGGTCAGCCTGGCCTGCCCCCCGCCAAACAGGATGGGGAACAGCTCGGAAAAGTGATGGTTGACCTTGTCGAACGTGTCTTGCAGCAAGTCGCGCGTTTCCTTGTCGATCTTGTGGATCGCGTCTTCCAGCGTGTTGATCGCTTCCGTCAGGTCGGCATTCTGGGCGTCGAGGAAATTCTTGCGCTCGGACGCCTGCGCCAACTCGTCCAGCGCGGCCAGGTTGACGGCGCCCAGGGACGTGATGGCGTTCGTCAGGCGCGTCACTTCGCCCTGCAGGTACGATGGGCGCATGTCCGGGTGCAACTTTTCCGTCAAGGCGGCCTCGTCGGCACCCGATTCCAGCAATTGCTGGGCGAATTGCTCCTGGTTCAGGCGCGCGGCCTGTTCCTTGAGCTGCATTTCCATGATCTTGTCGCGCTGCGGCTGCAGGCTGCGCTCCGATTGCGTGCGCGCATCTTCGGACAGGCGCAACTGCTGCGTGATCTGGTCCAGTTCATGGCGCGCGTCCGCCAGCGCCCGCTCCTGCGTCGTGCGGCGCTCGAGCAAGTCCTGCAAGCCATCGGCCGCCGCGCCGCTTTCCAGATTCGCCAGTTCGAGTTCCCCCGCCTGCAGGCTGGCCGTCACTTGCTGCGCCTGCGTGCTGGCCGTGGCGATATTGCGGCGCAATTCCTCGATCTTCGCGCGGTGGGCTTTTTCCGCGTATTCCGTATCCTTGGCAGCGCGCTCCAGGTCGCGCAAGGCTTCGCGCGCTTCGGCCAGACGCTGTTCCTTCAACAGGAAATCGGTATGGCCGTCTTCGTGCGCTTCCTGCAAGTTGCCCAGTTCCATGTCCAGCTGTTCGAATTTTTCTTCCGATTCCAGCTTGGTCTGCATCTGTTCCGCTTCCTGCGCGGCGATTTCGGCGAGATCCGTACCGATCTGCGTGCTGCGCTGGTTGAAGCGCGCTTCGACTTCCGACAACTTGACCACGTCCAGTTGCAGAGTATGCACGGACGACGTCAGTTGCTGGATGCGCAGGCGCAGGTCCGACAAGTTGCGCGTCAAAGTTCCCACGGCCGCGTCGGCCCGCACGGAGCGGGCGCGCGCCTCTTCGGCCAGCAATTGCTGTGCGCGCAGCTGCTTGCCGATATTCTCGATTTCCTGCTGGCGGCCCAGCATGCCTTCCTGCTCCGAATCGGCCGCATAGAAGCGCACGCTGGACGCCGTGACCACGTGCCCAAGCCGCGTGACGAAATAGCCGCCCGGCGGCAACTTGCCCCGCTCGGCCAGCGCCTCGGCCGCGTCTTCCACGGCGTAGGCGTGGTACAGCCAGTCCTGCAGCAAGCCGCGCAAGCCCGGATCATTCAGTTTGAGCAAGTTCAGGAACGGTTTCAGGCCGGCGATTTCCAGCTGCGGCAGCGGCGGCACGGTGGACGGCGCGTACAGGGCCAGCTTGGCGGGCGGCGCGTCGGCAAAGAATGCCTTGGCCCAGTCGATATTCGACAATTGCAGGGCCGACGTGCGCTCGCGCAAGATCGATTCCATGGCCGCTTCCCAGCCCGCCTCGATCTGCAGCTTTTGCCACAGACGGGGCAAGGTGTCGAGCTCGTGCTTTTTCAGCCACGGCTGGACCTTGCCCTGCGTTTGCACCCGTTCCTGTAATTGTTTCAAGGCGGAAAGACGCGCTTCCAGCTGGGCATTCGCCGCCGTCTCGGCATTCACCTGCGCCTGGGCTTCAGCGCGTTCCTGCTCCAGCTTCGGTTGCTGCTCCAGCGCCTCTTCCAGGTAGAAACCCTGTTCTTCCAGCGTCTGCTGCTTTTCTTCCAGCTGCAGTTTCAGGTTTTCCAGGTGGCTGCTGTCGGGCAAACTGAGGCTGTTCTTTTCCTGCTGCAGGCGCTCGCGGCGCGTCAACAGGCTGGCCAGGATGTTCGAGGCGTTGCGCTGGTGTGCCGATTCCAGTTCCAGTTGCTGCTGCGCCTGCATGATGCGCGCGCGCGATTCCGTGCTCTTGTTCTGTGCGGCGCGCCAGGCGGCGTCCAGCTCGGGCAATTGCTCGCCCTTCTGCTCGGCCATCATTTGCGATTGTTCCACCTTGGCGGCCAGTTCCTCGAGGTGAAATTCCGCCTCTTCGATCTGCTCCTGGTATTCGCCACCCTGCTGCGTCCACTGGTCGCGCTGGGCCGTCAGGGTAGCCAGCTGCGCCTGCAGGCGCGCGCGCGATTCGATGACGAACTTGATCTGCGCTTCCAGGCTGCCGATTTCCGCATTCGTCTGGTACAGATGGCCTTGCGCCGTATGCAGGCGGTCGCCCACGGCAAAGTGCGCCTGGCGCATCTGTTCCAGGGTCAGCTCGACGTTGCGCAGCTTGGCCGTCTGCTCTTCCAGGTCCGTCTGCGCCTGTTCCACTTCGCGGAAATAGCGCGTCTGCTCGTTGTGCGCCTCGTTCTTGCGCAGCAGCCACAGCAATTTCTGCTTTTCTTCCTGGTCCGCCTGCAAGGCGTGGAAACGGGTGGCCACGGCCGCCTGCGCTTCCAGCTTTTCCAGGTTGGCATTGAGTTCGCGCAAGATATCTTCCACGCGCAGCAAGTTTTCTCGCGTGTCCTGCAGGCGGTTTTCCGTCTCGCGGCGGCGTTCCTTGTATTTGGAGACACCGGCCGCTTCTTCCAGGAAGACGCGCAATTCTTCGGGGCGCGATTCGATGATGCGCGAAATCATGCCCTGGCCGATGATGGCGTAGGCGCGCGGGCCGAGGCCCGTGCCGAGGAAGATATCCTGGATGTCGCGCCGGCGCACGGGCTGGCCATTGATGTAATAGGTGGACGTGCCATCGCGCGTCAGGGTGCGCTTGACGGCGATCTCGGCGTACTGGCCCCACTGGCCGGAGGCCTTGCCATCGTTGTTGTCGAACACCAGCTCCACGGAAGCGCGCCCGGCAGGCTTGCGGTGCGTGGAGCCGTTGAAAATGACGTCCTGCATCGATTCGCCGCGCAATTCCGACGCTTTCGATTCGCCCAGCACCCAGCGCACGGCATCGATGATGTTCGACTTGCCGCAGCCATTCGGCCCAACCACGCCCACGAGCTGGCCTGGCACCTGGAAATTGGTGGGATCGACGAAAGACTTAAATCCCGACAACTTGATGGAAGAGAGACGCACGTGTTTTAGAGTTCCTGGCCTATGCTGGCGGTTGAGATCGGCGAACCCGGTTCATATTCAGTTCAGATGCACCATTCAGATGCACCATTGCGACGGCAGTCTGGCCGCTCACCGCAAAAAAGTGGTTCATCATACCATTTCCTGATGCTTTTCTGGCCAAAAAACAGCGGCATCGAGCGCCGGCCGGCACCAGCTCAAGGGGCTGCGCGGCCATCCTGCGCCAGTTTCCAGTCTTCACGGGAAAAAACGCGCTCATGGCCGGACAACACCATGGCCAGTTTTTGCAGCCACTGCTCGGTCGGCATGGGCTCGGCCTTGAAACTCAGCGCCACCATCAGTACCAGGCTGGCCAGCGCCAGCGCATGGCTGACGGTGAAATTGACGGCGCCGCGGGCATTCCACATGAAGCCCAGCGCCAGTGCCAGCCCCAGCACGCAGCCGCTGACGGCTTCCGACACGCTGTGCGCATGCACGACCACGCGGGAAATGGCCACCAGCACGGCAAAGGCCACGCCGACGAGCACACCAGCATGGCGCCAGCGCGGTTCGGCGCGCTGCAGCAGCACATACATCAGCACGGGAAACACGGCACCGGCGCGCATGGCGTGGCCGCTGAAACCGGTAAAATCGAGCGCGCTGCTGCCCACGCCCCAGCTCATGAAGGCCAGCTTCGACAGCACCACGAGGGCCAAGCCGCCGCCGTACCACAGGCTCCAGCTGAGCACCAGGCGCCACTGGCGCGAGACGAGCAGCCACAGGGCAATCGCCACGCCAGCCGGCCCCATCACGGACATGTCGGCCGCAAAAGAAATTCCATTCCACCAAGTCATCGTGCCTGCGCTTATTTCATGATCAGCGTGCACTATGCCACGACTCGGCCCTGTTCCGCGCGGCTTTTGCTGTGCCGCAGCAAAGAATTACATTCCATTACAAAATTTCCGTACCAAAACTATCCACTTGGCAAGTACCAGGCACGCGTCAGATATTCGTCAGGCGCTTGCCCTTGGGCGGCGCAAAGTCGCGGATCGATTCGATCATGCCCACTTCCAGCGCCTGGTCGGCCGTCAGGTGCAGGTCGGAATACGCATGCACCTGCCATTGCTCTTGCGTCAGGTTGACCTGGCTGCGCAGGATGCGCTCGGTACGCATGTCGTCGGCGCGCAAGCCCTCGACGATGATGCTGAGCGCATCGGGGCGCGAACCGGGCGAGGCGGTCGCATGCGACTTGTGCACCATGAAGCGGGCCGTGTCGCTGGCATGGCGATGCCGCCCCGCCAGGAACAAGGTGACGGCGATGGACGCCACGGCGCCTGCGTTGTAGGTAATGATGTCGAACGGCAACTTGCTGAGGAAGTTGTACAGACAAATGCCATCACTGACATAGCCGCCGTTCGACTGGATCAGAATGTGCGCGGTGGTGAGCTTGTCTTCCGTGATGTCGGCCACGGCGTTGAAGACGCGCCGCACCATGTCACTGTTGACGTCGCCCGAGAGGGTAAAGTAACCGTGCTGCTCGGTGTTGTTTTGTGTCTCGTGTTGTGTCCCGCTCTGTGTCGTGTTCATGGCAGCCACCCGCAAGAAAGCCAGGACTTCATCATAGTCCATCCCCGCGCGGCCGGGCGCCCGTTTGCAGTGCATCCGCCCCGTTCCCAGCCCCGCAAACCGGGGGTTTTGCGGCAATTTGGCAACGTCTTTACAGATTGACAGAATACCCCTGCTGACATATATTCCTCACACTTGATCGGGAGAGGGCAACCCAGCGTTGCCGCCGAAGGGGCACTACCCAAAAACTCTCAGGCAAAAGGACCGATCAGGCGGACTGAAGCTGTTGCTTTGGCGACATCTTTAGCTCAACTCTGGAGAGCGGTCGCGGCTATTGCCGGCGGCCCACCGAAGGGGCGCACGGGGCAAGCCCCCGTAATCTCTCAGGTACAAAGGACAGGGGGGTCAGTGATCACGATGGAGTGCCGTTTTGGCGCTCGATATTCTGTGTTCTGTTAACTTCCCCCTTTACCTTCGTCCCGAGGAATCCATGACGCTCAAAGCGACCCCACTCAACAACGCCCACCGTGCCCTCGGCGCCCGCATGGTCGATTTCGGCGGCTGGGATATGCCCGTCAACTACGGCTCGCAAATCGAAGAACACAACGCCGTGCGCGGCGACGCCGGCATGTTCGACGTGTCGCATATGTGCGTGGTCGATATCGAAGGCCCGAACGTGCGCGCCTTCCTGCGCGGCTTGCTGGCCAATAACGTCGACAAGCTGCAAGTGTCGGGCAAGGCGCTGTACTCGTGCATGTTGAATGCCGAAGGTACCGTCATCGATGACCTGATCGTCTACTTCTTCAATGAAAACTGGTTCCGCCTCGTCGTCAACGCGGGCACGGCGGAAAAAGACGTGGCCTGGATGCAGCAGCAAAATACCAACACCAACAGCGGCCTGACGATCACCGAACGCCGCGACGGCAATGACGCGATGGCCCTGGTGGCCGTGCAAGGCCCGAACGCGCGCGCCAAGGTGTGGCAAGTGCTGCCAGAAACGCAGGCCGCCTCCGAAGCCATCAAGCCATTCAACGTCGTCATCGTCAAGGACACCGCGTTCGGCGAAGTCATGCTGGCGCGCACCGGCTACACGGGCGAAGACGGCTTTGAAATCGGCGTGGCCGCGACCCAGGTGGAAGCGCTGTGGAACGCCCTGATCGCCGCCGGCGTCAAGCCGGCCGGCCTCGGTGCGCGCGATACCCTGCGCCTGGAAGCGGGCATGAACCTGTACGGCCAGGACATGGACGAAAGCGTCAACCCGCTCGACGCGGGCCTGGCGTGGACCATCGACCTGGTCAGCGAGCGTGACTTCATCGGCAAGGCCGCCCTGCTGGCCAAGGGCCAGAACGCGCAATTCGTGGGACTGATCCTGCGCGAAAAAGGCGGCGTGCTGCGCGCCCATCAAAAAGTCATCATCGGCGGCAGCGACGCCACGGGCGAAATCACCAGCGGCACCTTCAGCCCCACCATGCAGGAAGCGATCGCCCTGGCGCGCGTGCCCAACGGCGTGAATGTGGGCGACACCGTGCACGTGGAAATCCGCGGCAAGCAACTGGCCGCCTCCGTCGTCAAGCTGCCTTTCGTGCGTAACGGTAAAATCCTGGTTGCGTAAGCGTGTAGAGCCGCCCGCAAGACCGAACAACCATCATCAATAACGAACACTTACCATCTGGAGCCACACATGAACATTCCTGCTGACCTGAAGTACACCGCCTCCCACGAATGGGTACGCCTTGAAGGCGACGGCACCGTCACCGTCGGCATCACCGAGTACGCGCAGGACGCGCTGGGCGACATCGTCTTCGTCGAACTGCCAAGCGTGGGCAACACCTATGGCGCCGGCGACGACGCCGCCGTGGTGGAATCGGTCAAGGCCGCGAGCGACATCTACGCGCCGATCGCCGGTGAAGTCGTGGCCGTCAACGACGACGTGGTCAACTCGCCTGAGTCGATCAACGCCGACGCCTACGCCAACTGGCTGTTCAAGATCAAGCCAGCCGACGTGTCGGCCCTGGACGGCTTGCTCGACGCCGCCGCCTATGGCGCCACCACCAGCGCGTAATCGCGTTTGACTCACGGGCCGCGCTTGCGGCCCGTTTGCTTTGCTTGCAATAAATTACAGCAGCGCCCGCGCGCCGCCTCCCGGTTTTTCAGTCTTTTTTGGCCTCTATATCATGACCCGCACCAGCCTGACCCAACTCGAAGCACGCGATGCCTTCATCGCCCGCCACATCGGCCCTTCTTCCACCGAACAGCAAGCCATGCTGGCGACCCTCGGCTATCCATCGCGCGCCGCGCTGATCGATGCCCTGGTACCGGCCAACATCCGCAACAAGGGCGCCCTGCCCCTGGGCGCGTATTCGCAGCCGATGCCGGAACAAGAGGCCTTGTCGCGCCTGAAAGCCATCGCCGGCAAGAACCAGGTTTTAAAATCGCTGATCGGCCAGGGCTATTACAACACCTTCACGCCAGGCGTCGTGCTGCGCAACATCTTTGAAAACCCGGCCTGGTACACGGCCTACACGCCTTACCAGCCCGAGATTTCGCAAGGCCGCCTGGAAGCCATTCTGAACTTCCAGCAAGTGATCACCGACCTGACCGGCATGGGCATCTCGAACGCCTCGATGCTGGACGAAGGCACGGCCGCCGCCGAAGCGATGACCCTGATCCAGCGCGTGGGCAAGTCGAAATCGAACCTGCTGTACGTCGCCAATGACGTGCTGCCGCAAACCTTGGAAGTGGTGCAGACGCGCGCCCAGCCGATCGGCATCGAGGTGCGCACCTTCGACCCTGCTGAAATCGAGTCGCTCGACGCCTGCTTCGGCGTGCTGCTGCAATACCCTGGCGTGAACGGCGTCGTGCGCGACTACCGCGCCGGCGTGGAAAAACTGCACGCCAATGGCGCCATGGTCATCGTCGCGGCCGACCTGCTGGCCCTGACCATGCTCACGCCACCGGGCGAATGGGGCGCCGACGTCGTCGTCGGCAACAGCCAGCGCTTCGGCGTGCCGCTCGGTTTCGGCGGCCCGCACGCGGGCTATCTGTCCACGCGCGACGAATTCAAGCGCAATATGTCTGGCCGCCTGGTCGGCGTGACCGTCGATGCGCAAGGCAACAAGGCGTATCGTCTGGCCCTGCAAACGCGCGAACAGCATATCCGCCGCGAAAAAGCCACCTCGAACATCTGCACGGCGCAAGTGCTGCTGGCCGTGATGGCCTCGATGTACGCCGTCTACCACGGCCCTGCCGGCCTGCTGCAGATCGCCCGGCGCGTGCACCGCTTCACGGGCGTGCTGGCCGCCAACCTGAAAACCCTCGGCTATGGCGTCGTCAACGCGAGCTACTTCGACACATTGACCGTCCATGTCGCCGATGCGGCGCAACTGCACGCGACGGCCATGCATCACGGCGTCAACCTGCGCAAGATCGACGCCACCCATGTCGGCGTGTCGCTCGACGAAACCACCACGCGCGACGATATCGCGCTGCTGTGGAAGGTCTTCGCGCACGACTTGGTCAACGCGCCTGCCGCACCTGACCTGGACAGCGTGGAAGCTGGCGTTACCAGCGCGCTGCCGGCGAATCTGGCACGCGAGAGCGCCTACCTGACGCACCCCGTCTTCAACAGCTACCATTCGGAACACGAAATGCTGCGCTACCTGCGCAGCCTGGCCGACAAGGACCTGGCGCTGGACCGCACCATGATTCCGCTCGGCTCGTGCACCATGAAGCTGAACGCGACGTCCGAAATGATTCCCGTCACCTGGCCAGAATTCTCGAACATCCACCCGTTCGCGCCGGACGCGCAAACGGTGGGCTACCGCGAAATGATCGCGCAGCTGGAAGAGATGCTGTGCGCGCTGACGGGCTACGCGGCCGTCTCGCTGCAGCCGAACGCCGGCTCGCAGGGTGAATACGCGGGTCTGCTGGTGATCAAGGCGTATCACGAATCGCGCGGCGAAGGCCACCGCAACATCTGTCTGATTCCATCGTCGGCGCACGGCACCAACCCGGCATCGGCCAACATGGTCGGCATGCAGGTGGTCGTCACCAGCTGCGACGCCAACGGCAACGTGGACCTGGCCGACCTGAAAGCGAAAGCGGAAAAGCACAGCGCCAACCTGGCTTGCGTGATGGTCACCTACCCGTCCACCCACGGCGTGTTTGAAGAAGGCATCCAGGAACTGTGCGAGATCATTCATTCGCACGGCGGCCAGGTCTACATCGACGGCGCCAACATGAATGCGCTGGTCGGCGTGGCCGCTCCCGGCTCGTTCGGCGGCGACGTATCGCACCTGAACCTGCACAAGACCTTCTGCATCCCGCACGGCGGCGGCGGACCAGGCGTCGGCCCGATCGGCGTGGGCGCCCACCTGGCGAAATTCCTGCCAAACCAGCGTTCGAGCGGCTATCAGCGCGACGCCGCTGGCATCGGCGCCGTCAGCGCGGCGCCATTCGGCTCGGCCAGCATTCTGCCGATTTCGTGGATGTACATCGCCATGATGGGCGCGGAAGGCTTGACGGCCGCGACCGAGACGGCGATTCTGGCGGCGAACTACATCGCGCGCCGCCTGGCGCCGCACTACCCGGTGCTGTACTCGGGCCACGACGGCCTGGTCGCGCACGAGTGCATCCTGGACCTGCGCCCGATCACGGACGCCACCGGCATCAGCAACGAAGACGTGGCCAAGCGCCTGATGGACTTCGGTTTCCATGCGCCGACCATGAGCTTCCCCGTGCCGGGCACCCTGATGATCGAGCCAACGGAAAGCGAATCGAAAGTGGAAATCGACCGCTTCATCGACGCCATGATCGCCATCCGCGCGGAAATCACCAAGGTCGCCAGCGGTGAATTCGACCACGACGACAACCCGTTGAAACATGCGCCGCACACGGCGCAGGTCTTGATGTCGGACAACTGGGAACGCAAGTACAGCCGTGAAATCGCGGCCTACCCCGTCGCTTCGCTGCGTCAGCGCAAATACTGGCCACCGGTCGGCCGCGCCGACAACGTCTACGGCGACCGCAATCTGTTCTGCGGCTGCGCGCCGATCAGTTCGTACGAAGAAGAGTAAACGCCACGCGCCCGCTTCCGCGGGCGTGCCGACGACAAGAAGGCAGGCCAGACGGCCTGCCTTTTTTCATGCCAGCAAGAGTAGGTCGGATTAGCGCGTGAGCGCGTAATCCGACACCACCACCGGCGTCGCCAACAATGTTGTCGGATTACGGTCCTTCGGCCCTAATCCGACCTACAGCGCCAGCAAGACGGCGCCCGGCAGCCCCAGCACGGTGCCCAGTATCGTCAGCAACACGACATCGCGCCGCTCGCAGCGGGCGCGGTGTGAACTCCAGGCGGCAAACAGCAAGGCTGCGGCCACGCCGCTGAGCGAAATTCCCACTTCTGTCATGTCAATTCTCCCGTCATTGTTTCTTTCTTCATTGCTCTCATCCTTTTCAAATTATTGAACAAGCTACCTACCGGTAGGCAGTAAGTGTACAATAAAAAACACGGCGGCGTCCATGCCCCGTTTTTTTGATGACATGAAGGAATCGCAATGCAGCAGCAAACCACGCTCCCCGCCGCCAGTCTTGGGCTGGCGGCCTCCCTGGCCCTGGTGGCCGTGCTTGGCCCGGCCGGCATCGACATGTACCTGGCCTCGATGCCCGCCATGGCGCGCGAACTGCACACCTCGTATGCAAACGTGCAGCTGAGCCTGACCGTTTTCCTGCTGGCCCTGGGCGCAGGGCAACTGCTGTGCGGGCCGCTGACGGACATGCTGGGCCGGCGCCGCCCGCTCTTGGCCGGCATCGTCGTCTACATCGTGGCGGCCATGTGGGCGGCGCAGGCAGATCAATTGACCACCCTGCTGCTGGCGCGTTTGCTGCAGGGCCTGGGCGCGGCGCTGACCCTGGTGGTGGTGATGAGCATGGTGCGCGACGTGGCCGATGGGGTTAAAGCGGCGCAGCTGTTTGCCCTGTTGATGACCATCGTGGGCCTGGCGCCCGTGCTGGCACCCGCCGTGGGCGGCTTGCTCGATGCGCACTACGGCTGGCGCGCCGTGATGCTGGCCCTGGCCGCGCTGGGCGCCTTGACCCTGCTCAATAGCGCATTGTTCCTGCCGGAAACGCTACCGCCTGCCCGACGCGTCTCGCCGCGCGGCCTGCACCGCACGTATGCGCGCATCGCGCTGGACCGCGCCTTCCTGCTGCCCGCGCTGGCCCTGTCCGCCACTTTCTTTTTCCTGTTTGCGTATATCGGCGGGGCCTCGCTGGTGTACCAGCGCGATTTCGGCCTGTCCGCCGGCAGCTTCGGCCTGGTGTTTGGCGCCACGGGCGTGGCCGTGCTGCTGGGCGCGATGGCCAGCGGCCGCCTGGTGGAAAGGTACGGCGTGGCGCGCCTCTGCGTGGCGGGCAGCGCCGCCATGCTGGGCGGTGCCGTGCTGGCCCTGCTGGGTGCGTGGACGGGCTTCGGCATCACCGCCGTCGTGCCCGGCATGTTCGTGGCCCTGTTTGGCCTGGGCATCGCGGAAGCGGCGCTGATGGCCATGGCCATGGGTTCGCAGCAGCGCGCGCTCGGTTCCACGGCGGCATTGCTGGGCGCCATCCAGATGACCTTGTCATCGCTGGCCACGCCGCTGGCGGCCAGCCTGTCCGAATGGGGGCCGCTGCCCTGGCTGCTGTTCTTGACGGTGGCCGGCCTGCTGGTATCATGGCTGACCCTGGCCACTGCGCGCGTCCATCCGGTCCATGCCAGCAGTCTGGGCGCGCACTGACGCTTCACCCAACCACTACCCTCATATGAAGAAACGCTCGGCCTCGGCCGATAACATCTGCGCCGTCGCCGTCGTGCACTTTTCGGAACACGGCTACGATGCCTCGTCCCTCAGCGACATCGCCGAACAGGCGGGCATGCGCAAGGCTTCGCTGTACTCGCACTTCGCCGGCAAGGACGCCCTGTTCCTCGACGTGTTTGCCGACGCGCTGGCCGAAGAGCAAGCCTTCATGGACGCCTGCTTCGCCGACGAGGCGGCGCTGGCGGCGCCCGGCGGCCAGCAAGCTGGCGCCCTGTACTGCGACCGCATGGCCCAGCGCTATGCAGATTCGGCCCATCTGCGCTTTTTGCTACGCACGGCGTATTTGCCGCCCGCCACCCTGCGCATCGAAGTTGGCACAGGCTACGAAGCCTTGCTGGCGCAGCTGCAGCGACACTACGTGGCCAGCCTGGGCCGATTCGCGCCCGCCCTGCCTCCCCAGCGCGTCGCCCTGTACGCGCAAGCCTACCTGGGCATCGTCGACAGCCTGCATGTGGAACTCATTTACGCGGGTGGCGCCGCGCTGCAGCAGCGCCACGCGGCGCTGTGGCACATCCTGTCCGATTCGCTGGCGATGGCGGCGCAATCGGCCTGATGCGGTATAGGCTGCAGCCACACGCTGAACCGACAAACATGCCTGACACAAGCCGCTATCGGCTCTTCGAAAGCACCGCTTTGCCACCTTCAAATGTGGTACGGCTTGCTGCCGGATTTTTCGCATGCGAAGTTCCGCTTGCACCTCGAAGCGGTCATTCATGGGCTAGGTCGAATGTTTCGGCGAACTCAGCAAACGGGTCGGCAACTTTGACTGCTTGATCTAGCACCACTCAGCTCAACGGCATCATATAACGCTACCGTTCCAAGACCTAGCCACCACCATCGCTGCAAACGTCAGGAAACCAGGGCGTACGCATACATTTCAATGTCTAAATTGTGCTGGGGATGTCCTCATCGGACCCGAGCGACAAGCCATAGTTGCTCGTCCTATCCAGCACGACACCCGGCACTAGCTCACACAAGGTCTACGCCCTGAACTTTGGAAGATGCTGCGCAAGAGGGCTTCGCAAGGGTTTATCTAGCATAGTTTTATTCATGCAACACCATTTAAATTTCCCTCCAGAGCCGCAACTGCATAAGGAGTATGGGTCAGTTGCGACTGTTTTCACGGCCTGTTGAGCAGGCAGTGCCTCCGATAGCATCTTCCCTAATGCCGTAAATCCTCTCTGAATTTCTTCCACTCCGCCGTTGAGCATCAATTCAAGGTATAGGCGCGCTTTACCATGCCCGAGTTTTGAGGCCTTGGTGAGCAGTGCGCGAGCCTTTTCAATGTTCTTCGCTACATGCTCACCTTCGAAATAAGCACGTCCCAAAGAGTCAAGGCAATCTCTGCAATCTTGTTCCGCCCCCTTCTCTAGAAACTCTATTGCGTTCTGAGGTTCCGGCGCGCATGCCTTGCCCTCTGTGTAATATATATATAAACAATGGTATGCACGGGTAACATTATTCTGTGCGGCTAAAAGCCAAAAACGTTCAGCATTTTTGTAGTCCTTCGATTTTAGATACAAATTTACAGCATAGTAATCACAAGCCTCGCCATGACCTGCCTTGGCTGCACTCTCGATTAATACGTTTGCTTCGTCTTTCTTATCCCCATCAATCTTTCCGTCTTGTACGAATTTTGCGTATCTAAAACCAGCCTCAATGTTCGGCTTAAGTTTGTAAGAAGCATAGTAAAAACTCGCCGCCAACTTCCTTAAAAAATCCTGATCAATCTGAAATTCTGTCGTTGCAATGGCATACTTATATGCAAGCTCCCGACGTTCTGCTTCGGCTTCGCACCAAAGACCTGCTTTAAACTTCTTGTGCGCGTCAAGCTCGGTTGCTGCAGAAAAAAGTACATCTTTCCATTCCTGTGTTTCAATGCGTTCCCAAGAATACGAAAAATCTCCTTCGTAATCAAAATCCACACGGTAAGTACTTTCAAGTACCCACAGAATAGCTTTGCGGGCCTCCAAGGCATTCTTGAGCAAATCTTCGTTCTCCTCGGCTAGCTCAGTGAGACTCTCATTTTGTACTAAAGCACTGCCTCGGTGCGCGCCTGGATTACACAAGATCCGAAGACGATGGCAACGATCTTTAAATCCAAATGTGATTTTTCCTGCATCGATCAGTTTATTGATTTTCTCAAATAGCGAAAGATTCCCAACTGGAACACTATGCTTCTTTGCTATCAACTCACATACAGCCTCTAGGACATTGCGGTAACAGATCAATGAGTATGAAGGAAGCGCCGTAGTGAATTCGACTGCTTCTTTGTAAGTTTCACCGACTGTCTTTGACACGGAACATGCCAGGTCTAAATCCGTATTAATCACACAACTCTCTCAGCAGGAAAATAATCATGTACATGATAAGGGAAGACAATATTAAAGCTACTTGCCGATTCCAAGCACCTGGCGCAGCGATTCATTGTCTGTTCGCTGGCGACCAAGCAACCACCGCATCGACGCATGCCCTATACCCATGCACATAGCACCAATGGCTTGCAGGTCAACGATCAGCGCCGCCTCTGAATCTCTGCTATCCCCGTCTATGTCGTGTCCATGCGTAGGCATTGACATGAACCGATAGAACACCTCGTACAAGTCTTCCACCCCGGCTTCAGCCGCCTGATTAATGACCTTCTTCGGCGCTGGCAGTTTTTTGAACTGTTCAGACTTCATGAACTCGGCAGTTGCATCCGCACCAGTCTCACGGTCTCGTATCCTCAAGCTACCCCTCTCGAGATTTATCTTCGCTACCCTAGTGAACTCTGTCAGCCCCGCTTGACTTTGGTGAAGCGCATTCTCTTCCGAGATCTCAACCCACAGGAGAAGGATAAGGCCTTCAACTAGAGTGCGACCGAGAACCCCAAGGGCTACCGAGTTGCGTTGCAGGCCGAGAGCCGAGGCTCCGCGGACCAGTTCAGCACGGCGGCCAGCGATCTTCCGAACCTCTACATCCCTAACACACGGCTCACCCTTTCCGTCCACTGTTGCGACTACGACCAACCGCTTCGCATGCTCTGACAGCCCATGTGCATAGTCTTCAACGGTTACGATTTTCGTCATTAGGGTAGTCTGTGGCATTGGTTACGATAAGGCAAGCATACCTTAGTGGTAAGTTTACGTTAAGCGATCACGCGGCGGCGCATACACGTCGACCGCTGAGGGCATGCAGGTCCGACCGTAGCGGATTGTCGGATACATCTTCGTTCAGATCCGGGGCGTGAGCCGATTCACCAGCGTCCGTTGAAGTAAAAAGACTGCGGGTTGTGAAGTAAAAATGCCACATGCCGGAGTAGCTACTGTCAGGTCGCTGGAATCTACGGCAGAAGGGCGGGACTCGCCCCACGAGAGACATACGTTTTGCTCCCTATCTGTCGTTCAACGATGGCTTGAACGACTGGTCAGGTGGCCGCATTAAATTGCATGCCAGGAGAATCATCCGGTCGTGAGGAAAATCCAAGTTTTTCGTAGAATTTCGACTTGCCTTTGGCGCTAAAAAGCTGCACATCTTTAATGCCAGCGTCGCGACAAGCGTCAAGAATTGAACTGAGCAAAGTTGCTCCGATTCCTAGATATTGAAATTCGGGGTGAACAATCATCTCGGTGACAAACGCGTGTAAGTGACCGTCCGAAATGACACGCACAAAACCAACAAGTCGACCGCCCAAATAGGCTGATCGCGAACACCAAGAGCCGTTAAGTGAATCTTGATAGAACGCGCTCCCGCGTGATATTGGACCCCAGCCAGTCGTGTCGTACAGTGCCTTAAATGCCTGGGCGCATGGCTGATCCGATGTGTAGTTAATATTCATAGGCTAGATTGCATAGTCAGGCATACGCGTGCACCAATAGAAAGCCTGCCAGCGGAACGATGGCAAACAGCACAACAACGCCAAGGCATCCTGATGTAGAGGCAGATCTGGACCCTGCAGCAGAAGCGCTACGCTCACGCTCGCGTGGCGCCCTGGCACGCACCCATTTGAGATGACAGGATTGGCAAAAGAATGTGGTTTTGTTGTTGCGCCAGGCGTCGATGGTGCGATCGGTATGGCGTGCAAGCGTGCCGCAACGGGCACATTCGAAATGTGTTTCTTTGGGCAGTTTTTTTGAAAAGTGCTTGCCGGCAAAGAACATGACAACAAGTCCCGCGATGACTGCCCCGACGATGAATTCCATAGACATGTGTTTTTCTGTATTTGCATAGTGTTCACCATGGCTATTGCCAGCCCATTAGCGTACCCGAGCATAACGGATTGCCAAGCAGAAAGGATCACACATTGTCACAGCAACGCGAATGGCCGCGTCCGGCCAAACAACACCCACACCCACATTACACTTTGGAAACCTAAGATTTCTTCAGTTGACACCCTCGCAGCCCATCCATAAGATGCCCCCATTATTCATTTACGGAGTCCCACGTGGGTACTTGTTCTAGTGACAGTAGCCGATCTTGTATCGGTGATTGCCTCGGCAGCTAAACAGCAAGCAACGCGGAACTCTCTTTCTTCCGTGCCTTGCTGAGCAAGGTGCGGTGTCTCGCGGCCAGTCTGGCCGTGCGTCTCTCTCCCTCTTTCCGATCGCGACCGGCTACTGACCCGGATTGCCCGCCAGCACTATTGTGTCTTGGCGGCACGCAAGTCTTGCCTGCGGCTGCGCCGCCCGTCAACACCTCGTCGTGAAAGGAAGAGCCATGAATCTCTTCACCCGCTTATTCGAATCGTTCCTGCGCAAGCGCCATACGGCCGGCCATTTCCGCCGCCGCGCCATGCCGCTGGAAAACAGCACGGCCCGCCCCGTGCCCGATCATCTGGCGCGCCAGCTGCTGGCCGCCGCCCACGAAGACCTCGATAGCGCCCTGAACCGCCTGCATACGCGGGCCGAAGGCTTGCGCGATGCCGAGGCGCAAGTCATCGGTGCGCAAACGGGTCCGAATGAAGTCGAGCATGAAAAGCCGCTGGCCTGGTACCAGCACCTGTGGCTGTGCTACAAGAATCCGTTCAACCTGCTGCTCACCGTGCTGGCGATTGTTTCCTACCTGACGGAAGACCCGAAGGCCACCATCGTCATCGGCACCATGGTGTTTTTGTCGACGCTGCTACGCTTCGTGCAGGAAGGCCGTTCGAACCGCGCCGCCGAGCGCCTGAAAGCCATGGTCAGCAATACCGCCACCGTGCTGCGCAATGGCCAGCAGATCGAGCTGCCGATCCGTCAACTGGTGCAGGGCGACATCATCGTGCTGTCGGCCGGCGACATGATCCCCGCCGATTGCCGTTTGCTTTCCGCGAAAGACCTGTTCGTCAGCCAGGCCGCCATGACGGGCGAATCCTTGCCCGTGGAAAAGATGGCCGAGCTGGCCGACAGCGCTGGCCGCGACCCGATGGAGCTGGCCAATCTGCTGTTCATGGGCACCAACGTGATCTCGGGTGCGGCCACGGCGCTGGTCCTGGCGACCGGCAACCGCACCTACTTCGGCACCATCGCCACGCGCGTGACGGCCACCGAGCGCACGCCGACGGCGTTTGAAGCGGGCGTGAACAGCGTCAGCTGGCTGCTGATCCGCTTCGCCCTCGTGATGGCGCCGCTGGTGTTCCTGATCAACGGCTGGACCAAGGGCGACTGGATGGAAGCATTCCTGTTTGCCCTCTCTGTCGCCGTGGGCCTGACGCCGGAAATGCTGCCCATGATCGTCACCAGCACCCTGGCCAAGGGCGCCGTGAAACTGTCTAAGAAGAAAGTCGTCGTGAAACGCCTCGATGCGATCCAGAACTTCGGCGCCATGGATGTGCTGTGCACGGACAAGACAGGCACCTTGACGCAGGACAAGATCGTGCTCGAGCGCCATACGGACGTGTTCGGCCAGCCGTCCGATGAAGTGCTGCAATTCGCTTACCTGAACAGCCATTACCAGACGGGCCTGAAAAACCTGCTGGACCGCGCCGTGCTCGACCATGTGGAATTGCAGACGGAAATGCAGCTGGCGCGCGATTACGTGAAGGTCGATGAAATCCCGTTTGATTTCGTGCGCCGCCGCATGTCCGTCGTCGTTTCCGAAAAGAATGACCACCATGAGCTGATCTGCAAGGGCGCCGTCGAGGAAATCCTCGCCGCCTGCAGCCATTTGCGCCTGAATGGCGTGGACGTGCCGCTCGACGCCGTCCTGCTGGCCAAGGTGCTGGACACCACGCATGGCCTGAATGCGGAAGGACTAAGAGTGGTGGCGGTGGCCGTCAAGGAAGTGCCGCCGCATAAAACCGTGTACGGCGTGGCCGATGAAACGGCGCTGACCCTGATCGGCTATGTGGCATTTCTTGATCCGCCGAAGGAATCGACGGCGCCCGCCCTGCGCGCGCTGGCGGAACATGGCGTCACCGTGAAAGTATTGACGGGCGACAACCACCTGGTGACGGCGAAGATTTGCCGCGAAGTGGGCCTGGCCGTGCACGGCGTGCTGCAAGGCCCGCAACTCGACGAGATGGACGACGCCACCCTGGCCCGCGCGGCTGAAGAGCATACCGTGTTTGCCAAGCTCAGCCCCCTGCACAAGGAGCGCCTGGTGCGCGCCCTGCGCGGCAATGGCCATATCGTCGGCTTCATGGGCGACGGCATCAACGACGCGCCCGCCCTGCGCGCGGCCGACATCGGCATTTCCGTCGATTCGGCCGTCGATATCGCCAAGGAAGCGGCCGACATCATCCTGCTGGAAAAGAGCCTGATGGTGCTGGAAGAAGGCGTGCTGGAAGGCCGGCGCACCTTCAGCAACATGCTCAAATATATCCGCATGACGGCCAGCTCGAACTTCGGCAATGTGTTTTCCGTGCTGGTGGCCAGCGCCTTCCTGCCGTTCTTGCCGATGCTGCCGCTGCACTTGCTGGTGCAAAACCTGCTGTACGACGTGTCGCAGATCGCCATTCCGTTCGACAACGTCGACGCCGAACTGATCCAGAAGCCGCTGAGCTGGAACCCGCGCGACATCGGCCGCTTCATGGTGTTCTTCGGTCCCATCAGCTCGATCTTCGACATCAGCACCTTTATCCTGATGTGGCATGTGTTTGGCGCGAATACGCCAGAACAGCAGACCCTGTTCCAGTCCGGCTGGTTCGTCGTGGGCTTGCTGACGCAAACCCTGATCGTGCACTTGATCCGCACGCCCAAGCTGCCCTTCATCGACAGCATCGCGTCCGTGCCCCTGCTGGTGGCCACCACCGCCATCATGGCCGTGGGCGTGTTCCTGCCGATGGGACCGCTGGCGACCTACTTCAAGCTGCAAGCCCTGCCGCTCGGCTACTTCCCCTGGCTGCTGGGCATCCTCGTCTGCTACACCGTGCTGACGACCTTGATGAAACGCGTGTACCTGCGCAAATTCGGCTGGCAATAGTATGATGGAACGCTCTTTCTCCCCACAAAGGCACGCATGAGCGGTTCCCCCCTTTCCAAGCGTAATCTCGCCCTGCTGCTGTCGGCGCTGGTGTTTCCCGGCAGCGGGCATTTCATACTCGGTCGCAAGGTGCGCGGCTGCCTGTTCCTCGTGCCGGCGCTGGTCGCGCTGGTGATGGTATTGCGCCAGATCATGGCACGTTTGGACCAAGTTATGGCACAGATCGACAGTGGCGCCCTGCCCCTCGACGTGCAGCTGATCGTGGAAAAAGTCGATGCACTGTCCGCCAACGACGGCCCCGCCATGACGCTGGCCATGAGCGTGCTGGTGGCCTGCTGGATAGGCAGCCTGATCGATACATGGTTCCTCAAGCCATGACGGCGGAAGCAGAGGCGCGAAAACTGCGCAAGGAAGCGAAGATGCAGGCGCGCCGCGCGCAACTGGCGCTCAGCCGCCAGGACCATGGCGGCCCGCAGGCCTGGCGCGGCTGGTTCGACGGTTCCGCCCATCCGAACCCGGGCAAGCTGGGCATAGGCGCCCTGCTGCTGGGGCCGCATGGCGAGCGCATCGAAGTGAGCCAGGCGGCCGGCCATGGCAGCAGCAGCGATGCGGAATATGCGGCCCTGATCGCCGTGTTGCAGGCGGCGCAGGCCGTGCGCCCGCCGCCCGAACAACTGCTGCTATTCGGCGACAGCCAGGTAGTGATCAATGATGTGCTGGGAACGACGCCGGTCGGCGCCAAGGGACTGGAAATGCACAGGGCCACCGTAGTGGCCCTGCTGGAACAATTCACCGATGTGAGCTTGCGCTGGCTGCCGCGCCACAGGAATGGCGAGGCGGACCGGCTGTCGCAGCTGGCGATTGATCGGGGGTCAGACCCGTCGGGTCTGACCCCAGCCGTTACGGGGTAAGCAACTTAAGCGGCGCGACCGATCTGCAAGCTAGCCTTGGCTTCCTTGCCTGCCGGACGTTTTACACCCTTCAAACCGCTGACACTGGCCTGCTGACCATTCAATTTAAACACGCTGACCACTTGCGCCAGATTGTGTGCCTGGTGCTGCATCGATTCGGCGGCGGCCGCCGACTCTTCCACCAGCGCAGCATTTTGTTGCGTCACGGCATCCATCTGACCGATGGCACGGTTGATCTCGTCGATGCCCACGCTTTGCTCGCTGCTGGCCGCCGTGATTTCCGTGATGATGTCGCTCACGCGCTGCACGCTGTCGACGATATCGTTCATGGTCGAACCGGCTTGCGCCACCAGCATGCTGCCCGCGTTGACTTGCTCCACCGAGGCGCCGATCAGGGTCTTGATTTCCTTCGCTGCCGAAGCCGAACGCTGCGCCAGGTTGCGCACTTCCGAGGCCACGACGGCAAAGCCGCGGCCCTGCTCGCCCGCGCGTGCCGCTTCCACGGCCGCATTCAGAGCCAGGATATTCGTCTGGAAGGCGATGCCATCGATGACGGAAATGATGTCGACGATCTTGTTCGACGAGGCATTGATCGATTCCATGGTGCCCACCACTTGCGCCACCACGGCGCCGCCCTTGACGGCCACTTGCGCGGCCGACGCCGCCAATTGATTCGCCTGGCGCGCATTGTCCGCATTCTGTTTCACGGTGCTGGTCAACTCTTCCATCGAAGACGCCGTTTCTTCCAGCGAACCCGCTTGCTCTTCCGTGCGGGAAGACAGGTCCTGGTTGCCGGCGGCAATTTGCGTCGAGGACGTCGCGATGCTGTCCGTACCGCTGCGCACTTCGCCGACGATATTGAGCAGGCTGGTGTTCATGTCCTTCAGCGCCTGCAGCAGTTGCCCCGTCTCATCCTTGGCGCTGGCGTCGATCTGCGCCGTCAAGTCGCCATCGGCCACCTTGCGGGCGATGTCCACGGCCGTGCGCAGGGGGCGCACGATACCCATCGTCAATACCCAGGCACAGACGACGCCAAAGCCCAGTGCCAGCGCGGCCAGCGCCAGCAGCAGGTTGCGGCTGGTCTTGGCGACGGCATCGATCTCGCGCGCGGTGGCGTCGATGCTGGCGCGCTGGTGTTCCAGCATGTTCATGATGACTTTCTGGTATTTCGTCGAGCCGGGCACGAACACGGCCTGGAAGGCCTTCTCCGCTTCTTCCGTCTGGCCAGCCGCCTTCAGCTTCGATACTTGCTCACGGGCATCCAAATATACCTTGCGCATTTCGCTGACCTGGCGGAACAGTTCCGTTTCTTGTGGGCCAGAAATCAGGGCTTCGATTTTCTTTTGCAACTCGCCCGAGACGACGGACGACTGTTTCGCTTCTTCCGCAAAATACGGTCCCAGCGAGGTGTCGGCGCTGCGCACGATGGCCGTGGTGCGGCGAATGCCGCTGTCGATCTTGCTGTACCAGTCGGAAATATAGCGTTCCTTCGCCAGCGGCTGCTCCATCATGGTGCGCGTGGCGGTGGCCACGTCGTGCAAACGCCAGACGCTGATGCCGGTAATGACCATGGAAAACAGCAAAATGACGGCAAAACCCAGGCCGAGCCGCACACCAATACTGACGTTTCTTAACAAATTCATGTGAATATCCTGAAAGATCGGAACCAGACTATATAAAAGGAGCTGCAAGCTGCGGCTGCAGGGGGCAGCCGCAGCGCATTCAGCGTCCGCCGAGGCGCAAGGCAGTGTGCGGCGCTGCCGGCTGCTTCAGCGTGCTCGCGCCACTCACCTTGGCCTGCTGGCCATTGAGCTTGAACACGCTGACCACTTGCGCCAGGTTGTGCGCCTGGTGCTGCATGGATTCGGCGGCGGCCGCCGACTCTTCCACCAGCGCCGCATTTTGTTGCGTCACGGCATCCATCTGCCCGATGGCACGGTTGATCTCGTCGATGCCCACGCTTTGCTCGCTGCTGGCCGCCGTGATTTCCGTGATGATGTCGCTCACGCGCTGCACGCTGTCGACGATGTCATTCATGGTCGAGCCGGCTTGCGCCACCAGCATGCTGCCCGCGTTGACTTGCTCCACGGACGCGCCGATCAGGGTCTTGATCTCTTTCGCCGCCGAAGCCGAACGCTGCGCCAGGTTGCGCACTTCCGAGGCCACGACGGCAAAGCCGCGGCCCTGCTCGCCAGCTCTAGCCGCTTCCACGGCCGCATTCAGGGCCAGGATATTCGTCTGGAAGGCGATGCCATCGATGACGGCAATGATGTCGACGATCTTGTTCGACGAGGTATTAATCGATTGCATCGTGCCGACCACTTGCGCCACCACTTCGCCGCCCTTGACGGCCACTTGCGCCGCCGACGCCGCCAACTGGTTCGCCTGGCGCGCATTGTCCGCATTCTGTTTCACGGTGGAAGTCAGCTCTTCCATCGACGACGCCGTTTCTTCCAGCGAACCGGCTTGCTCTTCCGTACGGGAAGACAGGTCCTGGTTGCCGGCGGCAATCTGCGTCGAGGATGTGGCGATGCTGTCCGTGCCGCTGCGCACTTCGCCCACGATGTTGAGCAGGCTGGTGTTCATGTCCTTCAGCGCCAGCAACAGTTGCCCCGTTTCATCCTTGGCGCTGGCGTCGATCTGCGCCGTCAGGTCGCCATCGGCCACCTTGCGGGCGATGTCCACGGCCGTGCGCAGCGGACGCACGATGCCCATCGTCAACAACCAGGCGCACACGACGCCAAAGGCCAGCGCCAGCGTCGACAGCAGCAACAGCAAGTTGCGGCTGGTGCTGGCGATGTCATCAATTTGGCGCGCGGTGGCGTCGATGGTGGCACGCTGGTGCTCCAGCAAACCGTACACCATCTTCTGGTACTTGGCTGCGGCGGGCACGAAGGTTTTTTCAAACACTTCGTTGGCGGCCTCGGCCTGGGACTCGCCCTTGAGCTTGTAGACCTGGTCGCGCGAGCCGACATACACTTCGCGCAATTCCAGCAAACTGGCGAACATGGCCTGTTCTTTCGGGTCCTTCAGCAGCGCCGCGATCTTCTTTTGCAGGACAGCCGAGCTGGCGCTCGACACTTTCGACTCTTCGGCGAAAAAGCCGCTCAGCGAGGTGTCGCTGCTGCGGGCGATGGCGATCGTGCGCCGCACGGCGCTGTCGATGCGCGTATACCAGTCGGAAATATACCGTTCCTTGGCCAGCGGCTCTTCCATCATGGTGCGCGTGGCGCTGGCCACGTCATGCAGACGCCAGACACTGATGCCGGTGATGATCATGGAAAACAGCAAAATGACGGCAAAGCCCAGGCCCAGACGGACCCCGATGCTGACGTTTCTTAACAAATTCATGTGACTATCCTAATATCCTGAAGAGAGGCCCTGCAGCCAGCGCCTGGAACAGCATGGCGGACGCCGCCAAATCTGTCCCGCCAAGTAAACTGGCGCACGGTTCGGTTGAACCGTGCGCCAGGAAAATGCGCTAGCGTGCTCCCTGCGGAAACGATATGCAATACTTAATGTCAATAGTTTTTGACAATATACGAGGAAACTCTCTTCACTGCGGCATTACGCCGCCAGTTTCTCGATCAAGCCCATGTCGGCGCTGGACATCAGCTGGTCAATATCGACCAGGATCAGCATGCGCTCGTCGATGGTGCCCAGGCCGATCACATATTCCGTGTTGATCGAGCGGCCCATGTCCGGCGCCGGCTTGATCTGTTCCGGCATCAGGGTCGTGACGTCGGAGACGCGGTCGACGACCATGCCGACCACGCGGTTGCCGATATTGAGGATGATGACGACGGTGAACTGGTCATAGCTGGGCGTGCCCAGGTTGAACTTGATGCGCATGTCGACGATCGGCACGATGATGCCGCGCAAGTTGACCACGCCCTTGACAAACTCGGGTGCGTTGGCGATGCGGGTCGGCGTTTCATAGCTGCGGATTTCGCTGACTTTCTGGATGTCGATGCCATACTCTTCCTGGCCCAGGGTAAAGGCCAGGTATTCGGCAGCCTTGGCAACGGTTGCGCCAGTGTCGCTGGAAATGGTGTTCATGATAATCCTTTCGTTAACTCGCCTGGGGCGCAGGCCAGGACACGCTGTACGCGGCCCTGGACGTGACGAGCCATCCACAATGCAATGAATGGCCGCCACTTGTATGTTTTTTGCAAATACTTTCTAGCAATTAGCTTATGTTTCTAATTTCCGTGCGGCAATGTTACCCCATGTAAATTTTACATGCACTAAAAAAGAGCGATCGCCGGGCCGATGCTTTTGCAAAATGCACTTTTATGTGGCTAACGCGGCACGCCGGGGCGCCACGCTCGCGGCCACCTGTGGCGGCGTTTTATGCCACACTGGCGGCCCCTGCTTTTTACGACCTTGAACCATGGATTCTTTGCTTTCTCAATGGCAACCACGCCTGCTGGCACTGGCCACGGCCGGCCTGGGCGACGACGGCGCCCACGACATCAACCACCTGCAGCGCGTCTGGCGCAACGCCGCCGTCCTGCTGCAAGACCATGCGCAGGCCGACGCCCTCACCGTGATGGCCGCCTGTTATCTGCACGACCTGGTCAACCTGCCGAAAAACCATCCAGAACGCCACCTGGCCTCGCGCCAGGCAGCCGCGCTGGCGTGCCGCCGGTTGGCGGAGCTGGATTTCCCTGCAGAAAAACTGGCGGGCGTGGCCCACGCCATCGAAACGCACAGCTTTTCCGCCAATCTGCCGCCGCACACCATCGAAGCGCGCATCGTGCAGGATGCCGACCGCATCGACGCGCTGGGCGCCGTGGGACTGGCGCGCCTGTTCTATACGGCCGCGCGCATGGATAGCGCGCTGGCGCATGGCGCGGACCCGCTGGCGCAGCATCGTGAACTCGACGACAAGGCGTACGCGCTCGACCATATCGTCACCAAGCTCGACAAGCTGCCCGGCAAGATGCAGACGGCGGCGGGGCGCGCGCTGGCCGAACAGCGCCTGGCCGTGCTGACGGATTTTCGCGCCGCCTTTGCCGACGAATGGGGAATGAGCGCATAAGCTTGGTGGCGATAGCCAGCAGCGCGCATGCTGTCTATAATGCAAGCCTCAGCTATCGCGCCGAAAGCATGCATGTCCGATAAAACCAGCCCCGACAGCCATTCCCCGTCATCCCCCGCCCTAAAGAGCGCCGGCAACCTCAATTTCATTCTCGTCTGCGTCTTCATCGACATGCTGGGCATCGGCCTGGTGGTGCCCGTGCTGCCCATCCTGATCGGCGACTTTGTCAGCGGCAAGGAGGCGCAGGCGTTTTGGTACGGCATCATGGCGGCCGTCTTCGGCTTGCTGCAGTTCATCTTCATGCCCATGCTGGGCGCCATCAGCGACCGCGTGGGACGCCGTCCAGTACTGCTGTACTCGATGGCCGGCATGGGCGTCAATTTTCTCGCCACGGGCTGGGCGCCCAACCTGGCCTGCCTGTTCATCGGCCGCATCATCGGCGGCGTCTCGTCGGCCAGCATGTCGGTCGCGTCCGCCTACGCTTCCGACGTTTCCACGCCCGACAACCGCGCCAAGAGCTTCGGCAAGATCGGCGCCGCCTTTGGCCTGGGCTTCATTTGCGGCCCCATGCTGGGCGGCCTGCTGGGCGAGATCAATCTGCACCTGCCGTTTTACGTGGCGGCGGGCCTGTCGGCGGCCAATTTCATCTACGGCTATTTCTGCGTGCCCGAATCGCTGCAGCCGGGGCCCCGCGCGCCATTTACCTGGGCGCGTATCAATCCGTTTGCCGCCCTGCTGAAACTGCTGCGCCGCGTGGACATCCGCGGCCTGGTGCTGGCCTTCGGCCTGATGACGTTTGCGCAAATGATGCTCAACACCACCTGGGTGCTGTACACGCATTTCCGCTTCGACTGGACGCCGCGCCAGAACGGTATCGCCCTGTTCTGCGTGGGCCTGTGCGCGGCCGTGGTGCAGGCGGGCTTGCTGGGCATCTTGATCAAGCGTTTTGGCGAAGTGCGCCTGTCCTTGCTGGGCATGGCGTCGGGCGCCCTCACCTATTTGCTGTACGGCCTGGCCACGCAGGGCTGGATGATGTATGCGCTGATTTTGTGCAACCTGTTGGCCTTTGCCGCCGGCCCGGCCCTGCAAGGCATCATCTCGAAGGCGTCGGCCGCCAGCGAACAGGGAGAACTGATGGGCTCTCTGCAGTCGATCAGCAGCCTGGGCATCATCATCATGCCTTTGCTCGGCAGCATGATCCTCGGTGAAGTGAGCCACTTGCCGCCGCAAGACTGGCGCATCGGCAGCACCTTCTATCTGTGCGCCATCATGCAAACCCTGGGCATCCTGGTGGCCTGGCGCTACTTCAAGGTACAACGCCAGGCCAGACTTGCGGTTTCCACCACAAAGTAGTCGGCAAGATAATATTGCACTTGGGAAATAAATAGGCGAGAATGGGAGAATCAAGCGGGCGTTGCCGACGCCCGCGATTCGATGGCAAGCAAGGATGGGTATGACTGACTTTTATTCCAGCGCCTGGCGCCGAACCGTAGCCCTGCTGGCGCTGGCGCTGCCATCGCTGGCCGGCGCGCAATGCTCGCGCGACATCCAGGTACCCGTCTCGGCCATCGGCGCCAGCGTGGTCATCAATGGCGCCAGCATCAGCGGCATCTATCCCGACTTGCTGCGCAGCATGGGCGCCAAGCTGGGCTGCAATTTCATCTTCACCCCCGTGCCGCGCGCGCGCCTGGAAGCGATGTTCGAGGCGGGCAAGGCAGACCTGCTGATCCCGGCCAGCAGCACGCCGCGGCGCGACCAGCATGGCTTGTTCATCCCCATGCTGGGCAGCCGTCCCCTGCTGATCTCGCTGCAGGGGGCGCGCGCGCCCATCAACACCATGCAGGAACTGATCGAGCGGCGCGAATTGCGCGTGGCGCTCGTGCGCGGCTACGACTATGGCGCACCGTACCAGGCGCTGGCGAAGGAGCTGAGCAGCCAGGGACGCCTGTTCTACGAAGTCGATGCGCTCTCCGTGGCGCGCCTGATGCAAAGCGGCTTCATCGACGCCACCATCATGAGTCCGACTATCCTCGCCGGCGTGGCGCAAAACGATGCGCGCGTGTACGGCCTGGCCGACCGCCTGCGCCTGGAAGCGCTGCCGGAGCTGCCGTGGGGCATGAGCGGCGTCTACCTGTCGCGCAAGTCGCTGACGGCGGAAGACCAGGCCACTCTGCGCGAATTGCTAGACAAGGCGGGCCGCTCGGGCACCGTGATGGACGCCTTCCAGCGCCATCACCGCCAGGAATTGCTCTCGCTCAGCATCCGCCCGCGCTAAGGCCTGCATGTCCGGTCTGGTCGTCGCCGTCGTCCTGTTTGCCGCCCTGCTGCACGCCAGCTGGAACGCCATCGTCAAGTCGGGCAAGGATACCTTTCTCAGCACGGTACTCGTCTCCGCGGGCGCGGCCCTGATCTCGCTGGCCGTGCTGCCCTTTGTCGAGGCTCCCGCACCGGCCAGCTGGCCCTACCTGGCCGCCTCGGCCGTGGCACAGCTGGCCTATTACTCGCTGCTGGCGGCCGCCTACAAGGCGGGCGACATGAGCCATGCCTACCCTCTGATGCGCGGCAGCGCGCCGCTCATCGTGGCGCTGGCCAGCTGGCCGCTGATCGGCGAGCGGCTGTCTTCCATGCAGATGAGCGCCGTCGCCTGCATCTGCGCGGGCATCTTCGCACTGTATTTCGCCGCGCGCCTGCCCGCCACGGCCGCCGTGCGGAAAAACACGGGACGCGCCACCGCCTTTGCGCTGGGCAACGCCTGCGTCATCGCCAGCTATACCCTGATCGACGGCATCGGCGTGCGCCTGTCCGGCGCGCCAGCCGCCTACACCATGTGGATTTTTGTCTTGAACGGCGCGGGACTGCTGCTGTGGACGGTGCTGCGCCGCCCTGCCGACCTGCTCGCGTATGCGCAAACGCAATGGCATCTGGCCGCGTTTGGCGGTGTCGGCACCCTCGCTTCGTATGGGCTGGCCCTGTGGGCCATGACGCAGGCAAGCGTGGCCGCCATCGCGGCCCTGCGCGAAACGTCGATTCTGTTCGCCATCGCCATTGCGGCCCTGTTCCTGCGCGAAAAAATCAGCCCCCGCCGCTACCTGGCCATAGTCCTGATCGCGGCGGGGGCAGTACTGATGCGCATGGGCTAACGCGCGTCGAGCGGCGCGATCGGCAACTCGATGGCGCTGGCCGCCCCTGCCGCGTGATACACGCGCTGCGTGGCCTTTTTATAATCGCCTGGCTGGGCCAGGAAGATGTTCGGCACGAAGGTTTGCGGGTTGCGGTCGTACAGGGGGAACCAGCTCGACTGCACTTGCACGGCGATGCGGTGGCCGGGCAGGAAGACGTGATTCGCGTTCGGCAAGGCGAAACGGTAGCGCTCCACCTTGCCCGCAGGAATCGGCGTCGGGTGCTCGAAGCTGTCGCGGTAGCGCCCGCGGAAGATGTCCATCGCCACGCCCAACTGGTACCCGCCCATGGCCGGCTGCGACGGCACTTCGTCCGGATACACGTCGATCAATTTCACCACCCAGTCGGCATCCGTGCCGCTGGTGGCGGCGAACAGGTTGACCATCGGCGCGCCGGCGATGCGCACGGCCGTCTTCAACGGCTCGGAAACATAGCTGAGCACGTCCGTGCGGTCCGCATAGCCGCGCTGGTCGCTGACCAGCCATGGCTTCCACACGTCACCGTCGGCGAGGCGCACGGGACGCGCCACGAACGGCACGGGTTTCGCCGGATCGGCCACGTATTCGTCGAAGGCGCCTTGCGCCGCATCCGCAGCCCCCGATGGCCCCGCAAAGCCCAGCTTGTAACCATCCTGCAGGTAGATCGGCGTCAGCCTGGTGTCGCAGGTCTCGCAGGCCAGCGGCCACTGCTGCAGGCGCTGCCACTGGTTCGTGCCGCTCTGGTACGACACCACGGGCGCCGTGTTCGCGTCCGGCGCGCCATCCTTCAGGTAGTGATTGAGGAATGGCTGCATGACTTTTTCACGGAACTGGCGCGCCGTATCGCCGTCAAACTTCAGGGCGCCCAGGCTGGAGCCGTCATAGTTGACGCCGCTATGGCGCCACGGGCCGATGGCCAGGTAATTGAGGTTGTTGCGCTTGTCGCGCCCTTCCATCGCCCAGTAGCTGGCGTAGGGGCCATAGATATCTTCCTGGTCCCATTGCCCCACCACGTGCATGGTCGGCACGATCAGCGGGCGTTTCGCCAGGATTTTATCGAGCGCCTGTTCCTGCCAGTAACTGTCGTAGGCCGGGTGTTCAAACAGCTTTTTCGTGTAGGTCAGCTTGTCGATGCCAAATTTCTTCGCGTAGGCACCGGCCGAGCCGATGCGCAGATACGCGTCGTAGTCGTCGTAGACGCCCAGCGCCGGCGATTCGCCACTGCCGCGCACGCTGGTCTGTCCCGCGATGTACGACAGGCTGGGCATGCGGAAGGCGCCATTATGGAACCAGTCGTCGCCGCGCCAGCCATCGACCATGGCGCTCATGGGTATGGCCACCTTCAGCGCCGGATGCGGGTCGACCAGGGCCATCAGCACCGTATGGCCCTCGTACGAGGAACCCAGCATGCCCACCTTGCCATTCGTTTCCGGCACATTTTTCACCAGCCAATCGATGGTGTCCCACGCATCGGTGACGTTATCGACCTTGGTATGGTTGAGCGGACCGCGCACGGGGCGCGTCATCACGTAATCGCCTTCCGAGCCATGCTTGCCGCGCACGTCCTGGAAGACGCGGATGTAGCCGTTTTCCACCAGGGTATCGTCGCCCTGCGGCAAGGTGGCCAGCATGCTGGGACTGGCGGCGCGCTGGGCGCGGCGGGCCGCGTTGTAGGGCGTGCGCGTGAGCATGATGGGCGCTTTTTGGGCGCCTTTCGGCACGACGATCACCGTGTACAGCTTGACGCCGTCGCGCATGGGGATCATCACCACGCGCCTGACGTAATCATTCACATCGGGCATCACCAGCCTGGCGCCGATATCGGGCGTCATCGGCGGCGTTTGCGCCAGCGCGGAGGCGCTGAACAAGGTGCTGAGCAGCATGGCCAGGCTACTCAGGCGGATGGGGGCTACGACAGGCATACGCTTCTCCAAAAGATTCATGCTGGCAATAGTACCCGCAAAGCAAGTTTGACAGAAATCAAACGTCCGCCCGGGCCGCAGATAAATCGGCACGCAACTTGACAGAACGCGCACGAACTGCAACCATAACGCCATGAAATTTATCCCGTCACAACACGCCTGCTTGAATTGGTGGTCCCGCTCACTTTCGCGCGGCCACTCTATAGTGATGTGAATTTGATCCACGCCGCCTCGATCGGTGGCGTAACAGGCTCAGCCTGGATCATCCCCGATGCAGGCGGCTCAAAAGGAAACTTGATGAGCTTGCCTAATACTCCCGACACCCCCGATACCGACAACACCCCGGCCGCGCCGCTCTCGGCTGCCGCCATCGCTTCGCAATCCGTGATCCTGACGGGCGACCGCCCGACCGGCCCCTTGCACCTGGGCCACTACGTGGGCAGCCTGCGCGACCGCGTCCGCTACCAGAACAGCTACAAGCAATTCATCATGCTGGCCGACGCACAGGCGCTGACGGACAATATGGATGACATCGACAAGGTGCACCGCAACGTCGTCGAAGTGGCGCTCGATTACCTGGCCGTGGGCATCGACCCGAGCAAGACCACGGTCTTCATCCAGTCGCAAATCCCGGAACTGGCCGAGCTGACCTTTTACTACCTGAACATCGTCACCGTGGCGCGCCTCGAGCGCAACCCCACCGTCAAGGAAGAAATCCGCTTGCGCGGCTTCGAGCGCGACATCCCGGCCGGCTTTTTGACCTACCCTGCCAGCCAGGCGGCCGACATCACGGCCTTCAAGGCGGGCGTGGTACCCGTGGGCGAAGACCAGATCCCGATGATCGAGCAAACGAATGAAATCGTGCGCCGCTTCAACCGCATGTACAACCGCGAAGTGCTGATGGAATGCAAGGCGCTGGTGCCCGACATCGGCCGCCTGCCAGGCATCGACGGCAAGGCCAAGATGAGCAAGTCGCTGGGCAACACCATCAACCTGGGCGCGACCTCGGCCGAAATCACGGCTGCCGTGAAAAAAGTCTATACCGACCCGCTGCACCTGCGCGTGGAAGACCCGGGCCACCTGGAAGGCAACATCGCCTTCACGTACCTCGATGCGTTCGACCCGGAAAAAGCGGCGCTGGCCGAGATGAAAGCCCATTACGTGCGCGGCGGCCTGGGCGACAGCATCGTCAAGAAGCGCCTGGACCTGGTCTTGCAGGAAATGCTGGCGCCGATCCGCGCCCGCCGCGAAGAGTTCGCCAAGGACAAGGGCCAAGTCATCCAGATGCTCAAGGAAGGCACCTTCAAGGCACGCGAAGTGGCGGCCCGCACGGCCGATGAAGTCAAGTCGGCGCTGGGCCTGAACTACTTCTGATCACCGGCAGGAATGGCAAACTGATGCGCCCAGGCGGAGTCGGGTAAAATCCCGCTTTCGCCTGGGCGCAATTCGTTTGTCACCGTGGCATCAGCAATCCGTAAAGAAGACAAAGCGCCATGACCGAGACCCCTGTCGAACAGCTGCTGCAGCAGCATTTTTCCATCGATGCGCTGCAACGCTCGCCTGCGCCCTTGCAGCAGGCGCTGCGCATGCTGGGCGGCTGGCTGGCCGCCGAGCGCGCCGAACCATATCCACACACGCCGTACGCGGAACTGCTGACGCAACTGTCCGACACTTGCCTGCCCGCACACGGCATGCCCGTGGCGGCATTCCTGCAAGAACTCGATACCACCGTGCTGGCCAATACGGCCCAGCTGAACCACCCGCAATACATCGGCCACATGACGCAGGCCCTGCCCTGGATCAGCGTGCTGGCCGAGGCGTTTACGGCCACCCTGAACCAGAACCAGGTCAAAATCGAGACGGCGTATGTGTCGACCCTGATCGAAAAACAGATCCTCGGCTGGCTGCACCGCCAGGTGTACCAGCAACCGGATGCCGTCTACACGCAGGCGATGGCCGCCACCAGTGGCGCGCTGGGCAATGTCGTCAATGGTGGCACCATGGGCAACCTGACGGCGCTGGCCGTGGCGCTGGAACAGCAACTGCCTGGCACGCGCAAGCGGGGCCTGTTTGCCGCCATGCAGGCATCCGGCCATGCGGGGCTGGCCGTCATCGGTTCGGCCCGCAGCCACTATTCCGTGAAAAAGGCGCTGGCGACCCTGGGCCTCGGCGAAAACGCCCTGCACCTGGTGGCCGTCGACCGCGACAACCGCATCGACGTCGCCGCGCTGGAAGCCACCATTGCCGATTTAAAACTGCGCAAGATCAAGGTCGTT
This sequence comes from Janthinobacterium sp. PSRC1-1, assembly GCF_049897525.1. Classification (NCBI taxonomy): domain Bacteria; kingdom Pseudomonadati; phylum Pseudomonadota; class Betaproteobacteria; order Burkholderiales; family Oxalobacteraceae; genus Janthinobacterium; species Janthinobacterium sp. PSRC1-1. The sequence goes on from NZ_JAFCWK010000007.1 coordinate 225,916, forward strand.
GCCATGATCGGCATCGCCGGCACGACGGAAACGGGCGCCATCGACCCGCTGGCCGCCATGGCGGCGATTGCCGCACGCGAATCCATCTGGTTCCATGTGGATGCGGCCTGGGGCGGAGCGCTCTTGATCGCGGAACAATACCGCGCGCTGTACGACGGGATTGCTTTGGCCGACTCCGTCGTCATCGACGGGCATAAGCTGCTGTGGGTGCCGATGGCGCAAAGCATGGTGCTGTTCAAGGACAGCGCCAGCCTGAACTTGCTGAAGCACAACGCCAACTACATCTTGCGCGACAACTCGGGCGACCTGGGCCAGACGTCGCTGGAAGGCTCGCGCCGCTTCGACGCCTTGAAACTGTGGACCTCGTTCAAGGTGCTGGGCGTGTCCGGCTACACCACCCTGCTGCGGCAGGCGGCCACCCTGTCCGGCCAGCTGCAGGATTTGCTGGCCGACCAGCAGGATTTTGAACTGGTCACGCGTTCCGACACCTTCATTCTCACTTACCGCTACGTGCCCGCGCACTTGCGCCAGCGCATGGAAAGCTTGCTGACCAGCGGCCAGCTCGATGCGGCGACGGAACTGAACCAGCAGCTGAACACCTTGACCGCCAAACTGCAAAACCGGCAAAAGGCGCAGGGCCACAGCTTTGTGTCGCGCACGGTGCTCGAATCGACGCGCTACCCCGGCCCGACCAATGTACTGCGTGTGGTCATGACGAATGTCAAGACGCGCCCCCACCACCTGCGTGCCATCCTGGCCGAGCAGCGCGCCATCGGCCAGGCGCTGGTGGCGGAACTGGGCCTGTAAAGAAACACCCACCCATCAGCCCTGACTGGATGCACGATGCACCGCCTGAGCGCCCTCACCGACCTGTTACGGCATCTGTTGAAATGGCTGCTGCTCGCGAGCATCGTGGCAGCACTGGCGGGGTCGGCCTCGGCCGGTTTCCTGTTCGCCCTCGACTGGGCCACACGCACGCGCCTGGCGCACGCCTGGCTGATCTGGCTGCTGCCCGTGGCGGGCTTTGCCGTCGGCTGGCTGTATCTGCGCTACGGCAGCAGTGTCGAAGGCGGCGCGAACCTGCTCATCGATGAAATCCACGACCCGAAAAGAATCATCCCCCTGCGCATGGCGCCGCTGGTGCTGGGCGGCACGGTCCTCTCGCATCTGTTCGGCGCCTCGGTCGGACGCGAAGGCACGGCCGTGCAGATGGGCGGCGCGCTGGCCGACCAGCTCACGCGCATGTTTCGCCTGAACAACGAAGATCGCCGCATCATCCTGATGGCCGGCATCAGCGCCGGCTTTGCCTCCGTCTTCGGCACGCCGCTGGCGGGCGCCCTCTTCGGCCTGGAAGTGCTGGCCATCGGTCGCCTGCGCTACGAAGCCATGCTGCCCTGCCTGGCCGCCGCCGTCATCGCCGACCAGGTGGGCCTGTTGTGGGGGCAGTTATTCAACATTCAGCATACTCATTACGCCGTGCCTTTGATTCCCGCCCTTTCAACCTGGACCTTGTGCGCCATGGTCATCGCGGGCGTGCTGTTCGGCATGACCGGCAAACTGTTTGCGCAAGCCACGCACGGCTTGAGTGGCTGGATGAAACGCAAGATCGCCTACGCCCCGCTGCGCCCGCTGGCCGGCGGTCTCGTCATCGCGCTGGCCGTGTGGCTGCTGGGCACGGACAAGTATATCGGCCTGGGCATTCCCACCATCGTCGACGCCCTGCAGGGACCGCTGCCAGCATACGATTTCCTCGCGAAGATGGCATTTACCATCGTCTCGCTCGGCACGGGCTTCAAGGGCGGCGAAGTGACGCCCTTGTTCTTCATCGGCGCGACCTTGGGCAATGCGCTGGGTCCGCTGCTGCACCAGCCCGTCACCCTGCTGGCCGCCATCGGTTTTGTTGCCGTCTTCGCGGGCGCCGCCAACACGCCGATCGCCTCGACCCTGATGGCGATGGAACTGTTCGGCGCGGAGATCGGCGTCTACGCGGCCATCGCCTGCGTCGTCGCCTATCTGTTTTCCGGCCATGCGGGCATTTACCGGGCGCAACGCAGCGGCCACGCCAAGCGCACGACCCACAAGGATTCAGCAGACACATGACACAGAATATCTACGACAACGACGCCTTCTTTACCGGCTACAGCCAGCTGCCCCGCTCCCTCGGCGGCCTCGACAGCGCCCCCGAATGGCCGGCCCTGCGCGCCACGCTGCCCGAGTTACCAGGAAAAAGCGTGCTCGACCTGGGCTGCGGCTATGGCTGGTTCTGCCGCTGGGCTGCCGAGACTGGCGCGGCGCGGGTGCTGGGCGTGGATGTGTCGGAAAAGATGCTGGCGCAGGCGCGCACCATGGGGGAGTACGCGGTGGTCGAGTATGCCCGGCTGGATCTGGAACAACTGGCCTTGCCGCCGGCCAGCTACGACCTCGTCTACAGCTCGCTGGCCTTCCACTACATCGCAGGCTTCGACGCCCTGCTGGCCGCCATCCGCCACGGCCTGAAACCGGGCGGCAAGCTGGTGTTTTCCATCGAGCACCCGATCTTCATGGCGCCGCGCCAGCCTGGCTGGCTGGCCGATGCGCAAGGCCGCAAACGCTGGCCCGTCGACAGTTACCAGCAACAAGGCCCGCGCGTCTCGGACTGGCTGGCGCCGGGCGTGATCAAGCAGCACCGCACCCTCGGCACGACCTTGAACGCCTTGCTACGCGCCGGTTTCCAGCTGGACCATGTGGAAGAATGGAGCCCCACCGACGAGCAAGTCGCGCAGCAGCCGGCCCTGGCCGAAGAGCGGGAACGGCCGATGCTGTTGCTGGTGGGGTGTAGCCTGCGCTAGCCCCGGGCCCGCTGGAACAATTTTGCCCGCCAGCGCTTCGATATCGGCGCGCATGGCCAGCGCTTCCAGCCAGCGCGCAGGAATTGCCTGCGCGCCATAATACGCACCGGCAAGCTGGCCGACGATGGCGCCGGTCGTATCGGCATCCTCGCCTAGGTTGACGGCGCGTAACACGGCCTCCTCCAGTGTGTCGGTATGGAAGAAGCACCAGAGCGCCGCTTCCAGCGACTCCACGCAATAGCCCGTGCCGCGTATCTGCCCTTCCGTCTTGGCGATGAAGTTGCCACTGGCCAGCTCCACCAGCCGCGGTTCGGCAGGACGATAAGCCACACTGTCCATGAGCGCATCTTTCGGCGTACCCGCCAGCACGCTGCACAGCAAGGCCGCGAACAACTGGCAGCTTTCGATCGCTTCCGGCGCCGCGTGGGTCGTGCGCGAGCTATCGGCGGCGTAAGCCACGGCCGCCGGCGCATCCGGATAGGCAAACAGCACGACGGGAGCCAGGCGCATGAGCGATCCATTGCCTGCTGTCATCGGCGCGGTGGAACCACTGTAGGGATTGCCTGTTTCCTGGAAACTGGCCAACGCGTCCCGGACCGTGCCACCGATATCGAAGCAGGTGCCGGTGGAGCTCAGGTAGCCCCATTGCCACCAGTTCAGATACCGCACCATCTGGTCCGCCGGATCGAACACCCCTTTCAGTATCAGACTCTCGGCCAGGCACAGCGCCATCGATGTATCGTCCGTCCATTGTCCTGGCTGCAGACCAAACGGACCGCCGCCCAACATGCCAGTCACCGGCGCAAAGCTGCCGCGCGGGGAAAATTCCACGCTCGTGCCGACGGCATCGCCACAGGCCAGCGCCAGCATGGCGCCCAGATAACGGTTGTGCAAAGTTGGCGTATTCATGGTTTCCATTAACTCTTAGCTGGCCACATTGCGCGTAAAGCGCAAAGTGGATGCACCCGCATTGACATAGGCATACGCTTGCGCGCTGCTGAAGACGAAAAAATCGCCGGTGGCCAGGTGTCTGGCTCCGGCCGCCAGCACGAGCTGCAACTCGCCTTCCAGCACGTAGAGCATTTCGCTGAAGCCAGCCGGATCAGCCTGCGCATCATAGCGCTCGCCCGGCGCCAGGGTCCACGACCACAGTTCCACCTGGCGGGTGGCGGGCGCCGCGCCCAGCAGCACGGCCTGGCTCGCCTGCGATGCGCTTTGCCACATCAGCACGCGCAGGCTGTCGTGCGGCTGCTGGGGAGGCTGCACCAGGTCGACAAAGGCTACTTTCAAGGCGGCGGCCACGTGGTCGAGATTGGCCAGGCTGATGTTGGTGCTGCCCGCCTCGACGCCATTGACCATGCGCCGGCTGAGTCCCGACAGGCGCGCCAGCTCTTCCTGGCTGAGGCCGGCGGCCAGACGCAAGCGCCGCAGATTTGTCGCCAGGTGTGCCAGCACGCCACCGGCCTCGGCTTGACTGCGCAATATATTGCTCCTATGATGATGGGAAATATTTTGCTCATAGCATAGCTCCCCATGAAAACACATGCAAGTCCCCCGCCCGCCCTCGGCCTGCCCGAACTGGCCCTGATCGCCATTACCTTCATCTGGGGCGGCACTTTTCTTGTCGTGCAGCATGCCGTGACGGTCAGCGGCCCGCTGGCCTTTGTCGCTGCCCGCTTCGCCGTGGCCGCCAGCATCGGCGCCCTCGTTTGCCGGGGCCAGCTGCGCCAGTTGACGAAGGCCGAATTGCTCACGGGAATGGCCATCGGTGTCAGCATCTTTGGCGGCTACGCGCTGCAGACCTATGGCTTGATGCATATCACGAGCAGCAAATCGGCCTTTATCACGGCCTTCTATGTGCCCATCGTGCCGCTGGTGCAATGGCTGGTCTTCAAGCAGCGGCCCCGCGCCGCCGTCTGGGCGGCCGTGGTGATGGCTTTCGTCGGCTTGCTGTTGCTCACGGGAACGGATGGCCTGAGCATGGGCCTGGGCAAAGGCGAGCTGATGACGGCCGTGGGCGCCATCGCGATCGCCCTGGAAATTATTTTGATCAGCCGCGTCTCGCCGCAATTGAACATCCTGCGCGTGACCATCGTGCAACTGGCCACGGCATCATTGATCGCCCTGCTGCTGATGCCCGTCACGGGCGAAGCGCCGCCCGCCCTGAGCCAGACGTTCATCCTCAGCGTGCTGGCCTTGGGCTTCGCCAGCGCGCTGATTCAATATGTGATGAACTGGGCGCAAAAGCGCATTTCCGCCACCAAGGCCACCTTGATCTATGCGGGCGAGCCTGTCTGGGCGGGCGTGATCGGGCGCATTGCCGGTGAACGCCTGCCCGCGCTGGCCATCGTGGGAGGGATATTGATCATCGCTGCTGGCATCCTCAGCGAGTGGCGGCCGAAGCGCCTGCGCGCCGATGGCAAGGCCATCACGCCATCAGATTAAGCCTCGGCCCGCCGCAGCGCCGTATCTCCATGCAGCGCCAGCGGCACGGCCCTGGCCCAGCGGTTCGAGGATAGCGAAAACGTCAGCGCGCGCACCTGGTGGTACCAGCCGGCGGGCACGTACAGCATGTCGCCCGGCTCGACGATGCATTCGATCATGGTGGCCTGGCGCGCCAGGGGGAAACGCGCGAAGTCGGGCGCTTCCGGGTCGAAGGGCGAACCGAACAGGATGGCGTTCGCTTCGCTGGGGTACAGGAAGGCATCGTGGTGCGGCGGCGATAAAAAAATGCGCTTGCGGCCCCACACTTGCGCGAAGATATTGTCGTCGTAATCGCAATGCAAGGGCGTGACCGTGCCGGCCGGCCCCACCCAGAAGCGTGGCGGACCCATCTTGTCGAAATACGTGGGCCAGTGGCACAGGCGGTTCAGCTCGCGCAATTCCAGATTGCCCAGGTACGGCGGCAACGCGTCCTTGCCCTCTGCCACCAGGTCCAGGTATTGCCCCATCGACATATCCTGCATGGCGCGGTCGGCCGCGAACGCCGTGTTGATGTAGTCGCCCACCCGCGCACGCACGGGCACGTGGCTGAACTGCTGGCGCAAGACGTCCGGCGCCAGCCCGGACAAGGGCCAGCGCTGCACCAGCCCGCGCATCAGGAAGGGCAAACCGAGCGCGGCGCGCGCGCGGAAGGCGGCGGCACCCTGCATGCCCAGGCGCGGCACCTCGGTGATGCCAGGCAAGTCACGCGCCGCCTGCTTGATGGCCTCGCGCATGGCGTCGATGGACGTGACGCCGCGCACCTGGGCATCCTTGTCTTCGCGCGCCAGCTTGCGCGCCAGTGCCGCTTCGGGCGAACTGCATTCGGCTGGCGGCCTGGGCGGCAAGGCGCGCGGCGCGATGGGGGTGGCCGCAAGCTCGGGCGGCACTTCTTTTTCTACGGACATAAACCTTCTTTGCGATCAGGGCGTCGCGCGGCATGGCGCGACAGTGCGACATTTTAAGCCAGCAAGGCCCGTGCAGCACGCATGAGAGATTCCCTACGACGCATCGACACCTGACAAAACCGTCGCGAGCGGCAGTGATTTGTGGCTAAGAAGCGCAACCGCACTGAGGTGCGGTGAGCATCGCAAGCCGCCTATACCAACGCGCAGCAGGTTTGCTCAGGTGTCCTCAGACAGGCGTCTTGAAGATGGGATCGACGATGAACTGCTGCGCCTTGATGCGCAAGGTGCGCTCTTCGTCGAGCTCGGCGCGCGTTTCGCCCAGCTCTTCGCGTTCCGCTTCCAGTTCCAGGCGGGCGGCCGCCAGTTCCGTTTCCACGCGGGTCAGGCTTTCCAGCTTCAGCTGGGCCTGGATCAGTTCAGCGCGCGCCGCTTCGGCCGCCTCTTCCAGGCGCGGGATGCCTTCGAGCTTGAATTGCGCCTTGGCCAGGTCCATGCGCGCCTGCTCGGCCGCCTCTTCCAGGCGTGGCAAGCCTTCCAGGCGCAGCTGCGCCTTGGCCAGGTCCGTGCGCGCCTGGTTCGCCACTTGCCGTTCGCGTTCGAGTTCCCCGCGCAAGGTTTCCAGTTCGCCCGCCTGCAGGTCGAGCAACTCTTGCTGACGCTCGTTCTCGCTGGCCAGGTCCATCAATTCCTGTTGATTGTCGTTCATCTCGGCTTCGTGCGCGCGGTGGCTGGCGCTTAATTCCTGTCCTACATAATCGAGGATGGCTTGCTGCAGCACGGGCGACAGTTCGGCGGCGGCAGCGATCTGGCGTTGCGCACCCGCCTTGCGGCGCAGCAAGAGCTTGCTGATGGTGCCGAGACAGGCGCCGTTGCCCAGCCGTTCGCGCAAGGCGCGCACCGTGATGGCCTGGCCTTCGCCCGCCATCGCTTCCATTGCCGCATTGATCTGTTCCGCGCTTACTTTTGCCATGTCGTCTGCTCTTGAATGTTGCCCAAGGCAATCTTGCCCAGGGGCACTATCTTATGCCAGCGGCGGCAAAGCGTAAAGTATTTCTCAATAGAGATTGCAATTGCACAACGCCAGCGTGAGAAAACATGCGGCTTCAGCTGATTTACTCTTCGAGCAAACCATTTTCAGTGAGCATATCTTGCACCAGCTCCAGTCGCAGCACGGGATTATCCTGGCTCAGCAGCAATTGCTTTTGCATGGCGCTCAGGGACAGCAGCTCGCACCAGCGGTTCGCCACCCAGCCGCACTCGTCGAGGCGGAAAGGCGGCTGCAGGGGCATTTGCTCGGGCGGGATCTTTTGCTCCTGCAAGGTGCGTATCAGCGCGCCGAGCGCGTCGGCGACGTTCTGCTGCTCTTGCGGAATGGGAATGGTCTTATCGGGCGGCAAGGTTTCGACCTGCGCCATCCACAAGCCATGCTTGAGCTGCTCGCTGGACACGATGTGAAAGCGCTGCAGGCCCATGCATTTGATTTGCAGCAAGCCTGACAGGGGCGCGGCCCAGTCGATGACGCGCGCCAGGGTACCCACTGGCGCCAGCGTTTCCTGCTGGCCCGGCTTGCGCACTTCCGCGCCGTCCAGCAACTGCACCACGCCGAACGGCTGCTCGCCCATGATGCACTTGCGTATCATGTCCAGGTAGCGTACCTCGAAGATCTGCAGGGGCAGATAGCCATCGGGATACAGCACCGTATTGAGCGGGAACAAAGGTATCGTGTTCATAGGCGCATGATGGCACGAATGGCATATCCGTGCTGCGCGCTTGCCTTGTCAGCCTAACTGCGCCGATTACTTGTAAAAGCGCCTTTTCTTGGCTCGCTCGGCCGCCTTCGGCGCCAGTACCTTGACGGCCTTCTTCTGGATGGTGCCACCGGCGGACGTGCCCGGCACGCGGTGCTCGGCCTCGAAACCGGGCTCCTCGTGGCGTTTCAGGGTTTGTCGCGTCAGCGCTTCCACGGCCGACAGCAATTCCACCTCGTCGGCGCAGACGAGCGAGATCGCTTCACCCGAAGCGCCCGCGCGGCCCGTGCGGCCGATGCGGTGAATGTAATCTTCCGCCACGGTGGGCAAGTCGAAATTGACGACGACGGGCAATTGATCGATATCGAGGCCACGGGCGGCCACGTCGGTGGCCACCAGCACCTGCACCTCGGCAGATTTGAAACGGGCCAGCGCGCGCAGGCGGTTCGGCTGGGTCTTGTCGCCGTGGATCGAATCGGCGCGCACGCCCTGCTCCAGCAAGGTGTTCACCAGCAGCTCGACGCCCTTGCGCGTCTTGACGAAGACCAATACCTGGCCCCAGCGCTTTTTCTTCAACAGGTGCAAAAACAGTTCCGGCTTGCGTTTCTTGTCGCACACGATGACCGACTGTTTCACGGCCTTGACCGTGCTGTTGCGCGCGCTGACCTCCACCGAGACGGGGTCCTTCAGCATGGTTTTCGCCATGGCGCGGATGGCGTCCGAGAAGGTGGCCGAGAACAGCAGGGTCTGGCGCTGCTTGGGCATCGTCATCAGCAATATATCGAGCTCGCGCTCGAAGCCCAGGTCCAGCATGCGGTCCGCCTCGTCCAGCACCAGGGTTTGCACTTGCTCGAACTTGACGGCGCCCTGCGTCTGCAAGTCCAGCAAGCGGCCCGGCGTGGCCACCAGGACGTCCAGGCCCTTGCGCAGTTTGCTGATCTGCGGCTCGATGGGCACGCCGCCATAGGCGACAAAGCTGCGCACCGGCAGGTTGCCGCCATAGCTGCGGAAACTGGCATAGACTTGCTCGGCCAGTTCGCGCGTGGGCACCAGCACCAGCACGCGCACGCACTGCGGCGCCACCACGCCTTCCAGGGCCAGGCGCTGCAGCAGCGGCACGGCAAAGCCGGCCGTCTTGCCCGTGCCCGTCTGGGCGGCGGCCATCAGGTCACGGCCGGCCAGCACGGCAGGAATCGCTTGCGCCTGCACGGGCGTGGGCTTGGCATAGCCGAGCTCATCGAGTTTGCGGACCAGGGGATCGATCAGGCCGAGGGAGGAAAACGTCATGGGGAAGCAATCTTGGCAAAGTAAAAGGTGACGCGCACGGACCGGCCGTGCGCGCAATTGCCGAGATTATAGGCCAGCGGGGATGCCGGCCGGGGTTTCACCGTTAAAACAAACGCGTCAAAACTTCATTTCCAGGGTCGCGCGCGCCTGCGGCGAACTCGGCGAAATGCTGTTGCGAACTATCGTGCCGCTGGCATCCGTGTAGATGGTGTCGCTTTCGAAGTCTTGCGCCAGCAAGTTCGACACGGCCAGGCGCAGCTGGTTCTTCGCATCGAATTTCCACAGCGCATAGATGTCGAGGTCGCGCCGCGGCGACGTATAGGCGCTCTGGCGCTCGGTGATGCGCACCGGGCCGCCATTGCGGAAATTGAAGCTGCCACCCGTGGTCAGCACGCCATCGGGCGTCTTGTAGTCGAGACCGAAGTTGCCGCTGACGGGGGGTTGCTGGTCGAGCCGGTTGTTCGGCCCCGGTACCTGCTCCACTTGCGACCAGTTGCGGCTGACACTGGCGCGCAAGTCGATGGCCGGCACGGGTGCGGCCAGCACGGCGCGCAGCGGGAACTTCGCTTCCAGTTCCAGGGTCTGGGTATTGGCGCGGCCGTCGTTGACGGGCGTCGATACCCAGCGGTCATTGATGAACAGCAAGCCCTGGCGCGTATAGCCGTCGATGCGGCGGGCCGAGGCGCGCGCGCTGAGCAAGGCGCCCTCGGCCCAGTAATGTTCGTACGAAGCATCGATGCCCAGCGCCAGCTCCGGTTTCAGATACGGATTGCCTTCGCGGTCGGGGTCCGTCTGGCTATTGTTGGTCGAAGTATTGCGGCGCGGAATCAGGCTCGCCGTGGGCTGCGCCTTGTAGGTGCGCGTCAGGGCCAGGCGCACCTGGTCACCCTTGGTATCGGGTAACTTCCACAGGGTTTGCAGCAACGGACTCCACACGCTGGTGCGCTGATTCACTTCGTCGTAGGTATCGCCCGCGCTGCGCGTGTCGATGCCTTCCCAGCGCACGCCCGCATACATCGACCAGCGCGGCGTGATTTCCCAGTCATCCTGCACAAACAGGGCCAGGCGCTCGATGGTGGCGTCGAAACCCTCGTCGCTGTTGACGGGCGGGCGCGCGCCGGGCACGCCCAGCGCCGCTTCGCGCTGGCGGCGCGTTTCGTCGCGCTGCGTGTGCGCGCCATCCCAGCCCATGGACAGGGCATGGCCCGGCAGCAAGGGCGTGGAATACTTGCCGGTGGAACTGACGCCGTTTTCCGTCGCCTTCACACCCACCTGGCGCTCCAGCGCCAGGCCGCTGCCGTCGATAAAGCCCTGCTGCAGGCTGTCGGACGTATTGCGGGCGGCCGAGGCGCCGATTTTCAGTTCCAGCCTGGCGCCGCCAGCGAGCTTGTGCATCCACGTCAGGTCGCTGCGGCCGAAGGCATTGTGGTTGCTGGAACTGCCCGTATTCGTGTCGTAGTCGGGGCGCAAGCCCTGCTCTGTTTGCGCGCGGCTGACATTGCGGTGATTCGAGCGCCCGCCATTGAAAAAGAACTGCGCCGTCAGATTGTCGCCGCCGGCCAGCACCCAGTTCAGGCGCGGCGACAGATTGATGCCTTCCGGACGGCCGTCGCCGGTGCCATTCGTGCGACGCAGCAGGTTTTGCCGGCCGTCAGGCGCATAGCCCAGTTCCAGCCCGGGATTGTCGTAGTGGTAGTCGTAGCGGAACAGCGAGCCGGCCATCGAATACGAGAAATTGCCGTCGCGGTCGGACAGTTGCAGATTGACGCTGGGCGAGAAACTCACGTCGCTGCCCTGCACACCCAGCTTGAGCTCGCGCTGCGCAGTTTTGACGGCCTTTTTCAGCACCACGTTGATGGTGCCGGCGATCGATTGCGTGCTGTATTCGGCGCTGGCCGCGTGCAAAATCTCGATGCGTTCGATCACGTCGGGCGACAGGGTGTCGAGCGAGAAGCCGGCCGGCGCCCGTTCGCCGTTGAGCAGGATCTGCGTGTAGCCGCTGCCCAGGCCGCGCATGCGGATTTCACCGCCCGAGCGCCCGGCCGCGCCGGACACGGTAATGCCGGGCAAGCGCTTGAGCACGTCGGTGACATTCGTGTCGCCATACTTGAGGATTTCCTCGCTGCCGACGACCATCTTGCTGGCCGTATCGTCGCGGCGCGGATCATAGCCGCCGCCCTTGACTTCGACGCTCTGCATGGCGGGCGCAGCGGCTTTATCGGCCTTCAGCGGCGCGGCGGCGTTATCGGTGGCGGGAGCTTCGGATTGCTGGGCCTGGACATTCCAGGCAAGTAAAACGGCGGAACAAAGGACGGTAAGACGGAGGCAACGGCGCGGCATCATGACCTGGCTAAAAAAAGTTGGCTGAATAAAAATGGCTAAATGCTAAAAAACAGGCCGCTATATTGTGCTGCAATTTTTTCCGACTGACACAGTTTCCTGAAAATATTTCCTATGGCAAATTAAATTCGGCGGCGGGCTGTGATACGCACCCTTGCATACGGCGCATATCATTGCGCGCCACATCGCCGCTATAATGCGTTTTCACCATTGTTCCCATCCCCCCGTCAAAGGCTTCCCATCGTGTCTGACCGTCTTGCCGTCCTGCCTCAATATCTGCTCCCAAAAGGAGCGTTGACCAATTTTGCCGGCCGCATCGCTGGCGCCAAAGGCGGCGCCATGACCACGCGTTTGATCCGCTGGTTCGTCGGCCGCTACAACGTCAACATGGATGAGGCGCTGGACCCGGACATCACGCACTACACGAGCTTCAACGACTTTTTCACGCGCGCGCTGCGCCCCGATGCCCGTCCGCTGGCGCAGGCCGACTACGTCTGCCCCGTCGATGGCCGTATCAGCCAGTTCGGCAGCATCGACAAGGACCAGATCTTCCAGGCCAAGGGGCACAACTTCAGCACCACGGCCCTGGTGGGCGGCGATGCGGCCCTGGCGGCCCAGTTCGAACACGGCAGCTTCGCCAACCTGTACCTGAGCCCGCGCGACTACCACCGCATCCACATGCCGTGCGATGGCCGCTTGACGCGCATGATTTATGTCCCTGGTGAATTGTTCTCCGTCAACCCGACGACGGCGCGCGGCATTCCCGGCCTGTTCGCCCGCAACGAGCGCGTCGTCTGCGTGTTCGACACGGCCAACGGCCCCTTCGTCATGACACTGGTCGGCGCCACCATCGTCGGCAGCATGGCCACCGTCTGGCACGGCGTCGTCAACCCGCCCCGCACGGGCCAGGTGCGCGACTGGAGCTATGCGAACGACAATGTGGTGCTGAAACAGGGCGAGGAACTGGGCCGCTTCCTGCTCGGTTCCACCGTCGTGATGCTGTTCCCGCAAGGCACAATCAATTTCAACGCCAGCTGGCAGCCGGCCGGTCCCGTGCAGCTGGGCGACGTCATGGGCAACGTGCCCAAGTAAGCCAACGGGACGCGCACCTACACGGGCGCGTCCGTTTGATACATTTCCTCCATCAGGTCGAGAAAAGCGCGCGTCTTGGCCGGCATCAATCGCCGGCCGGGAAACACGGCCCAGCCCGTGACCAGCGGGAAACTCCACTCCGGCAACACGCGCACCAGTTCCCCCGTCGCCACATACGCCTTGGCGAAACGGTCCGTGCTGGCCGCGATGCCCACGCCCGTGCAGGCCATGCGCACCAGCAATTCCGGCGAATTGGCCAGCAGGCGCACAGGCAAGTCCCGTTCCCACGTCGTCTTGCCACGGATCAAAGTCCAATGCACGAGACCATGCACGGCCCGTGGCAAGCTCAATAAATCATGGCCGTACAGATCGTCGGGATGCTCGGGCAAACCGTGCACGCTCGTGTATTGCGGCGAGGCATACAGGGCCAGGGTGCTGAAAGCCACGCGGCGCGCCGCCAGGCTGGCATCGTCGGGCAAGTTGCCCATGCGGATGGCCAGGTCAAAATTTTCTTCCAGCAAATCCACGCGGCGCGCCGACAAGTCCAGCTCCAGCGAAATGGCCGGGTAGCGGCGCACGAACTCGGCCAGCACCTGGCGCATCAGCGCGTCGCCGAAATCGGCCGGCATGGAAATGCGCAGCAAGCCGCTGGGTCCCGCCTGGCGGTGCTGGGCCAGCGCGCCGGCCGCTTCCGTTTCCTCGACCACCTTGCGCGCATGGTCGAGCAGGCTGGCGCCAAATTCCGTCAGCGCCAGCTTGCGCGTGGTGCGCAGCAGCAGCCGTTCGCCCAGTTTCGCTTCCAGCTGTGAGATGCGACGCGACAGGGTCGACTTGGGCAAGTCCACGCGCTGGGCAGCGCGCGAAAAACTGCCGCACTCGACGACGCGCGCGAACAGCAGCAAATCTCCGGGATCGATATCCATATTTTTTATTGTTGCATGAGTGGATTAATGTTATCCATTTTAACGGCTTCCGCATCAATTTTGGAATTGCTATAGTTCATCCATCGCAAGACACCTCACAACGGAGAAAACAAGATGAACATCCTGCAAATCAATTCCAGCGCCCGCAGCACCGGTTCCGCCTCGACCCGCCTGGCTGACGCCATCGTTGCCCGCGTGCAAGCCGCCAACCCCGGCGCCACCCTGACGCGCCGCGACCTGGCTGCCGCACCGCACCCGGTGCTCGACGAGCCGACCCTGCAAGCGCTGTTCACGCCAGCGGACAAGCGCACGCCGGAGCAAGCGGCCCGCATCGCCCTGGACGACGCCCTGATTGCGCAAGTGCAAGCGGCGGACGTGATCGTCGTCGGCGCGCCGATGTACAACTTCGGCATCACCGTGCAACTGAAAAGCTGGTTCGACGCGATTGCCCGCGCCAACGTCACCTTCAAGTACACGGAAAACGGCCCCGTGGGCCTCTTGACCGGCAAGAAAGTCTACGTGGGCCTGTCCCGCGGCGGCTTGCACCGCGACAGCGCCAACGATAGCCAGGTGCCTTACCTGAACACCATGTTCGGTTTCCTGGGCCTGACCGACGTGCAATACGTGTATTCGGAAGGCATGGGCATGGGCCCGGAAGCCGTGGCCAAGGCCCAGGCGCAAGCGGACGCCGAGATCAACGCCATCCTGGTGTAATCACAGCAGTGAAAGGGGCGGCGCACTGGCGCCGCCCTGGCCTAGAGGAGAGAACAATGAGCGACATCACCACCGTCAACAAGCCACGCGGCGTCGAGCGCGTGATCGCCGGCCAGGCCGTCATGGATGGCGCCGGCGTGAAGATCAACCGCGTCCTGACGCAGCAGCTGCAGCGCCGTCTCGACCCGTTTTTGATGCTCGACAACTTTGCCAGCGACAAACCGAACGACTATATCGCCGGCTTCCCCGAGCATCCGCACCGCGGTTTTGAAACGGTGTCATACATGATCACGGGCCGCATGCGCCACAAGGACAGCGCGGGCCACGAAGGCTTGCTGACTTCGGGCGGCGTGCAATGGATGACGGCCGGCAGCGGCGTGATCCACTCGGAAATGCCGGAACAGGAAGAAGGCGTGATGGAAGGTTTTCAGCTATGGCTGAACCTGCCTGCACGCGACAAGATGCGCACGCCTTGGTACCGCGATTTCACGAGCGAAGAAATTCCCCGCTACACGACGGACGCTGGCGTGGCCGTGCAAGTGATCGCCGGCGCAAGCCATGGCGTGACGGGCGCCGTGCAGCGCGAGCTGACCGAACCGCTGTATCTCGATATCGACTTGCCGGCCGGCAGCAGCTTCGAGCAGCCATTGCCGCCAGGCCATAACGCTTTCCTCTATACGTTCCGTGGCGAAGTGCAGGTGGACGGCAAGGCCGTGCCCGCCCTGCGCATGGCGATCTTCGCCAACACGCCGGGCAGCGACGGCGTGCGCATCGAAGCGCCGCAAGGCGGCCGCGTGATTCTCGTCGCCGGCCAGCCGCTGAATGAACCGATTGCGCAGTACGGCCCGTTTGTCATGAATACCCAGGCAGAAGTATTCCAGGCCGTGCAGGACTTCCGCGAAGGCAAGTTTGGCGAGACGGCCACGCAGTAACATGATGTGTATCAGGAGAAACCTGCAGAGCCTCCGGGCCTGCAGGTTTTTTGTCGTGCCGACTACCTTGTTGCTTTTCAATTACACTGACGGCAACCTCATTCCACAAAGCACTCCATGTCCCAGATGCACGACTCCACCGACCACGACGCCACCCATTTGCATGCCCACAGGAAAGGCGATGCCGAGCACACCCACTCGTTCGAGGGGCGCAGCCAGAGCATCCTCGCATGGGCGCTGGGGCTGACCCTGTCCTTCGCCGGCATCGAGGTCATCGCCGGCTTCCTGTCCAATTCGCTGGCCCTGATTTCCGACGCGGGCCACATGGTCACGGACGCGGCCGCGCTGGGCCTGGCCCTGCTGGCGCAACTGATCGCGCGCCGCCCGCCGTCGCCGCGCCACTCGTTCGGCTTCGGCCGCGCCGAGGCGCTGGCCGCCTTCGTCAACGGCCTGGCCATGCTATGCGTGGTGGGCTGGATCTGCTATGAAGCCGTGTTGCGTTTTTCCGCGCCGCAACCCGTCAAGGGCGGCATGGTCTTCATCGTCGCCTTCATCGGCCTGGCGATCAATATCGTCGTGGCGTGGGTATTGTCGAAAGACAAGCAAAGCGTCAACACGCGCGCCGCCCTCGTGCACGTGATGGGCGACTTGCTCGGCTCGGTTGCCGCCATCATCGCCGGCGCCGTGATTTATTTTACGGGCTGGATGCAGATCGACCCGCTGCTGTCCGTGCTGGTGTCCCTGCTGATCCTGAAATCGACCTTCGGCGTACTGCGCGAGTCATATCACTTCCTGATGGAAGGTGTGCCCCTGCACATCGACTACATCGCCGTGGGCACGGATGTGGAACAAGTGGACGGCGTGATTGCCGTGCACGATCTGCATGTGTGGGACATGTCGCCAGGCCAGCCAGCCCTGATCGGCCACGTGGAAATCGAACACCTCGACCATTGGCCAAAGGTCTTGCGCGCGATCAAGAAGATGCTGTTGGCCAAGCATGGCATCGACCATATTACCTTGCAGCCGGAGACGGCGGCGATGGCGGGCTTGCATCAAGGTGACAAGACGCACTAATTGAACCCAACGGCAAATACTGGGGTCGGACGGGGACGCCGAGTCCCTTAGGGTACGACCCCGGCCTCTGCTCTTGGGTTGAACAAGATTAACTGCGCCTTGCCTCAAGCACCCCGCTCACATCCTTGATCACATTCAGCGCTTTTAATAACTGCGCCGTCGAGCTGATCTCGGCCGTAAAGGTCATGCGGGCCTGGCCCTTGGCGCTTTGGGTGTTGACGCCGATGACGTTGATTTTCTCGCGCGAAAAGATTTCGGAGATGTCGCGCAGCAAGCCCTGGCGGTCACCGGCGAGAATGAAGACGTCGACCGGATATACCGTGTCGTGCCCGCCCGTGCTGCCCCACTCCGTGAAGATCACGCGTTCGGGCGCCTTGGCGCGCATTTCCTCGAAATTCTTGCACGTGGCACGGTGAATCGACACGCCCTTGCCGCGCGTGACGAAACCGACGATGCTGTCCGGCGGCGCCGGTTTGCAGCACTTGGCCAGCACCGTCATCAAGCCTTCGGTGCCCACCACCAGCACGCCGGACTTGGCGCCCTGCTCCACGCTGGACGCGCGGCTTTTTCCCACCAGCACGGCGTCTTCCGGCACCACCACTTCGCCATTGTCGTGCAGCGCCTGCTCCACGTGGCGCAGGCTGAATTCATCCTTGCCCACCGACAGGAACAGCTCGTCGACCTTGGCAAAGCCCAGCTTTTGCGCCAGCGCTTCCAGATTGACGGCCGTCTTGCCTTCGCGCTGCAACGATTTTTCCACCAGCGCGCGGCCGTGGGCCAGGGTTTCCTGCATGTCGATGGCGTGGAACCAGGCGCGGATCTTCGAGCGCGTGCGCGTGCTGACGGCGTAGCCGGCGCCCAGCCAGTCGCGCGATGGTCCGGCCGTACCCGGCGCACCCTTGGCCGTGATGATTTCGCAGGTCTGGCCATTCTTTAATTGCGTATTCAGGGGCACCATGATGCCGTCGACCTTGGCGCCGCGGCAGCGGTGGCCCACGTCCGTGTGCAGGTGATAGGCAAAATCGACGGGCGTGGCGCCCACGGGCAGTTCCAGCACCCGCGCCTGCGGCGTCATGACGAAGATGCGGTCATCCAGGGTGGCCGATTTGAGCTTTTCCACCCATTCGCGCTGGATTTCTTCCTGGCCCACGACAGCGTCGGCCACTTCCGTCTTCCATGCCAGCAACTGGCGCAGCCAGGCGATCTTTTCGTCGTATTTCTGGCCGGCAAAGTTCGAGCCGCCCTCTTCCTTGTAGCGCCAGTGCGCGGCCACGCCGTATTCGGCAAAGCTGTGCATTTCATTCGTGCGGATTTGCACTTCCAGCGGCCGGCCATCCTCGGCCGTCACCACCGTGTGCAGCGACTGATAGCCATTCGGTTTCGGCCGCGAAATGTAATCGTCGAATTCTTTCGGGATGGGGGTCCAGATATTGTGCACCACGCCAAGCACCGTGTAGCAGGTTTTCACGTCGGAAACGATGACGCGGAAGGCGCGCACATCGTACAGGGCCGTGAAATCGAGTTCCTTGCCGCGCATCTTGTTCCAGATGCTGTAAATGTGTTTCGGGCGGCCAAATACTTCCGCCTGGATACCGGCCGCAGCCAGTTCCGTCTGCAGGCGCAGAATCGCCGAGGAAACAAAGCCCTCGCGCATCATGCGCTTTTCTTCCAGCATCTTGGCGATGCGTTTATACGCTTCCGGTTCGATGAAGCGGAACGATAAATCTTCCAGTTCCCACTTCAGCTGCCAGATGCCGAGGCGGTTGGCCAGCGGCGCGTACAAATCCAGCGTTTCCTTGCCGTATTCGCGCGTCATTTCGTTGAACAGTTTTAGTTCGGCAAAGTAACGCAAGGTCGTCACGCAAGCGGCCAGGCGCACCAGCACGACACGCATGTCGGACGCCATCGCCAGCAGCATCTTGCGCAAGGTTTCCACCTGGGCCACGGCTTGCTGCGCCGCATTCTTGCCGCGACCGGCAGCGCTGCCGTGCTGCGCCTGGGTCAGCGCGCGCAAACGGATCAGCTGGCGCACGCCGGTGGCCAGGTCGCACACCTGCTTGCCGAAGCGCGGCTCGATATCGGCCGCCGTATCCGGCTCCAGCAGGGTCAGCTCGAACATCAGGCCGGCAATGCGCGTTTCCGCATCGCTGCGCAGGAAAGCCAGGGTGGTGGCCACGCCGATGGCGAATTCCAGCGCGGAGCGGCCGGCAAAGGTCTGCTTGTCGCCATACGCTTCGGTGGCATACGCGAACGCGTCCAGCACGCGCGCGCTGTCCGGCGCACTCAAGCCCTCTACCAGTTGTTCCGAGGTGACGCTATTCGGGGCCGAGATGGAAACCATGTAATACCTTATAAACTAAATAACTGAATAACCTAGCGCTCTGCAGCGATGATGACGATTTCAACCAGGCATGCCGGATTGGCCAGCTTCGCCTCCACGGTGGCGCGCGGCGGGGTGTGGCTTGACGCGACCCAGTCATCCCATACTTCATTCATGCCATCGAAGTCTTTCATGTCGGCGATGTAGATCTGGCACGACAGGATGCAGGTCTTGTCGCTGCCCGCTTCCGCCAGCAAACGGTCGACGTGACCGAGCACTTCGCGCGTCTGGCCGACGATGTCTTGCGTGGTGTCTTCGGCGATCTGGCCCGCCAGGTAGATGGTGTTGTTGTGTATGGCTACTTCGGAGAGGCGTTTGCCTACGTGCAGTCGTGTAATTTCCATGCTTCTTCTTTCGGTTGTTTCAAAATCTGTACAGCGTTACTGATTATTACTTGCCCAGCAAAAACTTGCGCGCGATGGCGATCTGGTCGTCGTGCACGAAGGTGGGCGCATGGCCCACGCCGGCGATTTCCACCAGCTGCGCCTTCGGGCCGCGGCCCAGCATGATCTGCGCCGTCGCGTGCGACAGCAAATCGGACTCCGACCCGCGCACCAGCAAGGTGGGGCAGCGCACGGCATCATACGCGGCCCACAGCATGGCTTCGTCGCTGGCCGCCGATTCCGGCGTGGCCGAACGGAACGGCATGGCCAGGCCCATATCATAGTGGCGGCGCCAATGGCCATCCTTATCCTGGCGCAACACATCCACCGCCAGTTTATGCCATTCCGCATCCGTGTGCGGGCCGAAGCTGGCGGACACGTCACGCACAAACCTGGCGCCCTGCTCGAAGGTGTCGAAACGCAAGTCCTGGCCGATGTAGTCGCCGATGCGCTGCAAGGCTTCCGGCGCCAGGGTCGGGCCGATATCGTTCAGCACCAGTTTGCTGATCGGGCTGTCGGGCAACGATGCCAGGCCCAGACCGATCAAGCCGCCCATCGAGGTGCCGAACCAGTCCACCGTCTGACGCTCGCCATTGGCCAGCACGCGCGCCAGCAGGGTCACCATGTCGCTCACATATTGCGGTACACGGTAGAACTGCGGATTGGCCAGCCAACCCGACCGACCGCGTCCGACCACGTCGGGGCAGATGACGCGGTAATCGCTGGCCATGGCGCGTGCCAGGTTGTCGAAGTCGTCCGCCACGCGCGTCACGCCATGGGCGCAGACAAGCACGTTCGGATTGTCGGGCGCGCCCCACTCCTTGTACGACATGGTATGCAAGCCTGCGGGGGAGATGCATTGCACTGACTTGATGCTGGCTTCGATCATGCGATTTCCTTATTTGATATAAAAAGAGCACCGCTTTCTGCCTGCCAAGGGGTGTCCCGCGCGCGACGCTACGGCAGTGTAGCGCAGCGCGGGCAATGCTCCAAGCGCACGGCTGAAATGCTGCGCCGCAACACAGCACTGGCACCTTCGCCATGGCGCAATACCCGATATAGCGAAACTGCATATCTGCGGTTATCCACAATTGAGCCGGCCCGGCAATGGGCGGATGATCGCAGCATCAACCCGCAAGAGGAGACCACTCGTGAAAAAACCATTCTATAAAATCCTGTATGTCCAGGTGCTGTTCGCCATCGTGGCAGGCGTGCTGCTGGGGGTGTTCTACCCATCGAACGCCGTCGACATGAAACCGCTGGGCGACGGCTTTATCAAACTGATCAAGATGATCATCGCCCCGGTGATCTTCTGTACCGTGGTCTCCGGCATCGCCGGCATGCAGGACGTCAAGAAGATCGGCCGCGTTGGCGGCAAGGCGCTGCTGTACTTCGAAGTGGTCTCCACCTTTGCCCTGGCCATCGGCTTGCTGGTTGCTAACATCCTCAAACCGGGCGCCGGCTTCAACGCCGATCCCGCCCACCTGGACGCCAAGTCGATCGCGCAATACACGCACGCCGAAGGCTTGACGACCGTCGACTTCCTGATGAATATCATCCCGAAGACCTTCGTCGATGCCTTCGCCAAGGGCGACATCCTGCAAGTGCTGCTGATCGCCATCCTGTTCGGCTTTTCGCTGTCCCTGCTGGGCGAGCGCGGCCGTCCGGTCACCAAGCTGATCGACGAGCTGTCGCATGCCATCTTCGGCATGGTCAACATCATCATGAAAGTCGCTCCCGTCGGCGCGTTCGGCGCGATGGCCTTCACCATCGGTAAATACGGCCTGGCTTCGCTGATCCCGCTGGCTAAACTGATGGGTTCGTTCTACCTGACCTGCTTCCTGTTCGTCTTCGTCGTGCTGGGCCTGATCGCCAGGTACACGGGCTTCTCCATCGGCCGCTTCTTGCTGTACATCAAGGAAGAACTGCTGATCGTGCTGGGCACGAGCTCGTCGGAATCGGCCCTGCCGGCCCTGATGAAAAAACTCGAGCGCCTGGGCTGCTCGAAACCGGTGGTCGGCCTGGTCGTGCCTACCGGCTACTCGTTCAACCTGGACGGCACCAACATCTACATGACCATGGCGGCCCTGTTCGTGGCACAAGCGACCAACACGGAACTGACCATCTGGCAGGAACTGACCATCCTGGGCGTGGCGATGCTGACCTCGAAAGGTGCGTCCGGCATCACGGGCGCCGGCTTCATCACCCTGGCCGCCACCCTGGCCGTGGTGCCGACGATTCCCGTGGCCGGCATGGCGCTGATCTTGGGCATCGACCGCTTCATGAGCGAATGCCGCGCGCTGACCAATTTTGTGGGCAACGGCGTGGCCACCATCGTCGTGTCGAAATGGGAAAAAGAACTGGACATGGACAAGCTGCACAGCGAGCTGGCCCATCCCACCCACCCCACCGAAGACGCGTATATTGCCCCGGCCGTAAATATCGTCAAGTAAGCGAGACGTCTTCCTGAAAAGCCCCGCAGATCACTCTGCGGGGCTTTTTTTCATTGCGCGCGGGTTGTATCGCATCATCAACCAATAGTAAATCATGCATCAATATTTATCATGATGATCAATGAATCAAAAAGCATTACAGTGCTGTCACCTGTTCGCCGCCAGGCTCCCGCATAATGACATTGCGTTAATGCAAGCCTGACACCGAACCATCCACTTTTTGAATGGAGTACGCCATGTCCCTCTCGCCCGCCCTCTACGCCACCTGGTCCCCACGCTTGCTGGGCCTGCTTCGCATCATCCTCGGTTTCCTCTTCCTCCAGCACGGCACGGCAAAACTGTTCGGCGCGCCGCATGTGGCCATGTTCGATGGTTTGCAACTGTTGTCCGTGATGGGCGCGGCCGGCGTCATCGAGCTGGTCGGCGGCAGCTTGCTGCTGGTGGGCCTGTTCACGCGCCCCGTCGCCTTCATCCTGTCGGGCCAGATGGCGGCCGCCTATTTCATGGCGCACGCGCCAAACGGCTTCCTGCCGATCCTGAACGGCGGCGAAATGGCCGTGATGTACTGCTTCACCTTCCTGTACTTCGCCGCTGCGGGCGCCGGCGCCTACAGCCTGGACGGCTTGCGCGGCAAGGCGGGCGCATAAAAAAGGGCGGACATCGCTGTCCGCCCTTCTATTTCAGACCACAATCCGTTTATACAGCGGAAACATCCAGCTCGGCACCCGTGGCCGCCTGTACTTGCTCCTTGGTCACGCCCGGCGCCAGTTCCACCAGCTTCAGGCCGTTTTCCGTCACGTCGATGACGCCCAGGTCGCTGATGATGACGTCCACCACGCCCACGCCCGTCAGCGGCAAGTCGCACTGTTTCAGCAATTTATGCGACGTCGTGCCATCCTTGGCCGTGGCCACGTGCTCCATCAGCACGACGACGCGCTTGACGCCGGCGACGAGGTCCATCGCGCCGCCCATGCCCTTGACCATCTTGCCTGGAATCATCCAGTTCGCCAGGTCGCCCTTTTCCGACACTTGCATGGCGCCCAGGATGGCCAGGTTGATCTTGCCGCCGCGGATCATGCCAAACGAGTCAGCCGAGCTGAAGTAAGCAGCGCCGGGCAAGGCCGTCACCGTCTGCTTGCCGGCGTTGATCAGGTCGGCATCGACTTCCGCGTCGGTGGGGAACGGGCCGATGCCCAATAAGCCGTTTTCCGACTGCAAAAACACTTCGATATTGTCCGGCACATAGTTCGCCACCAGGGTCGGCAAGCCGATGCCCAGGTTCACATAAAAGCCATCCTGCAATTCCTTTGCCGCGCGCGCGGCCATTTCATCTCTCGTCCAAGCCATGATAATCTCCGTCTTCTTTTTTATGCTTCAGTGCGCACGGTGCGCTGCTCGATGCGTTTTTCCGGGTTCGCGTTGACCACGATGCGGTGCACGAAGATGCTCGGCGTATGCACCTGGTCCGGATCGATCTCGCCCACTTCGACCAGTTTTTCCACTTCGACGATGGTGATTTTGCCGGCCATGGCCACGTTCGGGTTGAAATTGCGCGCCGTCTTGCGGTAAACCAAATTGCCGGCGCGGTCGGCCATGTAGGCTTTCACCAGAGACACATCGGCCACGAGGCTGCGTTCCATCACGTATTGTTCGCCGTCGAATTCGCGCAGTTCCTTGCCGTCGGCAACGATGGTGCCCACGCCCGTCTTGGTGAAGAAGGCGGGAATGCCGGCGCCACCGGCGCGCAGTTTTTCGGCCAGCGTGCCTTGCGGCGTGAATTCCAGTTCCAGTTCGCCGGCCAGGTACTGGCGCGCGAATTCCTTGTTTTCGCCCACGTAGGAGGCGATCATTTTCTTGATCTGCCGCGTGGTCAAGAGCTGGCCCAGGCCGAAGCCGTCCACGCCGGCGTTGTTGGAAATGGCCGTCAGGCCCGTCACGCCCGAATCGCGCAAGGCGCCGATCAGGGCTTCGGGAATGCCGCACAGGCCGAAGCCGCCGACGGCGATGGTCTGGCCATCTTGGACGATACCGGCCAGCGCCGAGGCGGCGTCAGGATAAACTTTATTCATGGGTGTCCCTCTATCTTTTGTTAAGCTTTGGTCTTGAGTCCATGACTCAGGCAGCGCCTCAGCATAAAATACGCGAGTGGAAAGTACAATACCGTAGAACTACCGGCGCCGTGCCAGCAATCCCACTGTGAGAGTGATACGTATCAGATGAACGCCGCGTCAGCCATCGATTATGAAAGCATCTTCCTGCACGCGCCCGTGGGCATGTGCATGTCGGAAAACCGCATCATGCGCAGCTGCAACGAGGCGCTGGCATCCATGTTCGGCTATGCGCGCGCCCAGCTCGACGACCAGTCCTTCGAAGTACTCTACCCCACGCACGACGAATTCCTGCGCACGGGTGACCGCATCATCCCCATCATGAACGCCAAGGGCCGCTATTCGGACGAGCGCATCATGCGCCGCAGTAATGGTGAATTGTTCTGGTGCCATGTGACGGGCCACGCCATGCTGCCGGGCCAGCCACTGGGAGCGGGCATCTGGACGTTCGAGGATGTCAGCGAGAAACGCCCCGTGACGGCCCAGTTGACCCCGCGCGAGCGCGAAATCGCCGCGCTGCTGGTGGAAGGCAAGACCAGCAAGGTCATCGCCCGCCAGATCGACCTCAGCCCCCGTACGGTGGAAATGCACCGCGCCAAGCTGATGCGCAAATTCGCCGCCGCGACCTCATCCGAGCTGGTGCACAAGCTGGTGGGACTGCAGCTGCAGCGCTAGGGGCCGCAACTGCCGGTTTCAGCGCGGGGATTAGAACGTGCTCATGCCGCCATCGGCCGAGATAATCGCACCGTTGATGAAATGCGAATCCTCGCCCGCCAGCAACAGCAGCAGTCCGTCCAGATCTTCCGGCTTGCCCGGGCGCTTGTTCGGCAGCATCTCGATCAGCTTCTTGCCCTGCTCGGTGGCGAAATAATCTTCATTGATCTCGGTGGAAATGTAGCCGGGGCAGATGGCGTTGGTGTTGATGCCATACTTGCCCCACTCCACCGCCATGGCGCGCGTCATGTGCACCATGCCGGCCTTGCTCATGCAATACACGCCGATCTGCGGCAGCACCTGCAAGCCCGCCATCGAGGCGATGTTGATGATGCGGTGCTGTTTCTTCGGATCGCCCTTGGCGCGCGCGATCATGCGCTTGGCCGTCTGCTGGGCCACGAAGAACGAGCCGCGCAGGTTGGTGTCCATCACGAACGAGTAATCTTCGGGCGTGACGTCGACCAGGCGTTGCGTGGTGGAGACACCGGAATTGTTGACGAGGATATCGATGGGGCCCGCTTCCGTTTCCGCATGCGCGATGGCCGACTTGATGCTGGCGAAGTCGGTCACGTCGAGCGACACCACGTGCGCGGCGCCGCCATCGGCTTCGATTTCGGCGCGCAATTCCTTCAGGCGTTCGGTGCGGCGCGACGCCAGCACGACCTGCGCGCCCGCCTGGGCCAGCACTTTCGCAAAGCGCGCGCCGAGGCCGCTCGATGCGCCGGTAATCAGGGCAATCTTGCCCTCGAAATTGACTTCTATGCCCACGAGCTACTCCTGTTTTGTTTTAGATAACACTTTACACCGTGCCACTGGCACAGGGGCAAAATACCCTGCGTCACACTTGAGCAAAGGTAAACGCCATCATTACACAAAATGGCCGGATTTAGATTGCGGCGAGGGGCAATGTCACGCAAAATGGCGCCAAAGTTGCAATCCTCGCCAAAAACAAGCACACTCGTGCTTAAATTTATCCGAAGATTCCTCACCCACCCATTTAGTGACTAACAATCGAGACCATGACACAGCCTAATAACTTAGTTGAACAGTACGGACCGCGCGAGACCATGGAGTATGACGTGGTGATCGTCGGCGGTGGCCCCGCAGGCTTGGCGGCGGCCATCCGCCTGAAGCAGCTGGCCGCTGAAAAGAGCCAGGAAGTGTCCGTCTGCGTGCTGGAAAAAGGCGGCGAACTGGGCGCGCATATCCTGTCCGGCGCCATCATGGACCCGAAAGCGTTGAGCGAACTGATACCGAACTGGAAAGAACTGGGCGCGCCCCTGAACACGGCAGTGACGGAAGACCGCATCCTGTTCCTGACGGAAACCAAAGCGTATAAAACGCCGAACTTCGCCGTGCCGGCCTGCTTTGAAAACCACGGCAACTACATCGTCTCGCTCGGCAATGTGGTGCGCTGGATGGGCCAGCAGGCGGAAAATCTGGGTGTGGAAATCTTCCCCGGCTTCCCTGCCGCGGAAATCCTCTACAACGACGACGGTTCCGTGAAAGGCGTGGCGACCGGCAATATGGGCGTCAAGCGCGATGGCGAACCGGGTCCCGACTTCCAGCTGGGCATGGAATTGCACGCCAAGTACACCCTGTTCGCCGAAGGCGCGCGCGGCCACCTGGGCAAGCAGCTGATGGCCAAATATGACCTGAACGCCGGCAAGGACCCGCAATCGTACGGCATCGGCATCAAGGAACTGTGGGAAATCGACCCGGCGCAGCACAAGCCGGGCCTGGTGATCCACTCCACCGGCTGGCCGCTGGACGCGAAGACCTACGGCGGCTCCTTCCTGTACCACCTGGAAAACAACCAGGTCATGGTCGGTTATGTGGTGGGCCTGAACTACGAAAACCCGTACCTGTCGCCATACGAGGAATTCCAGCGCTATAAAACGCATCCGGAAATCCGCAAGTTCTTCGAAGGCGGCAAGCGCATCTCGTACGGCGCGCGCGCGATCACGGCCGGCGGCCTGCAATCGTTGCCGAAACTGGTGTTTGCCGGCGGCGCGCTGATCGGCTGCGATGCGGGCTTTTTGAACATGAGCCGCATCAAGGGCAGCCACGCCGCCATCAAGAGCGGCATGCTGGCGGCGGACGCGGCCTTCGGCGCGCTGGGCGAACAGCGCCAGCACGACGAACTGTCCAGCTACCCTGTCGCGTTTGAACAATCCTGGCTGCATGAAGAGCTGCACGTGGCGCGCAACGTCAAGCCTTGGCTGTCGAAAGGCCTGTACCTGGGCAGCGTGATGACGGCCGTCGACCAGCTCCTCTTCCGCGGCAAGGCGCCGTGGACCCTGCACCACACGCATGGCGACCACGAATGCCTGAAACCGGCGGCCCAGTCGAAAAAGATCGTGTATCCGAAACCCGATGGCAAGCTGACCTTCGACAAGATGTCGTCCGTCTTCATCTCGAACACCAACCACGCGGAAGACCAGCCGATCCACCTGACGTTGAAGAACGCCAGCGTGCCCGTCGACGTCAACCTGGCCATGTATGCGGGGCCGGAAGCGCGCTACTGTCCCGCCGGCGTGTACGAGTTCGTGAAGAATGACGACGGCGCCGAGCGCCTGCAGATCAATGCGCAAAACTGCGTGCACTGCAAGACCTGCGACATCAAGGACCCGACGCAGAACATCGTGTGGGTGACGCCGGAAGGCGGCGGCGGACCGAATTATCCGAATATGTAAACTGCTGATTCTTGGCAAGCTGAGATATAGAATGGCATGGACGTCGCAAGACGGACATGCCATTTTTTTCAAACTGAACTTTCTGAAAAAGATGTTTCTATAAAGCACTGCCAACCGTTACAATCGAAGGTGGCATACACTCTCCCCTCCTCTCATGCACGCTACCGATCCCGCAACATCGCCGCCGAGCGACGTTCAACAGCCGAGTCAACAGGAAATCGATCACATCGTTCGCCTGTATGAAAGCGGTGAGCAGGTCAAAATGGAGGAGGCGACACGCGCCATGGTGGACGCCTGCCCCATGTCGGCGCTGGCCTGGAGCGTGCTGGGCATGGCCTTGCGGCTGCAGGGCAAGGACGCCTTGCCAGCCCTGCAGAAGACGGTGGAACTGGCACCCGACGACGCCGAAGCCCATCTGCACCTGGGCAATGCCCATATGGATGGCGGCCATCCCGACCTGGCCATGCCGTATTTCATGCGCGCCCTGGAACTGGCGCCAGCCTTTGCCGAAGCGCTGAGCCGCCTCGGTGATGCATTGCAAGCGCAAGGGCACCTGAAGGAAGCCGCGGAATGCTATGGCGGCGCGCTGGACATCGATCCCGCGCTGGCCATGGCGCATCGTGGCAAGGGCGATGTCTTGGTGGCGCAGCAACAATTTCAGTCGGCGCAATCGAGCTATCGCCAGGCGCTGACACTGGAACCGGGCGCAGCCGACATTCATCGCAAGCTGGGCGACGTGCACGTCGCCCTGAACCGGCCGGATGCGGCAATGCAAAGCTATGCGGCAGCGCTGGAAATGGATCCTGAAAACGCCATGGCGCATGGCGGCATGGGCAATGTGCTGTTCCGGCTCGATCGCAATGCGCAGGCGGCGGCCAGCTATCGCAGCGCCACGGCGCTGCCGACGGCAAACGCGGCTCACTACCATGGCCTGGGGCGCAGCTTGCATGCGCTCGGCGCAACGGCCGAGGCCGAAAGCGCGTACCGGCAATCGATCGCACTCGACGCCTCGCTCGCCGCACCCATGCTGCATTACGCCGACCTGTTGCGTGAAACCCGGCGCAAGGAGCCGGCCATCGCCATCTACCAGGCGGTGCTACTGTTGGAACCCAATAATATCGACGCCCTCAACAACCTCGGCATGGCCCTGCAGGAAGACGGCCAACTGGAGGCGGCGCTGGCGTCCTTCCGGCAAGTGGCCCTGCTGGCACCGGACAATCCTGTCACCCACAGCAATATCGCCGCCGCCCTGAACGACATGGGACAGCGCGAAGCCGCGCTGGAAAGCTGCCGGCGCGCCGTGAAGCTGGGGCCAAAATCGACCGCCGCGCATGTCAACCTGGGCACTTGCCTGATGGAGATGGGCCGCCTGAGCGAAGCCGTCAACAGTTTTGAAACCGTGGTCAAACTCGATCCGCATCACCGCCGGGCGTATGTCAATATCAGTGCTGCATTGAACCGCCTGGGCCGTATCGACCAAGCCATCGTGCATTGCCGCAAGGCACTGAAGATCAACCCGGACTGGGATGAATTGCACAGCAACCTGCTGTTCTACCTGACGCATAGCCAGGACATCGACGCGGCCACCCTGTTTGCCGAACACCTGAAGTATGCCGAGCATTTCGAGGCGCCGTTGCGCGCCTCCTGGCCGCAGCATACCAATGTACGTGATCCCGAGCGCACGCTGCGTATCGGTTTTGTTTCAGCCGACCTGTACAACCACGCGGTGGCAAATTTCATCACGCCCATCCTCGAATGCTTGAGTCAATCCCGGCAAGTGGAAATCGTGGCCTACGCCAACAGCTTTCACGATGACCATGTCAGCCGGCACCTGCACGGCCTGTTCGCGGTCTGGCGCCAGGTTGAAAAACTGAGCCATGCGGAACTGGCGCAACTGATCACCAGCGACACCATCGACATCCTGATCGACCTGTCGGGCCATACCGGCTTCAACCGCCTGCCCACTTTTGCGCGCAAGCCGGCACCGCTACAGGTGACCTGGATCGGCTATCCGGGCACCACGGGGTTGCAGGCGATGGATTATTTTCTGACGGATCGCTATTTTTCACCGCCCGGCGAACTTGACGACCAGTTCACCGAGAAACTGGTGCGCTTGCCTGCTACCGCGCCTTTCCTGCCATCTCCCGAAGCACCTGCGATCAGCCCGGCACCGGCGATCGAAAATGGCTACATCACTTTTGGCAGTTTCAATCGGGCTGGCAAACTGAGCCGGGGAACCATCGCCCGTTGGTCCAAATTGATGCGCATGGTGCCTGATGCGAGAATGGTGCTAGCGGCAATGCCGAACAAGCAAACCAGTGACATGATACGTTCCTGGTTCACTCGGGAAGGAATCGACGCCAACAGACTCACCTTCCACGGTTACACCAATATGCCAGATTATCTTGCGCTGCATGCGCAAGTCGATCTGTGTCTCGATACCTATCCCTATACCAGTGGCACGACAGGTCTTCACGCCATGTGGATGGGCGTACCGACACTGACATTGGTAGGTCCAACCTTGCCCGGTCATGTGACATCGGCCATACTGTCCCAAGCGGGGCTCAATGACTTTATTACTTACCAGGAAGAAGATTTTTTGAAAACAGGACAGGCATTTGCCAATGACTTCAGTCTTTTTGCAGATCTGCGCCCTGGAATGCGGGACCGCATGCAAAACTCGGGCAATGGGCAAATTACGCTTATTGCAGAAGGGCTGGAAAGCGTCTTGCGCAAGATGTGGCAGCGCTGGTGCGCAAAATTGCCCGCCATCTCATTTTCCAGCGATGAGAAAATGACACTCGCAAAACCCGATGAGGACTGAGGGCATGGGAATGCAAACCGCCCGAATCGCTGCCATTGCCTATCATTTGCCTACGGCGACGCTGGATAATGACGCCCTTGCACAAATTTTCCCTGAATGGCCTGCGCAAAAAATTACCGACAAGACCGGTATCGTTCGGCGCCATATTGCGGCAGCGGATGAAACGGCCGGGGATCTTGCATTTCATGCAGCAATCTCGCTGTTTACCTCGAACGATATCGAGCGCCATGCAATCGACTTCCTGATCCTGTGCACGCAGACGCCTGATTATTTGCTGCCGACCACTGCCTGCCTGTTGCAGAATCGGCTGGGCTTGCCAACCTCGTGTGGCGCACTCGATATCAATCTCGGTTGTTCCGGATACATCTATGGCTTGGCGCTGGCAAAGGGCTTGATAGAAGCAGGCATACGCAAGAATGTATTGCTGTTAACTGCTGACACCTATTCAAAACTGATCAATCCCCATGACCGCAGCGTGCGCACACTGTTTGGCGAT
Organism: Janthinobacterium sp. PSRC1-1; assembly: GCF_049897525.1. Classification (NCBI taxonomy): domain Bacteria; kingdom Pseudomonadati; phylum Pseudomonadota; class Betaproteobacteria; order Burkholderiales; family Oxalobacteraceae; genus Janthinobacterium; species Janthinobacterium sp. PSRC1-1. The sequence continues at coordinate 256,297 of NZ_JAFCWK010000007.1, forward strand.
GGCGCTTCAGCCACGTTAATTGCCGCCAAGGATGGCCCAAGCGCGCTCGGCCCCTTCGTGCTTGGCACCGACGGTGCTGGTGCCTCCAATCTGATCGTGCCTGCAGGCGGCATGCGCCTGTCGCACAGCCCCGCAAGCGCCGTGGAAACGGAAGATTCGTCGGGCAATATTCGCAGCCAGGACGAGCTCTTCATGGATGGCGCCGAAATCATGCAGTTCACCCTCTCTTCGGTACCGCGCGTGATGCGCGAACTGCTCGATGCCGCTGGCAAGACGCTCGATGACATCGACCATGTGATCTTTCATCAGGCAAATCTCTTCATGCTGCAAGCATTGCGCAAAAAGATTAAAATTCCGGCGGAAAAATTCATCATTGAACTCGATACCGTCGGCAATACCGTGTCATCGACCATTCCCATCGCCATTGCCAGAGCGCGTGCAAGCGGGCGCATCCAACCCGGCGATACCGCCTTGCTACTAGGCTTTGGTGTGGGCTATTCTTGGGCTGGCACGCTGGCAATATTGCCGTGAGCCCTATACTAACTTTTTCATAGAGGAACAATCATGCAAGAATTTTTCGATGGTCTGGCCGACATCCTGGAAATCGACGCCGTCGATGTGACGCCTGCGCTCAAGCTGGGCGACCATGGCTGGGACTCTCTAGCCACCATCTCCGTCATTGCACTGATTGATGACCTGTTCGGCCAGATGGTATCTGGCCAGGCATTGAACCAATGTGACACTGTCGCGGATATCCTGGCATTGATCAAACCTCAAAACAAGGACTGATGATGGCCGCATTCGCAATTGTGCATGCCTGCTGCCGCATCAGTGCATATTTTTTATAACGGCGCTTCATGATCTTCAATCCTGACATGCTCGCTGGTCAGCGCATTCTCGTGACTGGCGCTTCATCCGGTATCGGCCGCACTACTGCCATCATGCTCGCCAGATGTGGGGCGCAGGTCATCATTACCGGCAGGGATCAGCAGCGCCTGGCGCTGACTCTGTCTGAACTGCAGGGCGATCATCATTTGGCGCGTGAATTCAACTTCGATGGCGGCGACGGCATAGTTGAGTTTTTGAAGGACATTACTGCCCGCGAACAGCCGCTGTCGGGCATGTTTCATGCCGCTGGCGTGGAGCTGGTGCGTAGCATCAAGCTCACCAAAGCACAACACGTCGAACAAGTTTTTTCGTCGAGCATCCATAGTGCGCTGGCACTGGCCCGCGGCGCGGCACTGCGCGGCGTGATGCAGGATAAAGCGGCATTGCTGTTCATGTCTTCGGTGTCGGCACAAAGCGGACAGGCAGGCATGGCCGTATATGCGGCGGCAAAAGCGGCCATCGATGGAATGGTGCGCTCTCTGGCGGTGGAACTGGCGCCGCGCGGCATGCGCGTCAATAGCATTGCGGCCGGCGCCGTACACACGGAAATGCATGCACGCATGGTAAATGGCCTGGCAGAAAATGCGCTGCAAGCCTATGCGGATCGCCATCCGCTGGGCTTCGGCGATGTGCAAGACATTGCTCAAGTAGCAGCTTTCCTGTTTTCCAATGCAGGCCGCTGGGTCACGGGCGCCACCTGGGCAGTCGATGGCGGCTATCTGGCGCGCTAACGACATCATGCAAAATATTATTATCGTCGGCGCAGGAGCTTTCGGACGCGAAGTGTGCTGCTGGCTGGAAGACATGCTCGATTCCACCACCATGCGCATTGCGGGCTTTCTCGATGACACGCGCGCCAAGGCGCCGTATTTGAACGAAAACTACCGCTATCCCCTGCTTGGCTCCATCAGCGACTATGAAGTCGGCAATCATGACGCCTTCATCATTGCCATCGGCGATCCTGCGGCAAAACTGCGACTGGCGTCCACTTTACGCGAAAAAGGTGGCGCATTTTTTACTTTGGTACACCCCACCGCCTTGCTAGCGCGTACGGCCAACATCGGTGCCGGCGTCATTGTCTGCCCGTTTGCACTCGTCTCGGCCGATACCCGAATTGGGGACTTTGTCACGATTAATACCTATTCCAGCATTGGTCACGATGCGGTGATTGCCCAAGGCACGACGATAAGTTGCCATGTTGATATCACTGGTGGCGTGATTATCGGAGAGGGCGTTTTCCTTGGCTCCAATGCGTCGGTATTGCCTAATGTCCGTATTGGCGATGGCGCCAAGGTGGGTGCCGGCGCTATCGTCATGCGCAAGGTTGACGCGGGTAGCACTGTTTATACGATGCCTGCAAAAAAACTCTGAACAGCGCCTCATTTAACACAAAGTGCATCAATGCATGAATATTGCAAGGGCAAACAGCTACAATTACCCCAAAGAAACGATTACGCCATGACGTCCATGTACCGCCAGACACGACTTATCCATGAACAATAATACCGACAAAAAACCTATTTATGTTACCCAGCCGTCGTTGCCGCCACTGGAAGATTTCCTGCCATATCTGGAACAAATCTGGAGTAACAAGATACTGACGAACGGTGGTCCATTCCACCAGCAACTGGAACTGGCGTTGGCAGATTACCTCGGTGTAAAGCATATTTCTCTGTTTGCCAACGGTACCCTTGCACTGATGACAGCTTTGCAGTCATTGCGCATCACCGGAGAAATCATCACCACGCCGTACTCTTTTGTCGCTACCGCGCATTCGATGCTATGGAATGGCATAAAGCCGGTGTTTGTCGATATTCAACCTGGCGGATTTAATATCGACCCGGCAAAAATCGAGGCGGCCATCACGCCGCAGACGACCGCCATCATGCCGGTTCACTGTTACGGGCATCCATGCGATGTGGAGCGCATCGAGAAGATCGCCAGCGACTACGGTCTCAAAGTCATCTATGACGCCGCGCATGCGTTCGGTGTCCAGTGCAGTGGCGGAAGCGTGCTTAACCAGGGAGACCTCTCCATCCTGAGTTTCCATGCAACCAAAGTGTTCAACACGTTCGAAGGCGGAGCCATTGTTTCCCCCGATGCCAAGACCAAGCGGCATATCGACCATCTGAAAAACTTTGGAATTGTCGACGAGGTGACGGTCGTCGCCCCGGGAATCAATGGAAAAATGAACGAAATCAGTGCGGCATTCGGACTGCTGCAATTGAAAAATATCGATATCGCCTTGCAGAAACGCGCAACAATCGATGCGCATTATCGCGCCGGCTTGCGTGCCGTTGCCGGCATCGTTTGTCCCTCCGCACCAGCAGGAGCAGTGACCAATCATTCCTATTTCCCGATCCTGGTTCAACCGAGCTATCGCATCAGCCGCGACGCACTGTTCCAGAAACTGCGTGACGCTGACATCTATGCTCGGCGCTATTTCTATCCACTCATCAGTGAGTTCCCCATGTATCGTGGAATGCCGTCAGCTGCCAGCAGCAACCTGCCGGAGGCGTCCCGTATGGCCTCCCAGGTTATTTGCCTGCCAATCTACCCCGACTTGTCAGATATCCAGATCGAGAATATTCTGAACATCATCAAAGACGTCTAGCCTCAGTGCGGACAGTTCATCCTCGATCATCACCTCTTCTTCTTTGGCAAAAATTACCATGACCCAAGTAGCCAGTACAGGCAAACCCATTCTTATTTTCCCGGCCGGAATGCCCCGTTCCATCGAATACCTGGAACAGTGCCTGCGCAATGGCCAGCCGGTCCTCGGTTCGTCGTCAGTTGCCTACGATGTGGCAAAAGTCAGGTACCCAGCCTGGGCAGCCTTGCCGTACATTACCGATCCCGCCTTCAACGATGCCTTGGTCGCATTGATTGCGGAACATGACATTGCAGGCATCTACACGCCGAACCTGGTCGCCTGGTCCTATCTGAACCGTGTGCTAAAAGTGATTGCGCCAAGCACGCCGCTGGTCAACGGCTCGCCGACGCAGGAAGAAGTCAGCGGCTACCACGCCGCAACGCGGCGTAGCCAGGATCTGTTGGAACGCTCCCTGTCACTGGCGTCTGGCGTGCCGCAGAAGCCTTCGGCTGCTGAACTTGAACTCAGTACACTGTTCCGTCACGCCAGTATTATCCCCGGGATGTGCGACGACGAAAAAATCGGAGCGTTGTGCGAAATCGCCCGTCACAGTGTGCAGGGCGACATTGTCGAAATTGGCAGCGCTTATGGCAAGTCGGCTTTCGTTTTGTCCCGCCTTGCCCGCCTGTATGACATAGGCAACACCCTCTGCGTCGATCCATGGAAAAACGAGTACCTCGTGCAGCATGATAAAGCCGGACTTGTCGACACTTATGTCAAGGAAATCGACAGTGATGAAATATTGCGCGTCTTTGAAATGAGCTTGCTGCCTTACAGCAACGGCAGCCTCAACTATTTGCGACTGCCGTCCACGCAAGCCGTGCATCACTACAGCACGCAACACGAGGTGACCACTGCCTCCTTTGGCACCACTGTCTATTGTGGAAAGATAGCCATATTGCATGTCGACGGCAATCACAGCTACGACGCGGTACGCGATGATGTCGCGGCATGGAGCGGCCATGTAGCCAAGGGCGGCTGGATCATCATCGACGATTACGTCTGGCCGTATGGCGATGGTCCGCAGCGGGTGGGTGATGAATTCTTGGCGGCGAATCAATCGCGTATCAGTTCCGCGTTCGTGATGGGCACGGCCCTGTTTTTGCAGCTGCGTTAATACTTTTGTCGTGGCGTCGAACTAACGCCACGCTGTCAAGTGCAGGCACCTCGCAGGCGGATACCACATTCTAACCAGCAGGCTGTTCCACCTAGCACGTCAGCAGTTACAATTACTGCTGGCAAACTATTTACCTATCGTATTCCATGCCCACTCAGCCAAAATCAGCATCGTCAGCCGCCCCCGATTCATTGCAGAAAGATAGCGTACGAGCGTTGCCTGCCTCCACCAAGGTGGAAGTGGCTATCGCGCCAAGCGCCATCATGCCAACCGATGCAACAGCCTGCTGCGAACTTGGCCAGCGCTTGCAGGATGCCGGGCAATATGAGGAAGCCGAGGCCGCCTACCGGCGCGCCATCGAACTGACGCCATCCTCAGTGGCTGCATGGTCACAATTAGCCATAATAATGCACCTTTGCAAGCGCGACGAAGAATCCATCGCCGCTTATCAGGCAGTATTGCGCATCGAACCAAAAAACTCCTCGGCGTATAATGAGATGGGGATGTTATTGCAAGCGGCAGGCAGGTGCGATGAGGCGCTTGCGGCCTACCGCGAGCTGCTGCAACTCATACCTGACGACCACGTCGTTTACAACAATATTGCTACGGTATTACAGGAGCAAGGGCACTTTGAAGCCGCCCTAGAGCAGTATCGAACGGCGCTGAAAATAATGCCTAACTTTGCTTTAACCCATTGCAATCTAGGTACTTGCTTGTTAAAAATGGGGCGACTTGATGAGTCTTTGCAATGGTTTGCCAACGGCATCGAACATGATCCCTTGTTATACCTAGCGCATCACAACCTCGTCGCAATCCTGAGCGAGTTGGGACGTACCGATGAGGCGATTGCCGTATGCCGTCATGCAATTAAGATTAATCCGGAATGGAGCGATATGCACAGCAGTCTGCTGTTCATCTTGTCTCATGGCGCGGGTATTAACGCTACCGAGTTATTCAAGGAACATCAACGTTTCGGGAAGCAATTTGAGACGCCTTGGCTTACCAAGCAACTAGCGCATGGCAACGAACGCGACGCTGAGCGTGTGCTGCGCGTTGGCTTTGTGTCGGCCGACTTGTATAACCATGCGATGGCCAACTTTATCACACCAGTGCTGGAAAACTTGACCGATGCGACGGGACTAGAACTATACATCTATTGCAATAATCGGGTTGACGATCATATCACAACCCATCTGCGAAAATTAATTCCGAAATGGCAAGAAATACAATACTTATCCAATGACCAGCTTGCGCAGCGCATCACCGCCGACGGCATCGATATACTGATTGACCTCTCCGGCCACTCCGGGCACAACCGCCTGCCCGTCTTCGCGCGCAAGCCCGCACCGCTGCAACTATCTTGGATAGGATATGCCATGACAACCGGCTTGCAAGCCATTGATTACTATGTGAGCGACCCATTTTTATCGCCACCGGGCTTGCTGGACGATCAATTCACCGAGAAATTGTTGAGCCTTCCCGCTGGGGTCGCCTACCTGCCCGCGCAAGACGTGTCGCCGATTGCCCCGGCGCCAGTCAGCGCGAATGGTTACCTCACCTTTGGTAGTTTCAACCGCGCCAATAAATTGAGCCGCGGGTTGCTGGCACGCTGGGCTGCCTTGTTGCGTGCTGTCCCAGATGCAAGAATGGTCATCGCAGCCATGCCGGATGAAAAGGCAATCGCGATGATACGTGACTGTTTTGCCAGCGAAGGCATCGTGCAAGAACGGCTGAGCTTTCACAAGCGCACCGGAGCACGCGAGTACATGGACTTGCACAGATTGGTGGACGTCTGCTTGGATACGGCGCCATATCCGGGTGGTACGACAACATACAACGCCCTATGGATGGGGGTACCGACCCTGACAATGACAGGCCCGACTCTGCTCGGCAGGATAGGCGCGGCGATTGCCGGACATATGGGCCTGCCTGAATACATCGCCCAAGACGAAGCCGACTTTATACGCAAAGGCGTTGCGATTGCTGCGAATGTCAGTCAAGTAATCAGTTTACGCGGCAAACTGCGCGCACGCTTTGCCGAGTCGGCGATGGGACAGCCCGCGCTGATCGCCGCCGGACTCGACAGCGCGCTGCGCGCCATCTGGCGACGCTGGTGCGCGGGGCTGGCGCCGGTCGCGTTCACCGCGGATGCGACGCAAAGCTCGCTGAGCCTACGTGCGTCTAGCAACAAGGCATTGCACGCAGTAAACGTCGATGTTGCTATCGTCCTGGCTATCGAACATCATCAGGCCGGCCACCTGGTCGAAGCTGAAACGCTGTATCTGGCCATCCTGCACGGCCAGCCGCAGCATGCCGTCGCCAATCACAATATGGGCTTGCTTGCCGCGCAAATTGGCTATTATGACCGCGCATTACCCTATTTACGCGCGGCAACGCAGTCCTCCCCAGGGGAAGTCCAGTTTATTCTTTCTTACACGCAATGCCTATTGCAGGCGGGGCAGGCGCATGACGCCATAGAGGTTATTTCAAACGCCATAGACCAAGGAATGCCTACCGGTCCATTGCAAGCCCAGTTGTTGCAGGCCCGCTCCGAAGCGGCTGGAGATATTCCTGCCCCCACCGAGGCGGAAGCGAACCAAATTATCGGACTGTACGAAGCAGGCTACCACAATGAAATGGAAAATGCCGCGCAAAGGATGGTCGTGCGCTATCCCAGATCCGTCTTTGCCTGGAGCGTATTGGGTACCGCGTTGCAAGCACAGGGCAAGGATTCGATACCGGCCTTGCAATACGCCGTGCAAGTGGCGCCCGATGATGCCCAGGCGCATGAAAATCTGGGCAACGCCTGGCAAGGCAAGCAAGAACATGCCCGCGCCATCGCTTGCTATTTGCGCGCGATTGACCTTGACCCTACCTTTGCGCAGGCTTACAGCAACATGGGCAGCGCCCAACACGCCATGGGTGATGCCGTCGGAGCCGCTGACAGCCTTCGGCGTGCGGCGTTGATCGATCCGATGAACGCACTCGCGCATGCCAATCTCGGCAACGTACTGGCCGAACTGGGCAACTTGCAGGAAGCCGCCGCCAGCTACGATGCCGCACTGGCCATCATTCCCGACGATGTGCAATTGCATCGCGACCTGGCACAGGTGTTGCGGGCGCTAGGAAGAATCGACGAAGCGGCGGCCAGCAACCGGCAGGCCGACCTGCTCACCGAAACGCAGGCAAGCACCTCCGTCTGAGTAGTTTGACCCCGCGCATGCTGCCCTGCAGCGCGGGGCAACAAGCGGCCTTGAAGGCGGCATTCGATAGCGCTGATTCAAGCAGCTAAAGAAAACTTAAAAAATTTCTCAAAAGAATTTAATTTTATTGAAGGAACGGTCGTCTTGTACTTGGGAGAGCGCAAAAATGCTGCTCCGAAACGCAACCAACTAACTGGAGTATCTTTCATGCTGAGCCTTCACACCAACTCCGCGGCCTTGTCCGCACAGAATTCGATCTCGAAAACCCAGCAATCGCTGTCGACCTCGATGACGCGCCTCTCCACCGGCTTCCGCATCAATTCGGCAATGGACGACGCTGCCGGCCTGCAAATCGCAACCCGCCTGAAAGCACAAACCAGCGGTATGGCCATGGCCATGCGCAACACGCAAAACGCCACCTCGATGATCCAGACCGCCGACGGCGCGCTGGGTGAAACCGTCAACATCCTGGTCCGCATGAAGGATCTGGCCACGCAAGCGGCCGATGGTTCGTCGACTGTTGACGATCAAAAAGCCATGCAAGCTGAATTCGATACGCTGACCAACGAACTGAGCAACGTTCTGGGTAATACCTCGTTCGCTGGCGCCAAGCTGATGTCGAAGCAGGCTACCGCAAGTGACGCCGCGGCTGCCTTGCTGGCAAAAAATCTCGACACAAGCGCTGTTGGCACGACCAATACCGGCACGTCGGGCACTGCATATGCCGCCACATCTGCACTGGCAGCCGCGCAAGTCTCTTACACCGCAGATCCAAGCAACGCAGGCCTCGCCACAGCTCTGACGAACGCGGCAAAAACCAGTGCTGACGCAAACAAAGCCAACGCTATCGCCGTCGCCAAATTGGCCGCCTCGACCGCGTTCGAAAATTTGGCAAACACAAGCTTCAACAGCGGTCCTGCCGGCTCGGGCGACGGCAAATTCGGCGCCAACCTGGACTTCCAGATCGGCGCCTCGACCAGCGAATCGATGAGCTTTGACCTGTCGTCGCAACTGGGCGCGATGCACACAGCTATCTCCGGTGCGACAAGCGAATACAACACCTTTGGCGCGGCCGCAGCTGGCCCAGGCGTGGAACTGACGACCAAAGGCTCTGCCTCGGCTTCCATCGACAAACTGCAAGCGGCCATCGACGCTGTCGGCACCACCCGTTCGGCACTGGGCGCCGCTGGTAACCGTCTGGACCACGTTGCCACCAACCTGGCCAACGTCAGCACCAACACCGCCGGCGCAACGGGCCGCATCATGGACACCGACTTCGCGACCGAAAGCTCGAACATGACCGCTTCGCAAATGCTGCTGCAAGCTGGTACCGCCATGCTGAAACAAAGCAACAGCATGTCCTCGATGGTCATGTCCCTGCTGCAATAATAGTAAGCGCGTCCTGACCTGGCTCAGGTCAGGCCGACCAGAGCCAACTGCGCAAGCAGTTGGCTTTTTTTTATTCATCCCATGCGGGAGGAGCAGCAATGGCGATAGAGCGTGTGTCCGCAGGCAATCCCCTGCCCCTGATTACCCAGCGCTTCGACGTCAGCCCTGCTACGCCGATGACACCGGGCGTGGTGCAGCCGCTGGTGCCCATCGGCCCCTACATGGCGCCCGCGCCCGACGCCGGCACCCTGCCCGCGCAGTTGGCGCAAAAAGGCCAGGACAGCCTGGCATCCCTGATCAAACCGAATGCCGATGGAACGGGCGGCGCCATGCCGCGCGACAGCAGTGCCATGCAGGTCAATCAACTGTTCTTCACGCGCCAGCTGGTCTGGCAACCGCCCGACGCGGCGCAGCTGGCCGCCTCGTGGCGCGTGATGGTCAAGACGTATGGCGAGCAATATGCCGCCCTGCAGGAACAGGCGCGCGGCCAGCATGTGCCGGGCAATCTGTTTATGGCCGAGCAGCAACCGGCCCTGCTGCGCGAAGGTGCCCGTCCACCGTTGACGGTCGACAGCGAAGCGTGGCGCTTTGCCGTGTATGGCTGGGGCGGCCAGCGCCTGCTGCTGCGCGTGCTGGCCAGCGACGAAGACGAAGAGGCAACGCCCAAGCGGCGCGGCAAGGTGGCGCTGCGCGTCGAACTGCGGATTGCCGGCATCGGCCGGGTGGTGATCCAGATGGAACCGTCCGGCGACGGCGTGCTGCTGGAACTGGCGGCCGACGAGGAAGCCGCGCTGCGCCACTTGCGCCTGGCCCTGCCCGAGATTGCCGCCGCCGTGCGGCGCGCGGGCCTGCGCGTGCTGCGCTGCCGCCTGAACCGCCAGCTGCACGCGCAGCGCGTGCATGGCAATTACCCGATGCAGGCGGGCGCCGCCTCGCTGTCGCTGTCCCTGTTCCGCGCCATGGCCGAAGTGGCGCTGCTGCTGACGCAGCCGGAAGCGGAAGTGGCGGCCGATCCCGAAGCGCCCGCGGCACACGCCGCCGACGCCGAAGAGGAGCCCATCATCGTCTCGAAGGAAGTGGCGGCGCCGCTCGGTTACGACTATGGCGATGAGGAAGAAACGGCGCAAGGCCGCACCGTGCTGCTGGCCGACGGCCAGGAGCACGAGCTGCTGCCACCGATCGACGAGCAGGATTGAAGCAACAGAATTGATACGGCAAGATTGATACAACAGAATTGATACAGCAGGATTGATGCAGCATAAAAAAACGGCGCCCGATGCGCCGTTTCTTGTTTATTCCACCGCTTACCCCACCGTGCCGATGATGCTCACTTCGCGGTTTTCCGGGATTTCGTTATACGACAGTACATGCAGGCCCGGCGCGAACAGGCGCGCATAGCGGGCCAGCAGCGGACGGATCTGCGGCAGCACCAGCAGCAGCGGCGGCGTGGCCTGCTGCTTCATCTGCTCGCGCGCCACCGGCATGTTCACCTGCAGTTGCGACAGCAGGTGCGGGTCGATCGGGTAATTATCCAGGGTCACCTTGCCCGACTGGCGCGCCTGGTTCAGCGAACCGAGCAGCATGTTTTCCAGCTCGCCACCGAGGTTAAACGCCTGCATTTCCATCTTCTGCCCAAACAGGCCGCTGACGATCTGGCGCCGCAGCGCGCAGCGCACTTCGGCCGCCAGCAGGATCGGATCCTTGGTGGTTTCCGAACTGTCGAGCAAGGTGGTGGCGATGGGCACGATATCCTTCAGTGACACGTTTTCTGCCAGCAAGACGCGGAACACGCGCAGCATTTGCGTGTGCGTGAGGGCCTTGTCCAGCGCGCCGGCCAGCTTGGGCGACAGGGCCGTCAGGCGCTCCATCATGTTCGAGACGTCTTCATGGCGGAACAGTTCCGGCAAGTATTCGCGCACCATCTTCGACAAGTGCGTGGCGATCACGCTGGGCGCCTCGATGACCTGGTAACCGAGGCCCAGCGCATGCGCCTTCTCTCCGGGCTCGATCCAGGTGACGGGCATGCCGTAGGCCGGTTCGATGCCGGGAATGCCATCGAGCTGGCCATACACGTTCGGCGACGGGATCGCCATCAGCCGGTCGGCCTGCACTTCCGCCTGCGCCACCACGGTGCCCGACAGCACGATGGCATACTGCGACGGCTTCAGGGCCAGGTCGTCGCGCACGCCGATGTTCGGCAGCAGCAAGCCCATCGCTTCGGACAGGCTCTGGCGCACGCCCTTGACGCGCTTGGTCAAGGGTTCGCCTTGTGTCTTATCCACCATGCCCACCAGTTTATAGCCGAGCATCACCATCAGCGGTTGCACGGCAGGCAGTTGCTGCCACTCCATCTCGGCAGGCTTGTCCTCGCGCAAGGCCGCCTCGATGGCCGCCATGCCGGCCGTATCGGGCCCCTTCACGCGCTTGGTCAGACGCCAGGCCACGAAGGCCAGCACGCCGGCAAAGGTCATGAACATGAACCACGGCATGCCCGGGATCAAGGCCAGTGCCACCATCATGCCGGACGCGCTGAAGATCACCGTTGGCGACGTCAGCACCTGACCCGCCACTTGCTGTTCGAAGTCGCCCGAATCGCTGATACGGGTCACCAGGATGGCGGCCGCGGCCGACAGCAGCAGCGCCGGGATCTGCGCCACCAGGCCATCACCGATGGTCAGCAGTGCGTATTGACGGAAAGCATCGCCGAACGACAGGTCGTGCATCAGCGAGCCGATGGCCACGCCGCCGACCATGTTGATGATCAGGATCAAAATACTGGCGACGGCATCGCCGCGCACGAACTTCGACGCGCCGTCCATGGCGCCATAGAAATCGGCTTCAGCGGCCACGTCCTTGCGGCGGATCTGGGCTTTTTCCTGGTTGATCAGGCCGGCGTTCAGGTCGGCGTCGATGGCCATCTGCTTGCCCGGCAAGGCATCGAGGGTAAAGCGCGCGGACACTTCGGAAATACGCTCGGCACCCTTGGTGACGACGGCGAAGTTGATGATCATCAAGATCACGAAGACCACGATACCGACGACGAAGTTACCTCCGATCACGACGTTACCGAAGGCCTCGATCACCTTACCGGCCGCGTCCGCGCCCGTATGGCCGTGCAGCAACACCACGCGCGTCGACGCCACGTTCAACGTCAGCCTGAGCATGGTGGTGGCCAGGATCACCGTCGGGAAGACGGAGAAATCGAGCGGTCGCTTGGCCGACACGCTGACCAGGATGACGATCAGGGCCAGCACGATATTGAAAGTGAACAAGATATCGAGCAGCACCGGCGGCAGCGGCAGGATGATCATTGCCAGGATCACCAGCAGGAACAGCGGCGTGGCGAACTTGTGGCGGCGCATTTCGGCAACCACTCGGTTCAGGAAATTCATGAAGGGACTACCTCGCTCAAATGAGATGGCACGGCCATCTCGGTGGGTAATACGGGCTGGGCAGCACGCTGCCCAGCCCGGAATGCTTTCAGTTGCAGTATGTAGTTGAGCACCTGCGACACGGCCTGGTACAGCTGCACGGGAATCTGCTGCTGTACCTGGCTGGTGTTGTAGATGGCGCGCGCCAGCGGCGGCAACTCCAGCGTTTCAATATGATGTTCTTTCGCCACTTGCCGGATATACAGCGCCATCTCGTCGACGCCCTTGGCAACGACAAACGGCGCCTCGGCGCGGTCCTGGTCATACTTCAAGGCAACGGCGTAATGCTCGGGGTTGACGATCACCACGTCCGCATCGGGCACGGTCTTGCGCACGCTGCGCCGGCCGATCTGCTGCTGCAACTGGCGGATGCGCTGGCGCACTTCGGGCCGGCCTTCGCTGCTTTTATGCTCTTCCTTGACGTCCTGCTTGCTCATGCGCTGGTCGCGGGCAAAAAAGAACGCCTGCGCCGGCACGTCGATGATGGCAAACAGGATGAAGACGGAAATGAGGGCCATCAAGCCGTCGAGCATCAGCGCCGAGCCATCGAGCATGGCTTGCTGCAGGGGCCGGTGTTGCAAGTCCACGTACTGCGTCAGGCTGGAACGGCAGACATGCACGATCACCATGCCCAGCACGCCGGCCTTGGCGATGGACAGGCCGAATTCAAAGCCATGCTTGGGCGACACCAGGCGGCCCAGATTCTTGGCCGGGCTCAGGCGCTCCATCTTCGGCATCCAGTTCTTCCCGCTGATGACCCAGCCGCCGGGGATCAGGGAGCCGAGCACGACAAACAGGGGCACGCAAAACAGCGGCACGATCATCTTGATCAGCAAGCCCACCGAGGTGGTAAACGCCATCGACATGGCATTGTCGAGCGCGCCCTTGCTGTCGAGCGGCATGAAAGCCATGGCGAACAGTCCGCGGAAGGTATCCAGATAAGAAGGCAGCAGAAACACGAACAGCTTCATGCTGATCAGGATGCCCAGCGCCGTCGACAGGTCGCGCGAGCGCACCACCTGCCCTTCCTGGCGCGACTTCTTCAGCTTTTGCTGTGACGCCTTTTCGGTCTTGTCGCCGGTGCTATTGTCAGCCATGGGCCACCCGCATCTGTTCGGCGATCATATCGAGCACGCGATTCGTCATGGCGATGTAGTGCTCGGGAATAAAGCGCACGATCTGCGCCAGCATCAGCAGGCCGAACACGGTGATCATGGAAAAACCCAGCGAAAACAGATTCAGCGATGGCGCCACGCGGTTCAGGAAGCCGAAGCCCAGCTGCACCACCATGGTGGAAAAAACGATGGGCAAGGCCAGCAGCATGGCGGCGGCGAAGATCCACGCCACGTTGTAGGCCACCGTCTGCAGCAGCAGCGGGGCATAGCCCTGCCCCACGGGCCAGGCCTTGAAACTGGCGCCGATCACGCCCGTCAGCACCAGATGGCCGTCGATGGCAAAAAACACGATCATGCACATGATGGTGAGCAGGCCCGTGATCACGTCCGACGAGGTGCCGTTGAGCGGATCGTTCATGACGGCCATGGAAAAGCCCACCTGGCTCGACACCAGGTAGCCGAGCACCGACATCACCGACATGGCGAAGTGGAAGGCCAGGCCGAGGACGAAACCGATGACGGCCTGCTCCAGGGTGGCGACGATGGCGTACAGCGAAAACGGATCGATTTTCAACAAGTCCTGCGAGATGCCCGAGGCCTGCATCACGGGCAGCATCAGGATCGCCAGCACCAGCGACAGCAGGATGCGCACGGTGACGGGCACGGCGCCGTCGCCGATCACGGGCGAGGCGCTGAGCATGGCCAGGATGCGGCAGAACGGCCACCATACGGCCAGCAGAAACGGCAGCACCTGATTGAAAATCTGATCCATGGGCGCGCGGCGCTATCCGACCAGGGTGGCCGCGCGCTGAAAAATGGACACGCAATAATCCATCAGGTAACCGGCCATCCAGCGTCCGGCCAGGATCAGCGCCAACAGGGTGACCAGCAGGCGCGGCAGGAAACTCATGGTCTGTTCATTGATCGAGGTGGCCGCCTGCACCAGCGCGACCAGCAAGCCCATGAGCAAACCTGGCACGACCAGGATCACCACCAGCAGCATGACGACATGCAACGCTTCGATGATCAGGTCGACGGCGACTTCAGGGGTAAACATCGCTCAATAGCCCTGTATGCTGGTAACGAGGGTGTTGACGGTCAGGGTCCAGCCGTCGACCAGCACGAACAGCAGCAGCTTGAACGGCAGCGAAATGACCAGCGGCGAGAGCATCATCATGCCCATCGCCATCAGCACGGACGCCACCACCAGGTCGATGATGAGGAACGGTATGAACAGCATGCAGCCGATCTGGAACGCCGTCTTGAGTTCGGACAACACAAACGCCGCCAGCTTGACCGTGAAACTGTGGTCTTGCGGGCGCATGCTCGACGGCTCACCGGCCAGGTGCGCGATCTGCGCCAGCGCGGCCTTGCTCGTCTGCGCCAGCATGAAGCGCGAAATCGGCACTTCGGCGATCTTCAGCGCTTCCTGCATGCCGATCTGGTCGCGGTCGTAGGGCACGAACGCGTCCTTCCACACCTGCTCGCCGATGGGGCGCATGACCAGCAGGGTGAGAATCAGGGCGATGCCGGTGACGATACGGTTGGGCAAACCCTGCTGCAGGCCCAAGGCCTGGCGCAGCAGGGACAGCACGATGACGAAACGGGTAAAGCTGGTCATCATCATGACCATCACGGGCAGCAGCCCGAGCAGGGTCATGACGACGAGGATCTGCATCTTCACCGACAGGTCGGTCTTCGCGCCCGGCACCACGCCGGACAACAAATCCTGCGCCCCGGCGGCACTGCAGCACAGCATCAGAATGGGGACAGCCAGCGCGGCAGCCAGCGCGCCGCGGCGCCGGCTCAAACCGGGTACCGCCAGCTTCATGCTGTCATCAGGTCGAGATTAAGACCGTCGAGGTCAATGACTTTCAGGCCATAGTTCTCGCCGGCCACCACCACTTCGGCACGACCGATCGGCGTGCCGTTGACCTTGATCACCAGCGGTTCGCCGGCCAGCATGTCGAGCTCAATCACGCTGTCCGGGCCGATGGCCATCAGTTCTTCCAGCGAAATGCGGGCCGAGCCCACTTCCAGCGTCAGGGTGACGGGGATCTTGCGCATCATCTGCGGAATGTCGCGCCGCGCGCGGGTGCTGGCCACGTCGGAGACGTCGCCCTGGTCGATGATCATGTCATCGCCCAGGTCTTCCAGCAGGGTTTCGCTCTGGTTGGTATCGGTGATATTCATATTATTCGACATCTTCAAATGAGGTTAAACAGAGCTTGCCCTTGTGTTCGGAAACAGCCGCTGTAAATAAACGGGAATCGTCGAGCATGACGTCGGTGCGGCTCAGGCTGACGGGAATCACGTCGCCCACGCGCAGGTCGAACAAGGCGCCCAGTTGCACCTGCTTGCTGACGAGCCGCCCTTCCAGGGTCACTTGCAGGCGCGAAGCGAGCGGGCGCACGCTGCCACGCAAGGCTTTCTTCGCCTGCGCGCGCTCGGGCAGCAAGCCGCGCAGCACGTCGGCCATCAGGCGCTTGTCCAGCGAGAACCAGAAGTGGCCGCTTTGCCCCGCCTCGACGTCGCTGAGCGCCACGCTGACGATCCAGCTGCCGCGCGCCGGATGCACGCCCGACTGCACGGCGACCTCGGCACTGGTGTCGATGTCGCTGCTTTTGCCCACGCTTTGCAGATTCTTGTGGATGCGGGTAAACAAGCTGTTCACCAACTGTTGTCCCAGCACCACAGCGAGGCGCTCCTCGGTGGCCGTCACGCGCACCTGTGCGGGATCGGGCAGCACGCCCTTGGCGCCGGCACTACCGTAACGATAGTTCAACACACTCAATAATATCTGCCGTTCGAGCGTAAAGCCCGTCTGTCCGGCCGGCGTGGAAAAACTCAGCCAGCGATTCACGCTGTCCTCGTTTTCCGCGCGCGACAACGTCACCGCGCCAATCTGGAAATTACCCCAGTAGCGACGGCTCATCGGCTGGCGCAGGGCCACGGCCAGGTCGTCGCGCAGCTGGGCGCCGAAGACATGCAGCAAATGGACAGGACGTCCAAGCAGACAGGAATCGAGGACTTGATGGCGCACAGTTTGATCTGTCTTGGTAATGATTGTCATGTAGTAGTCATGTCGGTATTGCGGTGGCAGAACAAATTATACGGATCGCCCGAAATTAAATACAGCATCATCTTGGCTTTGCCGACAGGTGCGCAAGCAAACGATTGCGCATCGTATCGCATGCTAGATGACTACGGTGCTGAACAATACAGGAAAACGCTGAATATTGCCATGCATCAATATTCCTTGAGCCAATCCTCTCTTTACTTTATAGTTGCCGCGAGGTAAGCTTATAGTGACAAAATAGTGATTTGCAGTGCGCCATTCCGCTTACCTGATTCCGGTTTTTATGGCAGTTTTCATTTCTTCCTATTGCCACCAGCAGAAACTTTTATCAGATAAGTATTGGTTGTCATGGCCATGTAAATCATCTCACAGTGGATTTACCGGGTTTGTTTGAGTCTGCTTTAGCGGATGGTGTGGCAACTGATAAAACTGATGGGCCTTGCGGATCGGGCCGGGCAGGATGGCATTGATATGCACGACTGCCGGATTGGCAACACCAGTAATTCTGATTGATACGTCACCGCATATTGAAAGTAGAGGGCAAGATGAGCAACGAACTCGTAGGTCTGATCAAGGCCGATCTGGCAGCACTGAGCAATGACGCGCACGCCCTGGGCGCCAGCATCGCGCCCGCCGCCCAGTTCGGCACGCCGGAACCATCCGGCTTCTCCTTCGCGCAAAGCATGAAAGACGCCATCGGCAAGGTGAATGGCGATGACCGCATGGCAGCGCAGAAAATGAGCGACGTCGACAGTGGCAAGAGTGACGACATGGTCGGCGCCATGCTGGCCAGCCAGGAAGCGAGCCTGTCCTTCTCCATGTTGATGCAGGTGCGCAACAAGGTCATGGGCGCCGTCGACGAACTCATCAAACTGCCTCTGTAATCTTCACGCCCTGATCCACGCCCAGCCTCCCAGCGAAAGTTACCCCAAGTGATTACCCCCATGAAGTCCGCATTTGCGCGCTGGCGCCTTGGTGCCCAGCCCGCCATCCCGCCCGCCCTGCTGAAAAACCTGGTTCCCATCGTCGTGCTGGCCATCGGCATCACCGCCATGGTGACCATGTATGCCTGGCGCGACCAGGCCAACTACAAGCCGGTGTTTGGCGCGCGCGAAAAAGTGGCCGTGACGGACATGATGGCCACGCTGGACGCCGAGCACATCCCCTACCGCTTGCATCCGGACAGTGGCCAGGTGCTGGTGCCCGATGCCATGCTGGGCAAGGTGCGCATGCTGCTCGCCTCGAAGGGCGTGACGGCGCAGCTGCCGGCCGGCCTCGAGCTGATGGACAAGAATGACCCGCTGGGTGTATCGCAATTCGTGCAGGACGTGCGTTTCCGCCGCGGCCTGGAAGGCGAGTTGGCGCAAAGCATCATGACGATGGACGCGATCGCTTCGGCGCGCGTCCATCTGTCGATTGCCAAGTCGACCTCGTTTGTCGCCAGCGACGGCGACAAATCGTCGGCCTCCGTGGTGGTGGCGCTGAAACCGGGCCGCACCCTGGCGCCGGAACAGATCGCCGCCGTCATCAACATGGTGGCCGGCAGCGTCGCCAGCCTGGCGCCTACGCGCGTGAGCCTGGTCGACCAGGGCGGCAACCTGCTGTCTTCGCACGTCGACCTGACGGACGGCTTCGACGCCTCGGCCGCTGGCAATGAAGGCGCGAAGCGCTTCCAGGATGAAATCCGCCGCAACGTCACGGGCCTGCTCGGTCCCGTGATCGGCGAAGACAACTTCAAGCTCAGCGTGACGGCCGCCGTGAACAACGACCGTGTGGACGAAACGCTGGAAAAATACGGCGAAGCCCCGAAAGTGACCAGCGAAGCGATGCGCGAAGAGCAGGAACGCAACCGCACCGTGGCCGGCGTTCCCGGCAGCCTGTCGAACCGCCCACCAGCGGCCGCCGTGCCGGCACCGGCTGACGCCGCAGGCGCCGCGCCGGCCAATGGCGCACCGAGAGCGGCCGACGACGGCACTGCGCGCAAGAACGCCACCACGCGCCAGTACGCGTATGACCGCAGCATCACGCAGATCAAGCGCAGCCGTGGCCGCCTGGAAAAACTCAGCGTGGCCGTCGTGCTCAACAGCGCCGCCGCACCGAATCCGAAAACCGGCTGGACCCCTGCTGAACTGGGCAATATTGAAAAAATGCTCAACAGCGGCCTGGGCATCAACGCCCAGCGCGGCGACAGCCTGAGCCTGACTGCGCTGGCCTTCCCTGCCAAGCCGCCTGTGGCGCAGTGGTGGGAAGAGCGCGATACCGTCGTCGATTTCAGCAGCTGGCTGCTGTACGCCCTGGGCGCTGTGCTCGGCTACTTCCTGATCCTGCGTCCGCTGATGCGTTTGCTGACCACGCGCATGGCGCCGCCGCCACTGAAACAGCTCGATCCCGCCGTGGCACTGGCCGGCAGCAGCGCCGCCGGCACGCCTGGCGTGGCCGCCGCTGGCGCGCCGGCACTGGGCGTGAATGGCAGCCCGCTGGCGCTCGAAGGCGAGGCGACCGGCGCTGGCAGCATGCCGGTCGTGCCGCTGCTGGAAAACTATGATTTGCCGCCACCAGGCTCGGCGGTCGACGTGATGGTCGATCACCTGAAAGTGCTGGCTGAAAAAGAACCCGAGCGTGTCGCCGAAGTCGTCAAACAATGGATGCAGAAAAATGGCCGAACTCAACAACAACAATAATCCCTCCGACGGTGCCGAGTACGAAAGCGCCAGCCTGAATCCCGTGGAGCAGGCCGCCATCGTGCTGCTGAGCATAGGCGAGGAGCAGGCAGCCAACGTGCTGCGCTGCCTGTCGCGCGAAGAATTGCTGGAAGTCACGCAAGTGATGTCGCGCATGAGCGGCATCAAGGTCGAATCCGTCAAAACGGCCATGCAGACCTTCTTCGACGACTACCGCCAGCAGAGCGGCGTGCACGGCGCCTCGCGCAGCTACCTGAAGCGCTCGCTGGACCTGGCGCTGGGCAGCGATATCGCAAATAGCGTGCTGAACAACATTTACGGCGACGCCATCCGCCCCAAAATGGCGCGCCTGCAGTGGGCCTCGCCAAAATGGCTGGCCGAATACATCGTCAACGAGCACGTGCAGATGCAAGCCGTGTTCCTGGCCTTTTTGCCGCCCGCGCTGGCCGGCCAGATCCTTGACGCCCTGCCCGTCGAAGGCCGCGACCTGGTCTTGCTGAACCTGGCGCGCCTGGACGAGATCGACCGCGACCTGCTGGTCGAGCTCGATGAACTGGTCGGCCGCTGCCTGGGCACGCTCGACACGCAAAGCACCAGCGTCGAAGGCATACGCCAGGCAGCCGAAATCCTCAACCGCATGCCGGGCAACCGCGCCGCGCTGGTCGAACTGCTGCGCGCGCACGACCCGGACGTGGTCTCGGAAATCGAACTGAGCATGTACGACTTCCTGATCCTGTCCACGCAAAGCGATGTCACGCTCACGCGCATCCTGGAAGACGTGCCGATGGAACAGTGGGCCATCGCGCTGAAGGGCGCGGAACCGGCGATCCGCGACGCCGTGCTGAAAACCATGCCGCGTCGCCAGGCACAGAGCTTCGAAGACATGATGCGCCGTTCCGGCCCCGTGCCGCTCTCGCGTATCGAACAGACGCGCCAGGAAATCATGGCCACCGTCAAGGGCCTCGCCGATGCGGGCGAGATCGAAGTGCAATTGTTTGCCGAAGCGGTGATCGAATGAAACACTTCCGCTCGTATCGTTTCCCGCCCCTGTCGCAATTCATCGCCGCCGGCCAGCGTGCCTCCAACGAGGATACGGATGGCCAGTGGCAGGCGTCCGTCTCGGAAGGCTTCGAGCAGGGCCAGCGCGATGGCTACGAAGTGGGCCTGGTGCAAGGCCAGCAGGACGGCTACGACACCGGACGCAGCGACGGCTTGGTGCAAGGCCGCGAAGACGGCCGCAATGAAACCCTGGTGGCGCTGGACCGCCTGGCGCGCCCCGTCGACGCCATCTTGCGCGACCTGAAAAAAGTGCGCGCCGATTACCGCGAAGCGCAGCGCAAGGAAGTGGTCGACCTGGTGGCCAAGGTGGCGCGCCAGGTGATCCGCGCGGAACTGGCGCTGCAGCCGGTGCAATTGCTGGCCCTGGTCGACGAGACCCTGGCCTCGATGCCGCCCACGCGCGAGGAAATCGACGTCTTCCTCAATCCGGAAGAACTCAAACGCATCAGCGAACTCGATCCTAAGCGCGCCAAGCGCTGGAACCTGATCGCCGACGCGCGCCTCGACGCGGGCGAATGCCGCATCAAGGCGGGCGACAATGAAGTCGACGCCGGCTGCCACCAGCGCCTGTCGGCCTGCATGGAACAGGTCAGCAGCCATCTGGCGCTGGCCGCCGAACATGCGGACCAGGGCGCGCCTGCATGATCGCCGACACGCTGCGCAGCTTCGAGATCGGCGATATCCCGGTCGCGACACCGACCGGCCGCCTGGTCGGCGCCTCCGGCCTGCTGCTGGAAAGCGCCGGCTGCCGGCTGCACACGGGCCAGCGTTGTCAAATTGAAACTGTGAGCGGCGAGTGGCTCGATGCGCAAGTCGTCGGCTTCCGCGAAAAACTGTCATATTTAATGCCGTTCAAGAAGGCCACGGGTCTGACCACCGGCGCGCGCGTGCTGCCCCTGCCCGACAAGGCCAGCCTGCAGATCGGCCCCTCGTGGCTGGGCCGCATGGTCAATGGCCTGGGCGAGCCGATCGACGACCTGGGCCGCCTCGGCGGCGAACACATCCTGGAAGTGACGCCGCCGAAAATCAACCCCCTGAAGAAACAGCCCGTCATCGAACCGCTGGACGTGGGCGTGCGGGCGATTAACAGCATGCTGACCCTGGGCAAGGGACAGCGCGTGGGCCTGATGGCCGGTTCCGGCGTCGGCAAGAGCGTGCTGCTGGGCCTGATCACGCGCCAGACGGTGGCCGATGTGGTCGTCGTCGGCCTGATCGGCGAACGGGGCCGCGAAGTGCGCGAATTCGTGGAAAAGTCGCTCGGCGCCGAAGGCTTGAAGAAAGCCGTGCTGGTGATCGCGCCGGCCGACGAGTCGCCGTTGATGCGCATCATGGCCACTGAGCTGTGCCACTCGATTGCCGCGCATTACCGCGACCAGGGCAAGCACGTGCTGCTGCTGGTCGACTCGCTGACGCGCTATGCCATGGCCTTGCGCGAAGTGGCGCTGGCCCTGGGCGAGCCACCCGCCACGCGCGGCTATCCGCCGTCCGTCTTTTCCAATTTGCCGCAACTGGTCGAGAGCGCCGGCAACGGCGCCCACCAGGATGGCAGCATGAGCGCCATCTACACGGTGCTGGCCGAAGGCGACGACCAGCAAGACCCGGTGGTCGACACGGCGCGCGCGATTCTCGACGGCCACATCGTGCTCACGCGCGAACTGGCCGAGCGGGGCCACTACCCCGCCATCGACATCGCCGCCTCGATCAGCCGCTGCATGGCGCAGGTGATCACGCCCGAGCACATGCAGGCGGCGCGCGCGCTGAAAGCGTCGATGGCGCGCCATGCGCGCGTGCGCGACCTGATCCCGCTGGGCGCCTACGTGCCGGGCGCCGATCCGATCACCGACCGCGCGGTGCAGTTGCACGCCCCCATCGAGGCCTTCCTGTGCCAGGGCACCAAGGAAGAGGCGCCTATGGGGCCGTGCATCGCCCAACTTGAACAGATCATGGCCTAGGAGCATATGTGAACGACGCGCATACCATCCGCAACCTGACCACCCTGGTCGGCCTGCGCAGCACGGAAGTGGAACGCCTGCAAGGCGAAATGGCGGCGCAGACGGCCGTGCGCGAACGCTACCAGAAAAACCTGGAACGCCTGACGGGCCTGTACACGGATAGCGGCCCCAGCGGCGCCCTACCCCTGGCCCTGTCCGTCAATTGCGGCAACTTCAAGCAAGCGGTCATGCAGATGGCTGACCAGCACCGCACCGATTTGCACCTGCACGAGGCCAACATGGCCGTCTCGCAGCGCGCCCTGAATACGGCCTGGGCGAAACGCGAGGTGCTGGACCAGGTGTTGACGCAAAAACAAAAGCATGTTGCAAATGAGCAACAACGTGTCGATGCCAAGCGGCAAGATGAGCTGGCGACGCAGTTCTGGTTCCGCGGGCAGGTAAAATAATGTTTTACAGAAATAATTTCAGAAAAGTGAATATTTGGTCGCCTTGTCATTGGGTATATCCTGCATGCTAATTTTAGGAGTTTGACATGGCCTTTTCCACTTCCGCTTCGAATACCTACGACCCGACGGCGTCGGCCCAGGCATTGACCGACAAATACACGGCCGATCTGCAGGCGCGCATCACTGCCCAGACCAAGGCCGCCACGGCCACTTCGGGTGGTTTGGTGAACCTGAAGATGGCCTTGACCTCCTTCAGCTCCAGCTTGCTGAGCCTGACGAGTGGCAAGACCATGCTCGTGCAAGGCGCCACCTTCAGCAATACGGCGCTGGGCAGCGCCACGGCGTCGGAATCGGCTGCCGCCGGCACGTATTCGCTATTCGTGGAAAAGGTTGCCACAAACAATCAGGTTTCGCTGGGCGGGCTGAGCAACATGGCCATGCCGGCTGCCGACAAAGGCACGCTGAAAATCAAGCTGGCCAACAATACCGATTTCACGGTGGACTTGAGCAAGGCCAATACGGATGCCGACAGCGCCACCCTGTCAGCCAAGGATATCGCCGCCGCCATCAATGCGGAACCGAAGAACAACTCGCGCGTGACGGCGTCCGTCATCACCATCGGCGGTATCGCCCAGCTGGTGCTGACGTCGAATGTCAGCGGCGAGGAAGGCGCGCTGTCGCTCGATACGAGCGCGATGGACCCGGGCGCGCTGAAAGATGCGCTCGATGTCGCGCCCAAGCAGCTGGTCGCTGCCCAGGATGCCGTCATCTGGGTCGGCGGCAAGCCTGCCGATCCGCTCGACACCAGCAACCGCGTCAAGCAATCGTCGAATACCTTCAGCAACATCGATGGCGTGAAGATGACCTTCACCAAGGCGCAGGCGAGCGGCGACGCGCCGATGACCCTGACCGTGGCGCTCGATTCGTCCGCCACGACGACCAATGCGCAAAGCTTTGTGACTGCCTACAACAAGCTCAAGGCCGTGCTGGACGGTTTGACCGACCCGGGCGATCCGGCATCGGCCAAGGCGGCCGGCGTCTTTTCGTCCGACAGCGGCGTGCGCGTGCTGCGTGACCAGCTGGTGCGCACCTTGCGCGAAACGGCGACGGGCGCCCTCGCCAATTTCGGCATCACCGCTCAGCGCAACGGCACGCTGGCCCTCGATGCCACCAAGCTGACGGCAGCGCTGAAGACGAATCCGGGCGGCCTGGACAAGGCAATCGGCAACAATTCCGCCAGCGCGCCGAGCGGCATCGCCGGCAAGCTCGATAAATTCATCGAAACCTGGACTTCGGCCAATGGCCAGCTGTCGCAGCGCGAGACATCGGTGGCCAAGCTGCAAAAATCGCTGGGCGAACGCCAGACCAAGTTCGAGGCCGACTACACGGCGATGTACAACCGCTACAAGGCGCAGTTCACCCAACTGCAATCGTTGCAGGCGCGCATGGCGCAAACGACCGATATGTTCGATGCCCTGTTCAGCAGCGACAAGACTAAATAGAGGCCGGCGCCGTCTGCATGACGGCGGCGCCGGCCTTCCAGCCGCACCAAGCTTTTACAGTGAGAAAAAATAATGAATCACGATGCATACAGTAATTACCACGCCGTCAACCTGGATGCGCAGACGTCGCGCGCCACCCCGGTCGAACTGGTCTTGCTGCTCACCGACGGCTTGCTGGAAGAACTGGCGCGCGCGCGCGGACATATCGTCGGCAAGCGCTATGAACAAAAGGCCATCAGCCTGAACAAATGTACGGAAATCATCAACGGACTGTCGAGCTCGCTCGATTTCGAGAATGGCGGCGAAGTCGTCGCCAATCTGGGCCGTCTGTACGAGTACTGCACCGGCCGCCTGTATTCGGCCGGCATCACGCTCGATCCTGCCCTGATCGACGAGGTGACCACGCTGTTGACGACGATCAAACAAGGCTGGCTCGGCGTCCAGGCCAAGAATGGATAGCACCCCCTTGTCGCTCCAGCTGACGCGCGAAGTGCTGGCGGCCAGTGCCAGCCAGAACTGGGACGCGCTGGAGTTACTCGACAGAAAACTGGCGCAGCACCTTGCCAGCCTGGACCTATTGAGCGAACGTGAAAAAGCCGCCCTGCTCGCCTTGCGCAAGGCGCATGCGCAGGCATACCAGGCGTGTTCCGACGAAAAACATCGGCTGGGCATGCAGTTGGGCGAAATCCATTCGAAACAGGAAGGCTGGGTCGCGTATGCGATTGAAAATGCCATGTATCAAGATGAGAATCCAGCATGAAAATGAGCTTCAACACAACAACGAGCAGCGCGATCACGCCACCGAGGAGCGCCGAGGCGGGCGTTAACGCGTCCGTGAGCAAGAGCGCGCCCGAGAGTGACACAGCGCGCAACCTCCTGTTCTCCCTGCCGGCGCCAGCGCAGGGAACGCTCGCCAGCGATGCCGCCCTGGCGCAAGACCTTGCCGCGAACCTGACGGACGATGGCGCCCCCGCCACCGACGTCCCTGCCGACAACGACGTCCCTGCCGACATCACTCAGGCGGCGACAACGCAGGACGCGGGCCTGCCCGCCATGACGCCACCGCTGATGGCGCCCATGCTCCCCGTCTCGCCTCAAGCCGACGCTGCCGCAGCCGCAGCCGCAGCCGCAGCCAAGGGAAACGCTGACGTAGCGGCTACGCAACAAGGCAATGCACAGCAGCCCCTGGACCTGAACAGCCGCCTGCATCCCGATGGCCTTGCTTTCAATGTGCAGACCGCCAGGATGGCGCCTGCGCGCGATCTGGGCGAACCGGTGGCGGCAGCCCAGCCAACACCAGCCTCTGCGGCCGGCAGCAAAACCGCGCTGCCAGCGGCCGGCTTCGATGCGGCGCCGGCCATGACGGCCACTTCCGCAGCAGCGGCAGCGGCGCCCGCCGCCACGCGCGATGGCGAGCGCGGTGCTGCCACGCCCGTCAGCCCGGGCCCGGCAGGCGGCGTGCACAATGGCCCCGCTGCAACGCCGGGCGCCGAGACGATCAAACTCAACGGCCCTGCCCAGCAATGGCAGGAACCGTTGCGCGAAGCGCTGGGCGAACGCCTGCAGACACAGATCGGCCGCAACAGCGAACACGCGACGATCCGCCTCGATCCGCCCATGCTGGGCCGCATTGAGATTTCCATCCGCCACACGGCCGGCGCGCTGCAAGTGAACGTCACGGCGTCGAACTCGGAAGTGTTGCGCCAGTTGCAAGGCATAGGCGAAAACATGCGCAGCGACCTGGCACAGCGCCAGTACACCGACGTGGCCGTGACTATCAGCGCCACCCCGCGCAGCCCTGCCGCCCAGGCGTTTGCCGAAGGCGATGCACGTGGTCAGCGTCAGCCCGGCCGTCAGAACGACGACGCCGAGCCGGGGCATGCCCTGTCCGACGGCAGCACTGCCACCACCACTTACGCCATGCATGAGCGAGATACTGCCTGATGAATACGAAAATGAAATTGATAGCCGGCTTCATCGCCGTGGCCGTGCTGGCTGCCGGCGCGGCCGGTGGCGCCATGTGGTACCTGTCCAAGCCGGTCGCCGGCCATGCCGAGGCTGCCGACGCCAAAGCCCCGCCACCGCCCGCCACGGGCAAGAAGGCGCGCAAATTCATCACCCTGGACAAGGTCATCGTGATGCTGCGCCGCGGCCCCGGCGACAGCGATACGCATTACCTGTCGGCCGACCTGGTGATCGCCACCACCGAGGAAAAGGAAAAGCTGACCAAGGATCATCTGCCACTGATGCGCTCGATCGCCGTGAGTACCTTGTCGAGCTTTCCGATGGACAAGGCACAGTCCATGACGGTGGAGCAATTTGCCGAACAGATCAACAAGGCCTTCAATGTCAGCTATGAACGCGAACAGATGGAAAAACCCTACACCGAAGTCATGGTCGGCAAGCTGATCATTGAATAAGCCAACACGCCAGCCGACCTAGTGGGAGACCCCGTGGCCTATGTAGAGCAATACCAGGAAGCGTATGGCGCCGGCGAATATGCCGCGGCCAGCGCTTGCGCGGCCGTGCTCAGCGTTGCTGAAGAGCAACAACATCTGGTGGCGTACGCCCCTTTGGTGAAACGCATCGTGCGCCAGCTCAATTCGCAGGTGTCGGGCGCCATCGACCGCGACGACATGGAACAGATCGGCCTGATGGGTTTGCTGGAGGCGCTGCGCCGCTACGGCGTGCCGGACCAGTCTTTCGGCAGCTATGCCAGCCTGCGCATTCGCGGCGCCATCCTCGATGAGCTGCGGCGCCAGGACTGGCGCCCGCGCGCCGTGCGCCAGGAAAGCCATCGATTGCGCGACAGCGTGCGCGCCCTGACCCGGCGCCTGGGGCGCGAACCGCTGGAAGCGGAAATCATGGCCGCCCTGAAGCTGACGCCGGAAGCCTTCCAGGAATACCAACTGGCGGAAAACGCCGAGCTGATCGTCAGTTTCGACGAAGTGCTGCAGGAAAGCCTGGGACAGGCCGACAGCGCACCGAGTCCGGAAGAGCAATTGATGGTGCGGCGCAGCCTGGAACAGGCGCTGCGTACCCTCGACGAGCGCGAGCAGCGCGTGATCCAGATGTACTACGAATTCGAACTGAGCTATAAAGAAATTGCCGCCGTGCTGGACCTGAGCGACGCCCGCGTCTGCCAGTTGAACAAGACGGCACTGGGCAAGATGAAAGCCATGCTGCAAGATACATAAAAGTGAAGCAGTAGTTTCAGCAAGACCCATCAAATTGATGTAGCACAATGACGCAGAAAGGCAGTTGACATGGTAATTATCGGTATCTTAATCGTGATGGGGTGTGTATTCGGAGGCTTCGCCCTGATGGGCGGCACCGTCCACGCGATCTGGCAACCGGTCGAGTTGATCATCATCATCGGCGCCGCCGTCGGCGCCCTGGTGCTGGGCAACCCGAAGCATGTACTCGGGGAAATGCTGCACCAGATGCGCAAGATCGTCACGCACAAGAAGCAAGGCTCGGAATTCCAGCGCCAGTTGCTGCTGCTGATGTATGAACTGCTGCAAACGGCCGCCGGCGGCCTGAAGGCGCTCGACGCCCACGTCGAGGCGCCGCGCGAAAGCGCCCTGTTCCAGCGCTATCCGCTGGTGCTGGAAGAGCCGAAGCTGCTGGCCTTCATCGTCGACAACTTCCGCTTGATGGCGATGGGCAAGATCAACGCGCATGAACTCGAAGGCGTGCTGGAACAGGAACTCGAAGCCATCCACGACGAGCTGCTGCAACCGTCGAAGTCGCTGCACAAGATCGCCGAAGCCATGCCCGGCTTCGGTATTCTGGCGGCCGTTCTGGGTATCGTGATGGCCATGAATTCCGTGGCCGACGGCGCCGATGCGGCGGAAATTTCGGAAAAAGTGGGCGCCGCCATGGTCGGTACCTTCATCGGCATCTTCTTTTGCTACGGCGTGCTCGATCCGATGTGCAACATGATGAAACAGCTGGTGGGCGAGGAAGGCTCGACCATGGAATGCGTGAAGGTGGTGCTGGTCACGCACGTGGCGGGCAAGCCGCCCCTGCTGGCCATCGATGCGGGCCGCCGCCTGGTGCAACTGAACATCAAGCCGAGCTTCGCGCAGCTGGAAAGCTGGATCAATGCGCTCGAAGGTGGCGGCGCCGAACAAGAGCAGGGCCAAGGCCGGGGAGGCCGCCGTGCTAAAGCCGCATGAGAAACATGAACAGGCCATCATCAAGCGTGCCGGCCGCAAGCATGACGACGATGGCCATGGCGGCGCCTGGAAAGTGGCGTTCGCCGACTTTTGCCTGGCCCTGCTGTCGCTCTTCCTCGTGCTGTGGCTGATGGCCGCGCGCGAGCAGCAGGCGATGAAGGAGATCATGATGGACGCGTCGGCCAGCAGCC
Source organism: Janthinobacterium sp. PSRC1-1 (assembly GCF_049897525.1). NCBI lineage: Bacteria > Pseudomonadati > Pseudomonadota > Betaproteobacteria > Burkholderiales > Oxalobacteraceae > Janthinobacterium > Janthinobacterium sp. PSRC1-1. The sequence goes on from NZ_JAFCWK010000007.1 coordinate 285,184, forward strand.
GCCAGGGCGAAGGCCAGGGCGTCATGCCGGAACAGAGTGGCGGTCCGCGCGGCAGCCTGATCGAGCGTTTCCCCATGCCCCGCAAGGGCTCGGGCGACACGCGCACGGAAGGCAAGCAGACGCAGGACGGCAAGGCCGGCGCAGCGCCGCAAAACCAGACCAAGGTCAGCTACCAGTCGCCGGAAGACCTGCTGTCGCTGTCGCGCGCGCTCGACAAGCTCAGCGACGAAGCGGGATTGAAGAGCAATCTGCAATCGGTGATCACGCCGTACGGCTTGCGCGTCATGCTGCACGACACGGACAAGCAAGGCATGTTCGTGCGTGGCAGCGCCGTGCCGACCGACCGTTTCCGCAAGCTGCTGCGCCAGATGGGCCCTGTCTTCGCGCAGATGGACAACCAGATGCTGATCGTCGGCCACACCGACTCGCTGCAATACGCCAATAACGGCTATGAAGGCTATTCGAACTGGACCCTGTCGGCCAACCGCGCCATGTCGGCGCGCGCACAATTGTTGATTGGCAGCATGAGTCCGGACAGCGTGCTGCAAGTGGTGGGCATGGCCGACCGCGCGCCGCTGGACGTGAAAAATGCCAGCGCCGGCATCAACCGCCGCATCGAACTGTTAATATTGACGCGTGGCCAGGCCGACAGCATCGCCGCCATGTTCGGCATGGCGGGGCAAAAGGCGCAAGGCGAAGAACTGCAAGTGGGTGAACCGGACTCGGGAACCTTGCAGCGCCTGCGCGACAAACTGGGCCTGCCCGCAAAGAAGGAGCGCGATGAGCATGCAAATTAAGGGCAAGGGACAACGTATGAAAATCTCCTCCGGCAATACCGGCGCTGCCGTACGCAGCAGCGCCATCGCGCCGGCCGAGGCGATCGCCGAGAACGCGGGCGCCGCCGGCGCCATGGGTGGCTCGTCGGCCGGGGCGGAACTGCAATCGGCCGTGCTGCAGCCGGCCATGGCCGCCCTGCGCGCCATGCCAGAGATCGACCACGAGCGCGTGGCCATGCTGCGCGATGCGCTGGCCAAGGGCGAATTGCCATTCGATCCAGCAAAACTGGCAGGCCTGATCCAGCGTTTCCACGGCGGTGAATCGTGACCGCAGCGCGCAAGGGCATCACGCGTCAGGAAGCCGTGCGCCGCGTGCTGCAAGGCATGACGGACGACAGCGTCGGCTACGGCGCCTTGCAAACCTTGCTGGAAGAGCAATTCCAGGCCACCTTGCAGCACCAGAGCACCCGGCTGACGGCACTGGCCGACCAGGTCATCGCCGCCGTCGAGCCCCTCGATGCGCGCCGCCGCCAGCGCGTGAGCCTGGTCACTGCCCTGCTGGGCCCGCAAGGCGATATGCCGCAATTGTTTGCGTTGTTGCAAGAAGACGCGCGCAGCAAGGCCGAGGCCGACTGGGTCGCGCTGGAGCAGATGGTACTGGAATGCAAGCGCCTGAATGCCCGCAACAGCGATTTATTAACAGAGCAGTACAGCATCATGCAGCGCGTGCTGCATGGCGAGGAAGATACGTATGCGCCAGGCTGATTTCGCCACACCCCGCGCCATGGCGGCGACGCCATCGACGGCGGCCACATCCGCCGTGCAGAGCAATATGCGCGCCACCGACGCCACCGGCGCCGGTGGCAACTTCAGCAGCGTGTTCCGGCAAGTGCAGGGCGAAGTGGCCCGCTTCATCGAACAGGGCGGCGGCAACGCCACCAGCCTGAGCCCGCAAGGACGCGCCTACCTGGAGCAGAGCCAGCCCGTGAATGTGCTGGGCAGCATCAACCAGGGCGGCGAGATCGGCGAAGTGCAGCAGCAGTTCCTCGCCTCGATCAAGCCGTGGACGGAAGAAACGGGCGCGCGCCTGGGCGTGGCGCCGGAAATCGTCGCCGCCCACGCCGCGCTGGAATCGGGCTGGGGCCAGCGCCCGTTGCGCCAGAGCACGGGCGCGGACACGAATAATCTGTTCGGCATCAAGGCCGGCGGCAAATGGCAGGGGGACGTGGCCAGCAATGTCACCACCGAATACGCGGCCGGCAGCGGCACGGCGCTGAAGAAAACCGAGCGTTTCCGCAGCTATCCGGACCAGGCCAGCGCCTTCCGCGACTATGCGCAAGTGTTGCTCGACAATCCACGCTACCGCGCCGCCCTGAACACGGGCGCCAACGCGGGCGCCTTTGCGCAAGGCCTGGCGCGCGGCGGCTATGCCACCGATCCCGACTACGCCGCCAAGCTGACCCAGCTGGCGACGCGCTTGCAGCGCACGGCCGCCGCAGACTGACCTCCTTAACGGCCGGCAATATCGGCCGGTTCCACCACGCCCGCATCGACCACCCTGGCACGTATCACCGTGCCGCTGGTGGCGTTGCGCACGCGGATCACCTCTCCCAGGGCGCCCGGATCGAGCGCTTCGCCGGCCATGCTCACTTCCACCTGCTCCTTGCGCGCCACGATATTCACCGCACTGCCCCGCTTGATCAGCATGGGTGCGGCCAGCTGCCCCTGGCGCAGCACTTCGCCGGCACGCAAGCTGCGCCGGCTCGACAGGCCGATGGCGCCGGGCAAGGAGGAAATACTGTCGGGCACCATCGTCACGTCGCGCCGCGCCAGCGCCATGTCGCCCGCCTGCAACGGCGTATTGGCCGTGACGGGGGCGCTGGTGACGGCCACCTGGGCCGTGATGCTACCGCGCGCCAACATTTCATAACGCCAACCGTTGCTTCCAGGACACACTGCCACAAAGCGCATGCGCTGCGCCGAACGGCTGTCCGCCGTTTCCAGCGTGACGGGCGCCGCGCAAGCGGGCACGGGGCGCGTGCTTTTCACCACGGCCACCTGGAACTGCGGTTCCAGCAATCCTGCCGTGGCTGCCTGCTGCGCCAATTGCTCTCGCGCCAACTGTTCCACACGCGAAAATATATTGTCGGCTGGCAATTCTGCGCGTCCTGCACTACTATATAGGCTGGTCACTAAAAATAGGCCAGGAAGCAGTATATAAGGACGTGGCACCTTGTTTCGGATCATCGTAATGCTGTTGAAATGAATCATTGCTAACCTTAATCAAAGATACTGAAGCGGCATGACCTTACCATGCGTCAACATGACCAGGCTGGGATTTTACCTCTGCACCGCCTATTTTCTAGCCCGAACCGCAAAAAGCACGATCGAATTCAATACAAAGGAAGACCATGGGGATTAATTTCAAGGATGCGCTGGGCGTGCACGCCGATGCACTCGCGCTGCGTGCCGACCGTACCCGCGTGCTGGCGGCCAATATTGCCAATGAAAATACGCCCGGCTTCCAGGCCATGGACATGGATTTCGGCAGCGCCCTGCAGCAGTTGCAGGACAACGAAGCGGGCCTGCTGTCGACCGATGACGATGCCAGCGCCCTGTACCGCGTGCCCTACCACCCCAGCCGCGACGGCAATACCGTCGAAATCGGCGTCGAGCAGGCGGCGTTCTCGCAAAATGCCACCGACTTCCAGACCAGCCTGACTTTCGTCAACATGAAACTGAAAGGTCTGTCCAAGGCCATTTCCGGACAATAAGGATCAGCATGAGCTTCCAGGATATTTCCAAGATCGCCGGTTCGGCGATGGCGGCGCAGACCGTGCGCCTCAATACCATCGCCAGCAACCTGGCCAATGCCGATTCCGTTGCCGGTTCCGAAGGTGAAACCTACCGCGCACGCAAGCCCGTGTTTGCGGCCGTGATGGATGGCTCCGGCGCCAGCGGCGCAGGTGGGCGGGTGCAGGTACTCGACGTGGTGGAAAGCGACGAGCCGCTGCGCAAGGTGTATGAACCGGGCCACCCGATGGCCAATGCCGATGGCATGGTGTTCTACCCCAACGTCAATCAGGTCGCCGAGATGACCGACATGATGTCGGCTTCGCGCGCGTTTGAAACCAATGTCGAAGTTCTCGGTCGCATCAAGTCGATGCAGCAATCGCTCCTCAAATTAGGTGAAGCATAATCCATGGAAACCAATCTCTTTACAAACAACAACAGTGGCGCCAGCAACAACGGCAGCAATGCCGTCAAGTCGCAGAGCAATGCCACCCAGGATATGTTCACCAAATTGCTGGTCGCGCAGATCAAGAACCAGGATCCGCTCGCGCCCACCGATCCGAGCCAGTTCGTCAATCAATTGACGCAGCAGGCGCAAACGGAAGCGATGCAGAACCTGTCCTCGCTGACCAGCGCCAATGCCAGCGTGCTGCAATCGATGCAAGTGCTGGCCCTGGGCGCGCAAGTGGGCTCCGAAGTGATGGTCAACAGCGAAACGGTACAGCTCGACAAAAGCAAGGTCAGCGGCAGCATCGCGCTGGCCGCCGGCACCACCAAGACCACCGTGACCCTGAAAGGCCTGGACGACAAGGAATACAAGATCGAACTGGGCGCCAAGTCGGCCGGTACCGTCCCCTTCACCATCGACCCCGTCGCGCTGGGCTTGCCTGCTGGCACCTATACCATGGCAGTCACCACCAACGGTACCGAAAAGCCATCGGTCGACATTGCAGGCAAGCTCAACAGCGTGCGCCTGTCGTCCGGCGGCAGCATGATTCTGAACGTGTCGAACCTGGGCGAAGTCAACCCCGGCGCGATCACCGGCTTTAACGGTAAGACGGCCTGATCCGCTCGCCCCTTCGTTTCCTGAACACTAATCTCGTCCTTCACTAAAGGAAGTCAACATGAGTTTCGACATCGCCCTGTCCGGCATCCAGTCCATCAACCAACAGTTGAACAGCACCAGTAACAATATCGCCAACGCCGGCACCTACGGCTTCAAGAGCAGCCGCGCCAACTTTTCGGCCATGTACGCCGGTTCGCGCGCCACGGGCACGGAAATCGGCTCGCTGACGCAAAGCATCTCGATCAACGGCGGCGTGCTGAACACGGGCCGCGCGCTCGACGCCGCCATTGACGGCCGCGGCTTCTTCGTCTCGCGCGACGCGCAAAACACCATGAACTACAGCCGCGTCGGCATCTTTTCGGCCAGCAATGAAGGCAAGCTGATCGATGCAAACGGCCGCCTGGTGCAGGGCTATGCCGCCGTCAAGGACAGTACCGCTCTGGGCACCATGGGCGACATGCTGATTCCAACCGGCCAGATTCCCGCCGTGGCGTCGACCAAGCTGGCGTATGCCGCCAACATGTCGTCCGAATGGCCCATCAAGGCCGCGACCTTCGACAAGACCAACGAACTGAGCTACAACAGCGGCAAGTCCTCGATCCTCTACGATTCGCTGGGCGCCAAGCACTCGCTGGGCCAGTACTTCGTCAAGACGGCGGCGGGCGTGGACGTGCATTACACCTTCGATAACGCCGATGTGACGCCGGTGACGAAGATGACCTTCGACACCTCCGGCAAGCTGGTGACGGGCACGTCTGCCACGCCGGTCCTGCCGACGCCGCCTGGCGCGGCGCCGATGTCGGTCGCCATCGACTACACGGGCACGACCCAGTTCGCCGGCGAATCGACCACCTCGACCGACCGCGCCGACGGCTATGCCTCGGGCACCTTCACGGGCGTGGAACTGGCCGCCGACGGCTCCGTCGTGGCGAAATACACGAACGGCCAGAAGCAAAGCATCGGCGTGATCGCCCTGGCCACCTTCCCCGACGAAGGCGCCTTGACGGCCGTCAACGATACCAGCTGGATCGCCTCGACCACGTCCGGCACCGCCATGTATGACCGTCCGGGCGTCGGCATGACCGGCAAACTGGAGACGAGCTCGCTGGAACAGTCGAACGTCGACATCACCTCCGAACTGGTGGGTCTGATGACGTCGCAGCGCAATTACCAGGCGAACTCGAAGGTCATCTCGACCGAGAACGCCATGCTGCAATCGCTGATGCAAGCGCTGTAATCCACGATACGCAAAGGTAAAGAGCAATGGATGCGCTGATTTATACCGCCATGAGCGGGGCCGACCGTGCCCTGCGGGCACAGCAGGTACACGCCAACAACCTGGCCAATATCGAGACGGGCGGCTTTCGCGCCAACCTGGAAGTGTCCACTGCCCAGCCGCTGCAAAACGGCTATGGCTACGACGACCGCCACATGACGCAGACGCAGTCGAGCGCCGTCGGCACGCGCACGGGCGCCATCAAGGAAACCGGACGCGAACTCGACGTGGCCGTCACGGGCCCCGGCTTTCTCGCGGTGCAATGGCAAAACGGCGAAGCCTACACGCGCGCCGGCGCCATGGACCTCGATGAAACGGGCGCGCTGACCATCAACGGCCGGCCCGTGCTGGGCGAAGGCGGCCCCATCACGATTCCCGAGCACACCAGCCTGTCGATCGGCGCCGATGGCACGATTTCCATCCAGGTGCCGGGCACCGCACAGATGCAGACCGTCGACAAGCTCAAGCTGGTCAACGCCGAAGCGGGCGAGCTGACCAAGAACGAGGCGGGCCTGATCGTGGCGCGCAGCGGCGAAGACTTGCAAGCCGATCCGACGGTGCGCCTGCGCGACCGCCACCTGGAAGGCAGCAACGTCTCGGCCGTCGAGGAAATGGTCGCCACCATGAGCCTGAACCGCAGCTTCGAGATGCAAATGAAAGTATTCAAGGCCAGCGATTCCATGACGGAATCGGGCAACCGCCTGCTCGCTACCTAAGCGTACCGGGCTCAACGCGACGAAATATTCAAGGAGTAAACCATGAATCCAGCAATGTGGATCAGCAAGACCGGCGTGCAGGCACAAGATGCCAAACTGCAAGCCATCGCGAATAACCTGGCCAACGTCAACACGGTCGGCTTCAAGCGCGACCGCGTCGTCTTCGAAGACCTGTTTTACCAGGTCGAGCAGCAGCCGGGCACGCAGCGCGCCGACAATACCCTGTCGCCATCGGGCGTACAGCTGGGTAACGGCACCCACATGGTCGGCACGCAAAAGGTGTTTACCACCGGCAGCCTGCAAACGACCAGCCGCGAATTTGACGTCGCCATCACCGGCAATGGCTTTTTGCAAGTACTGCGCCCGAACGGCGAAGCGGCCTACACGCGCGCCGGCCAGCTGGGCATCAATGAAAACGGCGTGATGGTCAATGCCCAGGGCTTGCCGCTGGTGCCGCAGATCACCGTGCCGAACAATGCCACGGCGATCACCATCGGCGAAAACGGCATGGTCACGGCCAGCGTGCCGGGCAATGTCAACGGCACCCAGCTGGGCCAGCTGAACCTCTCCAGCTTCATCAACCCGACGGGCTTGCTGGCACTCGGTGAAAACCTGTTCCAGGAAACGGCATCGAGCGGCACGCCGACGGAAGGCCGTCCCGGCGAAGGCGCACTGGGCAAGCTGAAGCAGTTTGCGCTGGAAGGCTCGAACGTGCAGGTGGTCGAAGAGATGGTCGACATGATCGCGGCCCAGCGCACCTATGAAATGAACACCAAGGTGCTGTCGGCCGCCGACAATATGCTGCAATACCTGGCGCAAGCGGCACGCTGATGACGCTCGTCATGAAAGCCACGGCGGCCCTGCTGCTGGTATTGACGGCCGGTTGCGCCAGCCGCCCGGCCGCGCCCGTGGCGCCCAGCTTTTCCGACACGCCCCTGCCGGTGGCGCCGCGCAGCGCAGCGCGCGGCGGCGTGGGCGGCGGCGTGTTCAATCCCGATGCGGGCCTGGACCTGATCTCGGACAGCCGCGCCTTCCGCGTCGGCGACGTCGTCACGGTAGCCCTGCAGGAAACCACGCAGGCCAGCAAGAAGGCCGGCACCTCGTTCAACAAGGGCTCGTCCGTCGGCGTGAAGGCGGCCAACCTCCTCGGCAAAACCTTCCCCAAGACGGGCATTGATCTCTCCGCCGACCGCAACTTCGCCGGCGACTCGACCAGCACGCAGCAAAATGCCTTGTCCGGCGCCATCACCGTGATCGTGCAGGAAGTGCTGCCGAACGGCTTGCTGCGCGTGCAGGGCGAGAAAACGCTGACCCTGAACCAGGGCGAGGAATTCGTGCGCCTGCGCGGCTACCTGCGCGCGGCCGACATCGATTCGAACAACCAGGTCTCGTCCTTGCGCATCGCCAATGCACAGATCGCCTATTCCGGCCAGGGCACCCTGGCCGAAGCCAATACACCGGGCTGGCTGACGCGCTTCTTCGTCGGCCCATGGATGCCGTTTTAAGGTGACCTCATGAAATTTCGTTCCGCCCTGCCCCTGGCAGCCATGCTGGCCGTGCTCTCCGGCCTTGCCCTGCCCGCCAGCGCCGCGCAAGTGCTGCGCAACCTGGTCAGCATTGAGGGCGTGCGCGACAACCCGCTGATCGGCTACGGCCTCGTCGTCGGCCTGAACGGCAGCGGCGACACCACCCAGGTGAAGTTTTCCAGCCAGTCCGTGGTCAACATGCTCAAGCAGTTCGGCGTGAAGATGCCCGATGGCGCCGAAGCGAAAAGCAAGAACGTCGCCACCGTCATGGTCAGCGCCGTGTTTCCACCAGGATACCGCCGTGGCCAGGCCATCGACGTCACCGTCTCCTCGCTGGGCGATGCGAAAAGCTTGCGCGGCGGCACCCTGCTGCTGACGCAACTGCGGGCGGCCGACAATGAAACGTATGCGCTGGCGCAAGGCAACGTGGTCGTCGGCGGCTTGAACGCCACCGGCAAGAGCGGCTCGTCCGTCACCGTCAACACGCCCACCTCGGGCCGCATTCCCAACGGTGCCAACATCGAGCGCGAGATTCTCAGCGACTTTTCCACCAAGCCTTCCGTCACCCTGAACTTGCGCCACCCGCATTTCGAGACCGCCATCAATATCGTCGAAGCCGTGAACCGCCGCTTCGGCGCCGTCGCCACCACGCGCGACGGCACCAGCGTGGACGTGCTGGCGCCGGAAAACCCGACCCAGCGCGTGGCGTTCATGGCCAAGCTCGAAGCGCTGACCGTCGATGTGGGCGTCGACACGCCGAAAGTGGTCTTCAATTCGCGCACCGGCACCGTGGTCATCGCCGAAGGCTTGCGCGTGAAGGCCGCCGCCGTCACGCACGGCTCGCTCAAGGTCGTCATTTCCGAAAGCTCGGCAGTGAGCCAGCCGGCGCCGTTCGGCCGGGGCCAGACCACCGTCACGCCGCAGTCGAAGGTCTCCGTCGACCAGGGCAATGGCAATATGTTCAAATGGCCGGCCGGTGCCAAGCTGCAGTCGATCATCGACGTGGTCAACAGCCTGGGCGCTTCACCCGATGACATCATGGCAATCTTGCAAGCCCTTGACCAGGCCGGGGCCATCGAAGGCGAACTGGTGGTAATTTGATGATGAATATCAACGACAGCAGCAGCGCCCTGCCCTCGGCGCTCGATGACAAGACCCCCGCCGCGGCCACGCCGGCCGATCCCCGCTACGCGGCCAAGGCCACCGAGGCGGCCGTCAAGTTCGAAGCCTTCTTCATCTCGCACATGCTGCGCCAGATGCGTTCGGGCACGCGCGAGATGGCGGGCGAGGACAGCGTCTTCAAGGACCCCATCAACAGCGACATGCTGGAAATGGCCGACAACCTGGTGGCCGACAAAATGGCCGGCCAGCGTGCCTTCGGCATCGCCGACGCCATCCTGCGCCAGCTGCTGCCAGCGGCCAGCGCGCCCGTTTCGGCCAAAAGCACTGTCAAGACCGACAATATTGCGGCGCCGCTTAATAAAGCTGTCTGAAACGTCGCCTGTAGAAGGTAATAACGATTCACTGCCTGCCCCCCCCCGCACGCGCCACACTCTTCACGAAAGAAAATTGCCCAATGAGCATCATCAGCAATGCATTGTCAGGCAGCATCGCCGCCCAGGCCGCACTGAATGCGGCCAGCCAGAACATCGCCAACCTGCAAACGGCAGGCTATACCCGCCAGGGCGTGCTGTTGTCCTCGCTTGGCGCCGGCGCGGGCGTGCGCTCGGCCGGCAATGGCGTGGAAGTGTCGGCCCTGCTGCGCTTTGCCGATGCGTATAAAAGCCAGCAAATGTGGCGCGCCGCGTCCGACCAGGGCGCCCGTGCGCAGACCCAGCCTTACCTGACGCAGCTCGAGCGCGTGATGGGTGACGACGCCTCCAGCATCAGCAACGGCATCGACGGTTTCTTCAAGGCCCTGAACGCGGCCGCCGTCGACCCGACGTCAACCCCGCTGCGCCAGCAGATCGTCACCTCCGCCGACGCCATGGCGCAACGCTTCAACAGCATCAGCACCGTCATGGGCAACCAGCTGCTGTCGGTGCAGCAGCAACGTACGGCGATCGTGCCGCAAGCCAATACCGCCCTGGCCAACATCGCCGTGCTGAACCAGCGCATCAGCGCCTCCGCCGCCTCGGGCACGAATGTGTCGTCGCTGATGGATGCGCGCGACCAGCTGATCGATGGCCTGGCCGCGCAAATGGGCATCGACGTGCTTGACCAGCCGGACGGCTCGCGCAATGTCGCACTGAAATCGGGCCAGCCGCTGGTCATCGGCAGCCTGGCCGCTACCCTCAGCAGCAACATGACGAACACGGGCGACCAAACCCTGAGCCTCGATTTCGCCAAGTCGTCGTACACCCTCGATCTGGTCGCCATCGGCGGCCAGATGGGCGGCCTGGGCGACTTCGAACAAAATACCCTGAAACCGCTGCAGCAGTCGCTGCAAGACATGGCCACCCAGTTAACCAGCAAGGTCAACACGCAGCTGGCCCTGGGCAAAACCATGGCGGGCGCCGCCGGTGGCCCCCTGCTGGTCTACGCAAATGGCAAGCTGGGCATTACTCCCGGCTTCAACGCGAAGGATCTGGCGCTGTCGCTGACGGGCGCCGCTGGCGATAGCGGCAACTTGCAGAAATTAATCGACATCAAGAATCAATCGATCAGCGTCAGCTGGGTGGGGAATGTCCTGATGAGCGATGCCGACACGCAGCTGGTCGGCAAGCTGGGCGTCTACAGTCAGCAGAACCAGGCCCTGCTGAAGACATCCAACACCGTGCGCGCGCAAGCCATCGACGACTGGAAATCCACCAGCGGCGTGAACAAGGACGAGGAAGCGATGAACCTGGTCGAATTCCAGAATATGTACCAGGCAAACATGAAAGTCATTTCCGTGGCGAATACCTTGTTTGATGCCACTTTGCAAATGATGGGTTAAGGAGAAGAGCATGCGTGTCGCCAGCAGCCAGTACCAAACGCTGATTAATATTTCTCTTCAGCAAAATCAGGAGCGCATCAATTACCTGACCCAGCAGATGTCCTCGGGCTTGCGCATCCAGCTGCCATCGGACGATCCGATCGGCAATGTGCGCATTTCGCGCCTGACGCGCGAGCAAGCCATGGTGACCCAGTACCAGGACAATATCGCGACGGTGAAAGTGCGCCTGCTGAAAAACGAAAACTACCTGTCGAGCATGGTTACCGACATGGGCCAGGCGCGCGACCTGCTGGTATGGGCCGCGGACGGCAGCAATGCGCCGGACGACCTGAATGCGATGACGCAATCGCTGATCGCCATGCGCGACAGCGTACTGTACACGGCCAACCTGAAGGACCAGGAAGGCCGCTATATGTTTTCCGGCACCGCTACCGACCAGCCCGCAATCAAATTCGATCCGCTGGCAACTGCCGGTTCGCGCTACACCTACATCGGCAATACCGACACGCAGACCGTGGTGGTGGGCAATGGCGTGACGCAGACGGCCAACGTCGATGTGGACAAGCTGCAAGTATGGCTGAACAAGATCGACCAGGCCATCGACACGCTGGGCAAGCCCGGCGTCAGCCCCAGCGATCCGGCCGTGCGCGGCGTGGTCGTCGCCGCGCTCGATGGCACCGATGACGGCATGGAATTGCTTTCAGGCAAGATCGCCATCTTCGGCGGCGCGCAAAACATCCTCTCCACGCTGTCCGGCAATCTGAGCAACGTCTCGCTGTCGAACGACATGGCCTTGTCAGATCTGAAGAAGACCGACATGGGCGCGGCAGCCATTGACCTGAACGGCTACCAGACGGCGCTGCAGGCCACGTACAAGGCCTATTCCAAGGTGGGTACCATTTCCCTGTTTGATCTTCTCTGACCATCATGCAAATCGTTCAGACCTCCTCCTCTTCCGGCGTCAATGCCAAAGGCGCGGGCACTGCCCGCGTCGTCGATGACGCGTCCGCTACCATCAATGGCAGCGCCAGCACGCGCAGCGAGGCGACGGCGGCGAGGAGTTCGACGGCAAGCCTGAAGCCCGGCCTGAACAACTGGGATCACCAGCTGCAGGGAGAAATTTCCAACGCGCAACAAACGCTCGATTACCTGGAACGCAGCAGCAGCCAGCTGCAAGCGCTGAAAAGCGAGCTGGCGGCCAAGCTGGCCGCGCGCCAGGGCCGCGAGGGACAAGTGGAAGCGCGCGTGCGCCAGTTCAGCAATACCTGGCGCCAGCGCGCCAGCGCCTCGGCCGGCTCGCTCGACGCACAGCTCGGCTATACCAGCCCGCAGTCGGCACAGCAGCAGTTCAGCATCCGCGGCCTGACCATGGCCAGCCTGCAGGAAGGTCCGCAGGAAGTGCTGGCGTTTTCCGTCGGCGGCGCGAACCAGGCCTTGCGCTCGGTGAATATCGAACCGGGCCTGAGCGAGAGTGAAATCGTGTCCCGCTTCGACCGCGCACTCATGCCGTCAGGCATCAGCGTCAAGCTGGGCGAGAATGGCGAGCTGGTGTTCAGCACGTCAGAAGCGGCCTGGGCCAACGTGCGCGACAGCCTGTCCGTGCGCGGCAGCGGCATCCGCTACCCGACCGGCCAGATGAGCCGCGTGCGCACGGATGAGGAACCGGCCGCCATCGCCCCGGAAGAATGGCATACCGGCGACGTGGAAGCCCTGCGCGCCACCTTGCAGAAAGTGGTGCAGGCGCTGGCACAGTTGCAGGCGGCGCGCAGCTCCGTCAGCCTGGCGCTGGCGCAAGCGACGGGACGCGTGGCCAAGGCGCAGCCGGTGCAAGAGAGCGTCAGCATGGACACCCTGGCGGAAAACTTCACGCAAAAGGCCAGCCAGCCCGGCTATGAATCGCTGCTGGCGATCAGCTCGGCATTGGTCGGCATCAGCCGCGAACGAGTGGTCGCCCTGCTGGGTTTGCGCTGATCGCTGGCGCAGGGCCTGGCCAATGCATCATCTCCCCTAGCTACGGGCGGTGGAAATCCGTAAGATGCTGCTTGCATGTCGGCATGTTGTTTGGACCGCCAGCGCCTGTCATCCATACCCGGAGTCCCCTTGATAAAAACCGCCGCCCGGCTGATCAGTTACGCCCTGCTGGGCAAATCCGACAAGCAGCCCCTCGATATCGCCAAGGTGCGCAAGGTATTAATCTTGCGCAACGACAAGATCGGCGACATGATCGTCACTACGCCATTGCTGCGCGAGCTGAAGAAAAACTACCCGCACTGGAAAATCGACGTGGCCGCCAGCAGCGCCAACCGTGCAGTGCTCGCCGACAATCCGCATGTCAACGACATCATCATCTGGGACAAGCAGCCGCTGCTGCGCGACTTGCGCACCACCATCGCCGACCTGCGCCGGCGCCGCTATGACGTCATCTTCAATCCCTACAACCGTTTCTCGATTCCCTTGCTGTTACGCATCAAATGGCTGGGCGCGCGCTATCTGACGGGCTTCGCCATTCCCAAGTACGGCAGCTCGACGGCCAAACTGGGCATGTTCGACTACACGGTGCCGTGCGACCGCAGCCGCCACATCCTGCATAGTTTCTTCGCCGCGTTCGGGCAATTTGGCTTGCGCGACATCGACATGCACTACGAACTGTTCGGCGTGGACGCGCACGCGGCACAGGTCGACACCGCCTGCGACACCCTGCTGCAGACCCATGAAGGCTTGTTTTGCCTCAATTTCCAGGGCAGCAATGCGCAACGCACGGTCAGCGTGGCCGATGCCCAGCACTGCTGCGCGGCCCTGGCGGCGCGCTACCCGCGCCATGCGCTGCTGGTGATCGCCGCGCCGGGCACGGAGGCGCGCGCGGCCGAGATCGTGCACGGTGCCGGCCATGCCAACGTGATGGCCGCGCCGCCCACCGGCCACATCCTGGAGCTGGCGGCCCTGATACGGCGCTGCGAACTGGTGCTCTCGCCCGACACCTCGGTGATCCACCTGGCCTCCGTGTACGACAAGAAAATCGTCGGCTACTATATCCGCACCGACAACTACCGCTGGTTTTATCCCGCCAGCCGCCACTACCGCGTCATCGTGGCGCCCGGCCTGACCCTGGAAACGGTCAGCACGGACGCTACCCTGGGTGCCGTCGATGAGCTGATGGCCGGCGCTACGCCGCTGCAAGCCACCGCTCAAGCAGCGGGCTGAGCGGCCAAGAGGGCCGCGAACTGTCCCGCCGGTAACGCACGGGAAAAGAAATATCCCTGCGCATAATCGCAGCCGGCGGCGCGCAGCAAATCGCGCTGCGACGCCGTTTCCACGCCTTCGGCCACGACTTTCAGCCCCAGCCGCTGCGCCAGCACAATGAGCGCCTCGCACAGGCCCAATCCGGCATCGTCGCGCCCCAGTTCGCCGACCAGGGAACGGTCGATCTTGAGCATGTCGATATCGGCCGTTTTCAGGCATGCGAGCGAGACCTGGCCGCTGCCGAAATCGTCGAGCGCCAGCGCCAGACCCATGGCGCGGAACTGGCGTAGCCGGTCGACCACCTGACACGCCTCGTCGAGCAGCACCGCTTCCCTGGTTTCGATGACGATGGCGCCCGGCGCCAGGCCCTGGCGCGCCAGGTGCCCGCCCCAGTCCTGGTACAGCGCGGCGTCGCAACGAAATTCCACGGCCGACTTGTTGATGCTGATCTGGAACGCGGTCCCATGCTCGTCTTGCCACTGCCGTGCCTGGCGCACCACCTGCCGAAACACCCACTCGCCGATATCGATGATCAGACCGTTCGCCTCGGCAAAGGCGATGAAATCGGCGGGCAGCAGCAGGCCGCGCAGCGGATGACGCCAGCGCAGCAGCGCCTCGGCCCGCTCGATGACGCCATCGCACAGGCGGATGATGGGCTGGTAATGCACTTCGAACTGGTCCTGCGCCAGCGCCAGGCGCATCTCGCGCACCGTGTTGCGGCGCACTTCGGCCGCCTGCTGCACGGCCGGCGTGAAATAGCTGTAACCGTTGCGCCCCGCGTTCTTGGCCGCATACATGGCCTGATCGGCATGCCGCAGCAAGCTGTCCGGCGCCTCGCCGTCAGCCGGATACAGCGCCACGCCCACGCTGGCCGACACGTGCGCCGTATCGCCGTCGAGCAAGAAAGGCAGGGCCAGCGCGCCCGTCAACTCCTGCAGCACGCGCTCGATGCCGCCCAGCTGCCCCACGCCGGCCAGGATGACGGTGAATTCATCGCCGCCCAGGCGCGCTACCGTATCGGTGGCGCGCACGCGTTCGCTGATGCGCCGCGCCGCCTGGCGCAGCAGCATGTCGCCCTTCTCGTGGCCCAGGCGGTCATTCACCTGCTTGAAGTGGTCGAGGTCAATGAACAGCAGGGCCAGGCAAGCGCCTTCGCGCCCGGCGTGGTGCGCCTCGTGCTGCAGCCGGTCGAGAAACATGTGGCGGTTCGGCAAGCCCGTCAACTGATCGAAATTGGCTTGCCGCCAGATGCGCTCGGACGCCGCGCGCTGCGCCGTGATGTCGCTGACCAGCGCCAGCGCACCGAGGTAGGTGCCGCCGGAGTCGAAGATGGGGTTGGTGGCCAGGGTGGCCCACAAGGTGCTGCCGTCACGCCGCAGGAACTTGAATTCATGGCGTTCAGCAATGCCATCCTGGCGCCGCGCAATGTTGCGCTCCAGGATGGCGCGTCCCTCGTCATCCATGAAGGCCGCCAGCGGCTGGCCCAGCATCTCCTCGATCTGGCAGCCCAGCATGTGCGCCATCTTCGGATTGACAAAGCTGGTCAGCGCCTGCGCATCGATTTCCCAGATGCCCTCCTCGGCACTGTGCACGATGCGCCGGAAGCGCTCTTCGCTGCGTTCAAGCGCGGCCAGCTTGCCCTCGGCCTGCTCCAGCACCAGGCGCAGCGCCTGGCCGTTCGGATCGGCGCTGCCCAGCAGGCTGACGGGCAAGCCGGCCGCGCGCGCGCCGGGACAGGAGCGCAACGGCAGCTGAATACGCTCGGGCTCGCTGCTATTGAGCACGCGCTGCACGAACTGCTCGTAATCGTGACGGAAGGCCTCGTGGATATAGGAACGGAACAGCACGTGGCCGGGCCGTTCCCGCGGCAGGCCGAGCAATTCGGCCGCCACCAGGTTCATCTGCACGATGACGCCATCGAGACCCAGCACGAAATAGGCGACGGGCGCCAGCAGGTATAAATCGTTGAAATACGCTTGTTCGCGTTCAGCCTTCACCCGTTCCGGGCTGAAAACGCCATCGTCGAGCAAAGGCGCGGCATGCTGCGGCACGCCGTCGTGGCAGCGCGGGGAGGAATCCGGAGCAGGTACCGCTTGCGGTGGTGTGTCCATGGCTGTCCTTTGCACCGCCGCCCAGGCAAACAGGCAGGTGCAGTGGCAAGACTAGCACGCGCCATGCGCAGTGTCGAGCGATGCCTGGCGCAGATAACGTTTCTGCCACAAGACCCCTCAGCGGCCCATACTGCGCCGGCGCAAGCCGAAATCATGGCCCACCACCAGCAAGGTGCTGGCCACCAGGCTCGATAGCCCCACGATCAGCTGGATCAGCTTATCGTCAGGCAAGATCCACAGTGACGAGTCCGGCGCCTCGCAGCCCGTCGCAGCACTGATGAGGGGCGCGACCCAGGCCGCGTCCGGCGTCACGTCGAGCACGACGGCGCCGTCGGCGCTGGTCTGCATATAGATGTCGCCCCCTTCGGCGAGGGTAAAGCAGATGCCCACGCCCGTTTCCGTGGCGCGGATATTGTCCTGCATGCTGCGGTTATGCTCCTCGATCCATACTTCCACATCGTATGGCGTTTCCAGGTGCTGCCACGGAACGGGGCGAAAACGGGGACGTTCGTCCGCGCTGGCGGGGGTGTCTGGGATGTTGCTGTCTGCTGCGCCTTGCATGCTCGTTGACCTTTTCTGCGGTGATGTTCTGCGGTGATGCGCGGGACCGGTTGCCCGCCAGCGGCCATTATCCACCGTTCATGGCCAGCATGGTATTGCTGGCGCACATTCATCAGAAAAACTGACAGCTATCAACTTTTAACATCAGCATACCTGACTTAAAATACGCGCCATCTCTTCTTTACAGGCTTTACATGCAAGGCATCAAACGCAAAATCGTCTACGTCACCGCCTTTGAAATCATCGGCATGGCCATTTCCACTGCCTGGCTGACCCTGCTTTCTGGCGAGTCGCCCACCAGTACGGGCCCGCTGGCGCTCATGATCACGACCATCGCCGTGATCTGGAATCTGCTCTACAACACGGCCTTCGAATACTGGGAAATCCGCCAGGTGTCGCGCACGCGCACCGTCTGGCGCCGCATCCTGCACGCGATCGGCTTCCAGATCACGCTGGTGATTTACCTGATCCCGCTGATCGCCTGGTGGCTCGATATCAGCCTGTGGCAGGCGTTCGTGCTGGACTTCGCGCTGATGCTGATCATCCCGTGCTACAGCTTCATCTTCAACTACTTCTTCGACGGCCTGTTCGGCGTGCCGCTGTCGGCGCAGCAGCCCAAGGAAGAGCCCAGCGACGTTCAGGCCGCTTCGTTGAGCAACTGAAGAAAGGAGCGCGCCGCCATGCCCAGCGGCCGGTCCTTCATCCACACCAGGTGGATGGGCACGACCAGGCCATTGCCGGTATTCTTGAACGCCACGCGGCGCACCCGCCCCGCCGCCAGCGAGTGGCCGATGGCCGAGGCGGCAAAATTGCCCCACCCCAGTCCCGCCTCCACCATCGCCAGCGCCATCGGCAAGCTGTCCGTGCGCCAGTAAGACAAGCCCACCACGGGGCGCGCATCGGCCAGGTCGAGTTCGCGGCTGGCCACGATGATCTGGCGCAAATTCACCAATTCCTCGATATACAGGGGCCGGCCCGCCACGTCGGGCGGATGCTGGGTGGAGATAATCGCCAGCAAGGCGTCGCTGCCCACCAGCTGGAACTGTTCCTCGTGATTGATACGCCCGCCAGCGAAGGCCATGCAGGCGCTGATGCGGCCCCGGTGCAGCATGTCGAGCACATCGTCCTGCGGCGCCGTCAGCACCTCGATGTCGAGCAGCGGATGGCGCTGCGACAGCGCGCGCACGGCGGCCAGGAAGGGCGTATGGTCGAGTTCGGCCGCGATGCCCAGCGAAATGCGGCTTTCCAGACCCTGCGACAATTCCTGCACGTGCAGGTGCAACTGCTTCAGCTGTTCGGCGATCAGGCGCGCATGCGGCAGCAGCGCCATCGCGGCCGGCGTGGGCACGGCTTCGCGCGCGCCCCGGTCGAACAGGGCGATGCCCAGTTCCGCCTCGATGTTGGCCATCGCCATGCTGACGGCGGACGGCGCCCGCCGCAGGGCGCGCGCGGCGGACGAGAACGAGCCGCCGTCGACGACGGCCAGGAACAGTTCGATGTTATGGCTGGAGAGTTTCATGGAAAAGAGCGCGGCACTTTTGCGTGCGCCAGAGGTCAAAAGCCAGGCAAGGCAAGAAAGGAGCAGCCATGCCGCATCGACTTCCCTACCGCCGCAGCGGTTATGTATCGGACTTTACCCGCTTTATCGACGGCTATCTGCAAGCGCATCCCGCAGTGCGGGAAAGCCAGTGCCAAGGCTGGCGCATCTGGTGGGAGCGCCCCGCCAACCTGCACGAACTGAAACTGATCCAAGCCGACAGCGTGCCCGAGCCGCCCTACCACTACGACTAAAAAGTCTTAGCCTTTCCAGACGCGCTGCAATCCCGTATCGGCATGAATCCAGCCGCCACGGGGACCGTTGCGGTAATAGAAGCCCACGCCGCCCTGCTTGAAGCTGCGCACCAGCGAACCGAGCACTTCCGCGTTCAGATTCGCCACGCGGATGTCGGCGGCGCGGCCCGAGATGTGCAGCGACTGGCGCGCGGCCGGCACGCCCGCTTCGCGCAGCTTGCCGTTCGACTCGGCCGTGCGGTAGCCCGACAGGATCTCCAGCGGCTGCTCGATGCCGTAGCGGGCCACGAACGCTTGCGTGCCCCACAGGGTTTCCAGCAGTTTCGGGTCGATGGGCGCCGTCTTCTTGCCGTTCACGTCGCGCAGCAGGTGGCACAGTTCCTGGTAGGCCGAATCGATGACTTCGCCATCTTTCCAGTACAGCAGTTTCGCCTTTTCATTGCTGGCCGGGCGCACCACTTCCAGGGTGCGCGGCTTGAGCCAGAATTCCAGGTCCAGCGCCTGCGCATCGAAGATGTCGGGAGGCGGTGCCATCTCCGTGATGGCCTGGCGCGACTGCGACGTGATCGAGCGGTCGACGCTGGCCAGTTGCGTCGGCTGGGGCGGCACGCCCGTGCGCGGCGCGCGCGGCTTGGCGCTGGCCGAAGCCGAGGCGGGAGCGGCCGTGCGCGAGGCGCAGCCGATGAGCGGGGTGGCTACCAGGCCCAGCGCGGCCAGGCCCATACCGTGATGTAGAAAATTTCTGCGCGATGCCATAGTCAGTCCAATTTAACGATGGGAATACTATAGCGTATTGTGCTGCGAAGAAAAACCCTCAATGCCTATCGTGCCGCCCTCATTTCGGCATCAGGCGCCTTGGGCGGCCGCCGCGCTGGCCGCGACGGCCCTGTTTGCCTGCGCCAGCGCCGTCAACGGTTTATCCAATAAATAGCCCTGGGCCACGATGGGCAAGCCCGTGGCGGCGGCGACGCGCTGCAGCGCGGCCAGCGCCGCCGGCGTGTCGAGGCGTTTAAAAATGACGCGGATGTTCGCCGCATGGCACACGGTGACGAAGCTGGCAACGGCTTGCTCGTCGCTGAGGTTGCCCGCGTCGAGCTTGAACGCATGCGGATGCAAACGCTCCAGCATGCCTGTGGCCTCCTGCACGCTGGCCACGTTGATGGCCAGGCGGAAACCGTTGCGCCGGTAATTGTCGGCCACGTAATTGAGCAGCCAACCCTGGTTCGGCGTGACCGTCGGCAATTGCAGCACGATGCGCTCGATGGGCAAGCCCAGCGCGTCGAGGATGCGCTGGAAGGCGTGCCCGTGATTGCTGCTGACGGCGCTCAGCAGGCGATCGTGCACGTTCAGGTACAGGTCGGACTGCTCCGCTTCGCCCTGGCGAAAGAAATTGATGGCGTGCAGCATGCGGCACAGCCGGTCCAGCTCCACGGATTCGTCGTCGCTGGCCGCGTGATCGAGCAAACGCCACAGCGACAAGCCCTCGTCCGCCTTCGACACGCTGCGCGCCAGGCCCTCGAACGCCACCAGCTTGCCGCTGTCCAGTTCGCGCAGCGGCTGGAAGGCGCTGGTCATGGTGCAATTGAAAAAGCGCCCCAACGCCCTGCCCTCCCCGTCGAGCCAGACGCTGGTGCCAGCCTGGGTTTGATGCGACAAACGGGCCAGGTAGTTTTTCAGGACGGGAAATGCCATACGTGCTCCTTCATCGGGCTGCGCCGGCATCCCGCATGGGGAAGACGACGCCAAAGTGTGCAGAGTAAGGCGGCGCCAGGCAAAGGAGAACGAATGGTTTCGCCATTTGATATGCGGCCAGCACATAAGGGAGGCGACAGCCAGCGCATAACGATAGTCGGAAACATTCCTTCCAGCACCCTGCCACGGCCTTTACTGTGGACGTGTACCGATACCATCAGGAAGGGCCGCCATGTGCCAGTTACTCGCAATGAACAGCAGCAAGCCGGCCGCGCTGGGATTTTCCTTTGCCGGCTTTGCCGAACGGGGCGGCCGCACGGACGAGCACCGCGACGGCTGGGGCATCGCCTATCATTCCAGTGGCGGCTGCACCTTGCTGACGGACCACCTGGCGGCCATCGATTCGCCGCTGGCCGCCACCGTGCAGCAGCATCCCGTGAAGGCGAAAAACATCGTCGCGCACATCCGCAAGGCCACGCAGGGCCGCATCGCACCGGAAAACACCCACCCGTTCGCCCGCGAACTGTGGGGCAAGACCTGGTCCTTCGCCCACAATGGCGACTTGAAAACCTGGCGCCCGCCCGCCAATGCCTGCTACCGCGCCAACGGCGACACGGACAGCGAACAGGCTTTCTGCCACCTGCTGGCCCGCTTGCGCACGCAGTTTCCCGCAGGTGAACCGGCGCGCGCGGCCTTGCGCGCCGCCATCGGCGAGGTGGCGCGCGAGCTTGCCGCGCACGGCAGCTTCAATTTCATCCTGTCAGACGGCGAACTGCTGTTTGCCCACTGTTCCACGCATTTGCACTATGTAATACGCGAGTACCCCTTTTCCGTGGCGCAACTGATCGATTGCGAGCGCAGCATCGACTTTCGCCAGCACAACCATCTGGACGACCGCATCGCCGTCATCGCCACGCATCCGCTGACGCAAAACGAGGAGTGGCTGGCATTCGCGCCCGGCGAACTGAAACTGTTTGCCGGCGGAACCTTGCTGCCGGAAAACGATAGCGCACAGCCGGGCGTGTATATCCAGATCAGTTACTGAAGGGAAATATTCAAAGTGAGGGAAAGGCCCGCCGCCGGATGGGCGGGCTGAAGTGCGGGATAGCCGTCAGGCCGAATTGCAGTTGCAAAAGCGCTTGCGCTTGGGGTCGCCGCTAGCGATCCCTGCGGGGTCAATCTGTTTCCAGCAAAAAATCGTTTCCACGCCATACGGCGAACGCACATTGCCCGCCTCGATATAGCCCTGCCTGACGAAAAAGGCCTGGCTGCTGGCCGTGCTGTGCAATTGCAGGGCCTTGATGCCCCACTCGCGCGCCTGCGCTTCCAGTTGTTCCACCAGGGCCTTGCCGCCGCCCTGGCCTTGCGCCTCGGGCAGCAGGTAGCACAGGGCCAGCTTGCCGGCGCGCGTCAGCAAGCCGACGCCGACGACGGCGCCCTGCTCGACTGCGACCAGCGAAAAATTGGTCGGCGACGCAAACCAGCACGCCACCATCTGCGGTGTTTTATTGCCCAGCCAGGCTTCCAGGATGGCCGGATCGTCCCGATGATCGAGGCTGCAGCATTCGACGATGGAGCGTCGTAATACGTTGCACGCCTCGAAAGCGTCGGTCGATGTTGCAATACGAATTTCAAGACTCATGTACGCTCACAAAATATTCCAGTTGCCGATGCAGACGGTTTTACCCCTGTATCGCGCCATTCGACTATACACCAAGCGGCGCGATCGGGTTTTTTCGCGCCACGCCACAGGATGGTTTTGCCTATGACGCAATGGCTGCAGACTAAGTGCTGATGCGCATCTTGCCCACGAATGTTTCCAGAAATCGATATCTGTTTTTTAGCGCAAACGGGAATCGAATCTAAGCATATTACGAAAAATTCGTTTCTTTTCCGGCCGGAATTTTAGACTATGACTGTCTATTCTCACAACAAGAGTTCAACATGACCCATTCCAACGCCGTATCGACTGCCGCAGCGACATTCACCCAACGCTCGCGCCGCTGGTTCCTGGCCAGCGCCCTGGCCGCTTCCGCCGCCGCCATGAGCCTGCCCATGAGCGTGTCCGCCGCCGAACCCGTGGTCTTGCTGAACGCCTCGTACGACGTGATGCGCGAATTGTTCAAGGATGTGAATCCCGCGTTTATTGCTGATTGGAAAGCCAAAACGGGCGAAACCATCACCATCAAGCAGTCGCACGGCGGTTCCAGCAAGCAGGCGCGCTCCGTCGCCGATGGCCTGGAAGCGTCCGTCGTGACCATGAACCAGGCCAATGACATCGACATCCTCGTCGATCGCGGCCTGGTGGTGGCCGACTGGGCCAAGAAATTCCCGAACAATGCGGCGCCGTTCTATTCCACCATGGTGTATCTGGTACGCAAAGGTAACCCGAAACACATCAAGGATTGGGACGACCTGGCCAAGCCCGGCATCAAGGTCATCGTGCCGAACCCGAAAACCTCGGGCAACGGCCGCTACACGTATCTGGCAGCCTGGGGCTATGCCGTGAAAAAAGGCGGCAGCGAAGCGCAGGCGCGCGACCTCGTCACCAAGCTGTTCAAGAACGTGCCCGTGCTCGACGGCGGCGGCCGCGGCGCCACCACCACATTTACCCAGCGTGAAATCGGCGACGTACTGGTGACGTTTGAAAATGAAGTGCAACTGGTGCGCGCCGAATTCGGCGACAACTTCGAGGTGGTGTATCCAAGCATCTCCATCCTGGCCGAGTCGCCGGTGGCCGTCGTCGACAAGGTCGTTGACCGCCGCGGCGTGCGCAAGGAAGCCACGGCCTACCTGCAATACCTGTACTCGGAAGCGGGCCAGGAACTGGTCGCCAAGCACTACCTGCGTCCCCGTTCGGCCGCCGTCGCGAAGAAATACGCGGCCAGCTTCAAGCCGATCAGCCTGTTTACCATCGATGACGTGTTTGGCGGCTGGAAACAGGCGCAAAAGAAACATTTTGACGACGGTGGCGAGTTCGACAAGATTTATCAGAAGTAATCATTCTCAGCGACAACCGGGGCTTGCCCCGGTTTTTTTATGGCGGCGCGCCGGCGCCCCACTCCATGGCGCTGAACAGGCTGGCGATCTCGCTGCTGCGGCGCGTCCCCGTCTTGGCCAGGATGGCCTGGATCTGGCTGCGTACGGTACTGATGCGCACGCCGTGGCGCCGCGCATACTCGGTCGGCTCGACGCCATCGGCCAGCGCCTGCGCCAGCGCCCATTGCGCCGCCGTCAGGCCGCACGGGCGTTCCGCGGCCAGCGGCCACGGCCGCGCCGCCGTGCGGAACAGGGGCCGCAGCGCCAGCATCGCCAGGCGCGCGGCATCGCCGCACGCGCCCGGCCCCGCCGGAATGGGCAAGGGCAGGATGCCGATTTCCAGCGCGGGCCGGCCCGCGCCATCGGCCAGGTACAGGGGCGCGGGGCTGGCGCAGGCCTGGCCCGCGCACACCTGGCGCACGCGCTGGGCCAGCCGCTGCTGCAGGGGGCTGGCGCGCAAGCCCACGCTGCCGCCACGCAGCACGATGGCGGCCGTGGCCGCCGCCAGGGCTGGCACCAGCGGCGGGCCGCACAGCAGGCACTGCGCGGCGCGATTCATGAAAACCAGTTGCAGGCATGCATCAACCAGCAAGATGGCACGCGGCAACTCGTCGAGCGCCGCCCAGGCCAGCGCGCCGTGCACCTGGGCCTGCTGCGCCGTGTCGCGCAGGCGGAACACATTCGGCAAGTGGTCGAGCACGCGCTGCAATTGCAGCCGCGTGCGCTTATCGTAGCGCCCTTGCCCCGCCGTCCGGTGCGCCGACAGGATGGTCAGGCCGCTGCCGTCGCTGAGGGTGCCGCTGCAGGAATAGCGCAGGCCCGCGCGCAGATAAAAGTCCTGGAAGTATTCGCTGCGGGTCACGGCCCGCTCGCCGATGTAGTCCTGCATCAGGTACATGCGGCCCGGTACGCCACGCACCAGCACCGTATAGCCGGGGTCGATCGCATGGTAGTAGCGGCGGTAGCCCGCTTCCCAGGCCTGCTCGTCCAGGCCACTGATATGCGCGCGCGACGGCGCCAGGCCCGCCTCGGCCTTCAGGAAACAGCAGGCGACGTCACCGCCCGCCAGCCGCGCGAACGCGCTCAGGGCGGCATCCCACTGCCCAGGCTCCAGTGCCGCCCGGTAAAAAGCGGCAATGACTGGATCGGCGCCGTCATTTTCCATCGTCGGTACGACCACAAAGACACGTCCTGCAGATAACATCCACGCGCACGCGCAAGGGCACACAGGAACGCCATGCCACTAAGACAGCAGCCCAGGCCACAAGTTCCGCACCGCGCCACGGCAAGTGCCGTGCCGGCATGGCCCGCTTTCCGCATAACCATATGCGCATCGATTCGTGGTCAAACGCGGGCGCGCGCCGTACTCTGGCCATGTCGCGCCGCACGGCGTTTTACGGGCACAAAGGAAATATCATGGCTATCTCGGAAGTGAATGTACGTAACCAGTTTCGCGGCAAGATCAAGGAAATCATCTTTGGCCCCGTGGTCTCGGAAGTGGACGTGGAAACGCCGCACGGCATCGTCACGTCGGTGATCACCTCGCGCTCGATCAAGGACCTGGACTTGAAAGTGGGCAGCGAAGTCATCGCCCTGGTGAAATCGACAGAAGTGTCGATCGCCAAGATCCAGTAAGCGTCACCCACCCATCGACGCCGCACCCTTGCCATCCGGCAGCGGCGCGGCGTTTGCATTGCAGGCTAATCGCGAAACAGATACGTAAACGTGCGGCTGACGGGCAGCTTTTCCGTGCTGCCACGCACCAGTACCTGCATGCGCTCGGCGTCGATGCGTTCGGCCGCCTCGATGGCTTTCACGTTGACCATGGTGCCGCGGTGGATTTGCCAGAACTGTTCCGGATCGAGCCCGCCCAGCAAATCCTTCAGCGGCGTGCGCACCAGCGCTTCGGAACCGGCCAGCACCACGCGCGTGTATTTGGTGTCGGCCTGAAAGAACAGCACGTCGTCGATATCGATCAGGCGGATCTGCTTGCCCACGCTGGCCTTGATCCATTTTATTTTTTCGCGCGGCGGCGCGGGCAACGCGGCGCGCAGCGACTGCAATAAATTGGCCATGTCGGCCGGCTGCGCACCGAGCTTGTCGCGCAGCCGGGCCAGCGCCCGCTGCAGCCGCTCGGCCTGCACGGGTTTCAACAGATAGTCGACGGCGCCCGCGTCGAAGGCATCGACGGCGTACTGGTCGTAGGCCGTGACGAACACCACGTGGGCGCGCTTGCCGATGCGCTCGGCCACTTCCAGGCCCGACAGGCCAGGCATGCGGATGTCGAGGAAGACCACGTCCGGCTCGTGCTCAAGAAAACCGTCCCAGGCATCGTTGCCGTTTTCCGCCACCAGCACGACTTGCGCCTCGGGCCAGGCTTGCGCCAGCAGCATTTGCAGGCGCTCGCGCATCAGGGGTTCGTCTTCGGCGATCAGGATGGAGGTGTTCATGCGGCAGGTTCTTTCAGGCTGGAGGCAATGTTAATGGGCAACACGATTTCAGCGATCACGCCGCCCTCGTCGCCGTCGCGCAGGCTCAGGCTGGCGGACGGATCGGACAGCAACAGCCGGCTGCGCACGTTTTCCAGGCCCAGGCCGCCTCCGGGCACGCTGCCAGCGCCGCTGGCCGGCAAGCCCATGCCCGTGTCCTGCACGCGCAGGCGCAGCATGCCGTCCACCCGCAGCGCCGACAGGCGGATCTCGCCACCGCGCAACGATGGTTCAATACCGTGCTTGATGGCATTTTCCGCCAGGGTCAGCAAGATCATGCTGGGGATCGTCACGTGCGCACACCCGGCCGGCAAGTCCAGCGCATAGCGCAGGCGCGACCCCATGCGCGCCTGCATCACACGCAAATACGCGGCCACCATGTCGAACTCGCTTTGCAAGGGCACTTGCTCGCTGCGCATCTCGGCCAGGCTGGCGCGCAGGAAGGCGATCAGATCGGCCGTCAATGCCGCGGCCCGGCCGGCGCCTTGCGCGCCCTGCTCGGCCAGTTGCTGCACGGCGCCCAGGGTATTGAACAGGAAATGCGGCTCGATCTGCGCGCGCAGCAGGCGCAGCTGCGATTCGCTCAGTTCGCGCGCCAGCCGGTCGCGCTCGGCATCCTGCTGCAGCTGCACCGTCAGCGCTTCGTATTGCCGGTTGCGCCAGGTGGTGACGATCGCCAGCGGCACCATGTAAAACAAACCGGCCACCAGCAAGGCGATGCCGCCCACGCGCAGCAAGCGCTCGAAGGCCATGCCCATGGAACCGCTATCGCTCCAACCGGCCAGCAGCACGCCGACGGCGACCCCTGCCGCACAGGTCGAGACGATCAGCAAGAGTCTCCTGAACTTGTTGCGCACGGAACTGCGGTAATTGAACCAGACGCCCACCAGACCCCACGCCAGCGCAAAACCCATGCCGTTGCTGAAA
Organism: Janthinobacterium sp. PSRC1-1; assembly: GCF_049897525.1. NCBI lineage: Bacteria > Pseudomonadati > Pseudomonadota > Betaproteobacteria > Burkholderiales > Oxalobacteraceae > Janthinobacterium > Janthinobacterium sp. PSRC1-1. Next base: position 312,125 of record NZ_JAFCWK010000007.1, read on the forward strand.
GCGAGGGCCTTGAGCAATTCGAACCGGGCCGGCAGCAGCAGGTGCAGGGCGACGCCGATGGCGCTGAACAACAGCATCAGCTTGAACGCGGCGATGTAAAAACCGGCGCCACGATACTTGAGCAGGAAAGCGTGCAATTGCTGGCGCTCGATCGGCGTCAGTTTCACCAGCTTCATGGCGATGTAGCGGCGCACTCTTCCCTGGACCTGCTCGGCCAGCTCGGGATGTTGCAACACCCGCAGCGTTTCTTCGTCGATGCTGCGATACCATTGCGTATATTTTTTTAACACGATGCGTTCTCCGTGGTCCGTGATTCAGGCATGAACGCAGTCTACGGCGCCCCTGTTGCGGGGCATAGCGCGGGGCGACGAAACACGAAGCGGCAGGCATCAACGACGAAGCGCGTGGCGCTTGCCGGACCATGGCTGCCAATCTTGCTGAAATAATACGAAGTTTCCAGGATGAAATCAATAATTGCCCAACAATTTTCACTACGGCAAGAATAGCCCCATTTATTTGCCAAATTGCCCGCAACGCCGCCTGTTGCGGGCGTGTACCGTAGACATCGCTTGATCTTTAATGGTATTGTTTAAGCTTGGCAAATATTGCCTCCGAGATACACGCCGCGTCCCCGCGCGGCCCCGTTCCGGATTTGCGCGCAGCGCCCTTGATGGCGCCCCAAAACTGCTTTCCCACATACAAATCCCATGCTCAAAAAAATGTTCGCCGCGGTGCTGATGACGCTTTCGACAGCGGCCATCGCCGTGCCCTTCGGTTCCCAGTCGATCCTGGTGGTCGAAGATGGCACAGGCAAAGTCTTGCTTGAAAAAAATTCCAACGTGGTGGTGCCCATCGCCTCGCTGACCAAACTCATGACGGCCATGGTCGTGCTCGACTCCAAGGCGAACATGCAGGAAGAGATCAGCATCGACCGCGAGGATGTCGACACCTTGAAACACAGCACCTCGCGCGTGCCCGTGGGCGCGACCCTGAGCCGCCACGACGTGCTGCAGCTGGCGCTGATGTCATCCGACAACCGCGCCGCCGCCTCGCTGGCGCGCACCTTCCCCGGCGGCCCGACGGCGTTTGCCGTGGCCGTCAACGCCAAGATCAAGGCCCTGGGCATGCGCCAGACGGTGATCGAAGAACCGACGGGCTTGTCGCCGAATAACCAGTCGACGGCAGCGGACCTGGTCAAGATGGCCGTGGCCGCCTCGCGCTACCCGGAAATCAGCCGCATCACCACCGACTCGAAGGACGTCATCCAGATCAAGGGCCGCGACGTGGAATACCACAACACCAACCGCCTGGTGGGCGCCAAGGGCTGGGACATCGGCCTGTCGAAGACGGGCTATACGAATGAAGCGGGCCGTTGCCTGATCATGCGCATCAAGTCGGCCGGCAAGTTCGCCACCATGATCCTGCTCAACGCGCGCGCCAATTCCGTGCGCGCCATGGATGCCGTCAACATCCGCCGCATGCTGGCGGCCGAGAACGGCATCGAAGAGCCGAAGGTGATGCGCGCCTCCGTCAGCCGGCACAAGAAGGCGCCGGCCAAGCCATCCAAGCGCCGCCGCGCCAAGTAACTATTTCGATTGCCGGTTGGTCATGATGACGCCGGCAATCGTCACCGCGCCGCCCACCAGCATCGAGGCGAGCACGGGCTCGCCCAGCAGCGCCGCCGCCAGCACGATGCCGAACACGGGCACGAGGTTGTTGAACACGGCCGTGCGCGACGGGCCCAGCGCTTTGACGCCCTCGTAATACCAGACAAAACCGATCACCGTGCCGAACACGCCCAGGTAGCCGATGGCGGCCCACACTTGCCAGCCAAAGCTGTGCCATGGCACCGTCGGGAATTCCACCGCCGCCCCCACCAGCAGGAAGGCCAGGCCCCACATCGATGCATACGTGGTGGCGGCGATCGGGCTCAGGCCCTTCAGCGCCACGCGGCCGATCAGGGTATAGGCGGCCCAGCTGGAAATGCCGCAAAACATGAACACCTCGCCCATGCCGATGCCGCCGCCCGTGCCGTGCAGCACGCCCGCGAGATCGCCGCGCGTGATGACGATGGCCGTGCCGCAAAACGCCAGCAGGATGCCCAGCCACTTGAAAGAGCCGAGCCGCTCGCGGAACAGCATGGCCGAGGCCAGCGCCGTGACGATGGGATTCAGGGCCACGAACAGGGCCGTGCGCCCGGCCGGCATGCGCGACAGGGCCGCCAGGAAGCACAGGTTGTACAGAAAGATGCCCGTCAGGCCCAGCGCCGCCGTCGTCATCAATTGCTTGCGGTCCAGGCGCGGCAAGCCCCCTTCCAGTTTCCACGCCAGCACGACGAGCAGCAGCACGGCCACGCCGAAGCGTCCGCTGGCCGCCGTCATCGGCGGCATCTGTTGCGCCAGCACGCGCCCCGCGATGAAGGTACCGCCCCAGAACAGGGCGACGAAAATCAGTTTCAGGTAGACGAGCGGCGACTGCACGGAAGGCAAGGCGGCGGAAGGTACGGCGGAAGAAGACATGGGAGTTCCTGTTTGACCGCTTGCGCGGCGGGTGGTCTGGTTATATATTAATACTAATATCAACTCATGAAATAATGAGCAAATACTCATAGCACAGGAAAACCACAGCATGACCTTCACGCAACTGGAAATCTTTACCCTGGTGGCCGAACTGCACGGTTTTTCCGCCGCCGCCGCGCAGCTGGGCATCAGCCAGTCGGCCGTCTCGCATGCGTTAAAAGCGCTGGAAAAGGAGATGGGCGTGGATCTGATCGTGCGCCACCAGGCGTCGGCCGAGCTGACGGACGTGGGCCGCCAGCTGCTGCTGCGCGCACGTGAAATCCTGGGACTATCCGAAGCCATGCGCCAGGAAGCGGCCGACGTGCTGGGCCAGCGCCAGGGCAGCCTGCGCATCGGCTCCTTCGGCCCCACCTCGTCGTTGAACCTGCTGCCGGCCATCACGGCGCAATTTCGCCTGCGCTATCCGGGCATCACCCTGCGCATCGACGAAGGCGCCGACCACGAGGTGGTGCAGTGGATACGCGAACGCCGCGTCGACGTCGGCTTCGTCGTGCTGCCCGACGAGCGTTTCGATACGGCGCCGCTGGTGGAAGACCAGATGATGGCGCTGGTGCCGCGCAGCCACCCGCTGGCCGGCGAAACGGCCATCACCCTGGCGCAGTTGTGCGAAGGGCCGTTCATCATGTCCGAGGCGGGCTGCGCCTGCCTGATCGAACCGCTGTTCGCCAACGCGGGCTTGCAGCCCAATGTCCCCTACCGCATCAGCCAGGTGATCACCATCCTCGACATGGTCAGCCGCGGCGACGGCCTGTCCATCGTCGCCGAACTGGCCCTGCCGCAGCGCCTGCGCGAGCAGTATCCGGAGCTGGTCGCCCTGCCGTTACATCCGCCCGTCAGCCGCAAGGTGGGACTGGCCGTGCGCGACCGGCGCCAGAACACGCCGGCCACCAACGCCTTTTTCGAGGTAGCCAGGCAGATGGCGCCGGCCCTGGCGCCACGGCGCGCTTGACAGTTTAAAAGTTTAAAACGTCTCCCACTCGTCGCTGCGCTCGGGCTTGGCGACGGGCGTTTTTGCGGGACGGCTGGCGAGGCGCGGCGCGATGGCTGCGCGCGCCACGGGGCGGACTGGCTGCGGCTGCGGCCGCGGTTGCGGTTTCTGCTGCTGCGCTGCTTGCCCGTCCTCGAGCTTGAACACGCCCACCACCTCCGCCAGGGTGCCGGCCTGGTCTTGCAGGCTTTCCGCCGCGGCGGCAGCTTCCTCCACCAGGGCCGCATTCTGCTGCGTCACCTGGTCCATTTGTGCAATCGCCTGGTTCACCTGCTCGATGCCGGAACTTTGTTCCTGGCTGGCGGCCGTGATCTCGCCCATGATGTCGGTGACGCGGCGCACGCTGTCGACGATTTCCTGCATCGTCGCGCCGGCCTCGTCGACCAGGCGCGCGCCCGAATCAACCTTGCCCACCGAATCGTCGATCAGCAGCTTGATTTCCTTCGCTGCGCCAGCGGAGCGTTGCGCCAGATTACGCACTTCCGTCGCCACCACGGCAAAGCCGCGTCCCTGCTCGCCCGCGCGCGCCGCTTCCACCGCCGCATTGAGCGCGAGGATATTCGTCTGGAAGGCGATGCCGTCGATGACGCTGATGATGTCGACGATCTTCTTCGACGAATCGTTGATCGAGGCCATGGTCTCGACCACCTGCGCCACCACTTGCCCGCCCTTGCTGGCCACGCCGGACGCCGATTGCGCCATCTGGTTGGCCTGGCGCGCATTGTCGGCATTCTGTTTCACGGTGCTGGTCAGCTCCTCCATCGAGGCGGCCGTTTCTTCCAGCGAACTGGCTTGCTGTTCCGTGCGCGACGACAGGTCCTGGTTGCCGGCGGCGATTTCCATTGATGACACCTTGACCGATTCGCTGGCCGTGCGGATTTTCACCAGCACGGCGGCGATCTTGTCGATGAAGCGGTTGAAGGCGTCCGCGATCTGCGCCAGTTCGTCCACGCCGGAAGCGTCGAGCCGGCGCGTCAGGTCGCCTTCGCCCGAGGCGATGTCATCGAGCGCGTCGCGCACCAGCTCCAGGCGCTTGAGCATTTTAAAGACCAGCAGCGACAACAGCACCGCCGCCAGCCCTGTCAGCAGCGCGGCCGTCACGGTCGCCGTCGTCAGCATCGTCTGCAAGGCTTGCATGGCTTCCTGCTGGTCCAGCACCACGGCCAGCAGCCAATCGGTGCCCGCCACGCGCGTGACGTACAGCTTGCCGTCGCGCTCGTTCAGGCGCACGGCATCGATCGTGCGCGTGCTTTCCAGCCGGTTGACCTGCGCGGCCGACAGCGCCGCATCGATTTTGGCCAGCGGCTGCAGGCTCAGTTCCTTGTCCGCATGGGCGATGATGGTGCCGGCCTGGTCGACCAGGAAGGCAAAACTGTGCGGCGTGGGCTTGATCGCCACCACATTGGCGATCACCGTATCGAGCAGCACGTCGGCCCCAGCCACCCCCAGCAACGCCTCTTTTGGGCCGACGGGCGCCGTAAACGACACCACCAGCTTGTGGCTGGCCGCGTCCACGTACGGCGGCGTGAGCATCGGCACGCCCGCCTTGACGGTGTCCGTGTACCAGGCGCGCGCCGTCGGGTCGAAATCGGCCGGGCGCCCCGGATGGGTAAACACGGAGCGCTTGTCCGCGTAACCGATGAACACTTCGGCAAAATCGCCGGCCTTTTCGGCGATCTGGAAGGCGCGCAGCGGATCGGGCGTCTCGGCCGACATGACGACGGACGCCATGACCTTTTTCTTGCCATCGACCCATTGGGCCAGCACGGCGGACTGGCTCTGCAGCAGTTGCTGCATCTGCTGGTCAGCCGAGGCCAGCATGCTGTTGCGCGTGGTGATGTAATTGGCGACCGACAAGGCCAGCATGGACAACACGACGATGGAAACGCAAATCAGCACCAGACGCGTGCGCAACGATGAAAACATGGTGTACTCCTTTGTGGTGATTTTTATGGTGTGAATCAGCGGCCTTGCCACGCACACTCGCCACCATTTTTACATAAAAATCGGAACATTATTATTCAATATTCGGAATAATGAATGTTTATTACATCAAAGCAACACCATCGACTATTGACGCTCCAGCATGATTGCCTCATAGTTAATTTTTTCAAAGGAGCTTCCATGCGTTTGCACCACTTTATCCTGGCTTGCGCCAGCTTCGCCGTCTCCAGCGCCTTCGCCTCGCCGCAAGCGCCCGTGCCGGGTGCCGACTATCTGGTGCTGGCCACGCCGCAACCGGCGCAGGCGGCGCCGGGCAAGGTGGAAGTGATCGAATTTTTCATGTATCACTGCCCCGCCTGCAATGCGTTCGAGCCGAGCCTGGCGCGCTGGGTGAAGGAAAATGCCGCCACGGTGTCGTTCCGCCGCATCCATTTGCCGCACACGCCGGACAATGATCCGGAAGCGCATCTGTTCCTGACTCTGGAAGCGCTGAAGAAGGAAGAGGCGCTGCACGCGCAAGTCATGCACACCTGGCACGTGGAACGCAAGCGCCTGGCCAGCGACAGGGACAACCTCGACTGGGCGCTGAAAAATGGCCTGGACAAAGCCGCCTTCGAAGGCGCCTACCAGTCGTTTGGCGTGCAGACCAAGCTGAAAAACCTGCCCCGCCTGGCCGCCGCCTACCAGGTCGACAGCACGCCCACCCTGATCGTGGGCGGGCGCTACCTGACCAATCCCTCGATGGTCGCCGGCGCCAATCCGGGCTTGCCGCGCCAGAGCGTGGAGCAGGCCACCCTGCAAGTGGTGCAGGCGCTGGTGGCCAAGGCGAAGCTGGCGAAGTAACTCAGCCGATCAAGCCGCGCAGCCCGCTGGCGCGCTGCGTGCGGCGCAAAATCGCGTCGAACAGTACGGCTTGCGTGGGCGAGACGAGGGTAAAGAAGTCGCGCGCGCGCGTGATGCCCGTATAGACCAGTTCGCGCGCCAGCATGGCGCCGCCCTCCTGCGGCAGCACCAGCACCGTGTGGCGAAATTCCGAGCCCTGCGATTTATGCACGGTCATGGCGAACGCCGTTTCCACGTGGCGCAAACGCGTGGCCAGCACGCTGCGCACGTTCTCGCCTTCCAAAAAATACACGCGCAGGGAACCGGGCCGCGCCGGGTCGCGCAAGGTCAATCCGATGTCGCCATTGAACACGCCCGTGCCATAGTCGTTACGCGTGACCATCACGGGGCGCCCCACATACCATTCGCTGCGGCGTATCAGCCCCTCTTTTTCCAGCCGCAGTTCGATGGCCGTGTTCAGCCCCGCCACGCCCCACTCGCCTTCACGCACGGCGCACAGGATGCGGAACGCTTCAAATGCGTGCAGCACGGCGCGCACCCAGTCGTCATGCTGCGCGTACGCCGCCTCGCCGGCATGCACCAGTTGCAGATACGGCTGATACCCGCCCGGCGCATCCGGACGTCCGCGCAAGGCCAGGCGCAGCACGTCTTCCTGCTGCGCCGGCACCGTCCACGCTAGCTGGCCGCCGCTATCGCCGGCGAAGCAGGCCCTGGCCAGATCGGGCCTGCCGCCATTCACGGCCAGCGCCAGCTCGCCGATCGGGCCGCTGAAGCGGTGGCTGTGGCGCAGCATCACCGTCTGCTGCGCCAGCGCGCCGGCCGACCCTGCGAAGGCGGCTGGAATGGCCACGCCGCTGGCCGCCTGCGCATACGCGATGGTGGCCGGCGTGTAGCCGCCCGCCTGCGCATCGTGGCACAAGTCGCCCAGCACGGCGCCCGCTTCCACCGACGCCAGTTGATCCTTGTCGCCCAGCAGGATCAGGATGGCCGTCGGCGGCAAGGCGTCGAGCACCGAGGCCATCATCTCCAGGTGCACCATCGACGCTTCATCGACGATCAGCACGTCGACCTCGAGCGGATTGCCCGCGTGGTGGGCAAAGGCGCGCGTGTCGGGCCGCGCGCCCAGCAAACTATGCAGGGTGCGCGCCGCGCCCATGCGCCGCGCCAGTTCCAGCAGGGGCAAGGCTGCACCCGCCTTCGCCGCCAAGCCTTCCAGCGCCTTGTCGATCGACTGCTTCAGGCGCGCGGCCGCCTTGCCGGTCGGCGCGGCCAGCGCGATGCGCAGCTGCTGCGGTTGCGGCGAGACGGCAAACAGCAGGGTCAACAGGCTCGCCACCGTGTACGTCTTGCCCGTGCCGGGACCGCCCGTGATGATGGCCACCTTGCCGCGCAGGGCGATGGCGCACGCCACCTTTTGCCAGTCCGGGCCAGCGTCCTGCGTGGGCTGGTCGAACAGGATGTCGAGCCATTGCCGCACCTGCGCCAGCGGCGGATTCGTCAAACCCTGCGCGCGCACGGCGATCTTTTCACCGACCAGTGTCTCGTCGCGCCAGTAGCGGCGCAGGTACAGGCGATCGCCGTCGAGCACCAGCGGCTGGCGCATATCGGCCGCATCCACCTGCCACACCTGCGGCGCGCGGGCCAGCAGCGCGCGCCAGCCGTCAAGCGATGCGGGCAGCGGACCGGAAACGGCCAGCACGGCATGCCACAGCTCCTCGCTCCAGCCCAGCAGCTGCGACGGTTCGCCAGCCAGCTCAGCCAGCATCAGACAGCTATGCCCCCGCCCTTCCAGCTCGGACAGCACCACGCAGGCCACGGCCACGGCGGCGGCATCCGGCGCCTGCTCGTCCAGGCTGGCGATGAAGCGGGCAAAGGCGGCGCTCAGGCGGCGCAGGTGGCCATCTTCGGCAACGCCGTCGATGTGGGTCAACAAGGCATTCATGTGCTCACTATGCTGCATGATGTTCCGCTTCTTCAGATAACAGTTGATCGAGTCCGTCGAGCAGTTCCCGCTGCGGCGCCAGCCAGTAGCAGCCGTGCGTGTCCGCATTCGCGATGCCGCGCAGGAACAGGAAGATGGCGCCGCCCAGGTGCTCGGCCGGGTCATACGCGTCACCGAGCCGGCTTTTCAGCAGCCGGTGCAGGGCCAGCATGTAGATGGCGCCCTGGATATCGTAGCGGTGCTGCGCCATGCCGGCCGCCAGCGCTTGCGTGTGGTAGGCGGCGTCGTTGGGGCCCAGCGCATTCGACTTGTAGTCGAGCACCCAGTAGCGGCCATCCCGTTCGATGACCAGGTCGGCAAAGCCTTTCAGCATGCCGTGCAGCTGGCGCCGCGGCAGCACGGGACGCGGCGCGCCATCGAGCAGCAAGCGCGTGCACAACTGGTCGAGCGCTGCGGTGGACAAATGCTCGCTGGGGAACCAGAACTCCATCTCGGACAGGGTGCTGTCCAACTGCGACAGCGACGCATCGAGCAGCGGCAGCGGCGTGACGGCGATTTCCCTGAGCCAGGCGATGGCGTCTTCCTGGCGGTGCCCCCAGCCCGCCCGCTCGCAGCGCGCCGCCAGGCGCGTGTCGAAATTGGCATCGTGGACGCCATCAAAACCTTCGCCGCCCATCCACTCGAGCTGCTCGTGCAGGAAATTGCCGGGCACGGAACCGCGCGGGAAGCGGTGCCATGGCGCGTCGCCCATGTGCATCGGCGAGACCACGGCCACAGCCGTGCCATCTTCCAGCAAGGTCTCTTCCAGCGCCCGCTGCGGCACGTGCGCGGGCGCCATGGCGCCGATCTGCCGCGTCAACGAGGTAAAGCTGCCCACCGACCAGTCGCGTTCGAACTCGCCCACGAACACGGGCGCGGGCCGCAGCTCGGGGCGCCGCTCGACGCGGTCGAGCACCGTGCAGGCATCGGGCTGCGCCAGGGAGCCCACGTAGATGGCGTCGCAATCGCCCGCCACCTGCTGCCAGCGCAGCAGCAACTGGTCGGACGGCAGCTTGTCGCCGCCCGTCAGCAGGTAGCCGAGCGCCGATTCGTGCAAGGTGTTCTCGCCCGCCTTGCGCGCCGCCTGGGCGGCCACGCCCAGCCACAGGAAGTGGCGCGCGCGCGTCAGGGCCACATACAGCAGGCGCAAGTCTTCCTCGATGCGCGCTTCCTCGACCGCCGCCATGGCTTCGTCGGACAGCGACAGGTCGAGGCGGCGTTCGCCTTTTTCATCCGCATAGTCGAAGAAGCTGCGGTTGCGTTTATCCACCTTGCGCGCCGTGACGGCGAACGGCAGATACACGAGCGGGTATTCGAGGCCCTTGGATTTGTGCACGGTGATGACTTTCACCAGCTCCGCATCGCTTTCCAGGCGCAGCACGCGCTCGTCGCCACCCTCGCCTTCACCGGCGATCTGCTCGGCCAGCCAGCGTATCAGCGCCTGCTCGCCATCGAGCTGGCGGCTGGCCGATTGCAGCAGTTCGGCCAGGTGCAGCAGATTCGTCAGCCGCCGCTCGCCGCCCGTCTGCTGCAGCAGCATGGCGGGCAGCTGCAGTTCGTGGATGAAGCGGCGCAGCATGGCCAGCACGCCCTGGCGCTGCCAGATCAAATGCAGGGCCTTCAGTTGCTCGACGCGCCGCTCCCATTCCAGCTCGTCGCTCGACAGGCGCGCCAGCTCGCCCAGCGACAGGCCGATGGTGCGCGTGGCAAACGCGGCGCGCGCCAGCCCGCCGTCGAGCGGGTTGGCCAGCGCCGCCAGCCAGCGCAGCACGTCCTGCGCTTCCTCGCTGTCGACGACGGAATCCTTGTCGGACAGGTAGACGCTGGCGACCCGGCGGCGCGCCAGCGCGCGGCGGATGGCCGCCGCTTCCTTGCGGTCGCGCACGAGGATGGCGACATCGGCCGGCTGCAGGCGCGTAAAACCGTCGGGGCCGGTGAAACCGGCTTGCGCATCGCCCAGCATGGCGACGATGTGTTCGGCGCAATGCTGCGCGAAATACTCGCGGTAGCTGTCGCCGCGCAGTCCTGCATCGCTGGCGCAGGCGGCCAGCAGGGCCGGCAGCGGGCCGCCGGCGTTCACCAGCCATTCATCGCGGCCCTTGGCGTCGACGGCCTCGAACGGCAGCGGATTGTCATCCCCTTTGCGGTAGCGGAAAGCACCGGCCGGCACCTCGGCGCGCTCGGCGTGCAGGAACAGCTGGTTGACGGCCGCCACCAGCGGCGCCGTCGAGCGGTAATTGGTGCCCAGCTGGTAATGGCGGCCGGCGGTGGCGCGCCGCGCCGCCAGGTAGCTCTGGATGTCGGCGCCGCGAAAGCCGTAGATCGACTGCTTCGGGTCGCCGATCAAAAACAGGCCCAAGGCCGGGTCGTTGTCGGCAATGCGGTACAGCAGATTGAAGATCTGGTACTGCGCCGGCGCCGTATCCTGGAATTCATCGACCATCGCCAGCGGGTATTGATCGACGATGCGCTGGCGCAGGGCCGCGCCGTTTTCGCCCGCCAGCGCATCGTGCAAGCGCTGCAGCATGTCGGCAAAGCCGAACTGGCGCGACTGGCGTTTTAACTGATCCATGCGCCGCGCGATGGCCGCCGCCGCATGCAGGTGCAGCGTGTGCGTCAGCGGCGTCAAGGCCGCCAGGGCGAGCCCCAGCGCCTCGGTATGCGCGAAGCACTCGGGCACCTGGGCCGTGAAACTCTTGGCAAACGCATCCTCGATGCCGAACGGCGTTAATCTCTCCCACGCCTTGGCCGTGATGGCCGGCTGCAGCAGCAGCGGATCTTGCGCCCAGCGGCGCAAGCCATCGAACCACTTCGCCAGGTTCTCCGGCTTCATCTTGACGCCGTTAAAACACTTGGGATTGGCGGCGCGATGGTCGTTGATCCAGGCGGCCATGCCGTCCACGCGCTCGACCCAGCCCGCCTTCAGCGTGGCCAGCTGCGCGGCCAGCGCCCGCTGTTCGCGCGCGATCAGCGCGGACAACGGTTCCTCGTGCGCCATGCCCATGATGTCCGCGCGGCGCGCCAGCTCGCGCGCGCCTTTCTTCAGCGCCCCCACATCGGGCCAACAGGCCAGCAGCACGTCGAGCGCCTGCGGCGGCAAGGGATAGACTTGCTGGCGCCAGTAATCGTGGGCCGCATCCTCGAACAGCGCTTGCTCGTCGCTGACCAGTTCTTCGTCGAACAGGCTGCCGCTGTCGAACGCGTGCTCGCGCAGCATGCGCTGGCACCAGGCGTCGATGGTGAAAATGGCCGCTTCATCCATCGTCTCGGCGGCCAGCATCAGCCGGTGCGCGGCCTTTTGCCGCTCGTTTTCGTCCGGATAGGATTCCAGCAAGGCGTCGAGAAACGGATCGCGGCCACCGGATTCGTGGCGGAAATAGGCGGCCGCCTCGATCAGGCGTTCGCGCACGCGGTTCGACAATTCGCGCGTGGCGGCGCGCGTAAACGTCATCACCAAAATGTCGGCCGGCAGCAGGGGACGCGTAAAGCGGCTGTCGTCGTCGCCGTGTCCCAGCACGAGCCGCACGTACAGCGCGGCGATGGTCCAGGTCTTGCCGGTACCGGCCGAGGCTTCGATCAGGCGCGAGCCGTGCAGCGGGAACGCCAGGGGGTTGAGCAGATGGCTCGTCATTGTTCTTCTCCCGCGCCATCATTGGGCGCGCTGATCGGGTCGATCGTGATGTGTTGTTGCAGCCAGTCGGCCAGCGGGCCATACAGCTCGCGCGTGCAGTCCTGCCACGCCTCCTCGGCGGCCAAGGCGGAAAACTCGGGCCACAGGCGCGCCAGGCACAGTTCATCGCGCTCGCCAGACAGTTCAAAGCCGCCATCGTAGACGGCGCGCGGGTCGCCCTGCTGCACCAGCGCCAGGCCCGTCTTGCACGCCGTGGGCAGCGGATGGTTCATGCCTTCGCGCCATAGCGCCAGCAAGGTGGCCAGCGCCTCGCGCGACGTGGCCGGATCGAGCGGCGCCATGCTGACGATGGCGTCGCGCGCCACCAGATAGCCGGTGACGGGAAAGCCGAGGGCGGCGGCGGCCAGCTGGCGCAGCCACATCAGCATCAGCTTGTCGCCGCGCGCCAGGCCGCCCTTGTCCGTCACCTTCGAGGAAATCTGCATCAGCCAGGCCGTCTCCTGCCCGTTGCTGCACAATTTGTCGAGCCAGTCGTCGATCTGCAGTTCGCCAAACGGCAAATTGATGGCGCGCTTGTCGGCCGCCAGCGGGAACGAGGCGCGCAAGGACAGCCACGCGCTGCGCACGGGCACCAGCGCCTCGACCAGCTGCGCCTGCACCTGCTGGCCGATCAGGCCGATGGGCAGCACGCCTTCGCGCGCCAGCTTCTGCGCGCGCGCTTGCAGGCTGGCGCGCACGTCGTCCAGCGCTTCGACGGCGCCGCCGTCGTCGAGCATGGTGTCTTCCAGCAGATAGCGCTCGAGCGCATTCAGGCCGAACGGCTCTTCATCCTCGCCCAGCATGGCCGCATCGGCAAAATACACGCTCAGGCGGCGGCGGAAAAAGTATTTGACGGGCTGGCGCAAAAAGCTGGCCAGCTCGCCCAGTTTCAAGCGCATGCCGGGATCGAGCTCGTAAGGGCCCAGCGGCAGCACGGCGGCCTGCGCTTGCGCATCGGCCGCATCGGCCGCATCGGCATCGGTATGGACTACGCGCCATTCGCGCGCGTAGGTCAGCAAGCCATCGGCCTCGAAATAGCGGCGGCTGAACGGCTGCAGCGCATGCTCGGTCGTCAGGCTTGCCAAATGCCGGTCCAGCGACCAGCCGGCGGCCAGGTAATCGCGCAACTGCGACACCAGCACGGACGGCGGCTGCTCGGAATTGTCGCGCACATTGCGCCCCACCCAGCTCACATACAGTTTGTCGCGCGCGGCCAGCAAGGCTTCGAGCATCAGGTAGCGGTCATCGTCGCGGCGCGAACGGTCGCCCGGGCGCGCCATGCCGGGCAGCGCCAGCAAGTCGAAATCGGCCTTCTGCGCGCGGCGCGGGAAGTCGCCATCGTTCATGCCCAGCAGGCACACCACGCGGAACGGCACGGCGCGCATCGGCATCAAGGTGCAGAAGGTCACGCCGCCGGAGACGAATTGGTGGTTCAGGGTCGGCTCGTCGAGCGCGCCCAGCCACGCCACGCGCAGCACCGACAGCGGCACCTGCTCGACAAAGCCCGCATGCTCGCAGGTTTCCAGCCAGCCCTGCAAGGCGCCTTCGAGCTGCGCCAGGGTCAGACGGTCGCCCTCGTCGTCGGCATCAAAGAAGGCGGCCAGCAGCGCACGCGCCTGCACGCCCCATTCGGCTGGCGTGTGCGCGCCGGCCAGCACGCTGCGCCAGTGCAGCAGCGCCTCGACCAGCTGCGCCAGCGAGCCCGCCAGCGCCGCATCGAGGCCGCCCACTTCCGCATACGGTTCGATGCCGCCAAAGCTGGCGCCACTGCCGCTGGCATAGCCGAGCAGCATGCGCCGCACGCCGAAAATCCACGCATTCTGTTCCCCGGCCGCGCCCAGCCCCAGGCCGGCGCGGTGCGCCTGGTCCAGGCCCCAGCGCACGCCCGCCCCTTCGATCCAGGCGCCCAGGGTGGGCAGCTCGTCCGGCTGCAGGCCGAAGCGCGCCGCCAGCGCGGGCACGTCGAGCAGGTCGCGCACTTCGCTCTGGCGGCAGCGCTGCTGCGGCAGCTGCAGCAGCCATTCGAGCGCGACGAGCAGCGGATTGACGCTGCGGTCCTTCACGTCGCCGATCTCGAACGGAATGAAACGCTCGTCATTGCGCCGGTACTGGCCGAAGACGGCGTGGATGGCGGCCGTGAACGTGTCGATGTCGGGCACCATCACCACCACGTCGCGCGGACGCAAGAGCGTTTCGGCGCTGTGCGCGAACATGGCCAGCAGCTGGTCATGCAGCACTTCCACTTCGCGCTGCACGCTGTGCGCCACGTGAAATTCGATCGAGCGGTCGCCGGCCTCGGGAGGCACCTGCTCATGCTCGGCCAGCGGGCGCAGTTCGCGGATGGCCACCTGCACCTGCTGCAGCAGGGTCTCGCCCGTTTCTTCGCCAAACAGGTCGATGCGCAGGCTGTCGTCGCGCCCCTCGGCTTGCGCGTGTTCGTCGAACTCGTCGAGCATGCGGATGAAATCGCGCCCTTGCCTGCCCCAGCTGGCCAGCAGCGGATGGCTGTGCGCATGCAGCGCTTCGAGCGGAATTTGCGCCAGGTCGGTGCCGTTGCGCTGCCGCTGGCGCTTGTTTTCCGCGCGCAGCAAGTCGCGCCCGTCGATGATGTCGCCCCAGTAAAACTGGCACGGATTGGGCACGGCCAGCACCACCTGCGTGTGGCGCGCCAGCGCGGCCAGCGCCTGCAAGGTCTGGTATGGCAGGGCCGACACGCCAAACAGCACCACGCGGCGCGGCAGCTTGCCGGCAGGCGCATCGCCGGCGGCGATCGCCGCCAGGAAGGCGTCGTGGATGTCGGCGCGGCCCGTGTCGCGCTCGAAGGCCTCGACGTCGGCAGCCACGGCGCGCCACAACTGCGCCTGCCAGCGCTGGTCTTCCTTCAATGGGATAGCTTCGCCGCGCGCCGTGCGCAGCTGGTCGCGCCCCGCCGCCCAATCGGCCAGCCAGTCGGCGCGGTAGACCTGGTACTGGTCGAACAAATCGGCCAGGCGCTCGGCCAGCTGCAGCCGGCGTTCGCTATCGCCATCGGCAAGGAAGTAGCGCAGCGGCGCAAACACCGGGTCGGCCAGCAGCGACGGCAACAGGCGCATCAGGCGCCAGGTCAGCGGCGATTTATCAAATGGCGACACGCGCGGCACGCGCTCGCGCCCCAGCATGCCGCGGTAGCCTTCCCACAGCAGGCGCGCCGGCAGCGCGATGCGCGTGGCGGCGCACACCCCCATCTCCTCGGCCAGGGCGATCTTCAACCATTCGGCCACGCCGTTCGACTGCACCAGAAAGATATCCGTTTCCAACGGCGCCAGCGGATGCTGGCGCAGCCACTGGAAGACGGCGGCGCGCAGCTGTTCCAGCTGGTTGCCATGCAGGATGAGAAGGCCGGGCGTGACGGGAGTATGCATGCTGATCCGATGGGTTGCCGCGTCTCTGGCCGGGTGGCCGGAGACGTCAAACGCATATTATCGCCGCTGCCTGCGTCAGGGGGCGTCGCTGACGGCAAATTCCATGGAAATTTGTTCCGCCACCAGCGCCAGCGCCGGCCCCAGGGCCGTCAGCAAGGCGCGCGCCTGCTGCAGGTCGCCGCCCAGGCGCAAGCGTTCGATCGACACGCACAGGCTGGCGAAGGCATGGGCGCCCACGGCCAGCGCCGATGATTTGCTGCGGTGTCCCAGGTCGGCCAGGCGCCCCAGGTCTTCCAGCGCCATGGCCTGCTCCATTTCAGCGATGCCGTCACGCGCCGTATCGAGAAACAGCTGGGTGTATTTGCGCATCTTCACGGCGTCATTGCTGAACGTGAGCGCCAGGGTGGTCAGATCGAGGACGGCCATGTCGCGCAAGTCCGGCGCGGCGGCCGACGGCGGCGCTTTCGGCAGCGCCGCCAGCCTGTCGCCCACGCGCGCATGAGCAAGGCTGCCGATGCCGCCGATGCCGCCACGCAGGCGAAACCATTTCGCCAGCAGGCGGAACAGCAGATTCGGGGCGATCGGTTTGGTCACGAATTCATCCATGCCGGCCGCCAGGCAGCGGGCGCGGTCTTCGCTGCCCGCATTGGCCGTCATGGCGATCACCAGCAGGCCGCTGAGCCTGGGGTCGGCGCGGATGCGGCGCGTCGCCTCGAAGCCGTCCATCTCCGGCATCTGCACGTCCATCAGCACGCAGTCATAGCGCTGGCGGGTCAGCAAGTCCAGCGCTTCGCGGCCATTGCTGGCGATGCAGACGGTGGCGCCGGCGTCTTCCAGCAGTTCGCAACCCACCTGCTGGCTGAAGACGTTGTCTTCCACCAGCAGGATGGAGGCGCCACGGATCACGTCCAATACCTCGGGCTCGACCTCGGTGATGCGTTCATCGCCCGCTTGCGCGCTTTTCTCCAGGCGCGCCGTGAACCAGAAGGTGCTGCCCTGGCCCGGCTGGCTGTACACGCCCACCTTGCCGCCCATGAGTTCCACCAGCTGCTTGCTGATCACCAGCCCCAGGCCGCTGCCGCCATACTTGCGCGTGGTCGAGGGATCGGCCTGGTGGAAGGAGCGGAACAGCTGCGCCACCTCTTCCTGCTTCATGCCGATGCCGCGGTCCTGCACTTCGAAGCGCAGCATGGCGTGGCTGCCGCGTTCCTCCGACTGGCGCACGCGCACGAAGATGCTGCCGTTGTCGGAAAACTTGATGGCGTTGCTGGTCAGGTTCAGCAAGACCTGCTCCAGGCGCAGCGGATCGCCGCGCCAGCGCTGCGGCAACTCGGGCGCGATATCGAACTGCAGCGCCAAGCCCTTCACGGCGGCCGCATCGCCGAGCTGGCTGGCGATATTCGCCAGCAGGGTGTCGAGGCGGAAGTCCAGCACTTCCAGCTCCAGCTTGCCCGCCTCGATCTTGGAAAAGTCGAGGATGTCGTTGATCAGGCCCAGCAAATGCTGGCCCGAATGGAAGATTTTTTGCAGATAGTCGCGCTGGCGCGCATCGGCCACCGATTTCAGCGCCAGGTGCGCCATGCCGATGATGCTGTTCATCGGCGTGCGGATTTCATGGCTCATGTTCGACAGGAAGTCGCTCTTGGCCTGGCTGGCCGCATCGGCCTGCTCCTTCAGCCGGTGCAGCTCCGTCACGTCGGTGGATAGCCCGATCAGGCCCGTGACGGGACCGGGCAAGCCCAGCGGCACCTTCACGCTCCACAGATGGTGCACCTGGCCCTGCGCATCGACGAAGCGCTCTTCGCCGACGAATTTGGCGCCGCTGTCGAACACCTGGCGCTCGGTCAGCTGCGCGGCGGCGGCCGCATCGCCGAGCATCAACTCGCCATCCTGGCGGCCGATCACCTGGTCCACCGAGCGGCCCAGAATGGCCGCCGTGCGCGCATTCACGTAGCGGTAGCGCAGGTCTTCATCCTTCATGTAGACGTAGGCATCGACGCTGTCGAGCACCGTATCGAGCAGGGTGCGCTGCGCCACCGCGTTGCGGCGCGAACGGTACAGGGTAAAGATGTAGCCATAAATAAGCAGGGTGCCGGCCACGCCGACGGCCAGCGCCAGCCACGGGAAATAGCGGTCAAAGGGGCTGTACAGCTCCGCCTTGCGCACGCGGAAATGGGCTTTCCATACGCCCCCCTGATACACGATGGGCAGGACCTGGTCGAAATACGCGGCATCGCCGCCCGGTTGCGGCGGCGCTGCCGCCAGGTCGCCGTCATCGTTGAACAGCAGACGGTCCTGCGGCGCGATGCGCAGGACGCCTTGGGCCGGCAGAGGTTCGACCGCGCTGTACAGGGTCAGGTGCAGCGGTTCCAGGGCGCTGCGTTCGAGCGCGCTGTGCACCAGTTGCGCCACGCCAAAGCCGATGCCCACGGATCCCTGGTAGGCGGCGCGGCGCTCGGCCACGCTGCCTTGCGGCATGCCATTGCGGTACACGGGCAGGCGCATGCCCAGGCCCACATGCGCGGGCGGTCCCTTGATCATGATCACCTGCCCCGACGCGCTGACTTCGCCGCTGTCGCGCGCCTGCGCCAGGGCTTGCGCCACCAGCGGGTTGGCGCCGATATCAACGCCCATGCGTTCGGCCAGCAGGGAATCGGGCTCCAGGTAAGTGAGCACCGTGTATTCGGGTCGCTCGCCAGGCGGGCGGATGGTGAAGGCGGGATAGCCGCGCGGCGCCAGGCTGGTGTCGCGGCGCACGGCCTCGATATAGGCGGCGCGCTGCGCAGACGGGACGGCCACCGCATAGTTGACCGATTCGATGGCGGGGAACTGGCGCGCGATATCGAGGCCGGCCACGTAATCGTGGAACTGGCGGCGCGTCAGCTGCTCGCTGGTGCGAAACAGCGCTTCGAGGCCGCGCAGCAGGTCGGAATAGCTTTTGACGCGCGTGGCCAGGCTATGCTGGGCAGCGTGCGTGAGGTTGTCGAAACGCTGTTCGGCGTCGTCATTGACCGTGCGCGCCGCGCCCGCGTACAGGGCGCCGCCCACCGCCAAAGCCAGCAACAGCCCACCTGCCCAGATCCTGACGCCTGGTCCCGCCCCGCCCTTGCTCAAAGTGTGCATTGTCAATCGCTTATTCCGGTTTCCTCGAATGTGCGGCACTCCGGCCACCCAGCAAGCACGAGGATACTATCAAAGCTCACGCCCGACGCGCTTGTGCAAGAAAAAAAACGCGCATGATGGTTGCACTGGAAAACACCTGGTGCTTAAGCCTCCCGCAGCACGCCTGCCAGCAAGGCGCCGGCGCCATGCGCATCCCACGCATCGGCGCAGCGCACCACGTCGCCCACGACGATGATGCTGGGGCTGCCCAGGCCGCTGGCCAGCAAGTCGGCGGGCAAAGCGTGCAAAGTGCTCAGCAATTCGCGCTGCGCCGGCAAGCTGGCCGATTGCACCACGGCCACGGGCGTGCCGGGCGCCATGCCGCCGGCCAGCAAGCCCGCCTGGATGGCCGCCACCCGCGCCACGCCCATGTAGATGACCAGGGTCAGGCCGCTTTGCGCCAATGCCGCCCAGTTCGGCTCGGAAGCGCTATCCTTGCCATGGCCCGTGACGAAGATCGCGCCCTGGCTCCAGCTGCGGTGCGTCAGCGGCACGCCGATGGACGATGGCGCGGCCAGGCCGCTGCTGATACCGGGGATGACCTCGACGGCTACGCCGTGGCTGCGCAGGTAGGCGCGCTCTTCGCCGCCGCGCCCGAACAGGTACGGGTCGCCCCCTTTCAGGCGCACCACATGCTGTCCGGCGCGCGCCTCGGCCAGCATCAGGCGCTCGATGAAGGCTTGCGGCGTGGAAGCGCAGCCGCCCCGCTTGCCCACCTCGACCACGCGCACGCCTTGTGCCGCATGCGCGAGGATGGCTGGATTGACGAGGTCGTCGATCAGCACCACGCCGGCCCGCGCGATGGCCTTCACCGCTTTTAATGTCAACAGGTCCGGGTCGCCGGGACCGGCGCCGACCAGGGTCACACTTCCACATTGCGCCATGATGCAGTCTCCAATCAGAAAAAATGGCCGATGGCAAACGATGCCGCGTACGCTTCCGGCGCGCTGCCGTCCCACACGACGCCGTCGCACAGGGTCGAGCTGCGCATGGGGGATTTTGGTACGGGCGTGGCCGTCATTTCCGCCGCCTGACGGTACAGGTCGAGGCGATTGACTTGCCTTGCCACCGCCAGGTAATCGGGTTCGTCGCGCAGCAAGCCCCAGCGCCGGTGCTGGGTCATGAACCACATGCCGTCGGACAAGTAGGGGAAATTCACGGCGCCGGCACCATAAAACTTCAAACCGTGCGTCTCGTCCCAGGTCTTGCCCAGGCCATCCTGGTAGTGACCGAGGATGCGCGGCGCCAGCATTTCCTGCGGCGTATTCAGATAAGCGGGCTCGGCCAGGGTGGCCGCCATGGCCAGCCGGTTGGCGTCGCTGGCGTCGATCCAGCGGCCCGCCTCGAGCACGGCGGCGATCAGGGCGCGGCAGCTGTTCGGATGCTGGCGCGCAAACGCGGCGCTGGTGCCCAGCACCTTGCCCGGATGGTCGGGCCAGATGGCGCCGCTGCTGGCGGCCGTCACGCCCACGCCATCGACGATGGCCTTGTAGCCCCACGGTTCGCCCGCGCAAAAGCCATCCATCTGGCCAGCGCGCAAGGCGGCCACCATCTGCGATGGCGGCACCGTCATCACGCGCGCGTCGCGCAGCGGATCGATGCCATGCGCGGCCAGCCAGTATTGCAGCAGCATCGCGTGATTGCCGGTCGGGAAAGTATGCGCGAACGCAAACGGCCGCGCCGCAGCGCCCATGTACCGCGCCAGGGTGAGGCCATCGTGGACGCCTTCGCGCGCCAGCGCCGCCGACAATGTCACGGCCTGGCCGCTGTGATTGAGGTTCATCAGCACGGCCATGTCGCGCTGCTGCCCGCCGATGCCCATCTGCACGCCATACACGAGACCGTACAACACGTGGGCCGCATCGAGTTCGCCATTGTTCAATTTGTCGCGCACGCCGGCCCACGACATCTCCCGGCTCAGTTCGATCTTGATGCCGTATTTTTCATCCAGGCCCAGCTTCGAGGCCATCACCAGCGAGGCGCAATCGGCCAGCGGCAGGTAGCCGATGCGTATCGTCTGCTTTTCCGGCTGCAGCGTGCGTACCAATTGGACGCTGTCCGCCATTTTCTCTGTCATACCATTCCTTGCTGATAAGTACTGTTTTGCCGCGCCGACATGGGCAGGGTCATGCCCATCCAGCAGCAAGGACCATGCCTGCGCATGCCCCGCCCGAGGCAGCCGGAGACGCACCGCGATGGTGCACTGCACCAGCATGTATCAGGTAATGGACGATTCATCCCAGCAAGTCCTCCACGTCGAGGATACGCTGGGCAATGTCCGCCAGCTTCAGCTTTTTATTCATCGCCATGCTGCGCAGCCGCTGGTAAGCCTGCTCTTCCGTCAAGCCCTGATGCGTCATCAGCAGGCCCTTGGCCCGCTCGATCACCTTGCGCTCGAGCAGCTTGTGCCGCGTGTCGAGCAATTCGGCGCGCAGTTTTTCTTCCTGGCGAAAGCGCGCCAGCGCCACGTTCAGCACGGGTTGAATGCGCTCGGCCTGCAGGCCGGCGACGATGTAGGCGGACACGCCGGCCGCCATGGCCGCGTCGATGCTGGCCGTGGCGCCGTCTTCCGTGAACAGGACGATGGGGCGGCGCTCGTCGCGCGTGGCGATGACGATGTGTTCGAGCACGTCGCGCGCATCCGATTCGGCATCGATGATGATGAGATCAGGCTGCAGTTGCGCGATGCGCTCGGGAAGGTAGAGGTCGGCTGGCAGCGAGGCGACGATGTCGAAACCCGATTCCAGCAAGCCGATGCGCAAGGCATTGCCGCGCTGCACTTGGGCAGCCAATGCCGCGTCCGCGTGCACACCGTGCTCGACAATAGTGTTGACGACAACGATGCGCAAAGGCTGGGTACGGCTGGACGTCATGGGAGCGATCTGCAATGGCTAAACGATTAACCATTGCAGTAAGCAAGAAGCGAACCAGCCGGTTTTACAGCGGGATTACTTCAAGGTCGGCATGGCAAACTCCGCCCCGGCCGCCGTCGAGGCCGGCCAGCGCTGCGTCACGGCCTTCTGTTTCGTGTAGAAGCGCACCGATTCCGGGCCATGCGCGTGGTGGTCGCCGAACAGGCTGCGCTTCCAGCCGCCGAAGCTGTGGAACGCCATCGGCACGGGAATCGGCACGTTCACGCCCACCATCCCCACCTGCACCCGGTGCGTGTATTCGCGCGCCGTGTTGCCGTCGCGCGTGTAAATCGCCGTGCCGTTGCCATACTCGTGCGCATTGACCAGGTCCAGCGCCGCCGTGAAATCGGGCACGCGCACGATGCACAGGACTGGCCCGAAGATTTCCTCCTTGTAGATCGTCATTTCCGGCGTGACGTGGTCGAACAGGCTGCCGCCAAGGAAAAAGCCGTGCTCATGGCCGGGCAGCACGAAACCGCGCCCATCACTGACCAGCTTGGCGCCTTCCTTGACGCCGGTGGCGATGTAGCCGGCGATCTTCTCCTTGTGCACTTGCGTGACCACCGGCCCCATCTCGGCCGACAGATCCATGCCCTGCGTAATCTTGAGTGCTGCGATGCGCGGCACCAGCGCTTCGACCAGCTGGTCCGCGACATTGCCCACCGCCACGACGACGGAAATGGCCATGCAGCGCTCGCCGGCCGAACCGAAGGCCGCGCCCATCAGGGCATCGACCGTCTGCGGAATGTCCGCGTCCGGCATGACGACCATGTGGTTTTTCGCGCCGCCCAAGGCTTGCACGCGCTTGCCCTGCGCGCAGCCGGTGGCGTAGATGGTTTCGGCGATCGGCGTGGAGCCGACAAAGCTGACGGCGCGCACGTCCGGATGGTGCAGCAAGCCATCGACGGCTTCCTTGTCGCCCTGCACCACATTAAACACGCCATCGGGCAAGCCCGCATCCGTCAACAGTTGCGCCAGCAGCAGGCTGGCCGACGGGTCGCGCTCGGACGGCTTTAATACAAACGTATTGCCGCAGGCAATCGCCATCGGAAACATCCACATCGGCACCATGACGGGAAAGTTGAACGGCGTGATGCCGACGCAGACGCCGAGCGCCTGGCGGATCGACCAGGCGTCGATGCCGCCGGCCACCTGCTCCGAATATTCGCCTTTCATCATCTGCGGGATGCCGCAGGCAAACTCCACCACTTCGATGCCACGCGTCACTTCGCCCTTGGCATCCGTGAACACCTTGCCGTGCTCGCTTGTGATCAGCGCGGCCAGCTTGTCGGCGTTTTGCTCCAGCAATTCCTTGAACTTGAACATGACCCTGGCGCGGCGCAGGGGCGAGGTTTGCGACCAGGCGGGAAAGGCCGCGTGGGCGGCGGCCACGGCCGCGTTCAGCTCGGCGGCGGTGGCCAGGGCCACCTTGGCGGTCACCGCGCCCGTGGCAGGGTTAAAAACGTCGCTCGTGCGCTCGGAGCGCGACGCCATGGGGTTGCCACCGATAAAGTGGCCGATCTGTTGCGTTGTCATTGTCTTGTCCTTGGTTATTTCGTCATCAGCCATTCATGGGCCGGGTCGTTTTTAAAATGCCACACGCGTTGCGGGCCGGCCATCACGTTCAGGTAATAGCCGTCATAGCCATACGGCACGGTAACGGGGTGGTAACCCCTGGGCACCATCACCACGTCGTGGTTTTCCACGGCCATGGCTTCGTCGATGGAACGGTCATCCGTGTAGACCCGTTGAAAGGCGAAGCCCTGCTCCGGGTTCAGCCGGTGGTAGTACGTCTCTTCCAGCGAGCTTTCCAGCGGCACATTGTCGCTGTCGTGCTTGTGCGGCGGATAGCTCGACGAATGACCGGACGGCGTGACCACCTCGACCACCAGCAAGCCGTCCGCCTCGGCCGTCTGCGGCAGGATGTCGCACACATAGCGGGTATTGGCGCCCTTGCCGCGCACGGAGCGCGTCATGGCAGACGGCTCGATCAGGCGCGCCGGACGGTGCGTGGTGGCCGGCGCGCTGCACAGGGCGACCTCGGCGGCGCTCACGGCCGTGATGCTGACCTGAGTATCGAGCGGCACATACACGGCGTAGGGCGAGCGATCCTCGAAGACGCTGGCGCGATTGCCGATGGTTTCCCACATCTGTTCACCGGCCCGCACGGTGACCGTGCCCGTCAACACGACGATGCACAGTTCACGGCTGCCCGTTTCCAGGCTGATGTGCTCGCCGGCCGCCAGGCGGTGCGCGGCAAAGCCCACATGCGTCCAGCCGGCCGACTCGGGCGTGACTTCGACGATGGTCTGTCCCTGCCCTGCTTTCACCAGCAGCGGGCTCATGCCGCCTCCCTGCCCAGGCGGGGAATGGCCTCGACCAGATGCGCCAGGTAGTCGTGGCCCATCTTTGCATACTGGTAACTGGGCGCCACGGCCGGGTCCTGCTCCGCCTCCACCACCAGCCAGCCCGCGTAGCCATGCAGATACAGCCGCGTCAGGATGGCCGGGAAATCGATGCAGCCGTCGCCGGGCACGCTGAAGGCGCCATTGATCACCGCTTGCAGGAAACTCCAGTGGCCATTACGGGCCAGTTTCACCACGTTGGGGCGCACGTCCTTGCAATGCACGTGGCAAATCCTGTCGATATGTTTATTGAGCACCGCCAGCGCGTCGCCGCCGGCAAAGGTGATGTGGCCGGTGTCGAACAGCAAGCCGACCTCGGACCCCGTCAGGGCCATCAATTGATCCACGTCCGCCGGCGTTTCCACGTAGGCGCCCATGTGGTGGTGGTACGCGAGGCGCACGCCGTGGTCGAGCAAGTGCTTCGCAAACGCCGTCAGCTTGTCGGCGTAATCCTGCCATTGCTGCGGCGACTGGAAACGCGGGCGCTTATACAAAGGCCGCGCTTCGCCCTGGATGGCGTCGGCCACTTCGCCGTACACCATGACGGTGGCGCCGCTGTCGGCCAGCAGGCGCAAGTGCGATGCCACGGAGGCGATCTCTTCCTCGACAGAGCGGTGCGCCAGCCGTCCCGAATACCAGCCAGAGACGCACGCCAGGCCATACTTGCCCAGCACGGCGTTCAGGGACGGGGCGTCTTTCGGAAACTTGTTGCCCAATTCAAAACCCACGTAGCCGATTTCGGCGCCTTCCTTCAGGGCCGTTTCCAGCGGCGTCTCGCCGCCCAGCGATGGCAAATCGTCGTTCATCCACGAGATCGGGTTGATGCCGATCTTGACATTCCAGGTAGTCATCTCAATTCCTTTGTTTCAGGCGATCATTTTCATAACGGGCGCGCGCAGCTTGCACGCCTGGCTGGGTGGACACTTCCGGTACGGCCACTTCCCACCAGCAGCCGCCCTCTTGCGTCGTGCGCGTGTCGTCCGTGTCGATGCAGATCAGATAGGTACGCGCGGCGGCGCGGGCGCGCAGCATCGCCTGTTCCAGTTCGGCAATGTTGGCCACGTGTTCGGAGAGCGCGCCCATCGCTTGCGCATGCAGGGCGAAGTCGATACGCGGGGCGCTGTCGGGCAACATATTGTTGAACGAGGCATTGCCGCACGCCTGCTGCAATCGGTTGATGCAGCCGTAGCCACGGTTGTCGAGCACGACGATGATGAGCTTTTTATCCAGCATGACGGAAGTGGCGATTTCCGAATTCATCATCAGATAGCTGCCATCGCCCACCATGACGATCACCTCGGCATCGGGCTTGGCCATCTTGACACCGAGGCCGCCGGCGATTTCATAGCCCATGCACGAATAGCCGTATTCCATGTGGTAGCCACCCGGTGTTTCCGTGCGCCACAGTTTGTGCAATTCGGCCGGCAAGGTGCCCGCCGCGCAGACGACGATGTCGCGGGTGGTGGAGTCCTTGGATGAACGCTGCACGGCGCCGATGACTTCGCCGTCATACGGCAAGCCGGCCACTTCCCGCTGGCCCGTGATGGCCAGCACGGCAGTGCGCCATTGCTGTCCTTCCTGGCACGCGCGATCGCGCCACTCATCGGCGCTGCGCCACTGATCCAGATGACGCGACAAGCCTTGCAAGCCCAAGCTCGCGTCCGCCTGCAAGCCCAGGCCGCGGCGTTTCAGCGCATCGAAAGCGTTGACGTTCAGGCTCACCAGTTGCGCCTGCGCAAACAGGGAGTTCGATCCCGTCGTGAAATCCTGCAGGCGCGTGCCGACGGCCAGCACCACGTCGGCCTGCGCCGCCAGCGCGTTGGCGGCGGGCGAACCGGTGACGCCGATGGCGCCCAGCTGCAGCGGATGGTCCCACGGCAAGCTGCTCTTGCCCGCCTGGGTTTCCGCCACGGGAATGCCATGGCGTTCGGCAAACGCCCGCAGCGCGGCGCTGGCCTGGCCGTACAGCACGCCGCCGCCGGCCACGATCAGCGGCTGCTTCGCGTTTTTCAACTGTGCGGCCGCTTCTTCCAGTTCCTGCTCGACGGGCGGCACGGCGCGGAAACGCACGATGCGCGGCATAAAGAATTCTTCCGGATAGTCATACGCCATCGTCTGCACGTCTTGCGGCAGAGATAACGTGACGGGACCGCAGGCGGCCGGGTCCGTCAAGGCGGCAATGGCGCGTGGCAAGGCCGTCAGCAATTGCTCTGGATACACGATGCGGTCGAAGTAACGCGACAGCGGTTTGAACGCATCGTTCACCGAGACGCTGCCGTCGCTGCCATCTTCCAGCTGCTGCAAGACCGGGTCCGGCGCACGCGACACGAAGACGTCGCCGGGCAGCAAGAGCACGGGCAAGCGGTTCACGTGCGCCAGGGCGGCGGCCGTCAGCAAATTGGTGGCGCCGGGGCCGATGGAACTGGTCACGGCCAGCATGCGCCGGCGCATGTGCGCTTTCGCGTAGGCAATGGCCGAATGCGCCATCGCCTGTTCGTTGTGCGCGCGGTAGGTGGGGAAGGATTCCCGGTATTGGTACAGCGCCTCACCAATACCTGCCACGTTGCCGTGGCCAAAGATGGCGAAGGCGCCGCCGAACAGGGGGGTCAAGGAACCATCACCGTCCTCCGTGCGCAGGGCGGCCAGATAGCGTACCAGGGCCTGCGCCATGGTCAAGCGGATCGTCGTCTTCATGCGGCACGCTCCAGACGGTTGCGCGTGCGCTGCCAGAGGGAAATCAGCTGCTCGAAGTTGGCGCGCACGGCGGCGATCAGGCCCGCATCGTCGAGCTCTCCGGCCAGCCAGCGGCGGCTCGGTTCCTGGAAGATGGTGCGGCCCACCATGAAGCCACGGCACGTGGTGCTGGCACTGGCTTGCTGAAAACTGGCGGCCAGTTTCTCGATCGGCGCATTCAAGCCCAGCAAGACAACGCCACGGCAATACGGATCGCGCTCATGCACCAGGGCATCGATGGCTTGCCATTGCTTGGCCGACATGCTTTCCAGCTTCCACCATTCCGGATAGATGCCCAGGTTGTACAGGCGCTTGACGGCGCGCAAGACGGTATCGTCACTGTGCGGCAGGGATTCCGACGGGATCACCTCCAACAGCAGTTCGTGACCGCTCACTTGCGCCGCGTCGTACAGGGCCTTGATCTGCGCTTCCTGTTCCAGCCGGTTTTCCACGGTGTCGTCCGGGTGCAGCTGCACCAAGCATTTGATCACGTGTTCCTTTGGCCAGCTGAGCAGATGCGAACCGATGGAGCGGCCCCAGTCGAACTGCAGCGGATTCGAGCCCGGCAATTCCACCGGACGGCCTATCCACCAGCCGCGCCCCGTCGCATCGTTGAGCGCGTCGACGCCATAGCGGCCATCGATCAGCACGCCCGTCTTGCCGGCCAGCTGCAAGGCCGTTTCCGTCTGCGCCACGGCTTGCACCATCAATTGCTTCAGGGCCGAGATACGCGACTCGGCTGAGCCCGTCTGTTGCGCCAGCTCAAAGAATTGCGTGCGGTGGTCGAAGGCAAACACGCACAGCTCATCCCACTCTTTGCGCGCGACCGTCGTGCGGTGCAAGCGGGACAAGGTGGCGTCCTGGTCCGGCTGCGTCAGCCTGGCCGCATTGGCCAGGAAATAGTCGAGTTCCACGGGCGACGGCATGGCCGGCGCGCAGCCATGGCGCGACACGACGAGGGCGCCGCAGCCATTCGCGTAGCGGCAGCACGCTTCGTAATCCTCGCCGCGCAGCCAGCCTTTCAGGAAACCGGAGAGGAACGCATCGCCCGCACCGAGCACGTTCAGCACTTCCACGCGCACGCCACGGTAGTTATATGCATCGTCGAGGCTTTGCGGAATGGTGGCGTCGATGACGGCGCTGCCCAGCGGGCCCCGCTTGACAACGAGCGTCGCCAGGGTAGCGGCCCGCACGGCGCGCAGGGACGCCATGATGTCGGCGCCGCCGCCGGCGATCATGAATTCCTCTTCCGTGCCGACGATCAAGTCGAATTGCGGCAGGATCGCCTGCAAATGGCTGGTCACGCCGTCGTTCGAGACGAAACGCGTTTCGCCGTCCGCCTTGCCGGAGAGTCCCCACAGCACGGGCCGGTAATCGATGTCGAGCACGGTGCGCACGTTGTTGGCGCGGGCCAGTTGCAATGCTTGCGTGCTGACGGCGTGCATGGCACTGGTAGAAAAATGCGTGCCAGTGATCAACAGCGCTTTGCTGGAGGCAATGAAGGCCGCATCCACCGACGACGCGTCGATGGCCATGTCGGCGCAATTTTCCCTGTAGAAGATCAGGGGGAAGGTGTTTTTATCCTTGATGCCCAGCATGACGAGGGCCGTGAGGCGGTCGCGGTCGATGCCGACATGGCTGACGTCGCAGCCCTCTTTCGACAAAGTGTCGGTGAGGAAACGGCCCATGTGGTCGTCGCCCACTTTCGACAGCATGGCCGATTTGAGGCCCAGGCGGGCCGTGCCGAAGGCGATGTTCGCCGACGAGCCGCCAAGGTATTTGGCGAAACTGGTCGCGTCTTCCAGCGGGCTGCCGATCTGCTGCGCATACAGGTCCACCGCCAGGCGGCCCAGGCAGATCACGTCGAGCGCGCGGCCGTGGGCAAATTGTGTCGGGTTATTCATGGTTATCCTTAAATCGTGACACCGTCGAGTTCAGCCATCAGCGTTTGCATTTCCGCACCGCCCGCCATCATGTCCAGTACTTCATCCTTGGAAACGGTTTCCTTGGTGTAAGTGCCCAGCGACTTGCCCCGGTTCAAGAGGGTGAACGAGTCGCCCACGGGGTAGGCATGGTGCACATTATGGGTAATAAAAATCACGGACAAGCCCCGCTCGCGCGCCTTGTAGATCAGTTTCAGCACATTGAACGACTGTTTCACGCCCAGGGCCGCCGTCGGCTCGTCGAGGATCAGCACGCGCGCGCCGAAGTGGATGGCGCGGGCAATGGCCAGGCACTGGCGTTCGCCGCCCGACATGGTGCCCACGGCCTGATGCGGGTCGCGCACCATGATGCCCATCTCGGCCAGCTTGTCGCGCGCCGTGGTGGCCGCATACTCCATATCCATCACGGGCAGCACGCCGAACATTTTTTTGATCGGCTCGCGGCCCATGAAGAAATTGCGCGCCACGGACAGCAAGGGCACCAGCGCCAGGTCCTGGTAGACGGTGGCCACGCCCAGGTCGAGCGCTTCCTTCGGCGAATTGAAGCAGACGGGCTTGCCGTCGACCAGATATTGCCCGCTGGTGGGCCGGTGCACGCCGGCCAGGGTCTTGATCAGGGTCGACTTGCCGGCGCCGTTGTCACCCAGCAGGCAATGCACTTCGCCCGGTTTCAGGCGCAGGGTGACGTTTTGCAGGGCGATGACGGAGCCGAAACGTTTGCTGATATTTTCCAGCGCAAGGATGTATTCGCTCATGGCTTATCTCGCTTCCGTGACACGTGCACGGACAAAGTTGTTGAACAGTACCGCGATCAGCAGCATGACGCCGAGGAAGACGCGGAACCAGTCCGAATTGATATTGGTGTAAGTAATGCCGATCTGCACCACGCCGAAGATCAGCGCGCCGAAACAGGCGCCGACGACGGAACCATAGCCGCCCGTCAGCAAGGCGCCGCCGATGACGGCCGCGATGATGGCTTCGAACTCCTTTTGCATGCCGCGGTCGGCGGCGGCCGAGCCCACGTCAAAGACTTGCAGCGTGGCAAACAGGCAGGCGCAGAAGGCGGTGAAGACAAACAGCGATACCTTGATGGTTTTCACGGGCACGCCCACGTTCTTGGCCGCGTTGGCGTCGCCGCCGACGGCGAAGATCCAGTTGCCGATGCGGGTGCGGGCCAGCACGAAGCCGGACACCAGCGCCAGGCCGGCCCACCAGACGATGACCTTGGGGATGCCCTTGACCAGCGGCGCGCCATTGTCGAGCGCCGTGATCCAGCCCGCCTTGGCCATCCAGGCGAACAGCGACGTGCCCACTTCGCCATGGAACAGGGTCAGGGCCAGCCAGTCGTCGGCGGCCAGCGCGCCGATGCCGCTGACGATGGTGCGGTTGGCAAACATGATGGACAGGGCCAGGGTCAGGCCGCGCAAGATGAACAGGAAGGCCAGGGTGACGATAAACGACGGCAAGCGCGTCTTGATGACCAGGTAGCCGTTGAGCCAGCCCAGCGCCATCGAACCGGCAAAGGCGAACAGGATGGCGGCCCACACGGGCCAGTGGAAATACACGGAAGGGATGGCGATCATCATGCCGGAAAAGCCGATCATGGAGCCGATCGACAGGTCGAATTCGCCGGCGATCATCAATACGCAGGCGCCGATGGCGATGATGCCCAAGTAGGCGGCCACTTGCGCCCAGTTGATCACGCCGTCGAGGTTGAACATGCCAGAGTCGCCGGCCGTCAGGATGAAGAAGGCGAACACCAGGATGGCGCCCGAGATCGAGGCGAATTCGGGACGGCTGAACAGCCGCTTGAGCCAGCTGACCTGCCCCACGCGCTCATCGGCAGCCTGTTTTTGCGGCGGCGCGCCCGAGGCGGCCATGCCGCCCTGTTCCACGCTGAATTTCACGGTACTCATGCTATGTCTCCCTTGTTTTATAGCAACCTGCCAGCCTCGACAACAATTCCAGGGCGGCAGGACCCGCGCGCCGGCAAGCTTGGCCTGCGCGCGGGGACAACAACTAAGTATTGATTGAATTGAGAAGCCGGTGCTTAACGGAACTGGCCGGCGTACTTCTCCACCTTGCCGATATTGTCCTTGGTCACATACCCAGGACCGGAACCGATATGGCGCGGGCCATACGATGGTGCCAGGCCATATTCGGCCAGGCGCGCCTTGAACTTGGCGTTATTGATCAGCTTTTCGCGTACCTTGGCCATGTCGCTGGTCTTGTCCTGCTTCATGATGGCCAGCACGGCAACGGGGATGTAGCCTTGCAGGTAAGGTTGCTGGTCGATGGCGAACTGAATGCTGCCATCCTTGATCGCTTTCGAGATTTCATCGGACAGGTCGAAGGTGGCAAACCACATCTTGCCCTTCAAGCCCATTTTTTCCAGCGCCTTGAGCGAAGCGTGGGCCGAGGTCGGGCCCAGCGCCAGCACGGCTTGCGTCTTCGGATTGTTGCGCAGGAAAGCGCTCAGCTTGCTTTCGATGGTGGTCGGGTCTTCGCCCGCATCCAGCGTGGCGGCCTTGAAGTCGACGCCGATCGCATCGGCAAAACCGCGGCAGCGCTCGAACGACGATGGATTCGTCGCGTAATGGTTGACGCAGACGAAGGACTTGATGCCGGCCGCCTTGGCTTTTTCGCCCGCGCCCTTGCCTGCCTCGTACTCAGGCTGGCCCACATGCATCACGGCGCCCAGCTGTTCGCTTTGCGCCAGGGTGCCGGAATTGATCGTGATGAAGGGGATTTTCTTCGCCGCCACCAGGCCCAGCGGTTTTTGCAGCACGCTGAAATCGGCGATGCTGACGATCACGCCATCGTAGTTGCGGGCCGCCGATTGCTCGACCAGGCGCGCCATGTCGGCCAAGTCGCCATTCGGCGGATTGCGGTAGTCGACCGTGACATTGAAGTCTTCACCTGCTTGCTTGACAGAATTTTTGATCGTATTCCACCAGGAATCGGAATCGGGCGCATGGCTGATCAACACGAATTTCTCGCCCGCCGCGTGGCTGGCGTTCATGCCCAGACCCAGTCCCAGGCCGAGGCCCAGCATGGCCAGGCTCTTCAGAAATCCCTTACGCTTATTGCTTTGCATGAATGTCTCCTTGAAGGATTAATTTTTATAGTTGCCAGCTTTTGAAGCGTGTCAACGGGGAGCCGGAAAGCCGGCAAGACCCGATGCACTGCGCACAGCTTAGGCCACAAAAAAGACAAATGCAATAAAATTTTCAAAATAAATATAAATAGAAAATCATTTCTATTTTCTGCATTCACTCCTATAATTCTCGCCAGAACCAGCCCAAAGGAAACAGCATGGCAGCCACCGCCCCCATCGAACAACTGATGCAACACATCGCCGCCGAGTACGACAATCTGTCGCGCCAGTTGAAAGTCATCGCCCAATACATCGAGAAGCACCGGGCCAGCCTGATGCTCGAACGCATCAGCGAAATCGCCACCGCTTGCGACGTGCAGCCGTCCGCCATCGTGCGTTTCGCACAGCGCTTCGGCTACACGGGCTTTTCCGAAATGCAAGATGTGTTCCGCCAGGCTTATACGGACCAGGCCGGCGCCACGCCCGATTACCAGCAGCGCATCCGCAAGCTCATTTCCACACGCGACGCCGCCCTCAGCGCAGGCGACCTGACGCGCGAATTCGTCGGCGCCAGCCGTGCCGGCCTGGACGACCTGGCCGCCGGCCTCGACGACGCGCAGCTGGAAGCGGCCGTCAACCTGCTGTTAAAAGCAGACAATATCTATGTGATCGGCGTGCGCCGGTCCTTCCCGATCGCCTCCTACATCGCCTACGCGCTGGAACACACGGACAAGCGCGTGCACCTGATCAGCGGACTGGGCGGCATGCACCGCGAACAGATGCGCAGCGTGCGCGAACGCGATGTGGCGATCGCCATCAGTTTCTCGCCGTACGGCAAGGAAACCCAGCAGTGCATCAAGGCGGCGCAAGACAAGGGCGCCAAGGTCCTGGTGATTACCGACAGCAAGCTGGCCCCGCTCGCGCGGGCCGCCGACGCGCTGCTCACTGTCACCGAGGGCAGCGCCTTCGCCTTCCGCTCGCTGACCAGCACCATCTGCCTGTGCCAGGCGCTGTTCATCGCGCTGGCATATAAATTAGAGCTCGACATCGAAGAAATCCACACCCCAGGAGAACATGATGATTGAAGTAGCATTGTTTGGCGCCGGACGCATCGGCAAAATCCACGCGGCCAACCTGGCTGCCCAACCCGGCGTACAGTTCAAGTACGTGGTCGACGTCAACCAGGAAGCGGCCGCCGCGCTGGCCGACTTGCATGGTGGCAGTAGCGCCACGGTGGAAGCGGCGCTGGCCGACCCGGCCGTCAAGGCCGTCGTCATCGCTTCCAGCACGGACACCCACGCGGACCTGATACTGCGCTCGGCCGCCGCCGGCAAGGCCATCTTTTGCGAAAAACCCGTCGATTTGACGCTGGACCGGGCGCGCGCCTGCGCCGCCGCCGTCAAGGAAGCCAGGGTCATGTGCATGCTGGGATTCCAGCGCCGCTACGACCCCACCTTCAATGCCGTCAAGACACGCATCGAGGCGGGCGAAATCGGCACGCCGGAGCTGCTCATTGTGACCAGCCGCGATCCGGGCCCGCCACCGGTCAGCTACATCAAGGTCTCGGGTGGCATCTTCAAGGATATGCTGATCCATGATTTCGACATCTTCCGCTGGATACTCGACGATGAAGCCGTCAGCGTGCACGCCACGGGTAGCTGCCTGGTCGATCCGGCCATCGGCGAAGCGGGCGACCTGGACACGGCCGTCGTCACCATCCGCACGGCCAAGGGACGCTTGTGCCAGATCAATGCCTCGCGCCGCGCCGCCTACGGCTACGACCAGCGCTTCGAAGTGCTGGGCAGCGCCGGCATGCTGCAGGCGGGCAACCACAAGCCGACGGAAGTGACGGCCTATGGCGCCGTGAACGTCAGTGTGGACAAGCCGGAAGATTTTTTCCTGGAACGTTACCGCGTGGCGTACGCGCAGGAAATGGCGCACTTCTTTGACGCCCTCAGCCACGGCACGCCGCTGCGCACCACCGTCCACGATGGCTTGAAAGCGCTGGAACTGGCCGAGGCGGCCACGCTGTCGTGGCGCGAAAGTCGTGTTGTAAACCTCGTGTCGTGACCCTGGCGTCGTAACTTTATAAACCAAAAATAAAAATATCTGGAGACAGCATGTCATCCCCAACATTAAACCTCGGCATCGTCGGCCTGGGCCGGCTGGGCCAGCGCCACGCCATCAATCTGGCGCAGCGCGTGCCCAATGCGCAAGTGGTCGCCGCCTGCAGCCCCGTACCGGCCGAACTGGACTGGGCCGCCAGCCAGCTCGGCATCACCACCGGCTATGCGGACTACGACGCCCTGCTGGCCCATCCGGGCCTGGACGCCGTGTTTCTCGTCACGCCCACCTCGCTGCATGCGGACCAGATCATCGCCGCCCTGCGCGCCGGCAAGCACGTGTTTTGCGAGAAGCCGCTGTCGCTGGACCTGGCCGACTGCCTGAAGGTGGAAGCGGAAGCGGCGCGCCACCCGCAGTTGACCATCATGATCGGCTTCGTGCGGCGTTTCGACGCCAGCTACCATGACGCGCAGCAAAAGATCGCCCAAGGACTGATCGGCAAGCCGTATCTGGTGCGGTCGCAGACCTGCGACCAGAACGACCCCAGCGGCGCCTTCATGCGCTTCGCCCCCACCAGCGGTGGCATCTTTCTCGATTGCAGCGTGCACGATATCGACCTGGCGCGCTGGCTGCTGGGCAATCCCGTGCCCAAGCGCGTGTATGCGAGCGGCACCAACGCCATCCACACGGGCTTGCAGGCATTCGGCGACGTCGACAACGGCCTGGCCACGGTCGAATTTTCCGACGGCAGCATGGCCAGCTTCATGGCCTCGCGCACCATGGCGCATGGCCATGAAACCCTGACGGAAGTGTTCGGCACGGGCGGCCGCCTGGCCGTGGGCAGCAATCCGCGCCTGAACCGGGTGGAAATTTCGGATGCGCATGGCGTGCGCAATGAATGCACGCCGGACTTCTATGCCCGCTTCGCCGACGCCTTCCTGATCGAGGCGCAGGAATTCACGGATGCGGCGCTGGGCCGGCGCACCCTGTCACTGACCTTGCACGACGCGACGGAAGCGACGCGCATCGGCCTGGCCATGACGCAGGCGATGCGCGAAGCACGGCCCGTGGAATTTTAAGCCCAAGGCAGGGACTCAGGCAGCCGGTGCAGGAAATGGACGTTCGGGCTGCCTGGGTTCCACTGCCAGGCGCAAGCCCATGGCGTCGAGGATGGCCGTCAGGGTGGCGAGCGATGGATTACCGTCCCGCGACAGGGTACGGTACAGCTGGGTAGGATTGAGCCCGGCCGCCTGCGCCACGGCAGGCACGCCGCCAAAGGCGCGCGTCAGCTGGCGCAGTACGGCCAGCAGTTCGCCGTGGTCGCCATCGACGAGGATATGGTTGATCAGTTCCAGGGCGAGCTCGGGATCGTCGCGGTACAGTTCGGCCATCGCCTCGTCATGCGAGCGGTCTCTCGGTGGTTTGCGGATGTGCTCGCTCATGTCCTCTCTCCTTCCAGTCGTGCCAGCAGGCACAGGCGTATTCGATATCTTTCGGCTGCGTGCGCTTGTCACCACCACACAATAATAAAATGATCTGCCCGTCAGCAATCGCATGATAGATGCGGTAGCCAGGCCCCACGTCGATGCGCAACTCCCACACGCCGTCATGACAAAATTTATGGTCGCCAAAGTTGCCTGCTATCAGACGCAACACGCGCCTGACTACGGCCACTTTAGCCGTGCTATCGCGTTGCCGCTTCAGCCATTCCGTGTACAAATCCCTGCCCGATGACGTCAGATAGTGCCGGATCTCATACATCATATTCGTCCATAAACGAAGAAAGATCAAGAAAAAAATCACGTGTACACATAAAAAGAAGACCACGCCATCTTGCTACCAAAGCCGCACGCGCAGGCCGTGAATGCAGAGGTCACTGATGTACATCAAGATGCGTTTCCCCAGTTGCTGTAGATAAATGATGTGACGCGTACACGCCTCACGCGCGTCCGATTGCGCTATACAATAAGCGCTGCCCAACCGCGAAAACCCAGGCCACCATGACGTACTACGCCCGCAACTCCCCCTCCCTCGCCGACGTGGCCGAACGCTACGTCAAGCTGGTTTTGGCCATGGGCCAGCACGACGCCTCGTATGTGGACGCGTATTACGGCCCACCCGCCTGGCAGCAGCAAGCGGTGGAACAGCCACAGGGTTTGAGCGAGATCCAGGATGGTGCACATGAAGCGCTGACCCTGCTGGCCGATGACGCATCCTTGCGCGCCCTCAACCTGCGCAAGCAGTTGCAAGCCGTGCTGGCCAAGGCCGACATGCTGCAGGGATCACGCCTCGATTTCGATACGGAAAGCGCGCGCCTGTACGATGCCGTCTCGCCCCATCACGGCCGTGCATACTATGAAGCACTGGTGGCGGCAATCGACGCCTTGCTGCCCGGCGAGGGCACGGTCAGCGAACGCGTGAATGCCTTGCGTGCGCAACTCATCATTCCCGCCGACAAGCTGCGCGCCGTCATGGAGGCGGCCATCCGCGCGGGCCGCGAACGCACCCTGCAGCACATCGCCCTGCCAGCAGGCGAAGATTTCATGCTGGAATTCGTCAGCGACAAGCCATGGAGCGGCTACAACTGGTACAAGGGCAACTACCAGAGCGTGATCCAGATCAATACGG
This sequence comes from Janthinobacterium sp. PSRC1-1, assembly GCF_049897525.1. NCBI lineage: Bacteria > Pseudomonadati > Pseudomonadota > Betaproteobacteria > Burkholderiales > Oxalobacteraceae > Janthinobacterium > Janthinobacterium sp. PSRC1-1. The sequence goes on from NZ_JAFCWK010000007.1 coordinate 348,475, forward strand.
ACTTGCCCGTGTATATCGATCGCGCCGTCGACCTCGGTTGCCACGAGGCCTATCCGGGCCACCACGTCTACAACGTGCTGCTCGAACGTGACCTGGTGCGCGCCAAGGGCTGGATGGAATACTGCATTTATCCGCTGTACTCGCCGCAATCCTTGATCGCCGAAGGCACGGCCAATTACGGCATCGAACTGAGTTTCACGGATGCAGAGCGGCTGGCGTTCGAGCAGCAGGTGCTGTACCCGCTGGCCGGCCTGGACCCGGCGCTGGCGCCCCGCTATGCGCAACTCAATGCGCTGCTGGCCAAACTCGGCTACGCCGACAACGACATCGCGCGCCAGTACCTCGAAGGCAGCATCACGCGCGAAGAAGCGCTGGAATGGCTGGTCAACGTGCGCCTGTATCCGGCCGAGAAATCGGCGCAGCGCCTGCAGTTCTATGATGCCATGGGCGCTTATGTCATCAATTACAACCTGGGCCAGGACATGGCGAAAGCCTATGTCGAACGCCAGGGCGGTACGCGCGCCGAGCACTGGGCCGCCTTCGGCGATTTGATGTCTTCGCCACGCGTGCCCAGCGCGCTGCTGGCATAAGGCGCACACCGTAAAGGAGAGTCACATGCACACCACACATACTGCCAGCGCCCTGCTGCTGGTTCTGTCCCTCAGCCATGCGGCGTGGGCCAGGGATGCCGCCGTCGCCACGGCACCCGCGCCGAGTGCGCGCCAGCAGGCATTGATGGCCACCGTCGTGGGCAGCGCCGCCCATCCGCGCATCCTGCAGGTGCGCCTCGATGAACTGCATCCGACCCAGCCCGCCATCGGCTACGACCAGGTGTACTACAAGCTGGGACGCTATGCGGCCGAAGAAAAGCACATCGCCGACATCGCCAGGCCGAAGAAATTTTCCGACCTGTGCGAGGCCAATGGCCAGGGCGACGTCTTGCCCGACACGGCCAATGTGCCTGGCGCCACCCTGGCCGCGCCACCGGCCGGCTACCGCTGCAAGGCGGCCGTGGGCAGCCGCCCGGGCGACATGAAAACTGTCGTCATCGGCCCGCGCGGCGTCGTGTACCTGACCGATGGCCACCACACGTTTTCCACCTTCTGGGATGCCGATGGCGGGCGCAATCATCAATTGAAGGTGTGGGTCAAGGTCAGCGACAATTTCAGCGCGCTGGGCGAAGCGGCGTTCTGGACGCGCATGCGCGCAGAAAACAAGGTGTGGCTGAAAAATGGCAGGAACCAGGCCATCACGCCGCAGCAGCTGCCACCCGCCATCGGCCTGGCGGCGCTGGGCGACGACCCGTACCGCTCGCTCGTCTACTTTACGCGCGAGATCGGCTACAAGCCGCCCGCGCAGGCCACGGAATTTCTCGAATTTTACTGGGCCGGCTGGCTGCGCGACAAACCGGCGCTGGACCTGGCGCGCATCGACCTGCTCGATCGCGCCGCGTATGCAGGCGTCATCCTGCAAGCGGCGCAGGCCATGGTGGCGCTGCGGCCTGATGACATCGTCAGCGGCGGCAAGCGCGCCGCCGACCTGGGTGCACTGGACAAGGTCGACCGCGAAACGCTGGAAGAATTGACGCAGAACAAAGGCAAGCTGAGCTACGCCATCGCGTACAGGAAATCGCTGGCGCAGTAAGCGCGCCGGCGCAAACGACAACGGCCCGCCTGTCAGCTGACAGGCGGGCCGTTCTCTATGGCAGGTGCCGCTTACGCGATGCGTTCGCCATTGGCCGGATCAAACAGGGCCGCTTTCGACAGGTTGAACGACAGCTGCATGGTCTGCCCCGGCAGCACGGCTTCGCGCGGGTGCGTGCGGCACGTCACGGCCGCGCCGTTCAGGCGCGTCGTCAGCAGGGTATCCGGGCCGGTCGGCTCGACCAGGTCGATCAGACAACCGAGTTCCTGGCCCACGTCGCCGTGCGCGCTGCTCATGTCCGTGATCTGTTCCGGACGCACGCCCAGGACCACCTCCCGGCCCGCGTAGGCGCGCAGCTTGTCGGCGTCGAAAGGCAAGGCCAGGCGCATGCTCTTGCCCGCGTTGTCGATGGCGACAAACACCTCGTTACCCTCGATGACAGGCTTGACGGTAATGAAATTCATCGACGGCGAACCGATGAAACCGGCGACGAACAGGTTGGCCGGATTGTCATAGATTTCCTGCGGCGTGCCCAGTTGCTGCACCACCCCATCCTTCATGACGGCGATCAGGTCGCCCATGGTCATCGCTTCGATCTGGTCATGCGTGACGTAGACGATGGTGGCTTTCAGGCGCTGGTGCAGCAGCTTGATCTCGGCGCGCATTTCCACGCGCAGCTTGGCGTCCAGGTTCGACAGCGGTTCGTCGAACAGGAACAGCGAAGGCTTGCGCGAGATGGCGCGGCCCATGGCCACGCGCTGGCGCTGGCCGCCCGACAGCTGCGCCGGACGGCGGTCCAGCAAGTGCGTGATCTGCAGCGTTTCGGCAACGCGCGAGACGATTTCTTCCTGCTCCGCCTTCGGCACTTTTTTCACGTTCAGGCCGAACGCGATGTTTTCGCGCACCGTCATCGACGGGTACAGCGCGTAGGACTGGAACACCATGGCGATGTCGCGGTCCTTCGGCGGCAGGTCGTTGACCACCTTGCCGTCGATGAGGATTTCGCCCGAGGTGACGCTTTCCAGGCCGGCCACCATGTTGAGCAGGGTCGATTTGCCGGAGCCGGAGCCGCCGACGAGGATCAGGAACTGGCCATCCTTGATCTCGATGTCGATGCCTTTCAAGACTTCGACGCCATTCGTGTACACCTTGCGGATACCGCGTATCGATAAACTGGACATATTATTTCCTTAACCTTTGACTGCGCCTGCGGTCAGACCGCGCACAAAATATCGGCCTGCGACCAGATAGACCAGCAGGGTAGGCAGCGCGGCAATCACCGCGGCCGCCATGTTGACGTTGTATTCCTTCACGCCCGTGGACGTGTTGACCAGATTGTTCAAGCCCACCGTGATCGGCTGCGAATCGCCGCTGGCGAAGACGATGCCGAACAGGAAGTCGTTCCAGATCTGCGTGAACTGCCAGATGATGCAGACGACGAAAATCGGACCCGAAATCGGCAGCACGATCTTGCGGAAGATCAGGAAGAAGCCGGCGCCGTCGATGCGCGCCGCCTTGATCAGTTCTTCCGGCACGCCGATGTAGTAGTTACGGAAGAACAGGGTCGTGAAGGCCGTGCCATATACCACGTGCACGAAGACCAGGCCGGTGGTGGTGTTGGCCAGGCCGAATTCGCCCAGCAAGCGCGCCATCGGCAGTATCACCACCTGGAACGGAATGAAGCAGCCCACCAGCAAGGCGGCGAACAGCATTTCCGAACCACGGAAGCGCCAGTGCGCGAACACGTAGCCGTTGAAGGCGCCCAGGAAGGTCGAGATCAGCACGGCGGGTATCACCATCTTGATCGAGTTCCAGAAGAACGGCTGCATGCCGTCGCAGGTGACGCCCGTGCAGGCCGAAGACCAGGCCTTGGCCCAGGAATCGAACTGCCATACGTGCGGCAAGGCCAGCAGGTTGCCGCTGCGGATCTCGTCGAGCGACTTGAACGACGTCGACAGGGTCACGTACAGGGGCACGATGTAGTACACCGCGAACAGAATCAGCAGCAGGTACAACACCACCCGTCCCAGGGTGAGTTTGTTGTTACGTGTAGGAGTGTGTGTCATCTCATCGCCTTTGCGCTGCGCGTTTCCAGGTACATCAGCGGCACGAGCACGGCCACGATGGTGGCCAGCATCATCATGGCCGATGCCGAGCCCAGGCCCAGCTGGCCGCGGGTGAAGGAAAACTGGTACATGAAGATGGCCGGCACGGACGACGAGTTGCCAGGTCCGCCAGCCGTCAGTGCGATGACCAGGTCGAAGCTCTTGATGGCGATATGCGCCAGGATCAGCAGCACGCTGAAGAACACGGGACGCATGGCGGGAATCACGATGCGCCAGTAGATCGTCGGCAGCGATGCACCATCAACTTGCGCCGCCTTGATGATTTCATCATCGATGCCGCGCAGGCCAGCCAGGAACAGCGCCATGACAAAGCCCGACGATTGCCACACGCCGGCAATCACCACCGTGTAGATGGCCATGTCGGAATTGACCAGCCAGTCGAAGGTGAACGAGGTCCAGCCCCAGTCGTGCATGACCTTTTCCAGGCCCAGGCTGGGATTGAGCATCCATTTCCAGGCAGTACCGGTGACGATGAAGGACAGCGCCATCGGATACAGGTAGATGGCGCGCAGCGCGCCTTCGGCGCGGATTTTCTGGTCCAGCAGGATCGCCAGGAACAGGCCGATGGCGATGCTGCAACCGATGAACAGGACACCGAAGATGCCGAGGTTCTTGAGCGAGGTCCACCAGCGCTCATTGTCGAACAGCTCGACGTATTGCACCAGGCCGGCGAACTCGTAGTTCGGCATCAGCCGCGATTCGGTCAGCGACAGCCAACCGGTCAAAAAGATAAAACCATAGACGAATAGCAGACTGGCGATGAGCGTGGGGCCCAGCACCATCTGCGGTATCCATCGGTCGAATTGCTTGCGTATGGACATAGGAGAGCCGTAGAGAGAACTGCGTGTGGCGCCGGCCTGGATGAACGCCAGGGCGGGCGCCTGCGATGCATGCGATGCAGCGGGCGCCGGCGGGAGTGCCGGCGCCGGCGTGATTACTTCACCTTTGCCGCTTTGGCCAATGCTGCAACCGCGTCTTTCGAGCTCATGTTGGTATTCATGAACTTGGCGATGACGTCAGTCACGGCACCTTGCGTGGCCGATGGCAGCGCCATGCCGTGCGCGAACGATGGCACCAGGCCGCCGGTCTTGTTGGTGGCGTCCATGTCTTCCATCGATTTCAGGGCGCAAGCGTCAAACTTGTCCTTGGAAACGCCGGAACGCACGGGGATGGAACCCTTGTTCAGGTTGAAGATCGCCTGGAACTTTGGATTCATGATGGCGTTGGCCAGGGCGATCTGCCCTTTCTTCGCATTCGCATCCTTTTGCGTGAACATGGCAAACGAATCGATGTTGAAGGTGTAAGCCTTGTCCGTGCCAGGCGCTGCCACGCACAGGTAGTCCTTGCCCGGCACCTTGCCGGCAGCCGTGAACTCGCCCTTGGCCCAGTCACCCATGAACTGGAAGCCGGCCTTGTTGTTGATGACCATGGCGGTGGCCAGGTTCCAGTCGCGGCCGGCCGCATCCTTGTCGATGTAGGTCTTCACCTTGCCCAGGGTGTCGAACACCTTGAGCATGGTCGGGCCGGTCAATTCCTTCTGGTCCAGCTTGAGGATGGCCTTCTTGTAGAATTCCGTGCCGCCCACGCCCAGCGCGACCGATTCAAACACGGTGGCGTCCTGCCAAGGCTGGCCGCCGTGGGCGATCGCGATGCCGCCCGATTTCTTGATTTTCTCGGCCGCGTCGAAGAACGCATCCCAGGTGGTCGGGGTGGTGGCCACGCCGGCTTTTTTCAGCACTTCCGGATTGACCCACATCCAGTTGACGCGGTGGACGTTGACGGGAGCGGCAACGTAGTGGCCCTTGTATTTCATGATGTCGGCGACGACTTTCGGCAGCACGGCATCCCATTTGCCTGGAACGGCGGCATCATCGATATTGGCCAGCACGCCTTCGGCGCCCCACTCCTGGATCGATGGACCCTTGATCTGGGCGGCCGTTGGCGGGTTGCCGGAAATGACGCGGGTTTTCAGCGCGGTCGCGGCGTTTTCGCCAGCGCCACCAGCCACGGCGAAGTCTTTCCAGCCGAAGCCGCTTTCCTTCACGATTTGCTGCAACTGGCCCACGGACTTCGCTTCGCCGCCGGAGGTCCAGTAGTGCAACACTTCCACGTCGGTCGCAAAGGCGCTGCCGGCAAATGCCAGGGTGGTCAGTGCGGCCAGTTGGGTAATCTTGAATTTCAGTTTCATCTCCACATTCCTTTTTTGATCAAGCTTTTAGGGGGCTTCGGCATACGGGGGCCGAAAAAGGTGAAATCTGCGCCTGTACCGGCGCTCTTGTGCTCAGACCCGCTTGCAAACGGGCATCATCTTCAGTGAAAAGACGGCGCCGTGATCCATGACATGCTTACATCGTATTTATATCACGGGACGGCGCCAAAAACGCATCCGCGAAGGATGCGCCAGGTTGATTTAGACTTACAACGCCTGCTAACTTAGAACCAGGTTTCCACTTGGAAACCGTACGAGGTGCCGCTGGTATTGTTGTTGTAGATCGGGCCGCCGTTGTTCGACGCATTGACCGACGCGGTGGCCGCATCGTTCCATTTGCCGTAGGTGACAAAAGCGCGCAGTTCAGGACGCGACCACAGGCCAGGGCCGGCCGAGATCGTCGGCGCGATGGTCAGCTTGGTCAGGCGCTTGGCCGGCTGGCCGCCCGCTTGCGTCACGCGGTCCGTGCCCAGTTCGCCCACCAGTTTGAAGTTGTCGGTGAATGCATACACAGGACGCACGCCGACCGAGGTCCAGGTCGAGGAACCTTTGGCGTTCGACTCGTCTTTTTGCCACAGGGCGACGAATTCCATGCCGAAGTTGGCCATCGGCTGGATCGCCATGTCATTGAAGATGCGCGTGCGTTTCACGTCCGAACCAAAATTGGTGTCGCCCGAAGCGCCGAACTGCGCGCCATTGCCGGTGCCAGGACCGACGCCGTACTGCACGCCGAAGGTGTTGCCGCCGCCGAACACTTTACCTTGACGGTGGAAGGCCGACAGTTGCCAGCCGTTATTGCGCTTGCCCGTGGCGACATCATCCTTGCCTTCGCCGATGATGTAGGTCGCGGCCAGGTCCAGCGTGCCGTTTTCATTGACGGGAATCTCACCAAAGATGAAGTTCTGGCGCACGGCCGATTTGGTGTTGACGCCGCCGTTCGGCAACGCGATCTTGATGTCGTTGTCCTTGAAGAAGGCATACGAGAATTTACCCGGGCCGGCAGGAATGCGGTCCAGGCCGGCGCCCGTGCCGTTCATGTTGATGTATTGCAGATCCAGCATGTGGATGTCGGGACGGTAGTAGAAACGTTTACCGATCCAGGCCGTGCCGCCGTTCAGGAAATCGAGTCCCTGCGCTTCGACGTAGGCCTTGACGATACCCAGTTTGTTGTCGCCGAAATCGGAGTTTGGCGCGTAGGCGTTGACCCAGATGGTGGCCAGGTAGTTCACGCCGCCGGACTTGGCGACGGACTTGGTGTAGCCGAATTCCGTGTAGGCGTCGCACTCATTGCCCAGACGGTATTTCATGGTATTGCCACCCAGGCCGAAGCAGCCTTGCGAACCGCCGTCGCCCGACGTATTGCTGCCGGCGCCGGCGCGCAGGTAGCCGTGGAAGCCTTCGGAGTCGGATGGATACATGGGATCGGCGGCAGCGGAACCGCTGGCGATGGCTAAGACGATGGCAGCTGGCAGCGTTTTCAACACGGCCTTCAACATGGTGCGATGCAGCATGGTAAGTCTCCTCAGTAGTTATTTTTTATCTAGTCATTCGTGGCCGAATGTACTGGCCAGAATTCTTTCCAGCAGGGACATAGTAACTATACTACGAACAAATATCAACATATTATGTTGTAATCCTACGACTACTCTGCGACACTTTATTTGCGTACTGATGTGCGAGTTGACTGCCCTGCTTTTCCGCTGGCGCCAGCGTTTCCGGCGCTGCATGCAGGCATTTGCGCAGGCACCCTGCATTTTTCGGCACGCGGCACGTATACGAATTAAAATCCTTGGTTTTTGCCCATAACGACAGTGCGCCGCCACGACCGCGCACGCAGACGAGACTAAGCACCGCCATGAAAATTGATGAAAAAATGGAAGTAGCAGGCAGCGATCCGGCGGAGCGTTTCAGTGAAGGGCCGCGTTTGCTGGCCGACATCGGCGGCACCAATGCCCGCTTCGTGCTCGAAACGCGCCAGGGCCACCTGGAAGCGGTGGCCGTGCTGCCCTGCGACGACTACGCTTCGCTGCTCGACGCCATCACCGCGTATATGGATAGCAGCGAGGCGCGTGCCGCCGGTTCGGCGCGCGTGCGCCATGCGGCCATCGCCATCGCCAATCCCATCGACGACGACAATATCCGCATGATGAACCATCACTGGTTCTTCTCGATCGAGGCGATGCGCGCCACGCTGGGCCTCGACACACTGCTGGTGGTAAACGACTTCACGGCGCTGGCCATGGCCCTGCCCTATCTGCGGCCCGACCAGCGCCAGCAGATCGGCGGCGGCATGGCGCGCGCCGACAGCGTCATCGGCCTGCTCGGTTCGGGTACGGGCCTGGGCGTGTCGGGCATGATACCCGCCGAAGACCGCTGGATCGCGCTGGGCAGCGAAGGGGGCCACGTCAGCTTCGCGCCCTGCGACCAGCGCGAGATGGACGTGCTGTCCTTCGCCTGGCGCGAACTGTCGCACGTCTCGGCCGAGCGCCTCGCCTCCGGGCGCGGACTGGAACTGATCTACCGCGCCCTGTCCGAGCGCGCAGGCAAGCCCGATGCGCCACCGCTGCTGGCGGCCGACATCACCAGCCGCGCCCTGAACAATGAATGCGACGTGTGCATCGAAGCGGTGGACTGCTTTTGCGCCATCCTCGGCTCCATCGCCGGCAACGTGGCCATGACGCTCGGTGCGCTGGGCGGCATCTATATAGGCGGAGGCATCGTGCCGCGCCTGGGCCCCCTGTTCGAACAGTCGCAGTTCCGCGCCCGCTTCGAACAGAAGGGCCGCCTGAACGAATACCTGGCGCAGATCCCCACTTTCCTGATCACGGCCGAACTGCCTACTTTTCTGGGCATCGCCGCCATCCTGGCGCAAAAGCTCAAGCGCGCCCATTCCGGCGCGCCCGTGCTCGAATCGGTGCGCCAGGCGCGCGGCAGGATGAGTCCCTCGGAATGCAAGGTGGCGGACTGGGTCTTGAAGGAGCCGAACGCCATGCTCACGTTGCCGATCGCCGAAATCGCCCAGCGGGTCGGCGTGAGCCAGCCGACCGTGATGCGCTTTTGCCGCTCGATCGGCGTGCAGGGCCTGGCCGACTTCAAATTGAAGCTGGCGTCGGGCCTGACGGGCGGCGCCATCACGGTGGCCCACTGCCACGTGGAGATCTCGGATTCCGACGCGGAACTGGCGCGCAAGGTGCTGGGCAATAACGCCTCGGCCGCGCTGGCCCTGCGCGACATGCTCGACGTGAAGGCGCTGACGGCCGCCATCGAACTGCTGCGCGGCGCGCAGCGCGTGGAATTGCTGGCCGTGGGCAGCGCCCGCGTGGTGGCCGACGACATGCAGCATAAATTGCTCAACCTGGGCATCGTCAGCAGCTTCTTTGCCGATCCGCAGGCGCAGGAAATGAGCGCCGCCATGCTGAAGCCGGGCGACGTGGCGCTGGTCATTTCCCGCTCGGGCGCCCTGCCCGAGCTGCTGCGCACCGTCAAGGTAGCGCAGGGCTGCGGCGCGCGCGTGCTGGCCATTACCGCCAGCGGTTCGCCGCTGGCCAAGCTGGCCGACGTGCTGCTGACCCTGAACCACCCGGAAGGCAACCTCAATTTCGTGCCCATGATCGTGCGCCTGCTGCAGCTGATGATGCTCGATATCCTGTCGGTGGGCCTGGCACGGCGCGACACGGCGCAGCGCACCAGCGCCGCCGAACTGGAAGAAGGTCAATTGCACGGCATGCGCATCAGCGGCAAGCTGAAATTCGGTGGCCACCTCGAATAAGGCGGCGCCCGCCGCCCACGCCCCCTCCGACGCCGCCAGCGGCGCCACCGTGCACGACGTGGCGCGCGTGGCCGGCGTGTCGGCCATGACGGTGTCGCGCGTCATCAACGGACGCGCCAGCGTCAGCGCGGCCACGCGCGACAAGGTCGAGGCGGCGATCGCCAGCCTGCACTACCAGCCCAACCTGGCGGCCAGGGCCGCGCGCACGGGCACCCTGCGCATCGGCCTGCTGTACAGCAACCCCAGCGCCGCCTTCCTCAGCGAATTTTTAGTTGGCGCCATGGATCAATGCCGCCAGGGCGGCGGCCAGTTGCTGCTCGAACGCTGCGAAGACATCGACAGCCAGCGCGCCGGCATCGATTGCCTGGTGGCGGCTGGCGTGGACGGCATCCTGGTGCCGCCACCGCTGTGTGATTCGCCCGCAGTGCTGGCTCAGCTGAATCAGATGGGCATTCCCGCCATCGCCGTGGCCACGGCGCGCCCCTCGCCCGATGTGTCGGCCGTGCGCATCGACGACTACCAAGGCGCGCTGGCCATGACGCGCCACCTGCTCGCGCTGGGCCACCGCGACATCGGCTTCATCGAAGGCGATCCGGCGCACACGCCCGCCCTGCTGCGGCGCCAGGCTTTCGAGGACGCCATGCGCGAAGCGGGCTTGCAGGTGCCGCCGCACAGGGTGGCGCAAGGCTACTTCACGTATCGCTCGGGACTGGACGCGGCGCGCCTGCTGCTGGCGCAAACACCGCGCCCCAGCGCCATCTTCGCCAGCAACGACGACATGGCCGCAGCCACCCTGGCCGTGGCGCACGGCATGGGCTTGCAGGTGCCGGCGCAATTGAGCGTGTGCGGCTTCGACGACACGCCCGTCGCCACCACCGTCTGGCCCGAGCTGACCACCATCCACCAGCCCATCGCCGACATGGCGCGCGCCGCCGTCAGTCTCGTCATCGACGAGATACGCCAGCGCCGCGCGGGAGAACCGGCGCCCGCCACGCATCGCCTGATGGAATTTACCTTGATGGCGCGGGCGTCGTCGGGACCCGTGACGCGGGGGTGATACGGCTACCGCACCACCGTGCGCTGCGCCAGCGACTCGACCAGTTCCACCGAGGGCGGCGAACCGCCGGCCGCCAGGCAGGCGCCCGCGCCGGCCGCCACGGCAAAGCGCAAGTGTTCCCCGCCGTCGGCCTCTGGCCGGTACATCAGGCTGTACAGCAAGCCGCCGATGCTGGCGTCGCCCGCCCCCACCGAGTCGACCACCTCGATGACGGGCGGCGCCGCCTGCCATGTCTGCTCGCCCCGGTACAGGGCCGCGCCCTGCGCGCCACGCGTATACAAATACGTGGCGTGCCGATTCCAGCTACGCAGCACGGCGAACGCGCCATCGATGTCATCGTGGCGGAACAGGCCCGCCAGGTCTTCGTCCGACACCTTGACCACGTCGGCCAGTTCCACCATGCGGCGCAGGGTGGCGTCGTAGCGCTCATCCATCATGATGCGGAAATTCGGGTCGTAGCTGATCTTCACGCCAGCGGCCTTGAGTTCCTGCGCCAGCGCCACCAGCTTGCCGGCCAGCGGTTCGCGCGCCAGGCTGATGCCGCCGAAATGCACCCATTGCGCGCCCGGCATCCAGCCGGCAGGCAGCTGCGCCGCGTCGAAATGCAGGTCGGCGCTGTCGTCGCCGATGAAGTAATAGGTGGGTGGATGCAGTTCATGCACGATGGCCAGCAGCGGCGACTTCGCATGGCGCTGCAGGAAGCGCATGTCCAGGCCCGCCGCCTCGGTGGCATCGGCCAGCGCGTCGCCGAAGACGTCGCGGCTGACGGCGCCGGCAAAGGCGCTGGGCACGCCCAGGCGCGCCATCACGCGCGCCACGTTCCAGGTCGAGCCGCCCACCTGGCTGCTCCAGGAATCCGGCCCCGTGCGCAGCATGTCCGTCAGCGCTTCTCCGGCCGACACAAAGCGTGGGAAATTGGCGGCGTTCATGCGGCACCTTTGAGCACGTTCAGCACTTCATAACAGGCGCCCATGGTGTGGTAATCGACCTTGCCGGCCGGGCTTTTCTCGTTGCTGATTTTTTGATTCTCGGGCGTCAAAATGCGGTACCAGGCGCCGTGTTCATGGTCGACGAAATGCGTCCAGCTGTAATCCCAGATCTTGTCGTAGCTTTGCCAGTAGGCGTCGTCGCCCGTGCGCGCGGCCAGCACGGCAGCGGCGGCGAAGCTTTCCGCCTGCACCCAGAAGTATTTGTCGCCATCGCAGATCTCGTCCTGCGGGCCGAAACCGTAATGGATGCCGCCATGCGCGCCATCCCACGCCTTGGCCAGCGCCGTATCGTACAGGGCGCGCGCGCGCGGCAGCAGCCAGTCGGACGGGCCGGCCATGAATTTTGAATGGCGCTCCATGATCAGCAGCAGCTTGGCCCATTCCGTGAAGTGGCCGGGCTGGTAGCCCCAGGGACGGAAGATATTGCTCTTGTCGTGCAGGTTGTAATCCCAGTCGATAGCCCAGTCGGGCGTGTAGTGTTCCCAGATCATGCCGTTCGCCAGACCCGCCTGGCGCACCGTGATGTTGTGCGCCAGCGTCTCGGCGCGGTGCAGATAGCGCGCTTCGCCCGTCGCCTCGAACGCGGCCAGCATGGCTTCACAGGCGTGCATGTTGGCGTTCTGGCCCCGGTAGCCGTCCAGCGTCGCCCAGTCGGCACTGGCCACGTCCGCGTACAGGCCGTGTTCGGGCAGCCAGAAGCGCTGTTCCATCAGTTCAAACGTTTCGTCCAGATACGCGCGCGCTTCCGACATCCCCGCCTGCAAAGCGTGCGCATACGCGAGCAGCACGAAGGCCAGGCCGTAACAGTGGTTGGCGCCGTCTTCCACCGTCTTGACGCCGTCTTGCCATGTCAGTTGCCAGGCGTAGCCGCCCGTGGCAGGGTCGCGGTGCACGTCGCGCAGGAAGGCCACGCCGTGGCGCAGGGCCGCCTGGTAATCGTCGTCGCCGAACCGGCGGTAAGCCATGGCGTAATTGAAGATGAAGCGCGTGCTGCTGACCAGATGCCGCGTGGCCGCGTCGTACACCGTGCCGTCGTCGAGGAAGAAGTGGTAAAAGCCGCCGCTCGGATCAACAGCGCGCGGGTGGTAAAAGTGCATCGTGTGCAGGATATGATCTTCAAGCATCTGCCTGGAGCGGAAGTCGGGATTCATGGGTCTCTCATGATATTGTTATCGATAACAATGATGATAGCATGCCGTTTTCACGCCGTCTCGGTCTACCTGGCCAGTCTGCGCTTTTCGCGCCACAGTGCCGCTTGCGCGGGGTCGGCTGCCTGTTCCAGCTCGCCCTTATCGTACACCTTGATCAGCCGTTCCATCGCTTCCACATCGCCCTGCCTGGCCGCCAGCAGGTACAGCGCGAAGGGCTGGGGCGCCGGCCCTTGCCGGGTGGGGCCGCCACGCCCCTGCTCCAGCAGGCGCGCGAAACCCGTCTGGCCCGGTGGACTCTTGGCGATGGCCGCCATTTCGTACCAGCCCAAAGCCGCCTCGTCGCTCTGCGGCACGCCCTGCCCCACTTCGTACGAGTAGGCGACGTTGTTCAAGCCGGGCGGGTCGAGCGCCTTGGCCGCGCGCATGTACCAGCCAAACGCTTCCTTGCGCTGCGCCTCGTCCTTGGCCGTCATCATCAGGCGGTAGCCAATCTCATTGCAGGCGTAAATAAAGCCGTTTTCGGCATAGTATTTGAGCCAGTGCAGCGCATGCGCCTGTTCTTCCGGACTGCTGTGGATATTTTCAAAGTGCATGGCCACGGTGAAATTGGCCAGCTCCACGCCTTGCGCGGCGCCCTTGCGCGACCAGTATTCGCCTGATTTTCGGTCGATGGCCATGCCCTGCCCCAGCGTATAAGCCACGCCGAGGAATGCCTGCGCCGGGCCATAACCGCCTTCGGCCGATTTGCGCATCCACGCCAGGCCGGCGTCGACATCGCGCGGCGTGCCCTCGCCGCCGTGCAGCATCTGCGCCAGGTCCAGCTGGGCGACCGTGTCGCCCGCTTGCGCCGCGCGGCGTGTCTTGTCGAAGGCGGCGACCTTGTCCGGCGACAGGTCGGCCGGGCGGTTGATCACGGCCTGCACGCGCGCGCGCATGGCGTCGAGGCCGGACATGTCGAATTCGGCCAGCGCCGGATGCTGGTGCGGCGCTGTCAGGGACACTGGCTGCGCCAGCACACTCTGCGCCAGCGCCAGGGTGAATATACACAGGATGGTTCTCATTTCTTTTCGCTTTCCGCCAGCTTGGCGCGCCATTCGGCGGCGTCTTCGGCATTCGCCTGCTGTCCCAGTTCGCCCTTGGCATACACGTCAAGCATGCGCCGCATGGCGGGCAGGTCGCCGCGCCATCCGGCCCGCTCGTACCAGACCAGGGCCAGCTTGTCCGACTGTGCCACGCCCAGGCCCAGCTCGTGCGCGCGGGCCAGGTTGCGCATGCCGGCCGGCTGCTTTTCGCGCGCCGATCTGTCATACCAGTGGTAGGCCTCGCCGCGCTCCTGCTCATCGGTGGCTGCGCGCATCAGGTGCTCGCCCAGCGCGTTATACGCGGGCACAAAGTGCTCTTCGAGCGCGGCTTTCTTCAGCCAGATGATGGCCAGCGCCTGCTCTTCGGCACTGCTGTCGCCATCGATGAATTCCAGCGCCAGGATGGTCTGCGCCAGCGCATCACCCTGCGCCACGCCCTGGCGCAACCAGTATTCTCCCTGCACGCGGTCGATGGGCACCTTGCCGCCTACGGTACAGGCCAGCCCCAAAGCCGCTTGCGCCGGCGCATAGCCGCCTTCGGCCGACTTGCGCAGCCAGGCCATCGAGTGCGCCGTGCTTTGCGGCGCGCCGACACCCAGCTGCAGCATGCGCGCCAGGTCCAGCTGCGCTTCGACATCGCCCGCTTCGGCCGCACGCCGGGTCTCGGCAAACTCGGCGATGCTTTCCGGGCTATGGGTCGTCACATCGGCCCTTGCCTTGATGGCGATCAGCTGCAGATCGAGCAAGGTGGGCGAGGTTTGCGCCAGAACAGGCAGCGGCAATAGTAAAGGGATCAGCAACAGTAATTTCCTGGGCATGCGGCGGAGTCGGGAAGAAGAAAACAGGCATGGTAGCCGATGGCGCGCCAGAACGGCGCGCACGGTACGCGAAGTTTGACAGGGTACGCCGGCAGGCTTACATTGCACGGGCTCACCACTTAGACAGGAACACCATGAACCGCCTCGCCACCACCGCCTTGACCCTGCTGCTCGCCGCAGCCTCCGTGGGCGCCAGCGCCGCAAGCGTCGCCAATTCCCAGCTGACGGGCTGCGCCGCCAAGCGCGAAAGCATCCGCAGCGAATTACGCCAAGCGCAGGAGCAGGGCCTGTCCGACAAGGTCGCGGGCCTGACGCGCGCGCTCGACGAAGTCAACGCCCACTGCCGCGATAGCACCCTGGTCGAACGCCACAACAAGAAGGTGCTGAAGGCGCAGGCAAAAGTAAACCAGACGGAGCGTTCGCTGCGCCTGGCCCAGGAAGCGAATAAAGAGCCGAAAAAGATCGCCAAGCTGGAAGGCAAGCTGGAAAAAGCCAGGGCGGAACTGGCCGCCCTGCAGGCGCAGCAGCCCTAAGCTTTCTCGCCCAGCATCTGATAGATGCTGGAAAAGTCCAGCGCGCCGGCCCCCGCCTTGCTGTGCAAACTATATAAATTGCGCGACAGGGCGCCCAGCGGCACGGCAGCGCCGCTGGCCAGCGCGCTTTCCACGGCCAGTCCCAGGTCTTTGAGCATCAGGTCGACGCCAAAGCCGCCCGTGTAGCCGCGCGACGCGGGCACGTTCTCGGCCACGCCGGGACACGGGTTGTACACCTCCAGGGTCCAGTTGCGGCCCGAGCTCTTCGCCATCACGTCCGACACCACCTTAGCGTCCAGGCCATTGGCCACGCCCAGGCGTATCGCTTCGCTGGTGCCGATCATCAAAATCCCCAACAGCATGTTGTTGCAGATCTTGACCGTCTGCCCGCAACCGGAGCCGCCCGCGTGGAAGATCGCCTTGCCCATGACGTCCAGGCAAGGCCGCGCCGCCGCCAGCGCGGATGCTTCGCCGCCCACCATGAAGGTCAGGGTACCGTTGGTGGCGCCCGCCGTTCCGCCGGAGACGGGCGCGTCCAGCATGGGCATGCCCTTTTCCTCGGCCGCGCGGCCCACCTGGCGCGCCACCTCGGTGGAAATCGTCGAACAGTCGATCAGCAGGGTGCCGCGCCGCGCTTGTGCCAGGATGCCGGCATCCCCCAAATACGCGCCCAGCACGTGGCGGCTGGCCGGCAGCATGGTGATGACGATGTCGGCCGCGCCTATCGCCGCCGCCTGGTCGTCGGAGACCAGGCCGCCGCCATCGGCAAACTGCTGCACGCTGGCCGGCAGCAAATCAAAACCCGTGACGGCATGGCCGGCGCGCACGAGGTTTTGCGCCATGGGCAAGCCCATGTTGCCGAGGCCGATGAAAACGATATTGGTGCTCATCGCCGCCTCCTTATTTCATCGAGATGGTGGTATTGACGCCGCTGCCGCCGTCGTCCGGGGCAAACCAGCGCGCCGTGACGGTCTTGGTCTGCGTCCAGAAGTACAGGGCCTGCTTGCCGTTCGGGCCCAGGTCGCCCAGTTTCGAGGCGCGCGAGCCCGTGAAACTGAAATAGGCGACGGGCACGGGAATGGCCACGTTGATGCCCACCTGCCCCACGTCGATCTCGTGCTGGAACTTGCGCCCCGCCCAGCCGGACGAGGTGAAGATCGAGGTGCCGTTGCCGTTCGGGTTGGCGTTAATAAAAGCGATGGCCTGGTCCAGCGTATCGGTCTCGACCACGCACATGGCGGGGCCGAAGATTTCCTGCGTGTAGACGGAGTTCGACGCTTCAACCTTCGAGAAAATCGTCGGCCCCATGAAATTGCCGCCCTCGTAGCCGGCCACCTTGAGGCCGCGGCCGTCGAGCAGCAGCTGCGCGCCCTCGTCCACGCCCGCCTGGATCAGCTTTTCCGCGCGCTGCATGGCCGCTTTCGAGACCATCGGACCCAGGTCGGCCGTGCGGTCGCTGCCCGGCCCCACTTTCAGCGCTTGCGAGCGGGTGACGATTTCCGGCAGCCAGGAACGCGCCTCGCCCACCAGCACGACGACGGAATTGGCCATGCAGCGCTGGCCGGCCGCGCCGAAGGCGGCGCCGATCAGGTTATTGATCGCCTGCTCCTTGTTGGCGTCGGCCAGCACCACGCAATGGTTTTTCGCGCCCATCATCGATTGCGCGCGCTTGCCCGATTCGCTGGCGCGGCGGTACACATGCGTGCCCACGTGGGTCGAGCCGATGAAGGACACGGCCTTGATGTCGGCATGGTCGCACAGCATGTTGACGACATCGGCGCCGCCGTGCACGACGTTCAGCACACCGGCCGGCAAGCCCGCCTGGTACATCAGTTCGACCAGGTACATGGTCGATGACGGGTCCTGCTCCGACGGTTTCAGCACAAAGGTATTGCCGCAGGCGATGGCGATCGGGAACATGAAGCATGGCAGCATGACGGGAAAATTGAAGGCCGTGATGCCGGCGCCCACGCCCAGCGGCTGGTAGATATTGTAGACATCGACGCCGGTGGCCGCGTTTTCCGCGATCTCGCCCAGTTGCAGGGTGGCGATCGAGCACGCGTGCTCCACTACTTCCAGGCCGCGCATGACTTCCCCTTCCGCGTCGGGCAGCGTCTTGCCGTGCTCGCGCGTGATCAGCGCGGCCAGGGCGCCGATGTTGTCGCGGATCAGCTGCTGGTACTTGAGCATGATGCGCATGCGCGCCGCCAGCGGGGTATTGCGCCACGTCTTGAACGCTTCCTTTGCCGTGGCGACGGCCAGGTTGACTTCATCGGGCGTGGCAAACGGCACCCTGGCGACGATTTCCTGCGTGGCCGGGTTGACGACGTCGCGCCACTCGGTGCTGGTTGAGGCGTGGTGCTTGCCGGCTATGTGCAGGGGGATGGAGGGGATTGAGGTGAGGGCTTGGTTCATGGTTGAGACTCCGGGTGTGCGATGTTCATAGGACTCGACGGAGCAGCGGAAATCTGGGGTCAGTTCCTTCGGAATCGGGATTTTCCCCACTAGGGAAAATCCCCCCGGCGGGTCTGACCCCGGCTCTCTGCTGCTCAGCCACAATTATTTTTTAACGAGATTGCACGCCGCCGCGTCCATCGGCTTGAAGGCCTGGTCGGCGGGGATGGTGGACAGCACTTTCAGGTAGTCCCACGCGCCTTTCGATTCGGCCGGGGTCTTCACCTGCACCAGGTACATGTCGTGGATCACGCGGCCGTCGGGGCGGATCGAGGCATTGTTCATCACAAAGTCCTTGATGGGCAGCTCGCGCATTTTCTGGGCGACGATCTTCGAGTCGTCGCTTTTCGCCGCCGCCACCGATTTCAGGTAGTGGTAGACGCTGGAATACACGCCCGCCTGCACCATGGTCGGCTTGGCGCCCTTGTTGAGCGCTTCAAAGCGTTTCGCAAACGCGCGGCTGCGGTCATCGACATCCCAGTAAAAACCGTCCGCGTAGACGAGGCCCTGGGCCGTTTCCAGCCCCAGCGCATGCACGTCGGAGAGGAACACCAGCAAGGCGGCCAGGCGCTGGTCCTTGCCGCTGCCGATGCGGAACTCGCGCGCCTGCTTGATGGCGGAGACCGTGTCGGCGCCGCCGTTGGCCAGGCCGATCACCTGCGCCTTGGAACCCTGCGCCTGCACCAGGAACGATGAAAAATCGGAGGCGTTCAGCGGATGGCGCACGGCGCCCAGCACCGTACCGCCATTGTGCTTGACGACTTCGCTGGCGTCTTTTTCCAGCGAATGGCCAAACGCGTAATCGACGGTGACGAAGTACCACGATTTCTGTCCCAGCTTGGTCAGCGCCGCCGCCGTGCCGGCCGCCTGCGAATAGGTGTCGAACATCCAGTGGAAGCCGTTCGGCGAGCAGTCTTCATTGGTCAGGCGCGTGGTGGCCGGGCCGCTGAACATGGCGATGCCGCCCTTCTCTTTCATCAGCTTTTGCACGGACAGGGCCACCGAGGAATTGGTCAGGTCGGCGATGGCGTCGACCTTGTCGCGGTCTATCCATTCACGCGCCTTGGAGGCGGCGATGTCGGCCTTGTTCAAGTGGTCGGCCGAGACGATTTCGATCTTCATGCCCTTGCATTCGGCTTTCAGACAATCCTCGACGGCCATCTGGCTGGCGACGACGGAGCCGCGCCCGCCCATGGCCGAATACGGGCCGGACATGTCGGTCAGGATGCCGACCTTGACGACGCCATCGGAAATCTGCGCCTGCGCGCCGCCAAAGGAAAGGGTGAGCGCCAGCGCGCCCATGGCCAGAACGGTTTTTTTCATGCGTGTCTCCAGGTGGATGGGTTTTCTTATAGGTGTAGATGCATTCTGCATGTGTAAAAATATGCACTCAAGTGAAATTAATGCATAATTCCTTTGCAAAAATGCACAGAGAGGGATTGCCATGCTCGATTGGGACAATGTACGGGTCTTCCTGGAACTGACGCGCAGCGCGGGACTCGTCGATGCGGCGAAAAAGCTGGGCATCGACCATTCCACCGTGTCGCGGCGCATGCGCAAGTTCGAAGAGCAGGTGGGCACGCAGCTGTTCGACCGCAATTACGTGGGCTACCAGCTGACGCCCGAGGGCCACCGCCTGATGGAATACGCGGAAACGATGGAAAGCACGGTATTTGCCGCCACCGAGGAGCTGGGCGAACATAACCGCCTGCTGTCGGGCCAGGTGCGCCTGGGCGCCACCGAAGGCTTCGGCGCCATCGTGCTGGCGCCGCACCTGGCGCAGTTTTGCGGCCGCTATCCGCACATCAGCGTGGACCTGATCGCCGTGCCGCGTTTCGTCAGCCTGTCCAAGCGCGAGGCGGACGTGGCCATTTCCATCGAGCGCCCCCTATCCGGCCCGTACGTGGTGACGAAGTTGTCCGACTACCGCTTGAAACTGTACGCCACGCCAGGCTACTTGGCGCGCCACGCGCCGATCACCAGCGTGGCGCAGCTGGCGCAGCACCCGATCATCGGCTACGTGGACGACCTGGTCTTCAGTTCGGAGCTGCGCTACATGGACAACGTGGCGCCCGATTCCCTGCGCGCGTTTCGCAGCACCAGCGTGATCGCCCAATACCACGCGGCGCGCGCGGGCCAGGCGCTGGCGATTTTGCCCTGCTTCGTGGCGCAGCAATCGAACGAACTGGTGCCCGTGCTCGACGGCGAGATCGACCTGCTGCGCGCCTTCTGGATGATCTCGCCGAGCGAGCGGCGCAACATCGCCAGGGTCAGCGCCCTGTGGAATTACCTGCGCGCCGCCATCGACGTCAATCACGCCTATCTGATGGGCGAGACGGCCACGCCCAGCTGGCCAGCCTGAGCAAGCCGCAGCGCGCTACACTGTCGTCACATACTAATAAGGAGAACGCCATGTTGATGGATGCAAGCCAGGCCGTACTGGTCATTGTCGACCTGCAAGGCCGCTTGATGCCGGCCATCCACGACGCCGGCCTGGTGCTGGCGCAAAACCTGCGCCTGGCGAAGATCGCCCGTCTGCTCGACGTGCCCGTGCTGGGCACGGAACAGAACCGCCAGGGACTGGGGCCGAACGTGGAGGAAATCGCCGCGCTGTGCGAACGGACCTTGCACAAGACGCATTTCGGCGCCTGTTCTGATGGCTTGCAGGACATGCTGCCCGCCGGGCGCAAACAGATCGTCGTCACGGGCTGCGAAGCCCATGTGTGCATGCTGCAGACGGCCATCGGCCTGCTGCAGCTGGGCTACGAGGTCATCATCGCCATCGACGCCGTCGGTTCGCGCCAGGCCGCCAGCCGCGATGCGGCGCTGGCCCGCCTGGACAGGCTGGGCGCCCATCTGGTGACGGTGGAAATGCTGGCCTTTGAATGGTTGCGCGACTGCAAGCACCCGCGCTTCCGCGAAGTATTGGCGCTGATCAAATAGCCACTCCTTTACGCAGGATCAAGCCCGAAGGCTATTGATTTGCTAACTTGGTAACAGCGCCGCCATTCTGAGCGGTACAACTGTCCAACTGAGCTGGAGAACCATCATGGCCTATATCCTGCGGGGCAAACTGTGCGGCTTGATCTGTGCCGAGTGTCCTGAAGCCTTGTCGCACGTCATCGTGCGCCTGTACCGCCCGCGCGCGGCGCAAAACGTCACGGCCCTGGCCGTGGCCAGCGCCAAGGAAACCTTCGCCATTCTCACGGACGAGGAAGTGCAGGCGAAGGCGCCGTTTTTGCTGGCCGAAGCGCGCACGGATGACGATGGCAACTACAGTTTTACGCTGGAAGGCGATTACCAGGGCGAGGCCGTCGAAGTCGATGTGCTGTGCTCCACCGTGCCGCACCTGAAGCCGGGGCCGAAACACCCCGTGCCGCTGCAGTTTTCCATCACCACGGTCCAGCCGCGCTGGCGCCAGGTCGACAACGATTTCCTCGCCATCTGGGATTATTGCCTGCCGCAACGCTTCTGGTGCCTGGTGCGCGCCCGCTTCGGCGCCTGGACCATCTGCGGCCGGCTGCGCACCTGCGAGGCGCCGCACACGCCGATCGCCGGCGCCACCGTGCGCGCCTTCGACGCCGACTGGCTGCAGGACGATGCGCTGGGCGTGGCGGTGACGGACGCCGGCGGGCGCTTCCGCATCGATTACCTGACGTCGGATTTCACGCTCACGCCGTTTTCACCATTCATCAACGTGGAATTCACGAGCGGCCCCGACGTGTATTTCACGGCCCAGCTGGGCAGCGTCACCATCCTGTCGGAAACCCAGGCCAACGGGCGCCAGCCGGGCCGCGAAAACGTCGGCCACTGTTTCTGCGTGGAATTATGTTCGAAAGACGTCCTGCCGCCCGACGTGGAAGGCGTGCCGCACTGGCAGCAGGTGGAAATCTTCGACATCCACCCGTTTCCCTCGCTGGCCGGCTTTTCCGCGCAAGGCTATGCGGGCGGCGCGGCCGCCTCGTATGTGTTCGCCGGTGGCGTCACCTTGAAAGGCAATTGCCCGCTGCGCAATAGCGCCATCCCCGCCAATCCGCTCGAATACCGTTTCCTCATCGGCGAATGGTCCTGGCCGGGCGGCAGCGACGACCCGACAGCCATCCCCACGGTGGCGCCGGCCAGCCTGGCGCCGCTCACGCAAGTGCTCGGCACCCTGGTCGGCTATGTGTTCTATACGAACGGTCTGGGCCTGGCCGACTCGGCACCCGTCATCATCGACGCGGGAGATTTGAAACCGGGCGGCTGGATACGGGTCGATGGCAAGCAAGTCACGGTGGACATGCGCGACGGTACGACGGCCATCGTCATCGTGCAGCAGAATATCTTCCTGCGCACCTTCGACTTGCTGACCGTGAATACGCCTGCCATCACCAGCCTGCATCCGGCCAAGCTGCCGGGCGGCTTGCCGATACTCGACGCGGGCCGCAGCCTGACGGCGGCCGAAAGCGAACCGATACGCCGCTACCGCCTGGGCTTCGAGGTGCGCGATGGCAATACCCTGGCGCTGGTGGCCACGGACGGCCTCGACTCCATCGTCTTCGACAACTCGCCCGTCATCGTGGCGCTGGACCTGGAAGAGTTGCGCAGCAATGCCTGCAACCCCGTCTCGGGCGGCCTCGTGCATATCCTGTACACGATCGACCATCCGCATCTGCGCTTTTTCAATATCACGATATCCAACAACAACGGCATCGCGCACCCGCCGCCACCGCTGCCGGCCGCCAGCTTCACGCCACCGCCGCCACCGAGCAATTACCTGTTCCGCGGTGGCGCGGGCGGGCCGCATTTATCGGGCAACAATGGCGGCTTCCCCGTCAACGTGGCGCTCGACCCGCCGTGCGCCTACCGCGTGGCCATCGGGTGGCAGACGCGGCATTACCTGGCGTCCAGCCACAGCATCGACAGGTTGTACTGCAAGTAGGCATGCTTCAGAAATAACGCACCCACGCCTGCCGCGACGTGCGCTTGTAATGGGCAAACGCGCGGCAGGGAAAGTACAGCACGGGCATCAGCAGCAAGGCCAGCAGCCAGACTTGCCAGATGTGCTCGACGCCATAGCGGGTGCCGTGGTTGGCGCCCAGCACGGCCGTCAGGGTGATGCCGATGACCAGCAGCAGATACAGGTGCAGCAGATAGTAAAACATCGGTGCGCCGCCAAAGGTGGCGCAAGCGCGCGTGAACCAGTTATCGACGCTTTCCAGCCAGGCCAGGCCCAGCAGGCCCAGGCCCAGGGTGAACAGCAAAAAGTCCAGCGACGGCGGGTACTTGGTGAAGTTCAGCACGCTCATGACCGTGCGCACGGCCGTGTCGCCCGCCACCCACGGCAGGGTTTCGCCATACAGATTGATGCCGCGCAAGACGGCCAGCAGCAGCAAGCTGCCCGTGCCCAGCGCCAGCAGCAGGCGGCGCCGTCCCTCCGGTGAACGGCTGCGCGCATACAGCGGCCCGGCCGCATAGCCGAGCACGATCACGCCTATCCACGGCAGCAGCGGATAGCTGACCTTGATCTTCATGGCGCCATCGGCCACCAGGTAGCCGCGTTGCAGCAGCACCGTCAGCAGATAGTAGCCAAGGCTGCCCTCTTGCGCGCGCAAACCCGTGAACAGATGCTGCCCTGCGATAATCGCCACGCCCAGCAGCGCCAGCACTTTCAATGGCAGCCGGTGCAGCACGGCCAGCGCCATCATGGCAAGGCCGATGACCCAGATCACCTGCAGATACAGCACGGCCGGTGGAAACGCCCCGCTCCAGGCGAAGTTGACGAACACCAGTTCCAGCACCACCAGCAGCAAGCCCCGCTTGAACAGGAAACCAGTAGCGCTGCGGGGCCCGGCGGCCGGATGCGCGTACAACCAGGCCGACAGTCCCGTCAGGAAAACGAACATGGGCGCGCACACGTGGGCCGCCAGACGCGTGAAGAACAGGGCCGGATCGACGTGGGCCGCATCCATCGGGTCGCCCACCTGATGGTGTAAAAAGACCGTTTCGCGCACATGGTCGAACAGCATGATCAGCATGACGAGGCCGCGCAGTACGTCGATGACGGCGATACGGGCGCGCAAGGTGGCGGGGGAAGTCAAGGTCATCGTCATCGCTTAAAAACGGTAGTGTGCATGCACAGTCAGCGTGCGCTCAGCCCCCGGCGCCACCCACAGCTGGCTATAGGAACTCGCATAGTAGCTGCGGTTGAACAGGTTTTCCACGTTCAAGGCCAGGCGCCATTGTGCGTTGGGCGAATACGACGCCAGCAATCTGGCCGTCGTGTAGGCCGGCAAGGTGAAACTGCTGCTGGCGGCGACGTCGCCCAGGCGCTCGCCCACGTACTGCGCGCCGCCGCCCACGCTGGCCGTGCCCGTGCCCAGCGCGAATTGCTGCGTGGCCAGCAGGTTGGCGCTGTGGCGCGGCACGTTGGCCAAGCGGCTGCCCGTCAGTATCGTAGTGTCGCCGCGCGTGACGCTGGCGTCCGTGTACGCATAGGCGCCCGAGACGCGCAAGCCGCGCGCCACTTCGCCCGACACATCGAGTTCCAGGCCCCGGCTGCCCACCTCGCCCGCCGCGATGGCAAAATCCGTGTTGGCGGGATTGGTCGTCAGCACATTGCGCTTGCGGATGTCGTACACGGCCAGCGTGCCCGTCAGCTTGCCCGTTTCCAGTTTCGCGCCCAGCTCATACGCGCGGCTGCGCTCGGCCGGAAACGCCTGGTTGGCGATGCTGATGCCGCTGTTGGGGCGGAAACCCTTGGCCGCGCTCGCATACAGCGACCACATTTTCGACGGCTGGTAGACGAGGCCCGCGCGGGGACTGGTGGCCGACAGCGACTGGCCGTTGCTCACCTTCAGGCGATTATTCGTCACATCCTGCGTGTACGTGTCGTGGCGTACGCCGACCAGCGCCTTCCATTGCGCGCCCAGGTCCAGTTGATCTTGCGCATACAGGCCGCGTGCCTTTTGCGCTTCCTGCGTGTCGATGGACAGGGCCAGCGGATCGGCCCTGCCGCCGTACACGGGCGCATAAATATCGATGGCATATGGATTGCCAGCGGACGGATTGCGGCGCAGCTGCACCCGGCGGTCGTCGAAGTGATAGGCGTCGACACCGGCCAGCACCTCGTGCGCCAGCGCGCCCGTTTTGAACTTGCCCAGTACTTCGACGCGGGCCGACACGTCGGTGGCCGAAAAATCGCGGTGGCGGCGCTGGCGGTTCAGGCTGCGGCCATCGGCCAGCAGCTTGTTCGCCTCGGTCGAATAGCCGGACAATTCGCTGTCGCGGTAGGAAGCGCCCGCCTGCAGCGTCCAGTCGTCGGACAGCGCATGGTGGATGAACAGCTGCTGCCCCAGCGACTTGACCGTCATGGGGCCGTCGCCCGGTTCGCCCAGGAAGCGTGAAACAGGGACAAGACCCAGCTGGCCATGCACGGCCACGACGCCGCGGTCGAACGGCACACGCTGGCGCACCGCTTCGATTTCATACGACACGGTCGTGTGCTCGCCCGCCAGCCAGAGGAACGAGGGAGAAAACAGGCTGCGCTCGACTTTCACCGTATCGCGGAAGCTGTGCCCCTCTTCATGCGCCGCGTTCAGGCGGTAGGCGACGGTATCGCTCAACGGTCCCGTCAAATCGACGGCGGCGCGGCGCGTCCGGAAGCTGGCGAGGGAAACGTCGGCGCCGTATTCCGGCGCGAACTTCGGCTTTTTCGTCGTGATGTTCACCGTGCCACCCGGCTCGCCCCGGCCGTACAGGGCCGACGCGGGGCCTTTCAGCACTTCCACAGTCTGCGTATTGCCGGCGTCGCGCAGGCCGTTGTAGCCACGGCTGGAACTGAAACCGTTGACCATATAGTCGGAACCGAAATTCGGGTCGCCCGTGAAGCCGCGCATGGCATAGCTATCCCACAAGCCGCCCAGCGGACTTTGCTTCGCGATGCCGCTGGCCAGGTCCAGCGCGCCGGCCAGTGTTGTCACGCCCGCATCGCGCAACAAGTCGCCGGTCAGCACGCGCACGCTTTGCGGCAAATCCATCAATAAAGCGTCCGTCTTGGTGGCGCCCGTGGCCGACAGGCTGCGGTAGTGCAGGCGCTCGGCTTTCACAGTGACGACATCCTGCGCATCGGGCCTGTCGGCGGCAGGGTCAGCTGCCAGCGCCAGAGGGCTGGCGGCGGCCAGCAAAAGCGCCACGGGGCGGCGTAAAAACACGGACATGGGATTCCTGATAATGGGCAATTTAATGCAATAGGCTTGCATTATAATTGATAATCAATTCTCATTAAAGTCGTCGTGAAAAATCTGCGCCAGAAAATCCACGAACACTTGTACCTTGGCCGCGCGCAAGTGGCAAGGCCCGGCGCGATGCGCGCATGGCCAACTCGGCGCATCCTTGTTTTCCCGTGGCTGAGGCGTTAATATGCAAGAATACACTTGCATAATAAGATGGAGCCGGACATGCGTGAAAGACTGGAAAAACTGCTGGCGCAGGGACGCGACAACGCCCTGCTGCGCTTTGGCCTGGGCGACGCCTGCCTGAAAGAGCATGACGCCGAGCAAGCCGCCCTGCACCTGGCGCAGGCGACGCAACAGCAAGCGGGTTATTCGGCCGCGTGGAAATTGCTGGGCAAGGCCCTGCAGCAGCTGGGTCGGCTGGAGGAAGCGCAGGCCGCCTGGACGACGGGCGTGACCGTGGCCCGGCAGCAAGGCGACCTGCAAGCCGTCAAGGAAATGACGGTGTTCGTCAAACGCCTGCAAAAACAGCAGGCGGCAGAGTAAAAAATCTTAATGCACGTGCGCGGCGCCCTTGGCCTCAAGAGGCAACGCTTCGCCCCGTTCCTTCGCCAGGCGCTTGGCCAGCAAGCCGCCCGCTTCGGCCGCATAGGCGCGGCAGGCGCTGGCGTCGATCAGGGGATTGTCCGTGCCGCTGCGCCTGGCGGCCTTGCCCAGCACGTCCGTTGTGCCCGGATGCACGGGGATGATGATGTCGCATGGCAAGGCGGCCACCTTGGCGATGCTCGCTTCGAACGAAGCCGAAATGTCCGGCGTCTTGCCTTTGCCCGTATAGCGGAAATCGCCGCTGGCATACGGGTTCAGGCTGTCCGCATACACGACGTCCAGGCAACGGTCGCCTTCGCACGAGGTCCACGTCCACGTCGTGCCGCCTGGCGTGTGACCGGGCGTCATGTGCGCCGTCAGGGTCAGCGGCCCCACCTTGACGGTCTCGCCCTCGCCCACCACCTTCACCTTGGCCACTTTCGCGACATGCACGACGGGATTCGCCTGGTACTGCGGATCGTCCTTGCCATTCGTGCCGCTTTGCAGACCCAGCGCACCCGAGGCGCTGGCCATCACGGTGGCGCCGCTGGCCCGTTGTAGCGCGGCAATACCGCCCGCATGATCCCAATGCGCATGCGAATTGAGGATGACTTTCACGTCCTCGATGCGAAAGCCCAGCGCCTTGATGCTGGCGATGATCAACGGCGCCGATTGCGGCAGCGCGCCGTCGAGCAGGATATGGCCCTGCGGACTCGTCACCAGCACGGCGGACAGGCCGGCCGTGCCCACATACCAGCTATTGCCATGGATATTGAATGGCTTGACGGGCGCGTTCCATTCCTTGCAACTGTCGCAATTAACCGGTTTATCCTGCCCAGGCGCCGGCGTCTTCGCCTGCACCGTGCCAGCCGCCATGGTCGCAACCGTCGCCAGCATCAACTTCGCCAATAGTGTCATCTTCATCTCCAGAGTGTCAAAAAGAAGGGCGCGCGCGATGGCGCGCCCAGGGGGGGGTATCAATGCATGCGGCCGGTCCTGTCAGCCAGGGTGTCGCGGATGTGTCCGGCGTCGAGCGAGCGCCGCTGCGCGCCGTCGGCGTCCAGCAGCACCACGGTGACGTGCTTGCCGCCGCTGCGCATGCGCATCGTCAGGCAGCTGCCCGCCTCATGGCTGCTGCCCGTCTTGGACAGCAAAATGTCCCAGTCCTTGCCGCCCACCAGCGGGTTGGTGTTGTGCAGGGTGCGCACCTTGCCATTGACGGCCACACTCGCTTGCGGGTGGCTGGTGATGCGCGCGATGTCGGGATAGCGCGCGGCCGCCGCGACGATCTTCGCCACCTCGCTGGCCGTCGATGTATTCGCGGGCGAACTGCCGACCGGGTCCAGCAAGGTAGTGCGGTGCAAACCCAGGTGGCGGATCTTCGCTTGCAAGGCTTGATGAAACGCCGCGCCGCCGCCGGGATAGGTGCGCGCCAGCGCGGCGGCGGCACGGTTTTCCGATGGCAGCAGCGCCAGCTGCAGCAGCGCGCCGCGCGACACGGCCACGCCATCGGCCAGCAGGCTGTGGCGCTGCATTGAAGAGTCGCCATCGGCGCGCACGATGCGCAGCTGCTCGTCGGGATCGAGTCCCGCGTCCAGCACCACCATGGCCGTCATCAGCTTGGTGATCGAGGCGATGGGCACGACGGCATCCGCATCTTTCGCCATCAGTACCTGGCCCGTGCTGTCGTCAAATACCAGCATGTGTTTCGCGCTGACGGGCAAGTCCAGCATCGCGACGGCGGCCTCGGCCAGGGCCGCCCCGCTGACGGCAGGCTTGTCCTGCACCTGCAACAGCAAGGTGGCGCAGGCCAGCAGCAAGGCCGGCACGGCCAGTTTCCAGCCGGCCGTATCAAGCCCGGGGGCCATCAGGCGTTCTATGCGCGTCAGCAACGCCCCGCCGCGGGCCGACATCAGCAAGCCGGAATGTTGCGGCGCGGCCGCGTGCAGGGACAAGGCATGCAGCGCCGTGGCCAGCTGCTGCGGGTCTTGCAGCGCTTGCGCGGCCAGGGCGTCGGCCACCTGTTCCCGCTCGGCCCGCATGCGCGCCGACAGCCACCAGACGACGGGGTGAAAGAACAGCAGCGCCTCGGCCACGCTTTGCAACAAATTGACCAGGTAATCCCAGCGCCGCACGTGCGCCAGTTCATGCGCCAGCAGCGCTTCGAGCAAGGCAACGGGCATGCCGCTCAGCAGGGCGGCCGGCAGCAGGATGACGGGGCGCCAGAAGCCCACGGTGACGGGGCTGGCCAGTCCCGCATGCAGCTTCAGCGGAATCCGACCACTGCGGCGCAAGCCCATGCGCAGCGCCAGCGCATCGAGGCGCGCCTGCCAGATGGCCGGCGCGGCCACTGCCTGGCGCCGCAGCCTGCCGACCCAGGCCAGACCCAGGCAGAGGCGCAAGCTCATCAGGCCAACGCCGGCGCTCCAGGCCAGCACCAGGGCCGGCATCCATGCTTGCAGCGCGGCGCGCCAGGCGGGCGGCGCAGCCATCGGCAGCTGGGCCAGTGAAGTGCCGGACAGCAGAGACAGCAGATGGACGGCGGGAATACACAGGCACAGCAGCAGCGCCAGCGCGCAGACGGCATAGCGCCAGCGCGCGCTGGAATGGCGCAGCAGCCAGAGCAATACGGCGGAGACGGCGCCGACGATCACGCCTTGCCAGACAAAATACAGCAAGACCCAGCCCAGCGCCGGGACAAGGTTGCCCAACTCGATGCCGAGGCGCAGGTCCAGGTTCATGGCGCCTTGCCATCCTTGCTGCGCAGGATTTTTTCAATTTCCAGGCGCTCCGCGTCGCTCACGTGCTCGCGCAGCGCCGTCAGCACCAGCGCCTTGCCGGAACCGGAAAACACCTTGCCGATCAAGTCCTTGAGCAAGCTCGTTTGCAACTTTTCCTGCGCCTCGACGGCCGCATACAGCTGCGGCCGCTGGCTTTCATCGCGGCTCAGGAGACCCTTGCCATGCATCAGTTGCAACTGGCGCAGCACGGTGGCGTAGCTGGCGTCGGCACGCTCTTCGGCCAGCGCGTCATACACGGCGCGCGCGTCGGACGGACCGCGCCGCCACAAGATGCGCAGCAGGTCCAGTTCGGCGGCCGTGGGATGGGGAGTGGAGGTATTTTTCAGCATGCCGCTAGAATACCGATTCTAGAACGACATGTCTAGAACTTTTTTTCTAGTTCGTGAAAAACTAAAAATCGCGCAGGCGGTCGAACAAGGCATACAGCGCCGCTACCTCGGGCAGTTGCGCCTGCGTCAGCACCTGCTCCAGCGCGACGTAGATTTCATCGCGCTCCACCGTTTCGATGATGCTGGAACGCCGCTCGATCTGGTTGAACACGGCGACATAGGCCGTGACCATTTCCTGCGCCATGGCATGCACAGTCTCGGCATCGCTCACGCCGTCAAGGGTGCGCGCCGTGGTCAGCAGTTTTTTATACGCCTGCGCGGCCTTCCTGGCATACGCCGCCGAGATGTGCTCGCGGCCATCCCAGTCGCGGAACGGGTTGTCCAGGTTTTCCGCCAGCCACTCGGGCTTGCGCGGCCGCGTCACCGACAGGTTCGAGCCCAGCGCCGCCGCCTTTTTATAGCTGGCCTTGATGGCCTTGGCCGCGTCCAGCGGCAGGCTGGCAAGGGACAGGCTGGACAAGGATGGCAACTGCGCCGGAGCGGGAAAGTCGTCAGGGCCGTAGCCAAACAGTTCATACGCGGTGAACGCTTGCAAGCGGGTCAATGTGGCGATGCTGGCCACGTTCGACGCCAGCCCGGGCTTGCCCCAGACGGTCAGCTCAGTCAGCCCGGGGAAACGCTGCGCCACCACGTCGAAATCCACGGCCGGCATCGCGCTCAGCGATAGGTGCATCAATTCATCGAGGCCGTGGAATGGCGCCAGGGCGCCGCCACACTGCAGGCGCAGGAAGCGCCCCGCATGCGCGTCGTCGATGCGCAGCGATGGCGACGGCGTGCCATTCAGTATCAGGGTGCTCAAGCCCTCGTTCAGGCGCAGCGTCTGCAAGCCTTCGGCATGCACGATGAGGCGGCTGACATTGCTGTTGCTTAAGTCGAGTTCACCCACCGTCGATGACTGCCACTGCACTTCATTGATGATGGGGTTGCCGTTGATATAGGCGGCCAGCGCCGCGCTGCCGTGGCGCGTCTCGATCGCCGTCAGGCAAGGCAGCTGGTCCAGTTCGGACAGATCGCCGAGCGCCTGCAGGACGCCATCGCCGATGCGGCTCGTATTCTGGCGCACGGCCTGGCCGCCAATGCGCACTTCCGCGCCCGATGCCGCCTTGAAGCGCTGGCGCCTGTCCGGGTCGACCTGCTCCCAGCGGCGCTGGCGATACAGGCTGTCGCCCATGTGCCAGCCGCCGCTGTAGCTCTTCACTTGCGTATCGACCAGGGGCGCGATATTGGCCACCAGGGTGTAAGTCCGCGGCACCTTGGCATTGACGAAACTGTGGTCGTGGCGGCGGTTCCAGAAATAGTAATCGCACACCAGCGGGCGCATCGCCTGCACGGCCGCCGCATCGGGCAAGGCGTCGCCCGTCCAGTCCAGCTCCAGGACGGCGGCCAGCGGCGCTCTGCCGGACGAAGCGTCGTCCTCGATGGCGGTGACCTGACAAGCCACATACTGCTGCAGCCTGGACGAAAACACGCTGTAAATATCTCCAACCTTGGCAAGCACGCTGACTCCTTGTATCGAACGGTGAGGCCCGCACGATAGCAAAGATTGGCGGTGCGCGGCGTACGCGCCGCCGGCTCAGTCCGCGTGCAGCTTGTGATGCATGCGGCGCAGCCCCAGCCACACGCCGGCCGCCACGAACGGCACCAGCGCGCCGACGAGGATTTCCGGATTCACGGGCAGGCCCAGCACCTTGGCCGCCTTGCCCGTATAGCTGAACAGGCCGATCACATAATACGAAATGGCGGCCACGGACAAGCCTTCCACCGCTTGCTGCAAGCGCAGCTGCTGCGCCGCGCGCGCATTCATCGATTGCAGGATTTGCCGGTTCTGCAATTCCTGCACGATGCCCACGCGCGTGCGCAGCAAGTCATTCGTGTTGGCGATGCGCTGCGCCATCGCTTCCTGGCGGCTGGCCATCGCTGCGCAGGTATTCATGGCGGGCGTCAGGCGGCGGTCCATGAATTCCTCGACCGTGGGCATGCCCTCGATGCGCTCTTCGCGCAACTCGTCGATGCGCGCCTTGACCAGGCCCATGTAGGCTTTCGAGGCGGAAAAACGGTAGCTATTGTCGAGTGACAGCTTTTCAATGCGGGCCGCCAGGCGCGTGATGCGGTCAAGCAAGGCTTGCTCGGCAACGCCCTCGTCCGCCTTGCTGGCACCCGGCGCATCGTCCGTATCGACCATGGCGGCGGCCAGGGTCGCCAGTTCGTTTTCGATGGCGTTCAACGAAGGCGCCGCCTGCATGGCGTAGGGCAAGCCCAGCAAGGCCATCATGCGGTAGGTTTCGATTTCCAGCACGCGCTGCACCAGACGGCCCGACTGCTGCGAGTGCATGCCCGCATCGCGGATGACGAAACGGCTGAAGCCATCGGACTGGATCGTAAAATCCGTCCACAATTCGCCGCCCTGCAACACTTTGCTGCCGGCCAGGGTATTGCCCTCGAACACGCGCGACAAGCCCTGCATGAAAATCTCGGCTGGCTCTGTCGCTTGTTCCAGCACCACGTGCGCGGCCACCATCAGCTTGCCCTTCAAGCCCGCCAGCCACTGCTGCGGCAACTGCTCCAGGGGCATGCGCTCGAACGCCTGCTCCAGGGGCAAGGCGGCACCAGGATGTTCGGCAAACGTAAACGTGGCAAATTCCGTATGGCATTCCCATTTCAGGCGGAAGCGGCCAAAGTCGTAATAAAAATACTTGGCTTCGGCGGCGGGCGGCGTGACGCCGAAATGCGTGCACAGGGCAGCCAGAGTGGCATGCTGGGCCGCCATATTCGACGCACCGGGCGCCGCGCTGTCATCCTTGTAGACGGCCAGATGGGTGATCAGCTCGGGGGCATCGAGCTGCAAAAACGGCCGCGAGTGGATTTCCGCAGCCAGCGGCACGCGCAAGGCGTGGTTCAAACTGGAGTTAATCAAGTGCATGATAGCCAAAGGTAAAGTTGCAAAACTGCTTAGACCCGCGCGCGTGCTGCTGTGCCCGCGACGGAGGTCTGATTGTCACAGTGTAACAAAGCAGGAAGCATGCCACTTTTTTTCAATGCCACTCATGTCGTTTTAATAAGTGCAGTTGCACCCTGCCCCGCCCCTTGGCGGCTGCCCAGCCACCAGAATACGGCGGCGAGCGCCACGGCCGAAGCCTGTCCCAGCGCCAATTTAAAAGCGCTGTCGAACAGCAACGGTGCGACAAAACCGGACACCAGCGCAAACACCAGCATTTGCACGAAGTTTTGCAAGGAGGCGGCCAGGCCCCGCATCTGCGGAAAAATGTCGAGCGTGGACATGGTCATGCCCGGCAAGGCCAGCGACATGCCGAACGCGTACAGCATCACGGGCACGACGGCGAACGGGATGCTGGCCGCGAACCAGTGGTTGTAGATGATATTGAGCGCGCCCGTGGCCGCCATGACCAGCAAGCCCCAGCGCACCAGCACGGTGCTTTTCACCGCATGGGCCAGCTTGCCCGACAGCGCCGAGCCGCCCACCAGGCCGGCCACCATGGGGATGAACATCCAGCCAAACGCCGTTTCCGGCAGGCGCAGCAATTCCAGGATGAAATGCGGGGCCGAGGCGATGTACAGGGCGAAGCCGCCAAAGGCGAAGGCCACGGCCAGCGAACGCAGCAGGAACGCCCGGTGGCGCAAGGCCAGCCAGTAATTGCGCGCAATATTGCCTGGGTGGAAGGGTTGGCGTTGCTCGACGGCTAAACTTTCCGGCAATCCTTTCAGGCAGGCCAGCGCCAGCAGCACCGTGACGGAAAACGTGAAGACGAACGTCGACTGCCAGCCATACGCCACGTGCAGCCAGCCGCCGATGATGGGGGCGATGGCCGGTGCGATGCCGAACACCATCATGATGTTGGCCAGCATCTTTTGCGCGGCCGCACCTGACAGGGTGTCACGCACGATGGCTTGCCCGATCACCCTGCCCGCGCCCGCCGAGGCGCCCTGCATGCCGCGGAAGAACAGCAGCCAGCCAAAGCTCGGTGCAAACGCGGCGCCGATGGAGCCGACGGCAAAGATCAGCAGGGATGCCAGGATCACGGGACGGCGGCCGAACGAGTCGGACAAGGTGCCATAGAACAAGGTCATGAAGGCATAGGCGGCCAGGTAGACGCTCAGGGTTTGCTGCACCAGCACGCTGCTGACGTCGAAATGCGTGCCGATCGCGAGAAACGATGGCAAAAAAGTATCGGTGGCGAACGGACCCAGCATGGCCAGGCCGGCCAGCACCAGGGTCAGCTTGCGCGCCTTCATGCGCCCACCTGCGCAGCATACTGGCGGCACAAGCCGTCGAGAGCCGCCAGCGAGAATTGCGACACATGGCGCGCAATGCTGGCGATGCCCGCCTCGTCATACGTCATTTCCGGCACCACCAGTTCATGCACGATGCGCGACCGGGCATAGAACACGGCCTGGCCGATCACGCTGAACACGCATTTCTGCACCACGTCGTCCGGCATGGCAGGCCCCACCACGCCACGGATCAAGCCCGTAAACAAGGCGTGCTGGGGCCGCACATTGCGCTCGGCCAGCTTGTGGATGGCGGCCGTCGGCTCGATCAGTTCGCGCGCCACCAGGCGGCTGAACAGCGATGCGTGCCCCGAACGCAGCATGTCGGACACGAGCGCCTCGATAGCCAGGCGCAACTGTTCCACAGGCGGCACCTGCGCCCGCGCACTGGCGGCAGCCACGTCGGCGGCCGAGGCCCGCGCCAGTTCGCGCGCATGGTCGAAGGCGGCCAGGTGCAGCTCTTCCTTGCTATGAAAATAGTAATTGACCATCGCCACATTGACTTTCGCCGCCTCGCAGATCCTGCGCACGGAGGTGGCCTTGTAGCCCTCGTCGGCAAACAGGTCCGCCGCCGCCTGCAGGATGCGCGCGCGCGCCGGTTCGCCTTCTTTCTGTTCTGTCATGCCAATCCCATCATTTAAACAGCCGTTTAATATTTTTCAGCATTGTATCAAACAGCTGTTTAATTTTCAAATGGGCGCAAAAAAGCCCGGCGAACCGGGCTTTTCACGGGTGTGGCGGGAAGCTTAGTGCTTCATCGCCGGCATCGGGGCCGAGGCGGCGCCCAGCGGACGGGCCACGGCGGTCACTTCGATGGTTTCGCGGCGCTTGTCTTCGCCCTCGACGACGAGGGTCAGTGGAATCTTGTCACCCGCCTTCACCTGCCCTTTCAGGTCCAGCAGCATCACGTGGTAGCCGCCCGGCTTCAGTTCCACGGCCTTGCCGGCTGGCAAGCTGATTTCCTTGACCTGGCGCATGCGCATCATATTGTCCGTCATGCTCATTTCATGGATTTCCGCCACGCCGGCCACGGGCGAGCGCACTTCCAGCAGGCGCATGGCTTTCGGCGCCGTGATCTGCATGAAGGCGCCCGTGGCTTTTTGCTGCGGCACGGTGGCGCGTACCCACGGGTCGGTAATCTGCACGGAAGTCTGGGCAGCGGCGGAGAAGGACAGCACGGTCAGGGCCGTGGCCAGCAGGGTTTTCAAATGGGTCATGATCATTTCCTCGGTAGTTATAAGGTGTATTTCGATTGCATCAGGGTCTTGATGTCTTGCACGCATTCGTCGCCCGTCAACTGGTGCTTCAAGCCCAGGCGCATGCGTCCCTCGGTATCGAGCACATAGCTGATGGCCGTGTGGTCCATCGTGTACGAGCTGCCGCTCGGTACGCGGCGGTAGAAAACCTTGTAATTGAAGGCCGTCTGCGCCGTCGCCTGCGGGTCCGTGCGCAAGCCCAGGAAACTGGGGTCGAAGGCGCGCATGTACTCGCCCAGCAAGGCGGGCGTGTCGCGTTCGGGATCGATGCTGATGAAGATCACTTGCAGTTTATCCCCATCGGCGCCCAGTTTCTGGCGGATTTCCAGCGCGCGCGACAGGGCCGTCGGACACACGTCCGGGCATTGCGTAAAGCCAAAGAAGACCATTACATACTTGCCCTTGAAATCGGCCAGGGTATACACCTTGCCGTCAGGGCCGCTCAATTTGAAGTCGGGCTTGTAATCGCCTCCCGTCAAGTCGAGGCCGTTGTAATGGGGTTTCGGCGCTTGTTCGCAAGCGGCAAGCGTGAGCAATCCCGCCGTGCCGGCGAGAAGGAAAAGACGACGTTTCATGGTAATTCCAGCCCGATGGGCGTAGTTGAGACAAGTTGGGACGTAGAAGGCGTGACTGCTGCGTTCAGACAGCCAAAGGCGGACCGCGCGGACTGGCGCCCAGCCACGCAAACTGGGGCCGCGGCGCCTGGTAAAACAATGGCGGATAGTGGTCGTGGCCCGTGATGACGGCCAGCGGAGACAAGGTCGGCGGCGGCAGGGCCACGCTGCCCGCATGGTTCATGCAGAAGGGGCAATGCTCGATGTGGTGCAGTACGGAATCGGTGGTGGATTTGACGGCCGGCGCCAGGTCCGCTTGCGTGTAGACGGCGCCGCTGGCCGAGCAGATCTCGACGGCGGCGCTGTTCGCGTTCGCGTGCAGCGAGGCAAACGCATACGACAGGGATGGCGACAGCGCATTGAGCAGTATCGCCAGGCAGGCGAACCACATATGCCACTGTTTGCGCTTCAATAAAGATCCCATGGTCACGATTATAACGGAGTCTGACTATCCGGGCGCCGGCCCGCGCAGGAACAGGCTGGGGCGCACGCCGGCCACGTCCACGCAGGCGTCGCAAAACGCGGGGATCGAGGCGAAACCGGAGCCGGCCGCCACTTGTGCCAGGTCGCGCTCGCCGTGTACGCCGTCGGCGTCCGCTTGCGCCGCCGTGTGCAGCGCGTGCGCCAGGCGCTGCTCGCGCACCAGGCTGAGCAATGCCTCGCCCTCGGAAAACAGGCGCGCCCGGGCCTTGTGCGGCGTCACTTGCCACAGGGCCGCCAGGCGCGCCGCCGTCCATTTGCCTTGCGGCGTATCAAAGATGTGCTGCGCCAGCGCCTGGCTCCAGCGCTTGCCGCCGCCGTGGCCGCCATCCTGCTCGTCGCCTTCCAGCGCCAGGGTGAACACGGCGGGCTTGCCCCGTCCCGGCATCACGTCGCAGGCGAAACGCAAAAAAGCGGGCACGACAAAACTGTCGCCGCTGCCCAGTTTCTTGGTGGTGATTTCATTATGCAAGGTGACAAAACCCTGGCGCACGGTGACGCGCAGCCGGAGCGGAAAGCGCAAGCCCAGCAAGTACAAAGGATGATCGGAAACGAGGGCCATGCGTCAGGTCAAGGTGGTGAACGAGCCGCCAGCATGCCACACATCGCGCACGCAGTCTGTCATCACAGCGACGCCACGCCATAGCGGCGCAAGCCATCGAGGTCGACGACGCGGATCGATTGGTAGGCGATGCTGATCAGTTTCAATTCGGCCAGGCGGCCCAGAGCCAGGTTCACGCGTTGGCGCGAAATGCCGGTCAGCAAGCCAATTTCTTCCTGCGACAGCTCAAGCACGCTGGAGGTGCGCGGGTATAGCATGGGGTGGAACAGCTGCGCGATCGCTTGCGCCACCTGCGCGTCGACGGCCAGCAGGCGCTGGTTCTGGATGGTGGCGATGAATTGCCCCATGCGTTCGTTCAGCTGGCGGATGACGAAGGCGTTAAAGGAAAGGCTCTCGGCCAGCAGCAGATGAAACAGGTCCACCGGCACCAGGATGATGTTCGCGGCGCGCACGGCCACCACGTCGTAGCGGCGCAGTTCGCGCTTGAGCACGCTGCCCTCGCCGCACCAGCCGCCGGCCGGCACGCCGGAAAACGTGGCGCCGCGCCCATCGGCGTTATAGACGGCCAGCTTGATCAAGCCCGTGTGCACGCCGATCCAGTGCGCCGACGGTTCGCCGCGCCGCGTGATGAAGGCGCCCGCCTCGACATGGCGGAGCACGCTGCCGGCGCGCAACAGGGCCTGATGCCCGGCATCGAGGGCCGTGAACCAGTCGTGGCTATCGAGTTCGGGCACCGCACGGTCTACACTATCGTTGCTATCCATTCCATCCTTCAGTTGTCACTAAGATGACAGTGATTTTTCAGCACCGGTGCTATGCTAACCGGTATCAATCCCGAAACAGGGAGCTACAGCATTTTATTTAACAGGAGACAAGCATGACACCTGATTTCAATACCGGCCTCGACAAAAACAGCGCCAACTACGCCGCCCTCACCCCGCTCGACTATATCGCCAGGGCAGCGGCAGTATATGGCAATCGCCTGGCAATTGCACATGGCGCCGTGCGGCAGACGTGGCAGCAAACCTATGCGCGCACGCGCCGCCTGGCCTCCGGCCTCATCAAGCTGGGCGTGGGCACGGGCGACACGGTGGCCGTGATGCTGCCGAACACGCCCGCCATGGTGGAAGCGAGTTTTGGCGTGCCCATGGCCGGCGCCGTCCTCAACGCCCTCAATATCCGCCTCGACCTGGCGGCGCTGACCTTCATGCTGCGCCATGGCCACGCGAA
The DNA here is from genome assembly GCF_049897525.1 of Janthinobacterium sp. PSRC1-1. Classification (NCBI taxonomy): domain Bacteria; kingdom Pseudomonadati; phylum Pseudomonadota; class Betaproteobacteria; order Burkholderiales; family Oxalobacteraceae; genus Janthinobacterium; species Janthinobacterium sp. PSRC1-1. Next base: position 386,724 of record NZ_JAFCWK010000007.1, read on the forward strand.
AGTCTTGCTGGCCGATACGGAATTTGCCGGGCTGGCGCGCCAGATGGCGGCGCAGATTCCCGGCCTGCGCGTGATCCAGGTCAATGACGTGCTGGGACCGGAAGTGGAGGCCTTTTCCGACCTCGACTACGAAAGCTTGCTGGCCAGCGGCGACCCCGATTACGACTGGCAGGGGCCTGCGGACGAGTGGGACGCCATCGCCCTCAACTACACGTCCGGCACCACGGGCGACCCGAAAGGCGTGGTCTACCACCACCGGGGCGCGGCCCTGAATGCCCTGTCGAACATCTTAGAGTGGGACATGCCCAAGCATGCCGTGTATTTATGGACATTGCCGATGTTCCACTGCAATGGCTGGTGCTTCCCGTGGACCATCGCCGCGCGCGCCGGCGTCAACGTGTGCCTGCGCAAGTTCGAACCGAAACTGGTATTCGACCTGATGCGCGAATTGCGCATCACCCACTATTGCGCGGCGCCCATCGTGCACGCGGCCCTGGCCAACGCGCCGGCCAGCTGGCGCGAGGGAATCGACTGGACCGTGCGCGGCATGGTGGCCGGCGCGCCGCCGCCGGCCGCCATGGTGGCAAAGATCGAAGCCATGGGCTTTGACTTGATCCACTCGTATGGCTTGACGGAAGTGTACGGCCCCGCCGCCATCTGCGCCGAGCAGGACGAGTGGGCGGCCTTGAGCCAGGAAGAGCGCGCCGTATTAAAGTCGCGCCAGGGCGTGCGCTACCACTTGCAAAGCGCCGTCGCCGTGATCGACCCGGAAACCATGCAGCACGTGGCGGCCGATGGCGAACAGATCGGCGAGATCATGTTCCGCGGCAACATCTGCATGAAGGGTTATTTAAAAAATGAAAGGGCGACGCAGGAAGCGTTCGCCGGTGGCTGGTTCCACACGGGCGACCTCGGTGTCATGTATCCGGACGGCTATATCAAGCTGAAGGACCGCAGCAAGGACATCATCATTTCCGGCGGCGAGAATATTTCCAGCGTGGAAGTGGAAGATGCGCTGTACCACCACCCGCAAGTGCTGGCCGCCGCCGTCATCGCCCAGCCGGACGAGAAATGGGGCGAGACGCCATGCGCCTTCGTCGAGCTGCGCGAAGGGGCCAGCGTGACGGAAGCGGAATTGATCGCCTTCTGCAAGAACAACCTGGCGGGATTCAAGGTGCCGAAAGCCATTTATTTTGGTCCCCTGCCCCGCACGTCCACGGGCAAGATCCAGAAGTTCGAATTGCGCAAGCGCATGCAGTCGGACAAGGCCATCGACGTCTAGGCTTAACCGCCCTTGCCCAGCCACGCCGGCTGCGCCACCGCCAGGCGCGCAAAGCTGGCGATGCTGGCCACGGCGGCAAATCCTGCCGCCAGGCACAGCGCATACGTCGTGCCCCTGGCCGCGGAAACCGTGAAGCAGTAGGCGACCAGCGCGGCGCCCGTCGCTTGGCCGATCAGGCGCGAGGTGGCGACCACGCCGCTGGCGCCGCCTGCCCGCTCGGGCGGCGCGCTGCCCATGATGGCTTTCAGATTGGGCGCCTGGAAAAAGCCGAAACCGATGCCGCACAAGGCCATGCGCCAGCCGATGTCAAACGCGCTCGGGTGCGCCGGTATCCACACCAGGGTCAGCAAGCCGCCGGCCAGCGCCGCCAGGCCGATGCCGCCCAGCACGCCCGGCGAGTACCGGTCGCTGAGGCGCCCGGCCACGGGCGCCATCACGGCCACCAGTGCGGCCCACGGCGTCATCAAAAAACCCGTCTCGACGGGCGAGCGGCCCAGCGTGACTTCAAAATAGAATGGCAGCGAGACGAAGGCCAGCCCTTGCGCGGCAAACGTGCAGATGGCCGTCAGCGACGACAGCAAAAACAGGGGACGGCGGAACAGGTCGATCGGCAGCATCGGTGCCGCATGTCCCGCCTGGCGGCGCAGCAGCAAAACAAAGAACACGGCCACGGCCACCAGTTCCGCCAGCAAGGTCGACAGCGCCGCGTGATGGGCCGCGTCGCCGAACAGCAAAATGAGCAAGCCGAAGGCGCCCACGTTGTACAGCGCCGTGCGCACATCCAGGGTGTGGCCCGAGAGACTGGTGGCCGGCAGCATGCGGCGGGCGAGGAAGAAGCCCGCCACGCCTAGCGGCACATTGATGGCGAACAGCCACGGCCACGACGCCGTCGCCAGGATCAGCGAGGCGGCCGTGGGCCCGATGGCGAACGCGACGGCGACCACCAGCGCATTGTTGCCGAAGGCCCGTCCCAGCAAGTGTTTCGGATACAGGGCGCGCAGCAGCGCCGTATTGACGCTCATCATGGCGCTGGCGCCGACGCCCTGGAACAGCCTTGCCACCACCAGCGACGGCAAGGACCAGGCCAGCGCACAGGCGAGCGACGCCACGGTGAATAACAGCATGCCGGAGATAAACACGCGGCGGTAGCCAGCGATTTCACCCAAGGCGGAGAACGGCAGCAGGGTCGCCACCATGGCCAGCTGGTACACGTTGACGATCCAGACCGAGGCGGCCGGCGTCGTGTGCAGCTCGCTGGCGATGGCCGGCAAGGCCGTGTTGGCGATTGCCGTATCGAGCGAGGCCATGCCCACGCCGATGGCCAGCGCCAGCATGGCCCATACACGGGCGCCGGGCGGCAAGCCGTCCTCGCCCACCATCACGGCTTGCGTTTGCCGCTGCATAGACTGCTGCATAAATACACTACCTGTTCATCTTGCTGATCCGGGCAATACACTAGCATGCATGCAAAAAACCTGCAGAGCAGGCAAGCTTACTTCTGGCAGTCGATCACTTTAAAATCTTTCGAATAACAGATGCGCAGCTCGCCCGAGTGCTTTTCATAGCCGAGCCAGCGGCCCTTCAGTTGCGGGTTGTGCTGCTTCATCCACTGGAACAGCTCGTTTTTCGGCATGGTGGAGTCCGGCAATTTCAAGGCCTGGAACAGCTCGCGCTCCTTCTCGAAATACTGCTTGGCCGTATCGAAATCACAGGCGCCATGCTTTTCCCATTCCCCCTGCAGCAAGGCTTCACCGGGCTGCATGCACATGTAGGGCAGGATCTCGGACGGCGCCAGTTTCGGCAAATTGCCCTTGCAGTAACGCGGATGCAAGTCCGTCTTGCGCGGCGGCGTCACGGAAATGTCGTCGCAGGTGGCGGGATTGGCCGACTGCGCCCACAGGCCATGCACGATCCAGCCGAACTGATTGCTCTCGGCACACTGGAAGGCAGCCTTTTTCGACACGGCGCCGCGGCGGCGCTGGCTGTCGCAAAAGCCTGGCGACCACGACAGCGCCAGCATGAAGTAATCGGTGGGCACGTTGGTGCTTTGCTTGTAGCAGGTGTTTTTCTCGTCCGACGGCTTGACGTCGTAATCGACATAACTGACGTTGCGCGGAATGGCGCAGCTGGCGTCGGCCGCGTGGACGGCGCCAGCGGACAGGCTGAGGAAAACGGCGGCCAGCGCGGGCACAACAGTTCGAAATTGCATCAGGTTTCCTTTTCAGAATATAAAACGCCGGCAACTGCGTGCCGGCGCGGTATTAAAATGACACCGTCAATTTAGCAGACGGTGTGCATCCAGCCGTGGGTATCCGGTGCCGTGCCATGCTGCAAGCCCAGCAGCGCTTCGCGCAGGGCCAGGGTGACGGCGCCGTTTTCATTGTTGTTGATGGTCATTTCAAAGCCATTCGCCTTGGCTACGCCCACGGGCGTGATGACGGCGGCCGTGCCGCAGGCAAACACTTCCGTCATGCGGCCCGAAGCGATGTCGTCGCGCCATTGCTGGACCGACAATTTACGCTCTTGCGTCGCATAGCCGAGGTCTTTCGCCATTTCCAGCAGGCTGCGGCGGGTGATGCCTGGCAGTAAAGTGCCCGTCAGTTCCGGCGTCACCACCGTGATTTTCTCGCCATCCTTGTAGACGAAGAAGAGGTTCATGCCGCCCATTTCTTCGATGAATTCGCGGTGCACGGCGTCGAGCCAGACGACCTGGTCGCAGCCCTTCTCTTGCGCTTGCGACTGGGCCATGAGACTGGCCGCGTAGTTGCCTGCGCACTTGGCTTCACCGGTGCCGCCGGGCGCGGCGCGCACGAAGTCTTCGCTGATCCACACGGTGACGGGCTTCACGCCTTTCGGGAAATAGGCGCCGGCTGGCGAGGCGAACAGCACGAACAGGTATTCTTCCGAAGGGCGTACGCCCAGGTAAGGATCGGTGGCGATCATCAGCGGACGCATGTACAGGCTTTCGCCCGTGTTCTTCGGCACCCAGTTGCGGTCTTGCGCAATGAGCGCATCGCCCGCTTCCAGGAACAGTTCGACAGGAATGGCCGGCATGGCCAGGCGTGCCGCGCTGCGGTTGAAGCGCTCGGCATTTTGTTCTGGACGGAAAGTCTTGATGCTGCCATCGGGCTGGGCAAACGCTTTATAGCCTTCGAAGATGGCCTGGCCGTAGTGCAGCGATGAAGCGGACGGGTCCAGCATCAGCGGACCGTACGCCTTCAGTTCACCCTGCTGCCACTTGCCGTCACGGTAAGGAATCACCACCATGTGGTCGGTGAAGATGCGGCCGAAGGCGGGATTGACCATGCGCGCGGCGCGCTCGGCGTCGGACAGGGGGTGGGCGGACGGGGTGACGACGAGATTCGGTGTGGAAGTGGTCATGGCGGCAATGGGAACTAGTGAACAGTATCCCTATTGTAGCGCCTATAGCGGCCAATCAGGCAAACGAGGATGGCCCCCGCCTCGCGAAAACAGCGCGCCATCATTTGCGAATGATTCTCGTTTGCGTTACTATGTCAGCCTTCTCTTCCCCGCCATGCCTGATGCCCTGCATGGCAGCGCTATCGAAAGCCGCTTCATGACGACCTCCTCCCTGCCACAACCCCAGCTGCGCGCCAGCGCCGACGATGCGCCGCAGACTCGCCAGCAGCGCCGCCAGCAGCACCAGCGTGCCGCCGCCCCGCAACAACAGCGCTGGCACTGGAGCTGGAAGCAGGTCTGGTTTCAATTGCATTGGTTCATCGGCATCACGGCCGGCACGGTGCTGGTGATCATCGGCCTGAGCGGCGCCACCCTGGCCTTCAAGGAGGAATTGCTCGACCTCATGAACCCCGACGTGCGCCATGTGCCCGTGGAAACACGCGCGCCGCTGACGCCGGCCCAGTTGAGCAACATTGCCGCCGCCGAACACGGCCAGCGCGTGGCTTCCATCACCCTGTATGCGCAGGCGGGCGCGGCGCCACGCCTGTTCTTCGCGCCGAAGAATGGCCAGCGGCGCGGCGCGTCCATTTATGTGCACCCGTACACGGGCGCGACCCAGCCGGCGCTGGCGGGAGCGGGCTTTTTCGAGTGGACGGAGTCCTTGCACCGCTGGCTGCTGCTGCCGCGCGATCCGGGCCGGCAAGTGGCGGGGGCGCTGGCCCTGTGCCTGCTGGGCCTGGCATTGTCGGGCCTGTATCTGCGCTGGCCCCGCCGTCCGCTGGACTGGCGCACCTGGCTGACCTTCGATCCTGCATTAAAAGGCCGCTCGTTTTTGTGGAATCTGCACGCCGTGGCCGGCACCTGGTGCCTGGTCGTGTACGTGGCGCTGACCCTGACGGGCATTTACTGGAGCTATGACGTGGTGCGCGACAATATCGATGCCTGGGCCGGCAAGCCCCCGCGGGTGGCGCAAGCACCGGGCAAGCAAGGCGCGCCGAAGCAGTCATCACCGCCCGTTGACATCGGCCTGGCCTGGAGCAGCTTCCAGCAGCACGCCCCCGGCTGGACCCTGGCCACGCTGCGCCTGCCCGCGCGCGCCGGCGAAGCCGTGCAATTCACGTGGCTGGCCAGCGACGCGCCACACGAGCGGGCGCGCAGCCGCATGAGCATTGCTCCGGCCGATGGCACGCTCACGGAAAACGAACCGTACAGCCAGCAGGCGCTGGGGCCGCGCCTCGTCAACATCATTTATCCGCTGCACATGGGCACGTATTTCGGCTTGCCGGGCCGCATCATCGTCACCCTCGCCAGCCTGGGCCTGCCCCTGTTCGCCATCACGGGCTGGATGCTGTACCTGGGCCGCCGCAAGGCCAAGCGCGCTGTGCAGGCGCAGCGGGCTCTGCTGGCTGACATTGCGGGCAAGACGGACACGGGCTTGCCCACCCTGGTGGCCTACGCCAGCCAGTCAGGCCAGGCCGAACGGCTGGCGCTGGAAAGCGCGCGCGCCCTGCAGCAGGCTGGCGTGGCCGTCGATGTGCAGTCGCTGGAGCGCTTTGATCCCGCGCAATTGCGACAGTACGAGCGGGCCCTGATCGTCGCCAGCACCTTTGGCGAAGGCGAAGCGCCGGACGGCACGCGCCGCTTCGCGCGCCTGCTGCAAGCGACCTCCGGCACGCCGCTGGCGGGACTGGAATTCGGCATGCTGGCCCTGGGCGACCGCCATTACAGCGACTTCTGCGGCTTCGGCCATGCACTGGAGCGGCAATTGCGCGCGCTGGGCGCCACGCCTTGGTTCCCGCTGATCGAAGTGGACAAGCACGACCCCGCCGCCCTGGCCGACTGGTCGCAAGCGCTGGCCCGTTGCAGCGGCAGCGCCATCGACGCCATCGGCGTGCAGGAAGAAGCGTCATATGCCGAGTGGCGCCTGGCGCGCCGCGTGCTGCTCAACCCTGGCAGCCTGGGCGGCGAACTGCATGAGATCACCTTGACGGGCCCGGCCGGCGCCACCTGGGAAGCGGGCGCGCTGGCCGAAATCATCGGATGCAACGCCGATGGCAGCGAGGGTGACGCGCAGGGAGAGCATAAAGCCCGGCATGCGCCGCGCAGCTACTCGCTCGCTTCGCTGCCATCCGATGGCGAACTGCAGTTGCTGGTGCGCCAGGAGCGCCATGCGGGCAGCGAAAACGAGGGGTACGGCCTGTGTTCCGGCTGGCTCACGCGTTTCGCCCCGCCAGGCGCCATCATCCGCCTGCGCCTGCAAGCCAATCCCGCCTTCGCCCCCGCCCTGGTCGACGTGCCCTGCATTTTTATCGGCAACGGTTCCGGCCTGGCGGGCCTGCGTGCGCACCTGCGCGCGCGCCAGCGGGCGGGGCTGGCACGCAACTGGCTGCTGTTTGGCGAACGGCAGCGAGCTTTTGACAGCGTCTGCGGCGAAGAGTTGCAAGGCTGGCTGAACGCTGGCCACCTGGCGCGCCTGGACCGTGTATTCTCGCGCGATGGTGACGAAGGTGGCAAACGTGAATACGTGCAGGACCGCCTGCGCACCAGCACGGCTGAACTGCGCGACTGGCTGGCGCAAGGCGCCATCGTCTACGTATGCGGCAGCCTGCACGGCATGGCGGCAGGAATCGATGCTGTGCTGCAAGAAGTGCTGGGCCAGGAGGGACTCGACGCCCTGCTGGCGGCGGGACGCTACCGCCGCGACGTGTATTGATATACGTCAATCTGCCTCCGGCGCCGCCCGGCTATGTGGGCGGGCGCACAGTCAGCACCAGCCATCGGACTAGAGTGGAGGCATTCCCACCCACCGTCTGCGAGGCACCCCATGAAAAACCCCTGGATGAGCATGTACCTGAGCGCCGCCAACCGCATCGCCAACACGGCGCGCGGCCACGCCACGGCCGCCGTCAAGCGTGAAGCGGCGAAAAATACACGGCAGTTGACGCAAGTGTGGTTCGATTCCTTCCTGCCGCCAACTGGCAAGCCACGACGCAGCCGCAAGGCCAAATAAGCCCCTGGCAACAGGCGAACTGGTGCGGTGCATCACAGCAATTCGTTGACGTCTCCATCAGATGAACTAAACTGCAAGCATGGTAGTACATAAGAAGTGACCGGCAGACGCCGCATCCCCGCGCGCCACCGGGACACCGGGAGACGACCATGTTGACGCTCAAAGTGCTGGCCTGCCTTGCCCTGTCTGCCTTGCTGCTTGTGCCCCTCGTGTTGAGGGATACGATGCAGACGTCGGCCGGGCAGCAGATGCAGGTGCCGAATGTCGATGCGCATGCCATGTGGAGCCATTGGCCTCGGCAATAAGGCGCGGCTGAGAAAACACCGCTGACTGCGTTGCCAGCGGCGTTTTTCAGCGGCGCTCGGTAACGTGCATCATCGATGAAAACCGCTTTGTTGCGGTTGGGGAATTGTTCCTTCTCGCATTTGTTTTTGTCTCGTTTTCCCCATCCCCTCTTCAACAAACTTTTGATCCAGATCATGGATTTCCCCCTTTGCTGCGGCCACACTGGAGCAGTCCGCTTCACATCGCGACGGACTTAACCGGGAGCATCGGCATGGGTATATCGGCTTGGAAAGATGAGATGGCGCTGGGCGTTCCCGCCATCGACGAGGCACATGAGGCGCTGTTTCAGGAGCTGGCGCGGCTGGGGCAGTTGAGCGACCAGCATTTCAGCGTGGCGTTTCGCGAGCTGATTGCGGCCGTCGAGCGCGATTTCCGCGAGGAAGAGGATTTGATGGAACAAATCGCCTTCCCCTCGCTGGCGAATCACCGCGAACAGCATGCGCGCGTGCTCAGCGGCTTGCACCATGCGTGGGCCGCCGTCGATGAAGGCGACCTGGAACAGGGACGCCATGCGCTGTCGCTGCTGCCGCAATGGCTGATCTTCCACCAGGCCACCATGGACCTGGCCCTGGCGGCGGCCCTGGAGCTGGTGCAGCGCCAGCCCAACTAGATCTACAGCAGCAGCACCGTGGCTTGCTCGGGCAGGACGACGCGGTAGTGTCCCGGATATTTGTCTTCGCCGTCGAAAATCTTGCAAAACACGGGCTGATTGATGTCGTTGACGGCCGGTTCATTCATGGGCAAGGTGGCGATCATCTGCTCGCCATCCATCAGCTGCAAGGCGCTGCCCCGCTCGGTCGCGCAAAAGGCCAGCGATTGCACATCGCTGGCGAACGGCCGCTTGTACCACGGCGTGATGGCCCGCACGGCGCGCCGCGCGTCGCGCAGGACTTGCCCCACGCGCGTGACATTCCACGCATCGCGCGCCACGGACGGCTGCAGCACGATATTGGCCGTCAGCTCGCCTCGCCCCTTGTTCACCAGGAAAGTGCCATCTTGCGCGGCGACGTCGTCGTTGAGCGGCACGACAAACACGCCACCGGCAGACACCTTGATCGGCACGGCAGCACCATTGCCTTGCAGGGCCACGCGCACATCGTCGATGGTGGCGCTGAGCTTGGCGGGAATCAGGCGCAGGGCCATGACCACGCTGCCACTCGACACTTGCCACACCTTCCTGGCCGTCAGATAACTCTCGCGGTAAGCCATGAAACGGATGCGCGGCACCTTGGCGTCGCTATTGGCCGTGATCGTCACCGTTTGCGATGGCAAGGCGTCCTCCGCGGGCGCCGGCGCCGCCGACGCAGCAGCTGTGGCGGATGCGGCATCCATGGCGGGCGGCACGCTGGCGCTGTGCAGCGGCGCGGGAACAGCCGGCGGCGGCGCGTGTTCCTGGGCTTGCCCCAGCGACACGACACACAACCATCCGGCACAAGCGATCCATGTACGCATGCATTTCTTTCAATGAGGAAAATATTTTATCAGCGCCTGCATTATCGCAGAAGGCCAGCCTGCGCGCCGCCCTTGGCCTGTCTGCACTCTGTTGGTGCGCACGCTTGATTATTTGGCAAATACAGCCTATATTGATAATGATTCTTATTCACAAAGTGAGGGGAAGCGCGCACCCTTCTTTTCCACTGCCCGACCGCGCCGGGCCTTGCGGTGGAACTGCTATCCAAGCCAGACCACGGGCCAGCCTCATGCCATCCCCCCAGCTACTGCGCACCTCGCCAGACGAGATAGGAACACACACGACTAAAAATACTCCAGGAAAATGATGCAATCGACCACCGCCTTCTCTTCTTCGCGCCAGCCCGCCTTGCGCCCCCTCCCCCGTTTATTACACATCAGCCTGCTCAGCCTTGCCGCTGGCGTGGCCCTGCCGGCCCAGGCCGCCGAAGCCGCGCCGGCCGACGTCACCATGCCGGCCGTCACCGTGACCGGCCAGTCGACAGCGACGACGGAAGGCACGCAATCGTACACGGCAGGCGAAACGCGCAGTGCCACGCGCATGGACCTGTCCTTGCGCGAGACGCCGCAATCGGTCAGCGTCATCACGCGCCAGCTGCTCGACGACCTGGGCGCCGTGCGCCTGGACCAGGCGCTGGCGCAGACGACAGGCATCCAGGTGGGCCAGAACGACACGGAGCGCACGCGGTTTTATGCGCGCGGCTTCGGCATCAACAATCTTCAGATCGACGGCATGGCGCGCGGCGGCAATGCGCCGCTGCAAGACACCATCCTGTACGACCGCATCGAGGTGGTGCGCGGCGCCACGGGCTTGATGGGCGGCACGGGCGACCCCTCGGCCACCATCAACATGATACGCAAGCGGCCGACGCAAGAGTTCCAGGCCAGCGCCGGCCTCATCATGGGGCGCTGGGATGACCAGCGCTTCGAAGCCGACCTCTCCACGCCGCTGAACGCGCAGGGCAGCGTGCGCGCGCGCACGGCCCTGGCCTGGCAAAAACGCGATTCCTATCTGGACATGTATCACGAGCGCAAGACCGTCGGCATGGTCATCCTTGAGGCGGACTTGCGTCCCGGCACCCTGCTGACGGCCGGCGTCGACTTCCAGGACAACACGCCGACAGGCGCCACCTGGGGCGCCGTGCCCTACTGGAATGCGGATGGCAGCCTGGCGAACTTGCCGCGCAACACCAGCCTCACGACGCCATGGAGCACCTGGGCCAACAAGCAGCACACCGTATTCACGTCGCTGGACCAGCGCCTGCCCGGCAACTGGAACATGCACCTGGGCTATGCGCGCACGGAAAGCACGAACCGCACCACCGTCGCCTACGCGGGCGCGGGCTACCCGGACCCGGCCACGGGCAAAGGCATGCGCCTGTGGACGGGCGCCTGGGGCGCGGGCAAGAACACGGGCGACAACTTTGACGTCTACGCCAGCGGCCCGTTCGCCTTGCTGGGGCGCCAGCACACGGCCATCGTCGGCTGGAACGGCGGCAACCAGCGCGCCCGCTCGCTGGGCGGCGAGGCGGAAATCAACTACCCGAACGTCGTCCCCGATTACCGCAGCTGGACGGGCAACATTCCCCGTCCCGTGTTCCACCCGGATGGCTCGCACACGGAAACCGTCACGCGCCTGGCAGGCGGCTACGTGGCCACGCGATTGAGCCTGGCCGACCCGCTGCACGTGATCATCGGCGCGCGCAGCAGCACTTACCGCACGGATACGCGTAACTACAATACGCAAGGCACGTACACGGGCAGCGGCGACTTGGTGGAAACGCGCAATGAAGTCACGCCGTATGTGGGCGCCGTGTTCGATATCAACAAGCAATATTCGGCCTACGCCAGCTTCACGCAGCTGTTCAACCCGCAATCGAGCAAGGACCGCAACAACCAGTTCCTGGCGCCGGAAACGGGCGACAATGCGGAACTGGGCATCAAGGGCGAATTTTATGAAGGCAAGCTGAACGCGTCGGCCGCCCTGTTCCATACGAAGAAAAAGAACATGGCCGAACTGGACGGCACGGTACCGCCCGGCTTTTTGCTGCCCGACGGCGGCCAGGCCATGGTGGCCAATGGCGCCGGCGTGACGGCCAAGGGCGTCGAGTTCGACGTTTCCGGCCAATTATCGCCCGGCTGGGAAGCGAGCGGCGGCTATACCTATCTGCATGCGGCCGAGGCCGATGGCCGCCGCGCCGCCACCACGCAGCCGCGCCATTTGCTGCGCCTGGCCACCAGCTACCGCTTCGACGGTCGCCTGGCAGGCTTGAAGGCGGGCGCCAGCATGACGGCGCAAAGCGCCACCTACAGCGCATCGTGGTACGGCCGCCCGCCATCGGGCGAGATGACGAATATCCCGCAAGCGGCCTATGCACTGGTCAACGCCATGGCCAGCTATGCCATCAACCGCCACGCCAGCGTGCAGCTGAACGTGAATAACTTGCTCGATAAAAAGTACTACCGCACCGTAGGCTTCTACGACAGCGTGTTCTGGGGCGAACCGCGCAACGTCAGCCTGGCCGTGCGCACGGCGTTTTAGGAGCCTATCGCGGTAGGGAGCGTCTTCTGCTGGCAGTTCCTCAGGAGCGCGGACAAGGCGTGAGGAGGACGCGTGGCGAGCCACGCGACGACGATCAACGCAGTCCCCGCTTCCGAGGGGCGCCAGCAGGAGATGTATTCATCTACTGGGATAGGCTCTCAGCACCACCCCTTTAAAGGTGTGTCGTCACAGATGAGATAAAAAACTGCACTCTTTGTAGCAAACATCATCTAACTGGGACAGGAGGACACTGCCATGATGATGAATGCTGTGGTATCGCACTGCGCAAAAATCAGCCCGCTGACTGTAATGGCAAGGCTGGCGCT
>NZ_JAFCWK010000008.1:0-246968 GCF_049897525.1 Janthinobacterium sp. PSRC1-1
GTATCCTATTTCATTATTTCTTGTGAACATTTGATATTTTAAGTTAGACGCCAATCCGAAGATTGACGCTGCACTTACATCAAATGCCCACACTTATCGACTGTTAATTGTTAAAGAACTGTATTCGGCTACTGCTCTCGCGCTATCGACAAAGCGTTGTGTTTGTCAGCTGCGAAGAAGGAAGAGTATGAAGCTTTTTCAGCATTTCGTCAACCTTCTTTTTTTCCCACTTCACTCAGCATTTGCATGCATCGTTCAGCGAGGGAGCGAATTATAGCCTTGGGCTGCGCGTCCCACAAGGGCTATTTTGCAGCTGAGCAAATATTGCTGTGTGATATCGTAGCACCAACAATCCCCTGCCTCACCCACTTTGACTCTCATGCCTATCCCACACATCACCCCCACCGCCAATCCCGCACTGGCCAGCGCACTCGAACATGCCATCAATAGCAAGACCAAGCCGCTGGGCAGCCTGGGGCTACTGGAAACGCTGGCCCGCCAGATCGGCCTGATCCAGCAAAGCACGCAACTGGCACTACACCAGCCTGCCATCATCGTTTTTGCGGCCGACCATGGCGTCGTCGCCGAAGGCATTTCCGCCTATCCACAAAGCGTGACCTGGCAAATGGTGGAAAATTTCCTGGCCGACGGCGCCGCCATCAATGTCTTTGCCCGTCAGAACAATTGCGCCTTACATATAGTAGATGCGGGCGTCAATCACGACTTCGGCCCGCGCGACGGCTTGCTCGACCGCAAGCAGGGTCCAGGCACGCGCAACTTTGCCAAGGAACCCGCCATGAGCAAGGAACAGTGCATCGCCGCCATGCAGGCGGGGATGGACCTGGCCGCCACGCTCGATGGCAATGTGCTGGGCTTTGGTGAAATGGGTATCGGCAACACCACCGCCGCCGCCGCGCTGATGCACAAGCTGACGCAAACACCCGTTGCCGATTGCGTGGGCGCCGGCACCGGCCTGTCAAAGGAAGGCATCTTGCACAAACAGCAGGTGATCGAAGCGGCGGTCGCCCATCATGCGGCAGTCAATGCTCCACTCGACGTACTGGCTACCTTCGGCGGTTTCGAGATCGCCATGATGGCAGGCGCCATGCTCAAAGCGGCCGAACGGCGCATGATTTTGCTGATCGACGGCTTCATCGTCAGCAGCGCCTTGCTGGTGGCGGCCCGTCTGCAACCAGCCATCCTCGATTACTGCGTGTTTTCGCACTGTTCCGATGAAAACGGCCACCGCCAGCTGCTGGCCAGCCTGGGTGCGCGTCCGCTGCTGCACCTCGATTTGCGCCTCGGCGAAGGCACCGGTTCCGCCCTGGCCTTGCCGCTGCTGCACGCGGCCGTCAACTTCATGCGCGAGATGGCGACCTTCGCCTCGGCCCAGGTCAGCGAAAAGTCCACGCCAGACTAAGACCATGACCAATCCCGTTTCCGCCGCAGTCCATCAGTGCCGCCTCTTCTTCATTGCGCTGCAGTTCTTCACGCGCCTGCCGATTCCGCGCTGGGTGGGTTTCGAACCGGCCTGGTTGCAGCACGCCTCGCGCTACTTCCCGCTGGTCGGCGTGGTGGTGGCGGCCATTTCCGGCGCAGTGTATCTGCTGGCCAGCTGGCTCCTGCCTTCGGCGGTGGCCGTGCTGCTGGCCGTCGCCGCCGGCATTTATCTGACGGGCGCCTTCCATGAAGACGGCTTCGCCGACATGTGCGATGGCTTTGGCGGTGGGCTGACGCGCGAGCGGGTACTGGAAATCATGAAGGATTCGCGCATCGGCGCATATGGCGCCATCGGCATCATCTGCCTGCTCGCCATCAAATGCGCGGCGCTCGCTTCGCTGCCGCCACACATCGTCGTGGCGACACTGTTCATCGCCCATCCTTTGTCTCGCCTGGCCGCCGTCTCGCTGATCTGGGTCATGGACTATGCGCGCGACGAAGGCAAGGCCAAGCCGATGGCGCAAGAAATGACTGGCGGAGAGTTCATCATCGCCGCTACCTGCGCGCTGTTGCCCGCCATCGCCTGCGGCGTGCTGGGGATAGTTAACTGGGCTGCGCTGGTCTTTGCCATCGTGGTGGCGGCAGCTGCCGCATTCTGGCTGGGCCGCAAATGCCAGCGCCGCCTGCAAGGCTACACGGGCGACTGCCTGGGCGCAGTACAGCAACTGGCGGAAGTGGCGATTTACCTGGCCATCCTGTCCAGCTTCCAGCCTTCCATACGCTTCTATTAACATGCGACTGATTTTAGTGCGCCACCCCGCACCGCAGGTGACCAGCGGCACCTGCTATGGCCGCAGCGACGTGGCAGTGGCATCGCACGAAATGGCCTCGGCGCGCGCCAGCCTGCAAGCAACGCTGCCGGCCGGCGTGCCGCTGTATGCCAGCCCGCTGCGCCGCTGCGCCGGCCTGGCGACAGCATTGGCGCAAGACTTGCCTTCCAGCGGCTTGCACTTCGACGCGCGGCTGGCCGAGATGGATTTCGGCGCGTGGGAAATGCAGCCCTGGCACGCGATTGCACGCGCGGACATCGATGCCTGGGCCGCCGATCTGGCCTGGTACCGTCCCGGCGAGGGTGAGAATGTGCTGGCGATGGCCGCCCGCGTCGATGCGTTTTTAGGCGATCTGTTGCGTGAACAACACGAAACGGCAGTCATCATCTGCCACGCGGGCACCATCCGGCTGCTGTCGGCACTGCAAGCCCGGTTGCCATTGGAAGAAACCGCCCTGATGGCCGCCCGTTCCGCCCATAAAATCGCCTACGGCGCGACGGTTGTCGTCGATTTCTGATATCGAATCGTCCAGCCAGCCATTTCAGTCCACGCCCACTGCACGTATAATGACCGGGTTTTGGTGCCCGCGCTCATGTCCATGAGCGCAGTTAAACGGGAAACACGATGCCGCTCCCGCGGCGAGCGTGTGCTGCCCCCGCAACGGTAAGCAAGTGTCGCCCCTCCCGACAGGAAGCGGACGACAAGCTATCTCTGACAACCACTGTGCTTGCAATCATCGAGCATGGGAAGGTGGGATAGCGGTACTTGCCAGCCCGGATACCGGCCAGGACAGGTGGAAGTGTGCGAACGGGGATGTTCGCGATCCGAATGGCCCATGGCCATCTTCGATCGTCATCTTCAGTTCCCACTTCTGTTCAATCTGGCCTACGGGGACGTCGGCTGGTTGCATATTACTTACTGAAAATTATCATGACCCATGCTGTTTCCCGCCACGCGGCCCTCACGTCGCTCGCGCTAGCCATTGCCGCGCCTGCCGCTTTCGCCCAAGCCACGCCAGATACCTTCGATCCGATCGTCGTCACCGCCAGCCGCTACCCACAGCACCTGAGCGAAGTCTTGAGCGATACGCAGACCATCCGCTCGGAAGACATCGCGCGTTCGGGCGCCAGCTCGATTGTCGATCTGCTGCAAAAACAACGCGGCATCGAAGTGGCGCGTAACGGCGGCCCAGGCACCTCTGCCAGCGTATTCATCCGGGGCGCGAACAGCAGCCAGAATATCGTGCTGGTTGACGGCGTGCGCATTGGCTCATCCACTTTGGGTACGGCCAACTGGAGCGCCCTGCCCCTTTCCAGCATCGACCACATTGAAATCGTCTATGGTCCACTGAGCACCATGTACGGCGCGGACGCCATCGGCGGTGTGATCCAGATCTTCACGAAAAAAGGCGATGGCGCCACGCGCGTCTCCGCCTTCGCCGGTTACGGCAGCAACAACACGCGCCAGGTCGAAGCGCAAGTGGCCGGTTCCACCGCTGGCCCGAACAGCTTCAGCTATGCGCTGGCGGCTGGCAAGGAAAAATCGGATGGTTTCTCGGCCTCGAAACTCGGCGCATCGCCTGAATACACCTACAATCCAGACAAAGACGGCTACGACAAGGAAAGCTTCAGCGGCCAGTTCGGCTATCAGATGGCCAAAGGCCATGAAGTGGGCCTGACATTCCTGAATAGCGAATTGAAAGCGCAGTATGACGCCGGTCCTGGCTACGATGCACGCAGCAACGAGAAACTGGAAAACGTCTCCGTCTTCACGAAGAACGAATTTCTGCCCAACTGGACCAGTGAACTGCGTTATGCGGAAGCGCGCGACAAGGCCGGCAATGATGGCGGCACCGATTCGTGGAGCAAGAGCCAGATCAACACCAAGCAGACCGACCTGACCTGGCAAAATGACATCCGCTTCGGCCGCGACAACCTGCAACTGCTGGCCAGCTACCGCGATGAAGACGTGACGTCGACCCTGAATAAAGAAGTCACCGGCGGACGCAACACCAAATCCTTCGCTGCATCGTACAACCTGGTACGCGGCGCGCACCTGGTCAGCATCAGCGGCCGCCGTGATGACAGCTCGGCATTCGGCACGCACAACACGGGCAGCGTCGCCTACGGCTACCACATCACCAACGCACTGCGCGCCAACGCCAGCTACGGCACCAGCTTCCGCGCACCGACCTTCAATGAGCTGTACTACCCGGGCTATGGCCTGGCGACGAACAAGCCGGAACAGGGCCGCAACGCCGAAGTGGGTCTGCGCTACGACGACGGCGTGTCGAAACTGAGCGCCAGCTATTACCACAACAAGGTCAGCGACCTGCTGGTAAATGCCTCGCCTTGTCCCGATCCGCTGTTCACCGGCTACGGCTGCGCCTACAACGTCAACAAGGCGCTGCTGGAAGGCCTGACGATTGCTGGCGCACGCAAGTTCGGCGCTTTCAACGTCAGCGGCAACATCGACCTGCAAGACCCGCGCGATGAAACCAAGGACAAGCAACTGGTACGCCGCGCCAAGCAGCACGCCAACTTCGCCGTCGACTACACGGCTGGCGCGCTGACGTCGGGCGCCGAGTGGCAATTGTCGGGCAAGCGTTTCGATGATGCCGCCAACAAGAACGTCCTGGGCGGATATGGCCTGGTCAATCTGTACGCCACCTACCAGTTCACCCGCGACTGGTCGGTGCTGGCGCGCTGGAACAACATCGCCAACAAGGATTACGAACTGGCGCGCTTCTACGCGACACCAGGTTCGAAAGTCTTCGTCGGCGTACGCTACGGCATGAAATAACCCCGTCGTCATGATGTAAGCTGCGGGCGATGGCATGCCGCCGTCGCCCGCAGATGCAGTTCTGCAGTCCCCGTTTTTAAGGCAGTACATGCACCCATTTTTCCGCAACATGCGCCACCGCGCCACCGTGATCCTCACGGTGCTGATCGTGTGCGCAATTGCCAGTCTGATTTTCTCCGGCATGATCGGTTCGATCGCGATTCCGCTCGCCGACCTGCCGTCCGCCCTGTTCCATGTGGTGCAGGGCAAGACCGATACCCTCGCCGCCACCCTGCTCGACCTGCGCCTGGGCCGCGCGCTAACCGCGTTTGTCACCGGCGCGGCGCTCTCCTTGGCCGGCGTCATGATGCAGGCGCTGCTGCGCAATCCCCTGGCCGACCCGTACGTGTTGGGCATTTCCGCCGGCGCCTCCGTCGGCGCGCTGGCCGCGCTGCTGTTCATGTGCGCGCTGTGGGTGGTCGACGCTGCCGCCTTTGCCGGCGCCGTCGGCGTATCGATGCTGCTGTATTTCTTTGCCCGCCGCGACCTGCGCGGCGGCACGGCTGCCGAAGGCGGCGCCTCGCTCTTGCTGCTGACGGGCGTGATCCTGGCCTCGGCCTGCATGGCCATCGTCACCCTGATGCTGTCGATTGCCCCTGAGAGCCGCTTGCGCAGCATGGTGTTCTGGATGATCGGCGACCTGGCCGGCGCGCCCGCGCGGCTGATGCCCTGGCTGGTCCTGGCCGGCGCTCTGGTCTTTGCGCTGCGCTGCGCGCGCTCGCTGAACGTCATGGCCCTGCACGCGGAAGCGGCCAGCACGCTGGGCGTGCGCGTGGGCGCGTTGCGCAAAGGCCTGTTCTTCTGTTCCGGCCTGCTCACGGCCAGCGCCGTCACCAGTGCCGGCAGCGTGGGTTTTGTCGGCCTGATCGTGCCGCATGCGCTGCGCTTTGCCTGCGGCCCCGATCATCGCCTGCTGATACCGGCCGCCGCACTGGCCGGCGGCACCTTCCTGGTGCTGGCCGATACCTTGGCGCGTACCGTGCTGGCACCGTTGCAGCTGCCCGTCGGCGTGGTCACGGCCATGATAGGCGCGCCCGTCTTCCTGTACCAATTGCACCGCTTGCGCAGAGGATGAAACAAGCATGATCCGCACCCACCAACTCGGCCTGAAAGCAGGCACGCGCTGCCTGGTGGAAAACCTCACCTGGCACATCAGGGATGGCGAATGCTGGAGCGTGATAGGCCGCAATGGCGCTGGCAAGAGCACCTTGCTGCGCGCGCTGGCCGGCTTGCGCGAACCCGATGCGGGCCACGTCACGATACAGGACCGCGCCCTGGCCGACTGGCCGCTGGAGGAGCTGGCGCGTGAACGCGCCTTCCTGGCGCAGGCGCGCCACGATGCATTCTCGTACCGCGTCATCGAAACCGTGCTGTCGGCGCGCCACCCGTATCACGACAACCATTATTGGGAAGGCAGCGACGACCAGCGCATCGCCCTGGCCGCGCTGGCATCGATGGAAGTGGAACACCTGGCCGAGCGCGACGTGCGCAGCCTGTCCGGCGGCGAACGCCAGCGCGTGGCGATTGCCGCCATGCTGGCGCAGGATACGCCCCTGCTGCTGCTGGACGAGCCGGCCAATGCGCTGGACCTGGCGCACCAGGTCAGCGTCATGCGCCTGCTGTCGACACTGTGCCGCGAACAGAATAAAACCGTGGTGATGGTGGGCCATGACCTGAACCTGGCGCACAGCGTCTCGACCCATGCGCTGCTGCTGATGGGCGACGGCGGCTGGCTGGCCGGCTCCGTGGCCGAGGTGATGCAGGCCTCCATCCTGGGCGACTACCTGGGCCACCCGATCGAGATCATCGCCCACGGCAAACGCAAGATATTCATACCGAAAGAGGATTAAACATGAGCAACAACATCAACGCGGACACCGCAGCCAATACCGCAGCTGTCAACGAACGCCACCGCGTGCGCATGGAGCGCAAGAAGGCCATCATCGACGCGGCCATCGCCAAGGCCGACAAGGAAATCGGCATCATCATCGTCAACACGGGCAATGGCAAAGGCAAGAGTTCGAGCGGCTTCGGCATGGCCATCCGCGCCATGGGCCACGGCATGAAGGTGGGCGTGGTGCAGTTCATCAAGGGCGCCATGTCGACGGGCGAAGAAAAATTCCTGCGCCGCTTCCCCGACGAAATCAGCTTTCATGCGATGGGCGAAGGCTATACCTGGGAAACGCAGAACCGCGAACGCGACATCGAAAAAGCCGAACTGGCATGGGAGCAGGCGAAGACCTTCCTGGCCGACCCCAGCTACGGCCTGGTGCTGTTCGACGAACTCAATATCGCCCTCAAGTACAACTACCTCGACGTGCATAAGGTCATCGCCGACCTGCTGGAACGCCCGGCCATGCAGCACGTGGTCATCACGGGCCGTGGCGCACCGGACGAATTGATCGCCATCGCCGACACCGTCACCGACATGGCCGTCGTCAAGCATGCCTATGCGGCCGGCATCGGCGCGCAAGCCGGCACCGAGTGGTAACAGCGCCATGACGCGCACCCTGGTCTTCGGCGGCGCCCGTTCCGGCAAGAGCGCCTTTGCGGAAAAGCTGGCCCGCGAGTCGGGCAAGGAAGTGGTCTACATCGCCACCGCGCAGGCGGGCGATGAGGAGATGGTCACGCGCGTCAGGCACCACCGTGCGCAGCGCCCGGTCGAGTGGGCGACACTGGAAGAACCGCTGCGCCTGGGCGACGCCATCCTGCGGGAAGCACTGCCCGGGCGCCTGCTGCTGGTCGACTGCCTGACCCTGTGGCTGACGAATCTGATGTTTTCCACTGGCGAGGCTTACCCGGACGTGGGTGACATCGCCCTGCCCGAACTGTTCCACAGCGAGCGCGCGCACCTGCTGTACGCGCTTGCCGAAATCGAAGACAGCGGCTGCGACCTTATTCTGGTATCGAACGAAGTGGGCATGGGCATCGTGCCGTATGGCGCCATCTCGCGCTGCTTCACCGATGAAGCGGGCCGCCTGAACCAGGCCGTGGCGGCCGTGTGCGACAAGGCTGTCTTTGTCGCCGCCGGCCTGCCGCTGTACCTGAAAGGCGCCCCATGCTGAGCGGCCTGTCGCTGCCCATGCTGGCAGGCCTGATGACGGCCGGCGTGCTGCTCGATCTGATCCTGGGCGAGACGCGCCGCTGGCATCCGCTGGTGGGCTTTGGCCGCCTCGCCAGCGCGCTCGAACACCTGCTGAACCGGGGCCGTGGGCGTTTTCTGCGCGGCGCGCTGGCGTGGTCGCTGGCCGTGCTGCCGATCAGCTATGCCGCCTGGTGGCTGTGCGGCATGGCGGGTGCGGTCCTGCATGTCTTCCTGCTGTACCTGTGCCTCGGCTTGCGCAGCCTGCGCGACCACAATCAACCGATCGCCGATGCCCTGGCCATGGATGACCTGGGCAACGCGCGCCTGCTGACGGCGCGCATCGTCAGCCGCGACACGGCCAACGCCGACGCGGCCAGCCTGGCCAAGGCCAGCACGGAATCGCTGCTGGAAAACGGCAACGACGCCGTCTTCGGCACCCTGTTCTGGTTTGCCGTGGCGGGCGGCCCCGGCGCCGTGCTATTCAGGCTGGCCAATACCCTCGACGCCATGTGGGGCTACCGCAACGCACGCTACGACTGGTTCGGCTGCTGCGCCGCGCGCATCGACGACCTATTGAATTACCTGCCGGCGCGCCTGACGGCCCTGTCCTATGTCTTGCTGGGCAAGAGCATGGCGGATAAAAAACGCGCCTGGCAGTGCTGGCGCAGCCAGGCCCCCAGCTGGGGCAGCCCGAACGCGGGGCCCGTGATGGCCAGCGGCGCCGGCGCCCTGGGCCTGGCCCTGGGTGGCGACGCCATCTACGACGGCGCGCTGGAACGCCGCCCGCCGCTGGGCGCCGGCCGTCCGGCCGAAGCGCGCGACATCGACCGCGCCTGGCGCCTGGTGGCCGAAACGGCCGTGCTGTGGCTGATCTGGGTGGCGCTGCTGGCCGGGCTGTATTACCTGCGGGGGAAATACCTTGCTTGAACATGGCGGCAACCTGCGCGACGCCGCGCGCGAATATGGACGACCACTGGCCGACTGGATCGACCTGTCGACCGGCATCAATCCGCACGGCTATCCCGTGCCCGCCAGCAGCGCCAGCGCCTGGCACCGTCTGCCGGAAAGCAACCCGGCGCTGGTCGCCGCCGCCTGTGCCTACTATCACGCGCCAGCCATGCTGCCGGTGGCCGGCACGCAGGCGGCCATCCAGGCCTTGCCCCGGCTGCGCGCGCCATCCTGCGTGGTCGTCGCCGCGCCCTCATACGCGGAACACGCGCACCACTGGGGCCAGCACGGCCACAGCTTGCGGCATGTACCGTATGCGCAGCTGGCCGATGCCGTCGACCACTGCGACGTGCTGGTTGTCTGCAACCCGAACAACCCCACCGGCGCGCACATCGCGCCCGAGGTGCTGCTGGACTGGGCAAACAGGCTGGCCCAGCGCGGCGGCTGGCTGGTGGTCGATGAAGCGTTTGGCGACACGCAGGCGCAAGCCGGCCTGGGACCGCATGCGGGCCAGCCGGGACTCATCGTGCTGCGCTCGGTCGGCAAATTCTTCGGCCTGGCGGGACTGCGCCTGGGCTTTGTCGCCGCCCATCCCGAGCTGCTCAGCAAGCTGGCCGACATGCTGGGGCCATGGACCGTCAGCGGCCCGGCGCAGCAAGTGGCCCTGGCCGCGCTGACCGACGCGCGCTGGCAGGATGCGATGCGCCTGCGCCTGCGTGAAGAAGGCGAACGCCTGCGCCAGCTGCTCGCCAGCCACGGCATCGCCAGCGGCGGTTGCGCGCTGTTTCAATGGTGGCCGGAAGAAGACGCCGAAGCCTTCTGGCGCCACATGGCGCAGCAGGGCATCTGGGTGCGCCTGTTCCGCCACGCCGCCTACGGCATCCGCCTGGGCTTGCCGCCGAACGAAGACGCCTGGCTCCAGCTGGAACAGGCACTCACCACATGGAAGAAGCGATGAACCACTTGAAAACAGCACTGCTACTGGCGGGACTGATCTCGACCCAGGCGCACGCCGCCATCACCGTGCGCGATGACGATGGCAATGCCGTCACCCTGGCCAGGCCCGCGCAGCGCATCCTGGCGCTGGCGCCGCACGTCACGGAGCTGCTGTTCGCAGCCGGTGGCGGCGAGAAAATCGCCGGCGTCGTCAGCTATAGCGACTATCCGGAAGCGGCGAAAAAAATCCCGCAGGTAGGCGACAACCGCCAGTACGACATGGAGCGCATCATCGCCATGAAGCCGGACCTGATCGTCGTGTGGATGCATGGCAGCGCCGAGCGCCAGATCGCCATGCTGCGCCAGCTGAAGGTGCCGATTTATCACAGCGAGCCGCGCAAGCTGGCCGACATCCCGGACAGCATGGAGCGCCTGGGCCAGCTGATGGGAACGGAAAAAACCGCCAAGCCGGCCGCCGCGCAGCTGCGCGCCAAACTGGCCAGCCTGACGGCGCAATATGCGCAGCGCCCGCCCGTGCGCGTGTTTTACCAGGTGTGGGACAAGCCCCTGTACACCTTGAGCGGCGCGAGCATCATCAGCGACTCCATGCGCGTGTGCGGCGCGCAGAATATCTTTGCCGCGATGAAGGTGGTGGCGCCCGTCGTCACGCCGGAAGGCGTGCTGCAGGAAGACCCGGAAGCCATCTTCGGCACCAGCGAAAAAAGCGATCCGCGCAGCGAAGGCGGCCTGGCCATGTGGCGCGCCTTCCCCTCGATGACGGCCGTGCGCAGGAATAATCTGTTCCGCCTGAATGGCGACCTGCTGAACCGCGCCGGTCCGCGCATGATCGAAGGCACGGCCGCCATGTGCGAACAACTGGAGGTGGCCCGCCAGCGCCGCAGCGCTCCCGCAGCCAAGACGGCGCCATGAGTCACTATCAGCGCATCGCCTGCCTGTCGACGGAAGCCGTGGAAACGCTGTATGCGCTGGGCGCGCAAGACGTCATCGCAGGCATTTCCGGCTTCACCGTGCGCCCTGCCCGCGCACGCGAGGAAAAAACCAAGATCAGCGGCTTTTCGTCGACGAACCTGGAACGCATACTGGCAGTGAAACCGGATCTCGTGATCGGCTTTTGCGACATGCAGGCCGATATCTGCCGTGACCTGGTCAAGGCCGGCATCGAAGTACACCAGTTCAACCAGCGCACGGTGGACGGCATCCTGCGCATGATCGCCGTACTGGCCGCGCTGGTGCAGCGCGAGGATGCCGGCCACGAACTGATCGCCAGCCTGCGCGCGGACATCGCCGCCGCCCGGGCCCGCGCCGCCGCCTGGACGCGCCAGCCCGTGATGTACTTTGAAGAGTGGAATGACCCCCTGATGAGCGGCATCGGCTGGGCGGCGGAGTTGATCGGCATCGCCGGCGGCACGGACGCCTTCCCGGAATTGTCTGTGCATCCGGGCGCGAAAGAGCGCATCATCGGCGATCCTCAGGAGGTGGTGCGGCGCGCGCCCGACATCATCCTCGCCAGCTGGTGCGGCAAGAAGTTCCAGCCCGCGCAACTGGCGGCACGCCCGGGCTGGGAGGCGATTCCCGCCGTGAAAAACCAGATGCTGTTCGAGATCAAGTCGCCCGACATCCTGTCGCCCGGTCCGGCCGCCATTACAGAGGGGTTACGCCAGATCAGCGACATCATCGCGCGGTGGCAAGAGCGGCAGGAGCGCCAGCCATGAACACCCCCTTCCCCGCCCTGATGGTGCAGGGCACGACGTCCGACGCGGGCAAGAGCACCGTCGTTGCAGCCCTGTGCCGATTATTGATGCGCCGCGGCGTGACGGTAGCGCCCTTCAAGCCGCAAAACATGGCCTTGAATAGCGCCGTGACGGCGGACGGCGGAGAAATCGGCCGCGCGCAAGCCTTGCAGGCACTGGCCTGCGGCATCGCGCCGCACACCGACATGAACCCGGTACTATTGAAACCGTCGTCGAACACGGGCGCGCAGGTGATCATCCATGGCAAGGTGCGCGCCGAAATGGATGCGCGCGACTACCAGCAATACAAGACCATCGCCATGGGCGCCGTACTCGAATCGTACGCGCGACTGCGCCAGCAATATGCCGCCGTCATCGTCGAAGGCGCCGGCAGCCCCGCCGAAGTCAACCTGCGCGCGCGCGACATCGCCAACATGGGCTTTGCGGAAGCCGTCGACTGTCCCGTGATCCTGGTGGCCGACATCGACCGTGGCGGCGTCTTCGCGCACATCATCGGCACCCTGGCGTGTTTGTCCGACAGCGAGCGCGCGCGCATCCTCGGCTTTGTCATCAACCGCTTCCGCGGCGACATCTCGCTGCTGCAACCGGGCATCGACTGGCTGGAGCAGCAGACTGGCAAGCCCGTGCTGGCCGTGCTGCCCTACCTGCAAGGCTTGTTCCTCGACGCGGAAGACGCCGTCGACGCGATACAGACAGAACGCGGCGCCTTCAAGGTGGTGGTGCCGCAACTGCCGCGCATCAGCAACCACACGGATGTCGACGCGCTGCGCGCCCACCCCGGCATCGACCTGCAATTCATCCAGCAGGGGCAGCCGATTCCGCCGGCCGACCTGGTGATCCTGCCGGGCAGCAAGAACACGCGCGGCGATCTGGACTGGCTGCAGCAGCAGGGCTGGCCCGCCTATCTGGCGAAGCACCTGCGCTACGGCGGCAAGGTACTCGGCATTTGCGGCGGCTTCCAGATGCTGGGGGAATCCGTACACGACCCGCTGGGTGTGGAAGGGGTGGCTGGAGAATCGAAGGCACTGGGCCTGCTCGACATGGTGACTGAATTGACGGCGGAAAAGCGCCTGCAACAGGTGGCCGGCCACTGCACGTTTGCCGGCGCGGACGATGCGCGCGTGGCCGGCTATGAAATCCACATGGGCGTCTCGCAGGGCGCCGCCCTGCGGCAGCCGGCGTTCATGATCGATGGACGACCCGAGGGGGCCGTATCGGGCGACGGGCAAATCCTGGGCAGCTATTTGCACGGCATGTTCGACACGCCCGCCGCATGTTCCGCGCTGCTGCGCTGGGCGGGGCTGGACTCCGGCCACACGGTGGACACCGCCGCCCTGCGCGAGGCCAGCCTGGAGCGCATCGCCGACGCGGCCATCCCGCTGCTGGCCGCCCTGGAGCAAATCAAGCGCTGACTATTTTTTCAGGCACATGCCCATGTACGAACGGTCGGTCGAAAACTCGACTGCCATGCTCGACGACACGGGCATGAACATCGAATAATCGGCCGGCACATCGGCGGGGTCCTTGAACACGGCGACGCCATCGAAATCGACGGCTTGCGCGCCCAGGCCCAGCTTGTTGACGGTGATGGTTTCCGCATGCGTCTTGCCGGTCGTGTTATTCGTCAGGGTGGCGGTGCTGCCGGCAACGACGATGTTCGCGCTGATGCCCGACGCCGCGCAGGCATAGCTGCCATTGAGTTCCGTGCCGATCTTCTGCTGTTTGGCCGCCACGATAGTGCCCACGCGTAACACGTTCTGCTGGTTGCGGCTGTAGCGATCGATGAACAGCGCCAGCCCCCGGTCCCCGGCGTGCACGTGCACGATGCCGAAGTCCTGGCCACCCTGGCGGGCGACGAGCAAGCCGGTCTTCGCATCCTTGACCAGGGTCAGGCTGGCGTTTTCCGCTTCCAGCTGCGGCGATACCGCGGAGCACACGCCTTGCGCATTGAACACGCCGCCATTGCACAGTTGGGCCGCTCCGTCGGCTGCGATCTTGAGACTGCCTTTCGGATTGAAGCGGTCAGCGCCGTTCGATGCATTGCGCATGGCACCCAGGAAAATATAGTTGCCGGCCAACTTGGCCACGTCACCGACCGCATAGCCGCTGCCGCTGACGGTCGAGACCATGTTACCCAATTTGATATTGCCCGACAGCAGACGCGTGCGCGCATCGACGGTAACGCTGAAATCCGTTGCCGTGTAGGTGGTCAGATTGCCGGTGGTGGTAGCGCTGAACGTGCCGCTGCGGTCGCTCAAGCCGAACTGCGTCGACAGGACACGGATGGCATAGGTTTTCTTGACGCTGTCAAACGTGATGCGCCAGGTGTCGCCGATATCGGCGGCCACGTCATACACGCTTTCGTCAGCACTGGCGCCGGCAATGACATTCAGGCCAGCCTCTTTCGCCACGGCAACTGACGCCACCGTCACGCTGTCGGCGGCGA
Organism: Janthinobacterium sp. PSRC1-1; assembly: GCF_049897525.1. Classification (NCBI taxonomy): domain Bacteria; kingdom Pseudomonadati; phylum Pseudomonadota; class Betaproteobacteria; order Burkholderiales; family Oxalobacteraceae; genus Janthinobacterium; species Janthinobacterium sp. PSRC1-1. The sequence continues at coordinate 14,299 of NZ_JAFCWK010000008.1, forward strand.
CGACGGGCGGCGTCACCACGACAGGTGGTGTGACCACGACGGGCGGCGTGACTGGTGCTTCCGGCGTGCCGCCATCGCTGCCGCCACCGCATGCGGACAGGGCCGCGCCCAGGACAAGGAACGTAAATGCATTTTTCATGTGGTGTGACTTTCGGGAAAGAGGAGGCGGAGCTGCCAGAAGCACATGCTAGCCTTGCCCGCAATCTATTGCCATGGAACAAATGTTCCATGGACGCCGCCCCCGCACGCTGCCAGAATGACGATTGCGGGCGGCACGCCGGCGCCATTTATGTGACAATTCATCGTACTGTCGGCTCCGTTCTTCCTCCTCAGGCTCGCATCCATGACCAGTTCCCCGATTAAAAGCTACCTTCCCTGGGTGGTCGCCACTGCCCTGTTCATGGAGCAACTCGACTCCACCATCGTCAACACCGCCATCCCCGCCATGGCCGCCAGCCTGCAGGTAACGCCGCTGAGCCTGAAAGCCGTCGTCACCAGCTACATCCTGAGCCTGGCCGTGTGCATTCCCATCAGCGGCTGGATGGCCGACCGCTTCGGTACGCGGCGCGTATTTTCCGCCGCCGTGGCCATCTTTACCCTCGCCTCCATCCTGTGCGGCCTGTCCGTGAATGCTCCCATGCTGGTGGCCGCGCGCCTGTTGCAAGGGGTGGGCGCGGCCATGATGATGCCGGTGGGCAGGCTCACCATCATCCGCACCTTTCCCAAGTCACAATTGCTGGCGGCCATGAATTTCGTCATCATCCCCGCCCTGATCGGGCCCCTGCTGGGGCCCACGGTGGGCGGGCTGATCGTGCACTGGCTGTCGTGGCGCGAAATTTTCTTCGTCAACGTACCGGTCGGCCTGGCAGCGCTGTACCTGGCGCACCGCTACATGCCCGATTACTACGGCGACAAGCCCCGTCCGCTGGACCTGATCGGCCTGGTGCTGTTCGGCACGGGCATCGCCCTGCTGTCGTGGCTGCTGGAAATTTTCGGCGAACATCGCATCGATGCCACCTCGTTTGCCGTGCTGCTGTTCATTTCCATCAGCCTGCTGGCCGCGTATGCCTGGCATTCGAGCGAAGTGCTGCACCCGCTGCTGCGCCTGACCCTGTTCAAGATCCGCACCTTCCGCGTCTCCGTGGTGGGCGGCTTCGTCACGCGCCTGGGCGTGGGCGGCCTGCCTTTCCTGCTGCCGCTCTTGTACCAGCTGGGCCTGGGCCTGCCCGCCTGGCAGTCCGGCTTGCTGATGATGCCGTCGGCGGCGGCTGCCATGGGCATGAAATTCATTTCCGCGCGCGTACTGGCCCGCTTCGGCTACCGCCAGGTGCTGATCGTCAACACCGTGCTGATCGGCATCACCATCGCCATGTTTTCGCAGGTGGGCGCGGGCACGTCCCTGTACGTGATCGTCGGCATCAGCCTGTGCCTGGGCTTTTTCAATTCGCTGCAATTTTCCAGCATGAACACCATCGCGTATGCCGATGTCGACAAGACCGACTCCAGCATGGCCAGCACCATCGCCAGCTCGATGCAGCAACTGTCGATGAGCTTTGGCCTGGCCTTCGGTTCGCTGATCACGGGCTGGTACCTGGGCGACATGCCGCAGTCGGACCGCGCCATGCTCAGCACCGCCCTGCACCACACCTTTTTGACCCTCGCAGCCCTGACGGTGCTGTCCTCGCTGACCTTCTGGACCTTGCGCCGCGACGATGGAGAAAGCATCAGCAAGGGCACCGACAGCGACGAGGAAGAGGCGGCCGACGTGAAGGCCCAGGCCCTGGTGCAGACGGAAGTGCAAACCACCAAAGGCTGAGCCACATCAAGCTTGCCGCCAGCGCCGCTGGTGCTTTTGCCTGACGCTGCTACCGTGACGGCAGGAGGTGCAGATGGCGGCCGAGCGGCGCTTTGCATGGAAGGGGACGGACCGTCATGGCCAGGCGGTCGATGGCGTCTTGCGCGCCGCCGACGCCAGCACTGCGAAGGGCGCGCTACGCCGCCAGGGCATCCTCGCCACCCGTGTGCAGGCGGTGCGCGCCGCGCCCGGCAAGGCCATCACGCACAAGGATATCGCGCTGTTCACGCGCCAGCTGTCGACCATGATGGCGGCCGGCGTGCCGCTGCTGCACGCCTTCGACATCGCCGGCAAGGGCCACGCCAAACCCGCCGTCACGGAGCTGATGCGCGACTTGCGCCACGCCATCGAAGCGGGCAGCAGCCTGCAGCAAGCCTTTCGCCAGTTCCCGCAGCTGTTTGACGAGCTGTATTGCAAGCTGCTGGCGGCAGGCGAACAGGCGGGCATCGTGCAGGACTTGCTGGCGCGCCTGGCCACGCACCAGGAAAAGGCCATCGCCCTGCGGCGGCAAGTGCGCGGCGCGCTGATGTATCCGCTGCTCATCGTGCTCGTCGCCATCGCCGTCACGGCCATCATCATGAGCGTGGTCGTGCCCGCCTTCCGCCAGGTCTTCGACAGCTTCGGCGCACCGTTGCCGCTGCCCACCCTGGTCGTCATGGACTTGTCCGCTTTTGTTGTCCGCTACTGGCTGGCGCTGTTGGCGGCGCTCATGCTCGCTTGCCTGCTGCTGCACCTGGCCTGGCGCCGCTGGCCCGCCTTGCGGCGCAACACGCAGCTGCGGGCATTGCACCTGCCCGTCTTCGGTCCGCTCCTGCGCAAGGCGGCGATTGCGCGCTGGACGCGCACCCTGGCCGCCATGTTTGCCGCCGGCGTGCCGCTGCTCGACTCGCTCGGCCTGGTGGGCGCCGCCTCCGGTCACGCGCTGTACCAGGAAGCGACGGCGCGCATCGAGCGTGAAATCCGCGCCGGCGGCAGCCTGGCCCTGGCCATGGAGCACAGCGGCGTGTTCCCCCCGCTGCTGACGCAACTGGCCCTGATCGGCGAGGAATCGGGCGCGCTCGACGCCATGCTGTCGCGCGCGGCCGAGATCATCGAGGCCGATATCGACGCCACCGTGGCCACCCTTTCCGCGCTGCTGGAACCGGCGCTGATCGTGGTGCTGGGCGTGCTGGTCGGCGCCCTCGTGATCGCCCTGTATTTGCCGATTTTCAAGCTGGGCGCGGTGATTTGACTGCCGCCTGCAGTTCGCCACCGACACCCGGCATGCACCCATGCGTGTCATACATTTACCTTCTTATCAAATAATAGTAATTGACTATCCAATATATGTACAATATATTCAATTAATAGATAGCAAGTATTGTATATTCGTATCGCAATGCAGGGCATGAGGTAATCCAAGGGGTGGATCTGCCTGCTCGCCGTCGCACTGCGTACATGCTGGGGCCAGACTTGATTGTTTTGCCCCGCCCCGACATTTCACTCTTCTTCAAATTGCGATCATGCGTACTTCCAAAGCCCAACAAGCCAAAAACCATCGGCTGATCATTCAGACCGCCGTGGACCTGATGACCCAGCATGGGTTTGAGGGCACCACCATGAAGCAGATCGCGCGTGCCGCCGACGTGGGTGATGCCACCATCTACAAATACTTCCCTACCAAGGAGAAACTGGTAACCGCCTACTTTCAGCAAGCCATTGCAGACGCGGTGGCGCAAGCCGACCAGACGCAGGGACAGAGCGAATTTTCGCTGCAGGAGCGCCTGCAACTGGTGGTCGAGAGTCTGCTGGAAGGTTTGCTGGCCGACCGCGAATTTGTGGGCCTGGCGCGCGGCATGGTGGAGCGCGCGCCCACGCTGCTGTTGGGCGAGCAACTGCCCGGCAAGCCTTTGCTCCAGCAAACCTTCCTGCAGATGCTGGAGCAGGCCGAGACGACCGGTGAAATCGTGCCTTGCGGCTTCAAGCCCAGCCTGGCCGGACTGTTGGCCGACTATGTGTACGGCGTCATTGCATACTGGCTGCGCGACACCTCCGAGCAGTTTTCCAACACCACGCAAATGGTCGATTTAAGCTTGGGCGTGCTGGTGTTAGCCTTGCGCAGCGGTCTGGTGGACAAGCTGCTGGAGCTGGGCGGTTTCCTGGTGCGCAGCCAGCTGGCGCGCCTGATGCAAGACGGCAATGGCTTGCTGGACCTGCTGCAATTGGCCCGCCGCGGCTTGGGCGGGGTACGCTCATGAGGCCCACGACCAGGACGAACAAAGTTGCGCAATTGCCACGTACCGGGCGTCTTTCGCGTGGCGCGATTGTCGGCATGGCAGTGGCGCGGGCCGGGCTGACCCACCTGGGCCATAAGGCCAAGTCGATGACGCGCGACGATACGACAACGGAACAGGCCCGCGTGGCACATGAGGCGGAACTCGGGCGCATCCTGTTTGCCGCGTTGAACCAGCTCAAGGGCACGGCACTCAAAGCCTCGCAGCTGCTCAGCATGGAACTCGGCTTTCTACCCGAGGGCATGCGCCAGGAACTGGCCCGCGCCCACTATCAGGTCACGCCGCTGAACCGCGCGTTGGTGATCAAAGTGATGCGCCAGGAGTTTGGCCAGGATCCGCAAGCCCTGTTCCAGCAATTCGATCCGATCGCCTTTGCCGCCGCCAGTCTGGGTCAGGTCCACGCCGCCAGCATGACCGACGGTCTGGCAGTGGCCGTCAAACTACAATACCCCGGAATGGCGGACTCCATTGGCAGCGACATGCGTATGCTGCGCAGCCTGCTGCAAGCCTGGGGGGACCGCTCGGAGATGATGCCCAAAGCCGATATCATCGCGCGCATGATGGATGACATCGAACGGAAACTGGCCGAAGAGCTGGACTATTTGCACGAGGCACAGACCATGCAATGGTTTGCCCAGCATCTCACGCTGCCGGGCCTGGTGATCCCCCAGCCGGTAATGGGCCGCACCACACGCCGCGTGCTGACCATGCAACGCCTGCCGGGACTGCATCTCAACGAATGGTTGCTGACCGAACCCGATCAAGCCGCACGTGATCAGGCTGGTCAGCTGCTGTTTGACGCCTTCTTTCATTGCACCTTTGTGCTGCACCGCCTGCAAGCCGACCCGCATCCGGGCAACTATCTGTTCATGCCGGACGGCCGACTGGGCCTGCTGGACTTTGGCTGCACCCGCGCGCTGGACGCTGCCTTTTGCCAAGCGCTCAGCGCGCTTTGGTCGGCACAGCTGCGCGACCCGGCGGACCACGGCGCCATGCAGCAGGCCTATCGGGACTTGGGCCTGATTGGGCCGAATCTGAATGCGCAGGACTTTTGCCAGCAACTGCTGCCGGCAATGGCCGAGCGGCATGCCTGGCAGAAGTTGCCGTTTACCGTGGCGGTGTATGACTTTGCGCAACACCCGCCATACCCACGTCCATCAGCCGAACATCAGCGCCAGGCACTTCGGCACCTGCAGTCCTTGCCTGAGGAACTGCCCTACGTCGACCGGGCCTATTTAGGCCTGATCCAGCTTCTCAAAACCCTCGGTGCACGTGTGCGCACCGCCAACCCCTGGATTCGTTGAATGCATACGACGTTTCTGCCTCCGCGATGCGCAGTCTTCATCATGCCTGGCAGCAGCCACGCCGCGCTTGTGCAATATCCGAGCACCACCGTTCCATCACCTGGTGTTGCACTTGATCCTCAGTACCCCCCAAGCCTGTCGGCACGCTCTCAAAAAGGAAAAACATGTCCAAGTCTGCGTATAGCGCCAAAGTATTCGCCCTCTACTTGTTCGTCGTTGGGCCCGTGTTAGTCGTCGCGCCAAACTTCTTGCTGTCGATCTTACAAATTCCGCCAACCTCCGAGGTCTGGATTCATTTGCTTGGCGTTGTCGTATCCATGATTGGCGTCTATGCGTGGGTCGCAGCCAAGCACGAAAACAAGCCGTTTCTGGTCGCGTCGGTATACACGCGCCTCTTCGTGTTCGCGGCCTTCACGACCTTCGCTGCCATTGGCCTTGCCAGCCCGATGATCGTTTTTTTCGGCGTCGCAGATCTGCTTGGAGGAATGTGGACCTACTTCGCACTGAAAGCCGACGCGCAGTCGGCAAGAACTGTCCTGGCGGGCCAGCACTGAGGCCCGTCCAATTTTGCATGCGCGCCAATCAAAACAACCGCAGTCCGACCGTCACTCACTTTACAGAGAGAGTTTTATTCATGACAAACGAAGCAAACAAAGTCTTCTTCATTGCTGCGCCAGCGGCAGCCATGTCGGCGTCAGGATTGACGCGCATTGATTTCTCCGACGGCTATGCCGGTCAGGGGGATCGAACCTACGTGGACGCCGAACAAGCGGGGCGCGCCGTGTTCGCTGAACCGCATCGCATGCTCACCTGGCTCATTATTTTGCGCAACGGAATCGTCGCACCGTTGGGACTAAAGAAAAGTATCAGCTTTAGCGATCGCGGGCTGGGGAAGATTGGCATGTTTCCGATTATTTCCAGTACGCGCACTGAAGTCGTCGTCGGTGGTGACGACAAGCATCTGGATTTTCGGATCTGGATAAGCATTCAACCGAGTCTGCAGGGATCGGAAGTGACGGTTTCAACCTTGGTTAAAATACACAATCTCTTTGGAAGAGTTTATTTGTTTATCATCATGCCGTTTCATAAGCTGCTGACACGCTCGCTGTTAAAACGCGCGGTCAACCGGCGCGACAAGGTGCAGCGCAAGCCAGAAAGGTGACCTCATTGTTGCCGCCTACCGAATATTGACCATCTAAAGGCAGCGTCGGCGTTTCCAGCGCCCTGCGCAAAACATCCCCATGTGCAGGCAGATGTTTTACACTGCGGCAATGCCAGGCAATGTTTGCGCGGCAACATCATCACCTCAGACCCATCCACCATGCTGCAAGATACCCTGCTGTTCGCCGCGCCCGGCAATTTTCCCGTCGCCCTCGTCGCCGCCCTGTTCGGCCTGATCGTCGGCAGTTTCCTCAACGTGGTGATCCACCGCGTGCCGACAATGATGCAGCGCGAATCCGATAATTATGTGGCGGAAGAAAGCGGCCTGCCCTTGCCGCATACGGACCGCTACAACCTGATGCTGCCGCATTCGCACTGCACCGCTTGCGGCCACCGCATCACGGCCATGGAAAACATCCCCGTCATCAGTTACCTGCTGCTGCGCGGCAAGTGCAGCGCCTGCAAGGCCCCCATCTCCGTGCGCTACCCGCTGGTCGAGTTGCTGACGGGCGCGCTGTCGGCCCTGTTGATCTGGCACTTCGGCAGCGGCTGGACGGGCCTGGCCACGCTCGTGTTTGCCTGGCTGCTGATCGCCATGACCTTCATCGATGCCGACACGCAAATGCTGCCCGACGACTTGACCTTCCCCTTGCTGTGGGCGGGTCTGCTGGTCAACATCAATAGCACCTTCGTGCCCCTGCAGGACGCCGTCATCGGCGCGGCCGCCGGCTACCTGGCCCTGTGGGCCGTGTACTGGGCCTTCAAGCTGGCGACAGGCAAGGAGGGAATGGGCTATGGTGACTTCAAATTGCTGGCGGCGCTCGGTGCCTGGCTGGGCTGGACCATGCTGCCGACCATCATATTGTTGTCGTCGCTGGTCGGCGCCGTGGTCGGCATCGGCCTGATCGTCTTCGCCAGGCGAGGGCGCGACAAACCGATTCCGTTCGGCCCCTACCTGGCGGCGGCGGGCCTGATCGCGCTGCTGTACGGCGCACCCCTGTCGCGCCTCATGCCAGGCCTGAGCGGCTGACCGGTGCCGCACCGCGCCCCTATGGATAAATACATGCAAACACAAAACGTCCCCTATTTCAGCGTCGGCCTCACCGGCGGCATCGGTTGCGGCAAGAGCACCGTGGCCGACCTGTTCGCCGCGCACGGCGCCACCATCGTCGACACCGACCAGATCGCCCACAGCCTGACGGCGCCGAACGGCGCCGCCATGCCGGCCCTGGTGGCGGAATTTGGCCCCGACTACGCCGATGCGCGCGGCGCCCTCGACCGCACAAAAATGCGCAACCTGGTGTTTGCCGACGCCGCCGCCAAGGCCAGACTGGAAGCCATCCTGCATCCGCGCATCCGCCAGGCCACCTTGGCGGCGGCCGCCGCAGCGACGGGCAGCTATGTGATCTTTGCCGTGCCCCTGCTCGTCGAGTCCGGCGGATGGGTGGAGCGAGTCAACCGCGTGCTGGTCATCGATTGCCTGGAAAGCCTGCAAGTGTCGCGCGTGATGGCGCGCAATGGCTTATCGGAAGAACAAGTCAAAGCCATCATGGCCACGCAAGCCACGCGCGCCATGCGCCTGGCGGCGGCGGACGATGTGATCGACAATAATGGCGATTTGGCCGCCCTGGCGCCGCAGATTGCCCAGTTGCACGATTTATATCTGGCATTTTCAAAAAGAATGGCCGGAATCGGGCCGCAACGTTTGTAATTTGTCGACGCTTGGTTCAAAATCACGGGATTGTTTGCAGGTCCTTACTTAAGGGAATTATTTTGATTGTCTACGAATACCCTTTCAACGAACGCATACGTACCTTGTTGCGTCTGGAAGACCTGTACGACAAATTCAAGTTCTTCATCCAGCAAGAGCATGCAATGCAGCACCATGTTGCCTTGGCAACTATTTTCGACATGCTCGAAGTGGCCGGCCGTGCCGACCTGAAGTCCGACCTGCTGCAGGAACTCGAGCGCCAGCGCCAGAGCTTGCTCGGCTACCGCAGCAATCCGAATGTGGAGCCGGAAACCCTGGACGCCATCCTCGGTGAACTCGACAGTGTCAGCGGCGCCCTGGTGGCGGCGCAAGGCAAGACGGGCCAGAATATCCGCGACAATGAATGGCTGATGAGTATTCGCGGCCGCACCATCATCCCGGGCGGCGCCTGCGAATTCGACTTGCCTTCCTACTTTGCCTGGCAAAAACGCAGCTCCGAGCAGCGCCTGACCGATATCCACGCCTGGTTCGCCCCGCTGGCGCCCCTGTTCGATGCGCTGGCCCTGGTCTTGCGCCTGCTGCGCGATTCCGGCGGACCCGTTAAACTGATCGCCAATGGCGGCAGCTACCAGCAAATGCTGCAAGGCAAGGTGTATCAGATGCTGCGCCTGAGCCTGGATGAAAACATCGGCGCCATCCCGGAAATTTCCGCCAACAAATATATGCTGTGGGTACGCTTCACGACCCAGGGTGGCGACTTGAAACCCAAGCCGCTGGAAGTCGATGTTCCGTTCGAGCTCACGCTCTGTAATTTTTAACTGTTACTCATTTGCCCCATCATGACCGTCGTTAACTGCCCTACCTGTGCCGCCAAAGTCGAATGGACTGAAGCCAACAAATTCCGCCCCTTCTGCTCGGAACGCTGCAAGCAGATCGACCTGGGCGCCTGGGCCGAAGAGAAATACACGATCCCCGCCGCCGACCCGTTCGAAGATCCGCTCGCGGACGAAGACAACAAGCCGCAATAAGCCTCAATTAAACGGATTTTCCAGGCGCAGTCCCTGCGTCACGAAACTGTCGAGCCTGCCGCTGACCACCGTCAAATCATAGGCGATGCCCATCGCCGCGATCTGTCCATCGACGCCGTGCGCATGGCCGCGGCCATGCAGGCGCGCACACACAAGTGCGCAATCGAGGTCAAATTCCAGCAGCCGCGGCGCATATTCCGCCAGCACGGCTTCCAGCCAGCCTTCCAGCGCCAGTGCTTCCAGCGCCGCTTCGCGCCGCCAGCTGCGCTGTATGCCCGCACACAACTGCGCGATCACCTGCACCGGCACATAGCGCGCGTCAGGCGCTATCCGTTCGAAAAATGCGAGCACGCCTGCCGGCGCAGCGCCACCCTTGCGCGCCGCAACGATCACATCGGCATCGAGCAGATAGCCGGGCATCGGCATGGCGGGTCAGGAGCCGCGCTGGAAATCCGCGTCGTGCCCCACGTCGGGCATGCTGCGCAAAATATCGTCGAGCGGGCGCTTCGGCAGCGGTCGCAAGGCGCTGCGCAGGATGTCGCGGTGCTCCTCTTCGATGCTGCGCCCATGCGCGCGGGCACGCTTGTGCAGCGCGGCGATCAGCAATTCATCGGTATCGGTAAAGGTCAGTGTCAGCGGCATGCGAAACTCCCCGGTGCGTGATGCAAGCACTGTAGCGCAAAGCGCCGCCGATACAAGGAAAGTCACAGGAAAGCTTGCGCCAGCGCGCAGCAAGGAGCTGCCCGCTGGCACAAATAGAGATTAACAACACCTAACAAAACCGTAGCGAGCGGAAGGCAGAGGTGGCTAAGAAGCGCAACCGTACGAAGGTACGGGGGCGCCGAGCCGGTGAGCATCGCAGGCCGCCTATACCGACGCGCAGCAGGTTTTGATAGGTGTACTAAGCAGGCGCCAGGGATTCCCGGCGCACCTCATCAAGCCATTCCAGCAGGGGAATGGTGGCCGGCAGCAAGGGTTCCACACCGACCGTGCCTTGCCAGGCGAACGCCTGCCCTTCCAGGCTTTGCGGCTCGCCCCGCCATTCGCGGCTGATATAGAAATGCAGGCGCACATGGGCGTGCGGATACACATATTCGACGCCGCACCAGGCCTCGGCACTGTCGATATACAGCCCCAGTTCCTCGACGAACTCGCGTTTCAAGGCATCAAAAATGGCTTCGCCCGGCTCGACCTTGCCGCCCGGGAATTCCCAATAGCCGTCATACGGCTTGCCGGCCGGGCGCTGGCCCAGCAGCACGTCGCCATTCGGCTTCATCAGGATGCCGACAGCCACATCGACCGGTTTCACTTTCACTTCGCTCATTGCGGCAACTTTCCCGCAGGTAGTTTCCCAGCATAATCGCGCGCGAATTGCCAGGCGACACGGCCCGAACGCGAACCGCGCTGCAAGGCCCAGCGCAGGGCGTCGCCGCGCGCTTGCGCGATCTGCTCCGGCGTGCAGCCGAAGGAAGCGAGCCAATGGGCCGCGATATCGAGGTAGTCATCCTGCTTGAATGGATAGAACGACAGCCACAGGCCGAAGCGCTCGGACAGCGAAATTTTTTCTTCCACCGTCTCGCCCGGATGCAAATCGCCATCGTCGTCCGTCTTGTAGCTGCTGTTGTCCGACATGCGTTCGGGCATCAGATGACGGCGGTTCGAGGTGGCGTAGATCAGCACATTGTCCGATTGCGCGGCGATGCTGCCATCGAGCGCCACTTTCAGCGCCTTGTAGCCGTTTTCGCCCTCTTCGAACGACAGGTCGTCGCAAAAGATGATGAAGCGCTCGGGGCGCGCCGCCACCAGGTCGACGATGTCGGGCAGGTCGGCAAGATCCGCCTTGTCCACTTCGATCAGGCGCAAGCCCTGGCCGGCGAACTGGTTCAGGCATGCCTTGATCAGCGAGGACTTGCCCGTGCCGCGCGCGCCCGTCAGCAGCACGTTGTTGGCCGGGCGTCCGCTGACGAACTGACGCGTGTTCTGTTCAATTTGCGCTTTTTGCGTGCCGATATTGTGCAAGTCGTCCAACGCGATGTTCGACACGTGGGCCACGGCCTGCAAATACGCTGCTGCGCCCTGGCGCCGGCGCCAGCGGAAGGCAAAGCTGGTCCAGTCCGGCGCGGGCGTCGCCTGCGGCAGGATCGCTTCCACGCGCGCCAGCAAGCTTTCCGCGCGCAGCAGGAATTGATCGAGACCGGTCATGAGCGGTAGTCGGCGTTGATCGACACGTAGTCATGCGACAGGTCGCACGTCCACAAGGTCGCCGTGGCGTCGCCGCGCGCCAGTTTCACGCGGATGGTGATTTCGCTTTGCTGCATCACGCGCTGGCCATCCTGTTCCTGGTAGTCCGGGTTGCGGCCGCCATTCTTGGCCACCCACACGTCGTCCAGGTACAAATTCAACTGGCCCACATCCAGGTCGTCCACGCCCGCGTAGCCGATGGCGGCCAGGATGCGGCCCAGGTTCGGGTCGGAGGCGAAGAAGGCCGTTTTCACCAGCGGAGAATGGGCGATGGAATAGGCGATCTTGCGGCACTCTTCCACGTTGCGGCCGTCTTCCACGGTCACGGTCATGAATTTCGTCGCGCCTTCGCCGTCGCGCACGATGGCTTGCGCGAGGAAGGTCGACAGTTCGGTGACGGCAGCGGCCAGTTGTGCATAGTGCGGCGAGTCGATCGAATCGACGACCAGGCTGCCGGCGCCCGTGGCCACCAGCATGAACGAGTCATTGGTGGAGGTGTCGCCGTCGATGGTGATGCAGTTGAACGATTTATCGGCCGCCTGCTTCACCAGCTGGTCCAGCACCGGTTGCGCCACGGTGGCGTCAAACGCGAGGAAACCGAGCATGGTGGCCATGTTCGGCTTGATCATGCCGGCGCCCTTGCTGATGCCCGTCAGGGTCACCGCGTGGCCACCGATGGTGACGCTGCGCGAGCCGGCTTTCGGCTGCGTGTCGGTGGTCATGATGGCTTCGGCGGCCGAGAACCAGTTGTCCGAAGTGAGCGCGGCCACGGCTTGCGGCAAGCCGGCCACCAGGCGCTGCACGGGCAAGGGTTCGAGGATCACGCCGGTGGAAAACGGTAAAATTTGCTGCGGCGTGCAGCCCAGTAGCTCAGCCAGCGCGGTGCAGCTGGCCTGTGCGTCGGCCAGGCCCGATTCGCCCGTGCCCGCATTCGCGTTGCCCGTGTTGACCAGCAGCGCACGGATCGGCGCGGCGCCGGCCGTCACGGCGGCCAGGTTGGCTTTCGCAATTTGCACGGGCGCGGCGCAGAAGCGGTTCAAGGTAAATACGCCGGCCACGGTGGCCGTCGGCGCCAGTTTCAATACCAGCAAATCCTTGCGGTTGGGTTTCTTGATGCCGGCTTCGGCAACACCGATTTCAATGCCGGCGACGGCTTTCAAGTCGGCGGCGACGGGCTTGGGAGAATTGACGGCCATGGTGATTTCTTCTGCGAGGGAAAAGGGAAGCGCTATTGTAGCGCCTTCGCGGCCAGGGTGAACATGCGGCAAGGGAATAGTCGCGGCGGTGCCGAAGCGAAGCGGCTTGCGATTTATCAGAACCATGTCACTTGGGGGCGCTATGGTATGGGCATGGACGATGGTGAGTCATGCCATCGCACCGGCCAGAGAGGGTGTCATGGCGCATGCTCAGTCAAACCGAATGCAGCACAGCGATGCGGGTCTGTCATGCCTGTTGCGTCTGTTACGCCTGTTTTGCCTGCTGGCATGGTTGACGGCCTGTACGGTGCAAGATGGTGTGGCGTACCGTCTGGACGGCGACTCTGCCGAACTGGCATCTGAAGCGCCGCCTGCGGCTGAAAGCCCACCGACTGCCGGGGTAACGCGGCCATCGCCGCCCAGTCCGTGGAGCAGTGCATGGTCGGGCACGGGTGGCCTGCTGGGCAACCTCGGCAACCTGGTCGGCAGCACCGGCAGCGGCGGCACGCTGGCGTCCGGCAACGAGACTGCGCCAGCCGGCGCCACGCACGTCACCGTGTATTACGCCACCGACAGGCAATACCAGCCCAGCAGCCACAATTATGGCTGGCAGCCCAACCGCGCGGCGCCCCACCTCAGCTATGGCAGCGTCGTGGTGAGCATTCCTGAAAAAAGAGCGCCGGGCGAACTGCCGTTGCCGCCCTGGTACGCCATCCTTTCCAGCGATAATGCGCAAAAATATGTGCTGATCAAGGGAGCCACGCGCCTGTCGCGCGCGGATTTTCTCGCCACCGTCAAGGCCAGGATACAGGCTGCCCCGGAACGGCACGCCGCCTTCATCTACATCCATGGCTACAGCAACACGTTTGACGACGCGGCCCGGCGCACGGCGCAGATGGCGGTCGACCTCGATATCGGCGCCCTGCCCGTGTTCTACAGCTGGCCGTCGAAAGGCACCCTGGCCGGCTACGAATACGACCAGAATTCGGCCGAATGGACGCAGGCGCACCTGCAGGCCTTCCTGGCCGACTTCGCGGAACATTCTTCCGCCACGGATATCTACCTGATCGCCCACAGCATGGGCAACCGCCCGATGACCGTGGCCCTGGCCAACCTGCTGGAAAAACGCCCCGAACTGCTGCCCCTGTTCAAGCAGGTGGTGCTGGCGGCGCCGGACATCAATGCCGATGTCTTCCGCGACCAGATCGCCCCCCGTTTTGCCAGCCTCAAGCTTCCCACCACCCTGTACGCTTCCGCGAACGACAAGGCCATGCGCGCTTCCTATACCTTTGCCGACTGGGACAGGATAGGCGACATCCGCGGCCCCGTCGTCGGCATCCCCGGCATGGAACTCGTCGATGCCTCGACCGTCATCATGAACTTCATGGGACACGATTACTTCGCCAGCAACCGCGTCTTGCTGACCGATATCGCCACCATGATCAAGACGGGGCAACGGGCAAGGAACCGTGGCGGATTGAAAGGCATTCCGTCGCAGGCGCCGCAATACTGGGCCTTTCCCTGAGCCGCCTGGCGCGCGCAACAGGCAAAAAAAAACGGAGACCGCAGTCTCCGTTCTTCTCAGGCCGATAAAACCGGCTTTACGCCAGCTTGCCGTGGCAAGCCTTGTACTTCTTGCCGCTGCCGCAAGGGCATGGGTCGTTGCGGCCCACTTTGACGCCCATGCTCACGCTCATGTCATCGACGTTGTCCGTGTTGCCGCCTGCCGCAGGCGCCAGCAGTTCTTCCGGCGCCGCGTTCGGGTCGAACTCGGCGTGCTGGTAGTGCACGTTTTCCACGTGCGACTGCTGCATCGCCTGTTCGGCCGCATCAACTTCTTCGCGCGACTGGATACGCACCGTCATCACGTGTTTCGTGACGTCGTTCTTGATCATGTCGAGCATCTGGCCAAACAGTTCAAACGCTTCGCGCTTGTATTCCTGTTTCGGGTTCTTCTGCGCATAACCGCGCAGGTGAATACCCTGGCGCAGGTGATCGAGCGCCGCCAGGTGTTCGCGCCAGTGGCTGTCGACGCTTTGCAGCATGACATTGCGCTCGAAGCCGCCAAACGATTCCTTGCCGACGATATCGATCTTCGACTGGTACACGGCATCGGCCGCGACCAGCACTTTTTCCAGGATCTCTTCGTCCGTCAGGGTCGCATCGGCTTCCAGCATTTGCTGCAACGGCAAGTCGAGCTGCCATTCGCTGGACAGGGTATTTTCCAGGCCCTTGATATCCCACTGCTCTTCCACCGATTCATGCGGCACGTACTCATGCACCAGGTCGGTGAACACGCCATGGCGCAGCGAGCCGATCATTTCCGAAATGTCGGTCGTTTCCAGCAGTTCGTTACGCTGCTGGTAGATGACTTTACGCTGGTCGTTGGCGACGTCATCGTATTCCAGCAATTGCTTGCGGATGTCGAAGTTGCGCGCTTCGACCTTGCGCTGGGCCGATTCGATCGAACGCGAAACGATGCCTGCCTCGATCGGTTCGCCTTCCGGCATTTTCAGACGATCCATCACGGCGCGCACGCGGTCACCGGCGAAGATGCGCAGCAGCGCATCGTCGAGCGACAGGTAGAAGCGCGACGAACCCGGATCGCCCTGGCGACCGGCACGACCACGCAGCTGATTGTCGACGCGACGCGATTCGTGGCGTTCGGTGCCGATGATATGCAAACCGCCCGCATTGACCACGTGGTCGTGCAAGGATTGCCATTCATCGCGCAGCTTCTGCGACTGGGCGGCCTTGTCGGCATCGCTCAGTTCAGGATTGGCTTCGATGAACTTGATCTGGTTCTCGACGTTGCCGCCCAACACGATGTCCGTACCGCGACCGGCCATGTTGGTGGCGATGGTGATGGCTTTCGGACGGCCTGCCTGGGCGATGATTTCGGCTTCGCGGGCATGCTGCTTCGCGTTCAGCACGTTGTGCGGCAAACCGGCCTTGGTCAGGATGCCCGACAGCAGTTCCGAGTTCTCGATCGAGGTCGTACCGACCAGCACGGGCTGGCCGCGCTCGTAGCAGTCGCGGATGTCGTTCAACATCGCGTTGTATTTTTCCGCCGACGATTTGTAGACCTGATCCTGGCGGTCCTTGCGCTGCAACGGACGATTTTGCGGGATCACGACCGTTTCCAGGCCGTAGATTTCCTGGAATTCGTACGCTTCGGTATCGGCCGTACCGGTCATGCCGGCCAGCTTGGCGTACATGCGGAAGTAGTTCTGGAAGGTGATCGAGGCCAGGGTCTGGTTCTCGTTCTGGATCTTGACGCCTTCTTTCGCTTCGACGGCCTGGTGCAAGCCATCGGACCAGCGGCGGCCCGTCATCAGACGGCCCGTGAATTCATCGACGATGACGACTTCACTGTTCTGCACCACGTAGTGCTGATCCTTGAAGTACAGCGCGTGCGCGCGCAGGGCCGCATACAGGTGATGCACGAGGCTGATGTTGGCCGAATCGTACAGCGACGCGCCTTCCGGCAGCAGGCCCATTTCCATCAGGATGCGCTCGGCCTTTTCGTGGCCCGCTTCCGTCAGCAGCACCTGGTGCGCCTTTTCATCCTTGGTATAGTCGCCCGGCACGTCAACCTTGCCCTTGCCGTCCGGCGTTTCTTCGCCGATCTGCAAGGTCAGCAGCGCAGGCACTTCATTGATCTTGTAATACAGGTCCGTGTGGTTCTCGGCCTGGCCCGAAATGATCAACGGCGTACGCGCTTCATCGATCAGGATCGAGTCGACCTCATCGACGATGCCGAAGTTCAGGCTGCGCTGCACGCGCTCGCGCGCTTCGTAGACCATGTTGTCGCGCAAGAAGTCGAAACCGAATTCGTTATTCGTGCCATACGTGATGTCGGAGTTGTACGCCTGCTGCTTGGCGCTGTGCTCCATCTGCGACATGTTCACGCCCGTCGACAGGCCCAGCCACGCATACAGGCGGCCCATGGTCTCGGCATCGCGCTGCGCCAGGTAATCATTGACGGTGACGATGTGCACGCCCTTGCCCGACAAGGCATTCAGGTAGGCTGGCAAGGTGGCCATCAGGGTCTTGCCCTCGCCCGTGCCCATCTCCGCGATCTTGCCAAAATGCAAGACCATGCCGCCGATCATCTGCACATCGAAGTGGCGCATGCGCAGGACGCGCTTGCTGGCCTCACGGCAGACGGCAAAGGCTTCCGGCAACAAGGCATCGAGCGATTCGCCAGCGGCGATGCGTTCCTTGAAGGCAGGCGTCTTCGCTTGCAGCTCGGCATCCGACAGCTTTTCGATGGCCGGCTCGAGCGCATTGATCTCGCGTACCGTTTTTTGGTATTGCTTGAGCAGCCGCTGGTTGCGGCTACCGAAAATCTGGGTCAGTAATGACATGCTTGAATTCTTGAAAAAACGCCGTTAAAAAAAGCTCGGTAGGTGACAACGAGGTAACAATCGCGTGACCGCACGGAGTTCGACTATGGCAAAAGACGATGATTTTATCATGCGTTCCCGCCAAGGTTGGGCTAATGCACCATATAACAATAGCTTAATGACAAACAAATGGCAGAAATTGCGGACATTTTCCATACTGTAAGGCAATACGACCGGCCAGCCTGCGCCACACCCGCCGCCGCACTCGTCATGCGCGGGCGAGTGTGCTATGTTTCGGCCATGCGAACTCCCACTTATTCTCCGGCACCGCGCCGCGGCTACGGCTTTGCCCGTTCAGGCCCGGCCGTCACGGGCGCAACCGATTTTCTGCGCGGCAACGCCACGATGGCTTCCCTGATGCCCACCGTCACGCGCCTGGCCGCCCTGCAAAAAGATTGCGCCAGGGCCTTGCCGGCGATGTTCGAGCATTGCGACATCCTGCAATTCGAGGGTGGCCAGCTGGTGCTGGCCACGCCGAACGCGGCGCTGGCGGCCAAGCTCAAACAGCAATTACCGAAACTGCAAGGGGAACTGGAAAGAAAGGGCTGGCAGATTTCAGGCATCAAGCTGAAAGTGCAGGTCATCAGGAGCATCGCGCCCATCGTGCATACGCGGGCACTGGTCTTGCCGGAAAAAGCCATGACGGCCCTGGAAGAGCTGAGCACGGCCTTGCCCGCGTCGAAGCAGAATGAACAGTTGATCGCGGCGCTGCGCAATATGCTGCGCCACCACCGCGAACCTAAAGATTAGCAACGCCAGGCGGCAGCACGTAGGTCGGATTAGGCCCTTCGGGCCGTAATCCGACAACATTGTTGGCGCCTGCGGGGTTGTCGGATTACGGCCTGCGGCCTAATCCGACCTACGTCAACGACCACTCGCGCTCCATTTGACGGAGATATGACTGCGGCGCTTCCTCGTTGGTGGCGAACGAGACGATTTCATACGCGTCCGGCTGTTCCAGCAGCGCCAGCAGCAACTGGTTGTTCAGTGCGTGGCCCGACTTGTGCGCCGTGTAATACGCCAGCAAGGGGTGGCCCACCAGATACAGGTCGCCGATGGCGTCGAGGATCTTGTGGCGCACGAACTCGTCTTCATAGCGCAAGCCATCGGCGTTGAGGATGCGGTATTCATCCATGACGATGGCGTTTTCCAGCGAACCGCCACGCGCCAGGCCCATGCCGCGCAAGCTTTCCACGTCCTGCATGAAACCAAAGGTGCGCGCGCGCGCCACGTCGTGCACATACGACACGTCGCCGAAGTCGACCGAGGCGCGCTGCATCGTGCCATCGACGGCCGGATGATTGAATTCGATGAAGAAGTCGAGCTTGAAGCCATCGTACGGCGACAGGCGCGCCCATTTCTCCGCGTCGCCCTTGCCGTGACGCACTTCCACCGGCTTGATGACCTTGATGAATTTCTTCGCCGCCTGCTGCTCTTCCACGCCGGCCTGCTGCAGCAGGTAGACGAAGGACGAGGCGGAACCATCCATGATGGGAATTTCTTCCGCATTCACGTCGATAACCATATTATCGACACCCAGGCCGGCCGCCGCCGACATCAGATGTTCCACGGTAGACACCCTGGCGCCATCCTTGATCAGCACGGAAGCCATGCGCGTATCGCCCACGGCCATGGCGCTGGCGGGAAACTCGACGATGGGATCGAGGTCGATGCGGCGAAACACGATGCCCGTGTCGATCGCGGCAGGACGCAAGGTCAGCTCGACCTTGGTGCCAGAGTGCAAACCGACACCGATGGTGCGGACCTGTTGTTTGATAGTGCGTTGTTTTAACATCTGTCGATTATATCTATTTGCCGGATTTTCGTTGCGGTGCGGCATGGCTGACGCCAGAAATACCACAACCATTGATTAAGGATGCTCGCTCTCGGCGTGCACGGCTTCGCGGCGCACCAGATAAATCCCGCTGCCGATGATAATGGCCGCGCCGATCAGGGTGTATTTGTCGGGCAAGGCGCGCCACAGCAGCCAGTCCAGGGCCATGCCCCAGGCCAGGGCCGAGTATTCGAACGGCGCCACGCTGGACGCCTTGCCAAAGCGAAATGCCTCCGTGATGGCTAGCTGCCCCAGGAAGCCGCTGACGGACAGGCCCGCCAGCAGCCACCAGTCTTCGCGGCGGATGCCCACCCACTCGTGCGCCGACAGCGCCACGCCGCCGATGGCCATCATCACCATCAGCCAGAAGACCATGCTTTCGCTGGCGTCCGTACGGCTCAGGATGCGTCCCGTGACGGCCGAAATGGCGTAGCAGGCGGCCGAACCCAGCACGGCAAGGCCGGCCAGCGAAAAGAATCCCGAGCCGTCCGGGCGCAGCGCCACCAGCACACCCAGCAGCCCCACGGCGATGGCGCACCAGCGCGCGACATCGACTTTTTCCTTCAAAATAAAAACCGACAGGACCGTGATCAGCAAGGGCGCGACGAAGAACAGCGCATACGCCTCGGCCAGCGACATGCGCTTCAAGCCGTAGGCGAACAGCGTAATCATGGCCACGCCCAGCGCTCCGCGCAGCAAGTGCAGCGGCCAGCGCACCTTCAGCACGTTCTTGAAAGCGCCGCGGTACAGCAGGTACAGGCACACGAGCGGCAAGGACGACAGCGCGCGCAAGGCCGTCACCTGCATGGCGGGATAATGGGCGGACAGCAGCTTCATGGCCGTGTCCATCAGGGAAAACATGGCGACAGCGATCAGCATCACATAGATGCTGCGCAGGTTGGGGTTGCGGGGTAACAGGACAGACTCCGGGCAAAAGAACGGGACCGTCATCATGGCGACGGCAGGAGCCAGGACCGGTTGGCAAGGCCACACCGTCGGCCCGATTATAGCAAGCGCAGCCGTTTACCTTATGACACTGGCAACAGCATCACCAGCTTCAGCTCGTGCTGGCGCGCCAGGTGCAAGGTCACCTGATTGAACTCCAGCAGCCCCTGCTGCGCATGCTGGAAGCGGCGCAATCCCCCATCGCGACCCTGCACCTGCTGCGCGCCCCACCACTGACGGAACTCCACGCTGGCCTGCGTCAGTTCCGCGATCAGGCCGGCCAGCGGCGCCTGGTCCGCCTGGCGGCCAATATCGGCGCGAAATTCCGCCACCAGCCGCTGCGCCCGTTCGGGCCAGCCGACGACCAGCGCGCGCGCCCCCGCATCGAGGAACATGAAGCGCAGCTGGTTCGGTGTGTCCCCGTCGTCATGCAGCCAGCCCGTGAACAAGGCGGACGCCGCCCCGTTCCACGCCACGGCATTCCATGCGCGGTCCAGGATGTACGCGGGCGCGTCGATGGCGGCGACGATGGCGGACAGCTCGGCGGCGGCCGGCCCTCCGCCCTCGCCGGTGCCGTGGCTGGGGTCATGCTTGTCGGCCACCTCGAACAGATAGGCGCGCTCGGCCGCGCTCAGCTGCAGCACCTGCGCCAGGCGGGCCAGCATCTTGGCCGACGCCGACACGGGCCGCCCCTGCTCCAGCCACGTCAGCCAGGTGGGGCTGACATCGCACAGCTGCGCCAGCTCTTCGCGCCGCAAGCCCGGCGTGCGGCGGCGCCCACCTCCAGGCAGGCCGGCCATGGCGGGAGTGACGGCTTCGCGCCGGACGCGGATGAATTCAGCGAGCTTGTTCGACATCAGATGCCTGCATGGTAGTAGATATACCAGTATAAGTTATGGTCTTGTTACAGGATAATTTTATCCCTATTCTGCAGGAACTCACCCATCCACAGGAGAAAACCATGCAGCAGCACGATGTCGTTACCGAACAGTTTGGCAAGACGGCGAATGCCTACCTGAGCAGCGCGGTACACGCGCAAGGCGCCGACCTGGTGCTGATGCAGGAATGCGCGCGCCGCCATGGCAAGCAAGGAAAACCTCATGTACTGGACCTGGGCTGCGGCGCCGGCCACGCCAGCTTCGCCGTCGCTCCCGTGGCGCAATCGGTCGTCGCCTACGACCTGGCGCAGCCCATGCTCGACGTGGTCGACTGCGCCAGGGTGCAGCGCGGCTTGCACAACATCCGCACGCAACAGGGCGATGTGGCCCGCCTGCCGTTTGCCGACGCCAGCTTCGACATGGTCGTCACGCGCTTTTCCGCGCACCACTGGAACGACGTGGCGGGCGCGCTGGCGGAAGCCTGGCGCGTGCTTCGCCCCAATGGCACTTTATTGGTGGTCGACATCGTCGCACCGAAAACGGCCCTGTACGACAGCACTCTGCAAGCGGTGGAAATGCTGCGCGACGCGTCGCACGTGCGCGACTACCGCAGCTGCGAATGGGGCGCCAAGTTCGACAACGCGGGCTTCACGCACAGCTTGCGCAGCGTGTGGAAGCTGACGATGCAGTTCGACGAGTGGGTGGCGCGCATGCGCACGCCGAACGAGCGCGTGGCGGCCATCCGTAACCTGTTCGATGGCGCGCCCGAGGAAGCGCGCCGATATTTTGCGCTGCAGGACGATTATTCGTTCAGCATCGATGCGGCCATGTTCGAGGCGACCAAACCGCAGGTGCAATAAAAAAACGGCGCCGATGGCGCCGTTTTTTATTGCGTAGGTTGGATTAGCGCGCAGCGCGTAATCCAACAATGCTGAAGCAAACGCGGTGCGAACGCAGCTCGTCGGCTTACGCTGCGCTAAGCCGACCTACGCCGACCTGCACAGGTCCACCCAAGCGACACTCTGCTTAGGCCAGCTGGCCCAGCAAGGTTTCCGCATTCGACACTTCAAACTTGCCGCCCTGCTCGACGTTCAATTGCGTCACGACGCCATTGTCGACCAGCATCGAGTAGCGCTGCGAGCGCGTGCCCATGCCGTGCTTGGAAAAATCGGCGTCCAGGCCCAGGGCCTTGCTGTAGGCGGCATTGCCGTCAGCCATCATGCGTACCACGCCGGTGGCTTTCTGGTCGCGGCCCCAGGCGCCCATCACGAACGCGTCGTTGACGGAGATGCACCAGATTTCATCGACGCCTTTGGCTTTCAGGTCGGCAGCGTGCTGCACGTAGCCTGGCACGTGCTGTGCGGAGCAGGTCGGGGTGTAGGCGCCTGGCAGGCCGAAGATGGCGATCTTCTTGCCCTTGACCAGGTCTTGCACGTTGAACGTGTTCGGGCCCAGTGCGCAACCTTCGGTTTCGCTTTCGATGAATTCAGCCAGGGTGCCTTCTGGCAGGGTGTCGCCGATCTTGATGGTCATGTTGACTCCTTGTGTACTGTCGGTTGAGGATGCTGCCGGCATGATGCCGACACTGCGCAATAGTATGCCTGACTTGCCGTATTTGTGCAGAAAGTGGCCGCAAAGGCAAAGGCAAAAGTCAAAAAACGGCAAAAAAACGGCGACCCTCAGGCCGCCGTCGTGTTTGCTGACATCAGATCACCTTAATCAGCCTGTTTGCGCAGGAAGGCCGGGATATCGTAGGTTTCCATGCCATTCTTTTCCATCGCGCGCACCTGCTCGGAAGCCGATTCGCGACGCCATACCGCCGGCGCCTTCATGCCGTCGAAACCGGCTGCCGGCGTGGCCACGCCTACCGTCGTCGTCGCCGCTTGCGCGCTACCCATGGCAGCCGACGGGGTCAACGGGCTGTTGTGGGTGCCGGTGCGCAGCACTTGCTGCGGTACCAGCTGGATGTTTTTCTTGGCGCGGCCCAGACCCGTGGCCACCACGGTGACGCGGATGTCGTCGCCCATGGCGTCGTCGTAGGCGATACCTTGCGCGATCGACGCGTCCGGCGCGGCAAACGCGCGCACGGCAGCCATGACTTCCTTGATCTCTTTACCTTTCAGGCCACGGCTGGCCGTGACGTTGACCAGCACGCCGCGCGCGCCAGAGAGATCAATGCCATCGAGCAGCGGCGAAGCGACAGCCTGTTCGGCGGCGATGCGCGCGCGGTCGACGCCGGAAGCGGTCGCCGTGCCCATCATGGCCTTGCCCTGCTCGCCCATGATGGTTTTCACGTCGTTGAAGTCGACGTTGATGTGGCCCGGCACGTTGATGATCTCGGCAATGCCGGCCACCGCGTTGTTGAGCACATCATCGGCGTGCTGCATCCATTCCAGCATGCTTTCGTCTTCGTAGATCTCTTCCAGTTTTTCATTGAGGATGATGATCAGCGAATCGACGTGCAAGGAGAGCTGCTCCAGGCCTTCGTCGGCGATGTCCATGCACTTCTGGCCTTCGTACGAGAAGGGCTTCGATACCACGGCGACCGTCAGCGCGCCCAGCTCCTTGGCCACTTCGGCCACGATAGGTGCAGCGCCCGTGCCCGTGCCGCCGCCCATGCCGGCAGCGATGAAGACCATGTGCGCGCCGCGCAGCGCGTCGGCGATGCGTGCGCGCGATTCCTCGGCCAGCTGGCGGCCGACGGCAGGCTTCATGCCGGCGCCCAGGCCGGTATCGCCGATCTGGATGATGTTGTGCGCCTTCGATGTCGACAGGGCCTGTGCGTCGGTGTTGGCGGCAATGAACTCCACACCCGACATGCCTTTGTTGATCATGTGTTGGACTGCATTGCCACCCGCACCGCCGACGCCGACGACCTTGATGACGGTACCTAAAGCTGTGTTATCGACCATATCGAACTCCATGATGTGCTCCTATCAGATGCGGTTTCCAAGCGCCAGGCCTCATATTGGTAGGAGAACTGGAGATTGAAAACTGCGGTTAAATATAAAATAAAGTTATGTGTGTGTACCTGCGATGCTGCCAAAAAACCTGTGCTGCCGGGCGAAAATCACGCCCTTAAAAATTGCCTAAAAACCATTCTTTCATGCGCTGCCAGACGGCTTTCACCGAGCCGTCCTGACGCGTCACAATGTGGCCGCGCAAGTATTGCTTCTTCGCTTCCAGCAGCAGGCCCAATACCGTGGCGTAGCGCGGACTGCGCACCACGTCGGCCAGCTGGCCCCGATACTCGGGCGTGCCCAGGCGCGCCGGTTTCAGGAAAATATCTTCCGCCATTTCCACCATGCCGGGCATGATGGACGTGCCGCCCGTGAGCACGATGCCCGACGACAGCACGCCTTCGTAACCGGATTCGCGCACCACCTGGTGCACCATCGCGAACAGCTCCTCGACGCGCGGCTCGATCACCGCCGCCAGCGCCTGGCGCGACAGGTTGCGCGGGCCGCGGTCGCCCAGACCGGG
The DNA here is from genome assembly GCF_049897525.1 of Janthinobacterium sp. PSRC1-1. NCBI lineage: Bacteria > Pseudomonadati > Pseudomonadota > Betaproteobacteria > Burkholderiales > Oxalobacteraceae > Janthinobacterium > Janthinobacterium sp. PSRC1-1. Next base: position 38,617 of record NZ_JAFCWK010000008.1, read on the forward strand.
TACTTCCAGCGATTCGCCAGGGTCGGCCAGGACCTGCTTGGCCACGCCATAGCGGATCTTGATTTCTTCCGCTTCCGCGGTCGGGGTACGCAAGGCCATGGCGATGTCGTTGGTGATCTGGTCGCCGGCGATGGGAATGACTGCCGTATGGCGGATCGCGCCATCGGAGAATACCGCCACATCGGTCGTGCCGCCGCCGATGTCGATCAGCACCACGCCCAGTTCCTTCTCGTCGGGCGTGAGCACCGCATCGGCCGAAGCCATCGGCTGCAGGATCAGGTCCGACACTTCCAGGCCGCAGCGGCGCACGCACTTGACGATGTTCTGCACCGCCGACACGGCGCCGGTGACGATATGCACCTTCACTTCCAGGCGGATGCCGCTCATGCCGATAGGCTCGCGCACATCTTCCTGGCTGTCGACGATGAACTCTTGCGGCACCGTGTGCAGCAATTGCTGATCGGTGGGAATGTTAACCGCTTTTGCCGTCTCGATGACGCGCGCCACGTCGGTGGCCGTCACTTCCTTGTCCTTGATGGCTACCATGCCGCTGGAATTGAAGCTGCGGATATGGCTGCCCGCAATGCCCGCATACACATTGCGGATCTTGCAGTCAGCCATCAGCTCGGCCTCTTCCAGCGCGCGCTGGATGGATTCCACCGTGGCCTCGATATTGACCACCACGCCCTTTTTCAGGCCCTTCGATTCGTGCTGGCCCAGCCCGATCACTTCGTGGCGTCCGTCGGACATCACTTCGGCTACCACCGCCACCACTTTCGAGGTGCCGATGTCGAGGCCGACGATCAGGTTTTTCGCGTCTTTTGTCATTTCTGTCGCCTAGTTTTTTGGGCTATTGTTAAATTGATGATTCGGTTAAGCCGGTTTTTTAATCGGACTGCCATTTTTCTTCCTGATCGCTGGCGCCGGCCTGCCATCCTTGCCTTCGGCCGGTATCACCAGGCCGGCGGAACTGAGCGCCAGGCCATTCTGGTAGCGCATATCGATCGTGTCGATATTTTCCAGCCGGCTCGCCAGCTGCGGGTAGATGCCCACCAGCCGGTCGACCCGTGCCTTCAGGGTCGTATGATTCTGCTCGCGTCCCAGCGCCACGCTCATGCCGTTATCCAGTTTCACGGTCCATGCATAGCGGCTCGACAGCGACAGGGTTTCCGGCACCATCTTCAGCGGCGCAAACCACTTTGCCAGCTGCACATAGGTGGCCAGCACTTCCTTCTCGCTGCCATCGGGACCGGCAAACGCAGGCAACTCATGGTCGTCTTCCGCTTCGGCCACGTTGGCTGTAAACACGTCGCCCTTGACCGACAGCAAACGCCCGTCCTCGCCCCAGGTACCCAGCGCTTCGTGTTCTTCCAGCGCCACGATCAGCTGGTTCGGCCACTCGCGCCGCACGCTGGCACGGCGCACCCAGGGCACCGATTCGAACACGCCGCGCACGCTTTCCAGGTTGGTCGTGAAGAAATTGCCCTTGATGCGGCCCAGCGTGCCGCTGCGCAGGGTCAGGTAATTCACGTGACGCAGGCCCTTGTCGTCCGCGCTTTCCACCTTGATCGTGCGCAGGTCGAACATGGGACGCTGCGACACCCACCAGACGCCGGCGGCCACGCACACGACCAGAACCGCGGCCAGCAAGCCGTTGGCAGTCGTATTGAGGCTTTTAGCGTCATGCCACATATCAGTGCTGTCCCTTGTGCATTTTCAGTCGCGCGCCGGAAACGATTTCCAGGCACAGGTCTTCATAGCTGGTACCTTCCGCGCGCGCTGCCATCGGCACGAGCGAGTGGCCCGTCATGCCGGGCGAGGTATTGACTTCCAGCAGAAACAGCTTGCTGTCGGCCGCGCGCATCAGCACGTCGACCCGTCCCCAGCCTTCGCAGCCGAGGGCACGGTAGGCTGCCACGGCGATGCGCTCCATTTCCGACACGATCGCCTGATCCAGCTGCGGCGGACAAAAATACTGCGTGTCGTCCGTGAAGTATTTGTTCTGATAGTCGTAATTGCCTTGCGGCGCGACGATCTCGATCGGCGGCAGCGCGCGCGCCGTGGCGCCCTGGCCCAGGATCGCGACGGTGAATTCGCGGCCCTTGATGAATTCCTCGGCCAGTACCGAATCGTCGAGACCGGCGGCGATGTCGTAGGCGGCCTGGAAGGCCGAGGCCTCGTTGACCGTCGTGATGCCGATGCTCGAACCCTCATGCGGCGGCTTGACGATCAGCGGCAAGCCCAGTTCCGCGGCCACCTTGGCCAGGTCGGAGCTGTCGTCCAGCACCGCATACTTCGGCGTCGGCAACTGGTGCATCAGCCAGATCATCTTGGTATAGACCTTGTCCATGCCCACCGCGCACGCCATCACGCCGCTACCCGTGTAAGGGATGCCCAGCTGTTCCAGCGCGCCCTGCAGACTGCCGTCTTCGCCGAAGCGGCCATGCAGCGCGATGAAGACGCGGTCAAATTGCTCAGCGGCCAGTTCGGCCAGGCTGCGTTCGCCCGTGTCGAACGCGTGCGCGTCCACGCCACGGCTTGTCAAGGCGGCCAGCACGCCCGCGCCGGACATCAGCGACACTTCGCGCTCGGCCGAGCTGCCGCCGAACAGGACGCCGACCTTGCCCAATTGTTTAACGTCGATAGCTGAAGCTTGGTTCACGTCAGGCCTTTACAGTGTGAGATTGATACGTTGTCAGTTGTTGCGGGATGCCGCTGATCGAGCCGGCGCCCATGGTCAGCACGATGTCGCCGTCGCGCGCCACGCTCATGATGGTGTCGGCCATGTCCGTCATGGACTCGACGAAAATCGGTTCGATCTTGCCGCGCGCGCGCAGCGCATGCGCCAATGCGCGGCCGTCGGCGGCGACGATAGGCGCTTCGCCTGCCGCATACACTTCGGACAGCAGCAGCACGTCGGGTGCACCGAGCACCTTGACGAAATCCTCGAACAGGTCGCGCGTGCGGCTGTAGCGGTGCGGCTGGAAAGCCAGCACCAGGCGACGGCCAGGATAGGCGGCGCGCGCAGCGGCCAGGGTCACTTCCGTTTCCACCGGATGGTGGCCGAAATCGTCAACCAGCGCAAAGGTGCCGCCGTTCGGCAGCGCCACGTCGCCATAGCGCGTGAAGCGGCGGCCCACGCCGGAAAACTCGGCCAGGCCTTGCTGGGTGGCGCTGTCGGCGATGCCGATTTCGCGCGCGATGGCGATCGCCGAGCAGGCATTTTGCACATTGTGCATGCCAGGCTGGTTCAGCACCACGTCAAGATCAGGATAGCCTTCCTGCAGCACCGTGAAATGCATTTCCAGGCCCACGGCGCGCGCGTTGACGGCGCGCACTTCGGCGTCCTGCGCGAAGCCATAGGTGGTGACCGGCTTGGTCACGAACGGGATGATGGCGCGTACGTGCGGATCGTCGATGCACAGCATGGCGCGGCCATAGAAAGGCAGACGGTGCGTGAACTGCACGAACGCCTGCTTGAGCTTTTCGAAATCGTGCTCGTAGGTGTCCATGTGATCGGCGTCGATATTCGTGATCACTTCGATCATCGGCGTCAGGTTCAGGAACGAGGCGTCCGACTCATCGGCTTCGGCCACCAGGTAGTCGCCCGAACCGAGCTTGGCGTTCGCGCCGGCGCTGGTCAGGCGTCCACCGATCACAAAGGTAGGATCGAGGCCGCCCTGCGCAAGCACCGACGCGACCAGGCTGGTCGTCGTCGTCTTGCCGTGCGTGCCGGCGATGGCGATGCCGCGTTTCAGACGCATCAATTCACCGAGCATCACGGCGCGCGGCACCAGCGGGATCTTGCGCGCACGCGCTGCCACCACTTCCGGATTGTCTTGCGGGACGGCGCCCGAGGTCACGACCGCATCGGCGTCGCCGATATTCTCGGCCGCGTGGCCGAGCATGACCGTCGCGCCCAGGCTCGCCAGGCGCTGCGTCGCCGCATTGCTGCCCAGGTCCGAGCCCGACACCTTGTAGCCCAGGTTGACCAGCACTTCGGCGATGCCGCTCATGCCGCTGCCGCCGATGCCGACAAAGTGGATATTGTTTACTTTATGCTTCACAGAGCTAACCTCATGCCAGTTTTTCCAATACGTGTGCGATCGCCTCATTGGCGTCGCGCTTGCCTGCTGCCAGTGCCGCCTGCGCCATCTGCTGGCAGGTATCGCGCGTCAAGGACGCCAGCAGGGTGCTCAGCGACGTCGCACTCATTTCCGTCTGCGGCAGATGAATCGCCGCGCCTTGTTTGGCCATCCATTGCGCGTTGTCGCGCTGGTGGCTCGTGGTCGACGCCACCAGCGGCACGAGCACGCTGGCCACGCCGGCCGCCGTCAATTCCGACAGGGTGATGGCGCCAGCGCGGCAAATCACCAGGTCGGCCTCGGTATACGCCCTGGCCATGTCGTCGATGAAGTCGACCACATTGGCCTGCACGCCCGCCTGCGCATACGCGGCATGCAGGGCGTCGATATTCTTCTTGCCCGACTGGTGCGTCACCAGCGGACGTTCGCCCTGCGGCATCAGGGCCAGCGCGGCCGGCAGATTGTCGTTCAGCGCTTTCGCACCCAGGCTGCCGCCCACCACCAGGATGCGCAGCGGCCCGCTGCGGCCCGCAAAGCGTGACGCCGGCGGCGCCATGGCGAGGATCTCGGCGCGCACGGGATTGCCCGTGACGACGGCCTTGCCGGCGGCGCTGCCGAAATCGGCGGGAAAGCCGAAGCACACCTTTTGTGCCAGCGGCACCAGCGTCTTGTTCGACAGCAGCAGCGCCGCATCCGCATTGACCAGCACCAGCGGCACGCCCTTCAGGCGCGCCATCAGGCCGCCCGGCACGGTCACGTAGCCACCCATGCCCATCACCACGTCCGGCTTGCGGCTGGCGATGAAACGGCGGATGGCAAAAAAGCTCGCCAGCATCCTGAAGCCGCCTTTGAGCGTATGCGCCAGGCCCTTGCCGCGCATGCCGGAAAATGCAATGGCGTCCATGGGAATGCCGCTCTTCGGCACCAGTTCCTGCTCCATGCCATGGGTCGTGCCCAGCCAGCTCACTTCCCAGCCGCGCGCGCGCATGGTCTGCGCAATCGCCAGGCCAGGAAAAATATGGCCGCCGGTGCCGGCCGCCATGATCATCAGTCTTTTCGTCGTTTTCAAGTTCGTCACGTTATTCATAGCCGGCCTCCGCGCATCAGGATCCGGTTTTCGTAATCGATGCGCAGCAAAATCGCCAGGCCGATACAGTTAATCAGTACGCCCGTGCCGCCATAACTCATCAGAGGCAAAGTCAGGCCCTTGGTCGGCAGCAGGCCCAGGTTCACGCCCATGTTGATGAAGGTCTGCACGCCGATCCAGATGGCGATGCCTTTCGCCGTCAGGCCCGCGAAGGTCTGGTCGATGGCGATCGCCTGGCGGCCGATGTCGAAGGCGCGCTTGATAATCCAGTAGAACATGCCGATCACGATCAGCACGCCCACCAGGCCCAGTTCCTCGCCGATCACGGCCAGCAAGAAGTCCGTATGTGCTTCGGGCAGGTAGTGCAGCTTTTCCACGCTGCCGCCCAGGCCCACGCCAAACAGTTCGCCGCGCCCGAAGGCGATCAGCGAGTGCGTCAACTGGTAAGCCTTGTTCAGCGCATTATCTTCCTGCCAAGGATCGAGATACGCAAAAAACCGCTCGCGGCGGAATTTCGACAAGGCGATGATGGTGACGAAGATCGCCGTCAGCATGGCGCCGATGCCGCCGAACCAGATGGCGTTGACGCCGCCCAGGAACAGGATGCCCATGGCGATGCAGACGATCACGCCGAAAGCGCCCAGATCGGGCTCCATCAGCAGCAGCAGGCCAACGAAGCTGACCGCCAGCGCCATCGGCATGAAGCCCTTGGTCAGCTTGTGCATGTATTCCTGCTTGCGCACGGTGTAATCGGCAGCGTACAGCACCATCACCACCTTCATCAGCTCGGACGGCTGCGGCCGCAGGCCCGGCAGGTTCAGCCAGCGGCGGCCACCGTTGACCGACACGCCCAGGCCCGGTATCAACACCATCACCAGCAGCACCAGGGTGCCGATGAACAGCCACGGCGCCATTTTTTGCCAGGTAGCGACGCGGATGCGGAACACCAGCGCGGCGACGATGATCGATATACCGATGAACAAGGCCTGACGCACGACAAAATAATTGTTGGTGTAGGCGGCGAACTTGCGCGCGTCCGACAGCGAGATCGACGCCGAATACACCATCACCATGCCCAGCAACATGAGCAGCAGGACAACCCACACCAGCGGCTTGTCATAGTCCATCATCTTCGATTGCCGCGCGCGGCTATCCAGCGGCTTGGCAGCCGAGCCGGAACCAAAGCTGAAGGGCAGTTGGAAGGCCATCAGATATCCTGTCCGTTTTCCAGCGCGATGTCGCGCACGGCGTCGACAAATACCTGCGCGCGGTGCGCATAGTTCTTGAACATGTCCAGGCTGGCGCAGGCGGGCGACAGCAGCACGGCATCGCCGGCCAGCGCCAGGCTGCTGGCGCGCTTGACCGCTTCCGGCAAGGTGGCGCAGTCGATGATGTCCACGCCAGCCGGCGCCAGAGCAGCGCGCAGCGCCGGCGCATCGCGGCCGATCAGCACCACGGCACGCACGTAGCGCGACACCGGTTCGGCCAGCGGCGAGAAGTCCTGCCCCTTGCCGTCACCGCCGGCGATCAGCACCAGGCGCTGCTGCGCACCGCCAAACGCCTTGCCCAGGCCAAACAACGCAGCCACGGTCGCGCCCACGTTGGTGCCCTTGCTGTCGTCGTAGTATTCGACTTCACCCACGGCCGTGATCAGTTCCACCCGGTGCGGCTCGCCCTGATACTCGCGCAAGCCATGCAGCAGCGGCGCGAATGGCAGGCCGATGGCGCGGCACAGGGCCAGCGCCGCCAGCGCATTCGAGGCATTGTGCTGGCCACGGATTTTCAGCGCATCGGCCGGCATCAGTTTCTTCGCCATCGTCGGCACCGGTTCCGGCGCCGGATCGTTCTTCCTGCGTTTTTTCTCGATGACTTCTTCGCTGGGCACGGCTTGCGCCAGCCAGAAGATGCCCCGTTCATTGACCAGGCCAAAGCTGTCCACGTCAAGCGGCTCGCCCGTGCCGAAGGTGATCGTCGCGGCCAGCGGATCGGCCATGTGCATAACCAACGCATCGTCGCGGTTCAGGATGCGCACGGTCTGGTCGCCGAAGATGCGTGCCTTGTCGCTCGCATAGGAGGCCATGTCGCCATGCCAGTCCAGGTGATCCTGCGACAGATTCAGAACCGTGGCCGCATCGGCCTGCAGGCTGAACGTCGTGTGCAGCTGGAAGCTGGACAACTCCAGTATCCACGCCTGCGGCAAGCTGCTGGCGACGGCTTGCGCGGCTTCGCCCTCTTCTTCAACGGCGACGGGCGCAGGCTCGGCATCGAGCACCTCGCGCAGCACGTCCAGCGCCGCCGGGCTGATATTGCCGGCCACGCGCGTGGCCAGGCCGGCGCGTTCGCACAGCAACCCCACCAGGCTGGTGACCGTCGTCTTGCCGTTGGTGCCCGTGATGGCGATGACTTTCGGCGCATAGCCGCGTTCCGCCTTGAGCGCGGCCAAGGCCTGCGCGAACAGTTCGATCTCGCCCCACACGGGGATATTTTTCTCCGCAGCGGCAGGTGCAATCAGCGCCAGTTCGCGGCCCGGCGCCAGGCCGGGGCTGACGGCGACAAAATCGACGCCATCGAGCAGCTCGGCCGTGAAGGCGCCGGCGATGAACTGCGCCTGCGGCACGGCGGCCTGCAGCGCGGCCAGGCGCTCAGGGGTTTGCCTTGTATCGGCCACGCGCACACAGGCACCGCTGCGGGCCAGCCACAGGGCCATGGCCAGGCCCGACTCCCCGAGGCCCAGTACCAGTGCGGTTTTAGCGTCGTACATCATCAGCGCAGCTTCAAGGTGGTCAGGCCGAGCAGCACCAGCATCATGGTGATGATCCAGAAACGCACGACAACCTGCGTCTCTTTCCAGCCTTTTTGTTCAAAATGGTGATGCAGTGGCGCCATCAGGAAAACGCGGCGGCCCGCGCCATAGCGCTTCTTGGTGTACTTGAACCAGACGACCTGGATAATCACGGACAGCGTTTCGACGACGAAGATGCCGCCCATGATGAACAGGACGATTTCCTGGCGCACGATGACGGCCACGGTGCCCAGCGCGCCGCCCAGCGCCAGCGCGCCCACGTCGCCCATGAACACCTTCGCGGGGTGCGTGTTATACCAGAGGAAGGCCAGGCCGGAACCGGCCAGCGCGCCGCAGAAGATCACCAGTTCGCCGGCGCCTGGAATGTGCGGAATGAACAGGTAGCGCGCATACGTGGCGTTACCCGTCAGGTAGGCGAACAGGCCCAGGGCAGTGCCCACCATTACGGTCGGCATGATGGCCAGGCCATCCAGGCCGTCCGTAAAGTTGACGGCATTGCTGGTACCGACGATGACGCAGTAGGTCAGCGCGATGAAGCCCCACACGCCCAGCGGATAGCTGATGGTCTTGAAGAACGGGACGATCAGGTCGGCTTTCGGCGGCAGGTCCATGGCGAAGCCGGACTGCACCCAGGCGTAGATCAGATTCCACACGTGACCCGCGTCGGGTTCCGACACGGAGACAGAAAACGCCAGGTAAAACGCGGCGACGATGCCGATCAGCGACTGCCAGAAGTATTTTTCGCGCGAGCGCATGCCTTCCGGGTCCTGGTGCACCACCTTGCGGTAGTCGTCGGCCCAGCCAACGGCGCCAAAACCCAAGGTGACGATCAGGACCGGCCAGATGAAGCGGTTCGACAGGTCGGCCCACAGCAGGGTGGAAATGCCGATGGCGATCAGGATCAGCACGCCGCCCATGGTGGGCGTGCCGTGTTTTTTCAAGTGCGTCTGCGGGCCGTCCGTGCGCACGGCCTGGCCGACCTTCATGCGCGTGAGCATGCGGATCACGGCGGGACCGGCGCACAGGCCGATCAAAATCGCCGTCAGCGTGGCAAAGACGGCGCGGAAAGTGATGAAGTTAAAGACCCGCAATGGGCCAATGTCGTCCTGGAAATAATGAGCGAGCCAGAGCAGCATGATTAGTGAGCTTCCTTGTTATTGTTGTTTGAACCAATCAAATGCTGCACGGCCCGTTCCATTTTCATGAAGCGGGAGCCCTTGATTAATACTGTTGCATCCGAACGGCCGGACAAATGCGCATCGAGCGCCGCCAGCAAGCCGTCGAACTGTTCGAAATACTCCACGACCGTGCCCGATTCCTGGCTGGCGGCAGCCTGCGCCGCATTCACCAGATGGCGCGCCAGACCGCCCGTCGCCAGCACGTATTCGATGCCTTTGATGGCGGCGTAGGTGCCGATCTCTTCGTGGAACTGCTGTCCCTGCGTGCCGACTTCGCCCATCTCGCCCAGCACCAGGATGCGTGGTGCCGCAGCCTGCGCCAGCACATCGATGGCCGCGCGCGCCGAATCCGGATTGGCGTTATACGTGTCGTCGATGATGGTGGCGCCGTTGGCGGCACGTTTTTTCTGCAGGCGGCCGTTCACTGGCGCGAACGCCTCCAGGCCCTGCTGGATATGTTCGATGGCGATGCCCGCGCCAACGGCGCATGCCACGGCCGCCAGCGCATTGCGCACATTATGCTCGCCCGCCGCCTGCAAGCCGACGAAGAACTGGCGCAAGCTGCCGTCCGGCGCGCGCACGCTGACAAACATGTCGCTGCCAAAATCCTCGGCCGCGCGATGCGTGCAGCTCACATCAGCCTCCTTCGACAGGCCAAAGGTGATGACGGCGCGCGCGCCGGCCAGCTCGCGCCACACGGGCGTGAATTCATCGCCGTGCGGGAAGACGGCCACGCCGTCGTCGGCCAATGCCGCCAGCGCGGCGCCGTTCTCGCGCGCCACCGCTTCCACCGTATGCATGAATTCCTGGTGCTCGCGCTGCGCGTTGTTGACCATTGCCAGCGTCGGCGCGGCGATTGCCGCCAGGCGCGCGATTTCGCCCGGATGGTTCATGCCCATTTCGATCACGGCCGCCTGGTGCTGCTCGCTCAGGCGAAACAGGGTCAATGGCACGCCGATTTCATTATTCAGGTTGCCGCGCGTGGCCAAACGGCCTTCTTCGCCAAAGGCCGCCGCCAGGATGGCCGAAATCATCTCCTTGACGGTGGTCTTGCCGTTGCTGCCGGTGACGCCGATGACGGGCAAATTGAAACGGCCGCGCCAGTGATGGGCGATGCGTCCCAGCGCCACCAGGGTATCGGCGACCACGATGGCCGGCACCTTGCCGCTATCCCAGCCTGCGGGCAGGTGCTCGACCAGCACGGCGGCGACGCCGCGCGCGGCCACCTGGTCGAGGAAGTCGTGGGCGTCGAAACTCTCGCCGCGCAAGGCGACGAAGAGCGAGCCGGCTTGGGCGCTGCGGCTGTCGGTGGACACGCCGTCGAACGCTGCGTCGCCCGTCAGCTGCGCGCCGTCCAGCGACGGCATCAGTTCTGTCAGGGTGCCGCGCATCAGTTCGTCCTCATCATGGTCAGGCGCGCGGACAGGGCCAGCTGCGCATGGTCGGCATCGGAGAACGGCAGTTTCTTGCCCTTGATTTCCTGGTACGGCTCATGGCCTTTGCCCGCCAGCAGGATCACGTCCGGCTTGGCGGCATGCTTGATGGCCGACAGGATGGCCGCAGCGCGGTCTTCGATAGCCTGTGGCTGCGGGCCGTCTGCACGCATGCCGGCGACGATTTGCGCGATGATGGCGTGCGGGTCTTCGCTGCGCGGATTGTCGCTGGTGACCACCACGTGATCGGCCAGCTGCGCGATGGCGCCCATCTGCGGACGCTTGCCCGGATCGCGGTCGCCGCCGCAGCCGAACACGCACCACAGCTGGCCGCCACGCTCCTGCGCCACCTGGCGCAAGGCGGCCAGGGTTTTTTCCAGCGCGTCCGGCGTATGCGCGTAATCGATGACGACCATCGGCGCTTCCTGGCCACCCACCTGTTGCATGCGGCCTGGGGCCGGCTGCAGCGATTCGATGCCGTCGATGGCGGCGCGCAGGCCGGTGCCATGCGCCAGCAAGGCGCCCAGCACGGCCAGCGCGTTACTGATATTGAAGTGACCCACCAGTTGCGTCTTGACCAGCGCCACGCCCAGCGCGCATTCCAGGTGGAAGTCGGTACCGGCATGGCGGCTGCGGAACTGGCTGGCGCGCAGCATCAGCACACCCGGCAAGTCAGGCTGGCTGGCCGCATCCTGCAAGGTGTAGCCGATGACGGGATATTCGCCGGACAGCTTGCCATCCACGTGGCGCGCCAGGCGCAGCCCCATGGGGTCATCGAGGTTGATGACGGCCGTTTTCAGGCCGGGCCAGTCGAACAGCTTGACCTTGGCCGCCTCGTAGGCCGCCATGTCGCCATGGTAGTCGAGGTGGTCGCGCGTCAGATTGGTGAACATGGCGACATCGAAATGCATGCCGGCCGCGCGTTCCTGGTCCAGGCCGATCGACGACACTTCAATGGCAACGGCCCGGGCGCCGGCATCGCGCATGGTGGCCAGTTTACGCGCCAGCAGCACGGCGTCGGGCGTGGTGTAGCCGGTGACGTCGAATTCGATGGCGCCGCGCGGCTTGCACAGGCCCACGCCCAAGGTACCGATGACGGACGATGTTAGGCCAAGGCGCGCCAAGGCCTGCGCCAGCCACAGCGCGCACGAGGTCTTGCCATTCGTGCCGGTCACGCCGGCGCTGAACATGGCGCTGTCGGGCATGTCGTAGAAAGCATGCGCCACGGGGCCGGCCAGGCGTTTCAGGTCGCTGACCAGCAGGTGCGGCACAGTCCATGCGGCGTTCCATTCGACGGCGTCATGCACGATGGCGGCGGCGCCCTGCTCGATGGCGGCGGCGATGAAATGCGTGGCGCCCGCATAGGCGAAAAACACGTCGCCGCGCTGCACGCGGCGCGAATCGGACGTCAGCTGCCCGGACGGGGCAGCCGTTTTGATCCACAAACTGATGTCTTGTATGGTCATGAGTGACTTCACATGGCCTCCGGGCCGGCATTGGCCGGGACCACGATTTCGGTAACGGAGGAATCGGGCGGTACGTTCATCGCGCGCAGCGCGTTGGTCGCAATCGCCGCGAAAGCGGGAGCGGCAACCTGGCCACCATAGTGGGCGGGGCCGGTCGGTTCATCGATCATCACGGCAATGATGAAGCGCGGCGCCGACATCGGCACCATGCCCACGAAAGAGCCGATGTATTTGCGCGGCATCGCATAGCGGCCGTTTTCCACCTTGTAGGCGGTACCCGTCTTGCCGCCCACGCGGTAGCCGGCGACCTGGGCGCGCTTGGCCGAGCCGTGCGCGCCGGAGACCACCAGTTCCAGCATGGCGCGCATGTCGGCGGCCGTCTTCGGCTTGATCACCTGCTGGCCCACGGGCAGCTCATTGACCTTCTGGAATGACAAGGGGATCGTGTCGCCATCGCGGGCGAACATCATGTAGGAGCGCGCCAGCTGGATCAGCGAGACGGAAATGCCGTTACCGTAGCTCATGGTGGCCTGTTCCACCGGGCGCCACGATTTATACGGACGCACGCGGCCGGCCACGGCGCCGGGAAAGCCCCATTTCGGCTGCTGGCCGAAGCCCACCTTGGTAAACATTTCCCACATTTCCTGCGACGGCATGCCCAGCGCGATTTTCGAGGTGCCGATGTTCGACGACATCTCGATGATTTCGGAAACACTGATCACGCCGTGCGGCTTGGTGTCGGTAATGGTGCGGTCGGCGATGGTGTAGCGGCCCGGACCCGTGTCGATCAGGGTGCCCGGCTTGACTCTGCCCGTATCGAGCGCCAGCGAGACGGTGATCGGTTTCAGGGTCGAACCGGGTTCAAAGGTGTCGGTCATGACGCGGTTGCGCAGCTGCTGTCCGGTGAGCTTGCGGCGGTCGTTCGGGTCGTAGCTGGGGTAGTTGGCCAGGGCCAGCACTTCGCCCGTGTGCACGTCGAGCACCACGGCGCCGCCTGCCTTGGCATTGAATTTTTCCACCGCTTCCTTCAGCTGCGTGAAGGCGATGTACTGGATCTTGCTGTCGACGGACAGGGTCAGGTCCTTGCCGTCATGCGGTTCGTGGATGAAGCCGATGTCTTCGACGATGTGGCCCAGGCGGTCCTTGATCACGCGGCGGCTGCCGGTGGTGCCGACGAGGGTTTTCTGCTGCGCCAGTTCCATGCTTTCCTGGCCCACGTCTTCCACGTTGGTAAAGCCCACCACGTGGGTCATCACTTCGCCCTGTGGATAAAAGCGCTTGTACTCCTTGCGCTCGTCGATGCCGTCGATGCCCAGCTTGGAGATCTTGTCGGCCACTTCCATCTCGACCTGGCGTTTGAGGTATACGAAGCTGCGGTCCGAATCGAGCTTCTTGCGCAATTCATTGACATTCATTTCCAGCAGGCCGGCCAGCGCGTTGATTTTCTCGGGCGACGCCTGCAGCACGTCGTCGGGAATGGCCCAGATGGCTTTCACGGGCACAGACGAAGCGAGCACCTGGCCGTTGCGGTCGGTGATCTTGCCGCGCGTGGCCGGCAGTTCCAGCGTGCGCTCGTAGCGGGCCTTGCCCTGCTTTTGCAAAAACTGCGTCGACACGCCCTGCAGCCACAGCGCGCGCGCGCCCAGGCCGGCGAAAGCGAAGAACAGCAGGAACAGCACGACGCGCGAACGCCAGACGGGCAGACGCACCGCCAGTACGGGGTTCTTCGAGAATGGCACGCCTTTCGATGCCGCCACCCGGCCGTTGCTATTACCGCCCAACTTCATTACTCGCCCTCCGTCAGGTATTGCGTACGCGCCGCCGTCAACGGCGTCATGCTCAGGTCGCGCCGTGCGATCGATTCAATGCGTTCATGCTTGCCCAACGTGGACTGATCCAGCTGCAGTTGTGCCCAGTCGATGTCGAGCTGGCGCGACAGCGCTTGCGCGCGCTCCAGGTCGATCAGCAGGTGGCGCGACTGGTACTGCGCGTTCACCAGCGACAGGCCGCAGCACACCAGCAGGGCCGACAGCACGACACACAGCTTGCCAGTCATCGGACGCCGCCACTGACCGGAATGGGCAAACGCTGCGCCACGCGCATCACGGCCGAACGCGAACGGGGGTTACCCTCGATCTCGGCATCGGACGGCTTCATCTTCAATATCAGCTTCATTTCCGGCTGCGGCAAGTCGACCGCGCGGATCGGCAGGCGGCGGTCAGGCTGCTCGACGTTCGCCTTCGAGGCGAAGAAACGCTTGACCATGCGGTCTTCCAGCGAATGAAAACTGATCACGGCCATGCGCGCGCCGGGCGCCAGGCAGGCATACGCCTGGTTCAGACCGATCTCGAGATCCTCGAGCTCTTTGTTAATGAAAATGCGGATTGCCTGAAAGGTGCGGGTAGCGGGGTCCTTACCCTTCTCGCGGGTCTTGACGGCGCCTGCCACGATGCCGGCAAGCTGTCGTGTGCTTGAAATTGGCTGGACTGCCCGGCCAGCAACAATCGCCTTTGCAATCTGAAAAGCAAACCGTTCTTCCCCATAATCGCGTATCACTTTCTCTAAATTCTGCTCGGTTTCCACCGCCAGCCATGCGGCCGCGGAGATGCCGCGCGTCGTATCCATGCGCATGTCCAGCGGTCCGTCGTTGCGGAAGCTGAAACCGCGCGCCGCATCGTCGACCTGCGGCGACGAGATGCCCAGGTCGAGCAAGATGCCGTCCACCTGCCGCACGCCACGCGCGGCCAGGCTGGCCGTCATGGTGGCAAAGCTGTCATGGACAATTTCAAAGCGGGGGTCGCCGATCTGTTCGGCCGTGGCGATGGCTTGCACATCCTTGTCGAAGCCGATCAGGCGCGCGTCAGGCGCCAGGCGCGACAAAATCAATCGGCTATGGCCGCCGCGGCCAAACGTGCCATCGACGTAAATACCGTGTGCGCGGTCGCCCGTCAGGTCGAGCGCATCGACCGCTTCATCGAGCAGCACCGTGCGATGCTGAAATTCCGGCACCGTGAGTTGTGTCATTACGGAGCCTTAGAAAGAAAAATTGGAAAGTACATCGGGGGTGCCGGCATCGATCGCCTGCTGTTCTTTGTCGGCCAACTTGGCGGCATCCCATATTTCAAAGTGGCTGCCCATGCCGATCATCATGACTTCGCGCGCCAGCCCCACGGCGTTGCGCAATTCAGGCGAGATCAGCACGCGGCCGGCCGAGTCCAGCTCGACGTCGACGGCGTTGCCGAGGAAGATGCGCTGCCAGGCGCGCGCCGACATGGGCCAGGCGGCGATTTGCTGGCGGTGGCTTTCCCACACGGGACGGGGGAAAAACAGCAGGCAGCCATCGGGATGCTTGGTCAGGGTCAGACGGCCTTCGCATTGAATCGCCAGCGCGTCACGGTGCTTGGCAGGGATAGACATCCTGCCTTTGGCATCGAGATTGATTGCGGACGCGCCTTGAAACACGGAAGACCTTTTTTGAGCTTGGGTTGCGATGCTTGCGCATCATGATGAAAAGGGGGAAATTTCCCACAAAAACACACTTTTTCACACAGTTGCCCACTTTAGAGTAAGCAAAGATAGTGGTCAAGCGGTTTCCGATTGGCAAAACAGGAATTTTATTAATGAAATTAAGGACTTAGCGCATATCGTTGAAGCTGTCTCAAATAAAAATATATCGATAAATTAGATACTTATGAAAGATAGTGAATGTGCTACCTCATCTGCACACATGTGTTTTCCTACCGTAAACATCGAAAAAGACGAAATGTAAAAATTGAATTTTTTACAGTTAGTTGACACATGACAATACTTTCGCCCTCCAGGCACGACAACGAGCAGCCACAGCGAAAGACTTGGTTTAAGGCAAAAAAATTCGCCCTTGGCGCGTACCGACCCTGTTTTCCGGGGTTGGCCTGATGCGGATCAACTATTTTTGCAATGCAGCAATTAATTGAGAAGAAGAAACTTTAACCAATTGTTCATTTTAGTTGTATATACAACTTTATCCTGAGCACTATCTTTTTGGAAACAAAAAAAGCCCCTTTGCGGGGGCTTTTTGGCGGCGCGCAGCAAGCAAACCGCTGCGGCCGATACACTCCCCGGCAGACCAGGGAGCTAAAATTCAAGTGAAGCAGGCCGGTAGGCCGGATTTTGTTACGGCGCCTTCCCTTGCAGGTTGGCGCTATGACAGTCATTCCTCTAGGCGCCAGATTACTCGGGCGCTCAAGCTTTCTACCCGCACGCTCCGCGAGCAGCATCATCGCGTGCCTATTTGAAATTGCACCAGGTGGAGGTTACCGCGTTTCACCGTAACTTAATACGCTCGTCTCTGTGGCCCTATTCCTCGCCTTATACCCCCTCTCCGTACAAGTACGTCGAGTAGGCTTTCAGCGGACGGCCGTTAACCGTCACCCCGCTCTATGGAGTCCGGACCTTCCTCCCGCCAGCGCATTGCTGCGCCGGCCAGCGACTGTCTGGCCTGCTTCACCCGCCATTGTACCGCGCCGCGGCATGTTTCGGCAAAAGCGCGGTGTGACCGTCGGGGGATTGTGTAATTCGGTGTCGCCATTTCAAAAGCCGGGCCAAATCGGCTCACATAGAATAAGGCAAGCTGCTTGCATGCAAGCGCATGCGCACCGCTTGCCCCATTTCTTTGCCACCCACTAGAATATAAAGAGCCGAACATGACGCAACAATCCCGTACCGGCGGCCAGATCCTGGTCGATGCCCTGCAGATCCACGGTGTCGACACCGCCTTTGGCGTGCCTGGCGAAAGTTACCTCGACGTGCTCGACGCCCTGCACGATTCGGGCATCCGCTTCATCATCAACCGCCAGGAGGGCGGCGCCGCCTTCATGGCCGAAGCCTACGGCAAGCTGACGGGCAAGCCGGGGATCTGCTTCGTCACGCGCGGACCGGGCGCCACCAACGCCTCGATCGGCGTGCACACGGCGTATCAGGATTCGACGCCGATGATCCTGTTCATCGGCCAGGTGGGCAACGATTTCGTCGACCGCGAAGCGTTCCAGGAAATCGACTACCGCCGCATGTATGGCCAGATGGCCAAGTGGGTGGCGCAGATCGACCGCGCCGAGCGCATCCCCGAATACCTGGCGCGCGCCTTCCAGGTCGCCACCAGCGGGCGCCCCGGCCCCGTGGTGCTGGCCCTGCCGGAAGACATGCTCATTTCCATGGCGACTGTCGCCGACACGCGCGCCTACCAGCCGGTGCAAGCATCGCCATCAGAACAGCAACTGCTGCAATTGTGCGCCATGCTGGCCGAAGCGCAACGTCCGCTGGTGTTGCTGGGCGGCACCACCTGGACACCGCAGGCGTGCGCCGACCTGCAACAGTTCGCGGAAAGCAACCACTTGCCCGTCGCCTGCGCCTTCCGCTTCCAGGACTTGCTCGACAATGCCCACCCGAACTACATTGGCGACGTCGGCATCGGCATCAACCCGACACTGGCCGCGCGCGTGAAAAATGCCGACCTGGTCATCGCCATCGGCCCGCGCCTCGGTGAAATGACGACGGGCGGCTACACCCTGTTCGAGTCGCCCGTGCCGCGCCAGCGCCTGGTGCACATCCATACGGATGCCGAAGAGCTGGGCAGCGTTTACCAGGCCGAGCTGATGATCAACAGCGGCATGCCGCAGGTCTGTGCCATGCTGGCCGCCATGGCCCCTGTCGACGCTTCCGCCTGGCAGCACACGCCGAGCGAAGCGAAGGCCGAGCTGGCCGCCTACCAGCAGCGCCCGCCCATCTTCCAGGATGGCCAGGCGCCGCTGGACCTGTGGCAAGTGACGCAGGAGATCATGGCGCAGGCACCTCTTGATACCATCCTGACCAACGGCGCCGGCAATTACGCCTCGTGGGCGCACCGCTTCTACCGCTACGGCGGCATGCGCACGCAGCTGGCGCCGACGAATGGCGCCATGGGTTATGGCGTGCCGTCCGGCGTGGCGGCGAAGATCGTGCATCCGGAGCGCACCGTGATCACCTTTGCCGGCGATGGCGAATACATGATGAATGGCCAGGAACTGGCCACCGCCGTGCAATACCAGGCGGGCGTGGTCATCATCGTCTTCAACAACCAGATGTTCGGCACCATCCGCATGCACCAGGAACGCGATTACCCGGGCCGCGTCTCGGGCACGACCCTGCACAACCCGGATTTTGCCGCGCTGGCGCAGGCGTATGGCGCGCATGGCGACGTGGTGACTACGACAGAAGAGTTCGCCCCCGCCCTGCAGCGGGCGCTGGCGCACGCCAGCGCGCACAACTTGCCAGCGTTGATCGAGCTGCGCTATGACGGCAACCTGATCACGCCGAACGCCACGCTCGCCACCATCCGGGCGAATGCAGAAAAGGCGCAGGCGGCCAAATAAGCCCGTTTCAGCGCGACAAACAACAAAGGCCCGGTCGATACCGGGCCTTTTTCTTGTTGACAGCGAGAATCGCTCAGGCAGCCGGCACTGGTGCGCTTTCCTCGGCGGGCGCTTCCGGCACCGGCGGACAGGGCGTGCAGTTTTTCAGGGGACGGCCGAAATCGCGCACGCGGCTCAGTTTCATGGGCATGCGCACATTGCCGCCGCAGTAATCGCCTTCCAGGGTCAGGGTTTGCCCGTCTTTGGAAAACTTGCCGACGATGGTGCGCTCTTCGCTGTCGGCGCCGGCGATGGTGAAGTCGAAGGCGCCCGTGGCGGCGTCCAGGTTGACGTCGTTGGCCACGATGGGCCAGCTCAGGGCGCCCGCCGTGAATTCATAGATGACGGAGTCGGCTTCGGCGAAGCGGTGCAGGGTCACGCGCTGGCCGCCGATTTCGCCGCTATCCTTTTGCAGGCACAGGTCCGAGTAGACGGCCACGCCGTAGCGCTCCAGTCCGGCCGGCTTCTTGCCCTTGACGGCGGCGACAGCGGCACCCGTGGCGCCGGCGAATAACAACGCGGCCAGCAGGACGGCCAGGCGCGGCGAGGTGTATGGAGACATGGCATTCCTTTACTTGAGTAACGGCGCCATTATAACTGGCGCCGCCCATGCAAAAACGCGCCGCCAGGCCGAAGCCAGACAGCGCGTTTCTTTGCTTGCAGCATCCCCGAAGGGATGCCTGAGCGGTACTAAGCTTCGCTTGCGCGACTATTAGAACGAGTGACGAACACCAACGTTGAAGGCTTTGTCGCCCGTACCAACATTGCTGTTGTTACCAACGGTGTAGCCTGCGTTGTTTTTGTTCTTGATCTTGGCGTACGAAGCGTAGGTGCTGGTGCGCTTCGACAGAGCGTACGAGTAGCCCACTGCCCATTGATCAGCGTCAGCATTGAAGCGGGTCTTGTCGTTCGTGCGGATGAACGAAGCCATGACGGTGCCAGCTGGGCCAACAGGTACGGTTGCGCCGACCAGGATGTTGTTGCTGTCGGTGCTAGGAGCAGCCGATGCTTGGGTCAGGCTGTAAGCAAAACGGTCTTCGTTGTTGTGCTTTGCGCTGTTTGCGCCTTTGTTCGCGCCGTATGCAACGTAAGCTTTAGCAACTGCGAAGTCGTAGTTAGCTGCAGCCAACCAGTTACGTGCGCTAGCGGCTTCAACGCCGACGTCGTCGTTGCTGGTGTTGTTGTAAGCCAGACGTGCGTTCAGAGGACCGTTCGAGTAGCCAACCGACGCGCCGATTTGACGGCCGTATTTGTTCGACTCAGCTTTTTCGCCGAAGGTGTAAGCCACGTCAGCGTCAAAACCGCTAAAGTTTGGCGAGGTGTACAGCACGGTGTTGCTGGTGCGGGTGTTCGCTGGGAACAGGTTCTTGGCGGAACCAGCGTAGCCTACTGCGAATGGATCAGCAACTTTCGACAGGGTGTTGTACCAAGGGGTGTATTGACGACCCAGGGTCAGGGTACCAGCCGTTTTGCTGCTCAGACCAACGTACGATTGACGGCCGAACAGGGCTTCGTTTTTACCTTGCGCGCCGGTGTCAACGCCGAAACCAGCTTCCAACAGGAACAGAGCCGACAGACCGCTGCCCAGATCTTCGGTGCCTTTGAAGCCCAGACGGGAAGCCGAAGCAACGCCGCTGTCCAGTTTGTTAACGTTGCCGTTAACACCGCCGCGCTCGCTGACGAAACCAGCGTCAACGGTACCGTAGATAACAACGCTCGATTGAGCTTGGGCTACGCCAGTGGCTGCTGCCAGGACTGCCAGGGTGATCAGAGTTTTTTTCATTGCGATTTCCTTTAATTTTTGAAGCAAAAAGTAATACAGCCTATGCATCTCGAGCTGCGCTCTAGCAGAGCGCTTTTTATGAGTGAGGGCAAGGTCTCCACCTGCCACATTGCTGTTCCGGTCAGGGGAACATTCATATCGGTATCGGCACGCTATTGCACCGATAAGCTTGAAGGCTGCATAACGACCGTCATTCGTGCGCCGGTTCGGTGCTCAAACGGCACCGGAAGCGGCACTATAACGACCGTTTCACATTCCATCAAGTTCCAACATGTTACTTCCGGTACCAGGCCGGGGGCTTTTTCAGGCATCCCGACCATCGCCAACCGTACTACGCGACAGAGCCAGTGCCCCTTGCCAACCAATGCATGGGCCTGATTGACCATTCCATCATAGCGCATGGTTTGCTGGCACCCGTTGTATTAGTGCAACAGTATCAGGCGAGTGATTAAAACGTCAACATGCTTTACCCATCATTTGCCCTCCAAGACTTACGCGACAAAGCGCACAATTTATCAGGCGATAATGGATAAACGGGACGAAGCATACACGGCATCGCCAATGTTTGCTGCCAGGTGCCCAAAAACGGGAAATAATGCGCCCTGTTTTGGTGCGTTGCCGCATTATTCAGGGGCGTAGGGGCCAATTCGCGCGTCGGCGTAGGCATCAAAAAAATAGCCAGAGTGACAATTAAATTACTGACTTTCCGGTAATTTAAATTGCTCACATATACATGTTTTCCATGTTGACCAGCGCATGCGCCAGTTGCCCGCCAGGAACGCATGAGGACGACTCTTGCTTGCAAATTGCGCATCAATTGAAACAATTTCTTACAATGTTGCCTTCTCAATATTTTGACAAATTTGTGTCAAAAAAACGACACATTGACCGAAATCAAGTTTTAGCCTGACCCATTTCACACAATTTGCTTTTTCTTTTTTTGATTTTTTGCTTAAAAGCATCGCTAAATCGCCTTAGCGCTGGCTTGCGCGCCGGAGCAGGCGCATGAAACCGCCCAGCAGAGGCAATTTTTCATACAATTCTTCCGCCACATCCCAATAATCGCGGTGCAAGATCACCCGTCCCTGCGCATCGAAGCGCACATGGGTGGCGCCACGAATACATTGTTCGCCAGATACCAGTCGTTTCATGCGGAAACGAAACTCCCACGTCAGGAAGGCTTGCGTCCCCTGCCCCAGGCTTTCCAGCACGACAAACCGCGGCGCATCGACTTGCACGAACATGTGCTCGAAGATGGCCAGGATGGCGGCATGTCCCTGCACCTCGTTGAACGGGTCCTTGAAATGCGCGTCCGGCGCGTACACGGCGCCCAGTTGCGCCAGGTTGTCGATGCGCAGGTGCTCGTAGAACGCCACCAGGCGCGCCAGCGGGTCATCCATGCTTGCGTTCATAAGCCAGTCACCTTGCTGATCAGCCAGAAATAGGCGCGGTACGGCAACAGCCGCGCCAGGCGCAGGGTATTCGTGAAACGCTTGGGAAAGTGGATGTGGAACTGTCCCCGCTCGATACCGTCGAGCATGGCGGCGGCCGCGTCGTGCGCCGTCATCAGGGCAGGCATCTTGAAATCATTGTCCGCCGTCAGCGGCGTGGCGACGAAACCGGGATTGATTTGATACACGTCAATGCCACGCCCGTGCAGATCCAGGTACAGCGACTCCGTCAGGTTGATCAGCGCCGCCTTGCTGGCGCCATATGCGAGCGCCTTGGGCAAGCCGCCATAGCCGGCCACCGAGCCGACGATGCCGATACCGCCGCTGCCCTGGCGCAACAGCCACGGCAAGGCCTGCTCCAGGCAATTGAAGACGCCGCCCACATTCAGGGCCAGCAAGCCCTGCGCCGCCTCAAGGTCAAAGCTATCGGCGCGCATGGCCTGATAGCCGCCTGCCACCACCAGTATCAGGTCGATATGCGTCCACTGCTGCTGCAATTGCGCGCAGACGGCCCGCAACTGCGCGGGCTGGGTGATATCGAGCGGCAAGGCCTGCGCCAGCGGCTGCCCCTGGCACAGCAGTTCCAGGCTGGCGCGATGGCGGGCCGACAGGGCCACGCACGCCCCCTGCTCCAGCAACAAGGTGGCGCACGCCGCGCCGATGCCGCTGGAAGCGCCGATGACCCACACGCGCTTGCCGGCCCAGCTGCTGATCTTGCGATTCATGGGGCCGCCTGTGATGGACGCTTGCTGAACGATAAAGTGACGGCGCCCAGGCTGAAGCCGAACTTGCTCATGGCGGCGCGGTTCAGCATGACCTTGTCATCCATCAGGAACATCCAGTCCTCGAAATCGACGTGGTAGACCGTGCCATCGACGGGCAGCGCCAGCACATATTGCCAACGCAAGGCATTGCCGGCCACTTCGCCGATGGCCTCGCCGACGACGTCGGGCGCCGTGCCGATGAAGCGCCCGGGCGCCGTCTTGCGCAATGTCCACACGCGGCGTTGTTTGCTGCCGTCCGAATACGTGAAATCCTCGTCCAGGGTGCCCGTCTCGCCCGCCCAGCTGGCCCGCATCACCACCGTGAAGCGCTTGACCACCTTGCCCGAGCGGTCCTGGAAGATGCCGTGGGCATCGAGTGTGCCGTTGAAGTACTGCTGCAGATCCAGTACGGGCAGTTCCTGCGCGTACGTGGCGGGGGTGGGCGGCGTTGAGCAGGCGGCCAGCGCCAGCAGCACAGCCGCCGCCGCGATGCCGCGTCGGCAGCATTTCATGAGGTGCATGGTCGAATCTCCAGGTGATCGCTATATATATGTTGTAAGGGCGCGCGCCACAGCAGCAGCGCGGCCAGCAGTTTCAAGGCGCAGGGCAGCAAGGCGTAAGCGACAGACAGGGCCGGCAAGCCTTTGTTGCTGCCCGGCACATAGCCGAGCCAGGCCAGCAGGGGCAAGGCGATGCCGGCCGCCAGTGCCAGGCTCATTTGCACGCCCCAGTTCCACCAGCCGAAATACGCCGCTTCGTGCCGCCCGGCATGGCCCGCCGCGCCGATCAGCCCAGCCAGCAGGGCCGGCGGCAAGGCCAGGTCGGCACCCAGCGCCAGGCCCGACAGCAGGCAGATACTGGCAAAGCCCCAGGCGGCGCCAGCGCCCAGGCCATATGCCCAGACAAACACACCGGCGGCCAGCAGCATGGCGCCGCCCCAGGCACGCGCTTCGCCAAAGCGGCGCGCCAGGGCCACCCACGCGGGCATCGAGGCGGCCGCCGCGCAAAAATACACAATCAGGAACGGACCGGCGTAATGCCCCAGGCGCAAATAATCGCCGGCAAAGAACAGGAACAGGGTGGCGGGAATGGCGGCAGCCACGCCATTGACGAGCAGGACGGCGAACAGCCAGCGGAACGCGCGCTGGCGCAATGGCAGGCGCCAGGCGCCAGCGGGCAGCGCCTGCGTGCCTTGGCGCAAGAGCGGACGCGGCGCGCGCGCCAGCAGCAGCGCGCCCGTCGCCAGCAGGCACACGGCAAAGGCCAGCGACAAGCCGTCATAGCCGAGCACGGAAGTCAATCCCGCCGCCAGGATCACGCCGAGCAAGCCGCAGCCTTCGCGCACGGCCGTCACGCGCGCCCGCTGCGCCCGCGCCTGGCTCAAGGCCGCGCCCCAGCTCTGGTGCGCGATGCCAGCCAGGCCATAGGCGGTGTAGACGAACAGCAAGGCGGCCAGGAACCAGGCCAGGGTCGCCCCATGCGACAGGGACGGCGGATGGAACAGGGCGCCAAAGCCCAGCAGCAGCAGCGGTAGCGCCGCGCCGACATAGACGGCATAGCTGCGCCGGCCATGCGCCATCCAGGCGCCGAGGGCCGGATCGATGAAGGCGGCGGCGATGCGGGCCGCCAGCAGCACGGCGCCGATTTGCGCCAGGTCAAGGCTGCTGCGCTGCGCATAAAATGGCGCCACATAGATATAGATGGGCAGTGCCAGCATGGCCAGCGGCAAGCCGAACAGGCCATAACTGAACAAGGCAGGCAAGGTCAACGCGCCGGCCCCGCGACTCATGGCAGTGGCGCCGCGCTCTGCAGCAGGGCCGCGCGCAGCTTCGGCGCCGTCGAGTCGGGCGACAGCCAGATGGCGAAGAAGGCGCGCGCGAAGTCGCCATCGCTCACATCGGCCAGCACCTTGCCATCGAGATAAAAACGCACGCCGGGCGCGATGCCGGCCCGGTAGGCGCCCGCGATGCGCTGGTCTTCCTTGACGTCAGGAAAGATGCGCTGCATGGTGGCCAGCCACGCCAGGCGCTGCTGCTCCGTGCCGACGCCCAGCTTTTGCATCTGCTCATGGCTGGCTTCGGCGATCTTCTTGCCGTCAAGCGCACGCGCGTAGCGCAATTCCAGCACGAACGGCGCCGTTGCCGACGCCACGCCCTGGTAACCGTTCGCGCCCACCCAGAGTTGCGCCCGATAAATACGCATGCCGAACCATGTGTATTCGCCCTCGCCCGCCAGGCGGGCCTCGGGCACGTCGGCAGCGATAAAGGCAGGCGGCGCGGCCACGGCGCCGAACATGGTCAATGACAACACAACAGTGGCAAGCAGGCGGCGCATGGTCAGTCCTTGATCAGGGTAAATTGCATCACATCCGTATTGTGCGCCTGGAAGGCGGCCTCGCAATACGCGAGGTAAAACTCCCAGGTCAGCAGGAAACGGCCGTCGAAACCCTGCTTTTCCAGCGCCGTGCGCTGCGCCAGGAAACTGGCGCGCCACTGGCGCAAGGTCTCCGCGTAATCGAGGCCAAAGCTGAAGGCGTCCTCCACGCGCAAGCCCTGCGCCTCGGCGGCGCGGCGAAATTCCAGCGGCGAAGGCAACATGCCGCCCGGGAAAATATACTGTTGAATGAAATCCGTGCTCTTGCTGTAGCGCTGGAACAGTTCGTCGGCGATGACGATGGTCTGGATGCAGGCGCGTCCGCCCGGCTTCAGGTTGCGCGCCACGCACTCGAAATAGCCGGGCCAGTAGCGTTGTCCCACGGCTTCGAACATCTCGATCGAGGCGATGGCGTCGTACTGGCCGGCGCTGTCGCGGTAGTCGCACAACTGCAGGTCGGCCTGCCCTGCCAGCCCCGCGTCCTGCAGGCGCTGGCGCGCATACGCCAACTGCGCGGTCGACAAGGTCAGGCCCGTCACGTGGGCGCCGTTATCGCGCGCCGCCGTTTCCGCAAAGCCGCCCCAGCCGCAGCCAATTTCCAGCACGCGCTGACCCGGCTGCAGCTGCAGCTGGCTGGCGATGCGCCGGTATTTGGCGCCTTGCGCCTGTTCCAGGCTGGCGCCTTCGCTAAACAGGGCGCTCGAATACGTCATCGACGGGTCCAGCCACAGCTGATAAAAGGCGTTGCCGATGTCGTAATGGGCATGAATATTCTTCTTGCTGCCGGCGCGCGAATTACGGTTGAGCAAGTGCCGCACCTTGTAGACGAGGTTGCCCCACCAATTGCCGTAGATCAGCGACTCAATGTGCGCGCGGTTGCGTATCATCAATTCGATCAAGCCCGGCAAATTGTCCGTGCGCCAGTCGCCAGCGATAAACGTTTCCGCAAAGCCGATGTCACCCGAACGCAACACGGCCGAACACAGGTGCCAATTGTGCAAATCCAGGGTGACGGGGTGGCTGGCGTCGCCGTACAGCAAGAGACGGCCATCGGGCGTGCGCAGGCGCAGGGCGCCATATTGCAGTTTTTCCAGCAGGCGCAGAATCATGCGCGCGGAAGCGGGCAGATCCAGATGTTCATGCACAGGTGTCGGGGACGGGCCGCTGCGCGCATGCAGGCCGGTCGGCAGGGAATCGGAGCTCATCGGGACACCTTTTCTTGTGGAGGGTGAGGTTTGCTGAAAAACGGCACGCGGCGCAAGCACAGGCGCAAGGCTTGCCAATGGATGCGCGCCATCACGCCAAACGTCATCAGGGGATAGCGCAGCAAGGCCCAGGCGATGGTGCCATCGCGCAGCGGCCGCGCCGTGCCGGACAAACTGGTCTGCAAAATCGGGCCGTCGAGGTCGTCATAATCGACGCGGGCCAGGTGGCGCTCGCCATCCTTGTCGTGGTTGCGCAGGAAACGGAAACGGTACTGTCCTTCCACCTTGCAAAACGGCGACACATGGAAAATCTTCTTGGCACGCAACTCGCTGCCGTACGCGATGGCGCCGCCCTGTTCGAGCAAATACAGATGGCGCTCGCCAAAGGTATTGCGCACATCACAGACCACGGCGCGCAGCGCGCCATCCGGGCGGTGGCAAAACCAGAAGCTGACGGGGTTGAAGACATAGCCGCACAGGCGCGGCATGGTTTGCAGCCAGATTTCGCCACCCGCGTCCGACACGCCATGCTGGTGCAGCAAGCCGTCGATCCAGTCCAGCAGCGGCGTCGTGCCATCGCCGTGGTCGCTGTCGCGGAAGACCAGCACATTGGCGCCGTTGCGCGAGATCAGGCGGGCCGCGAAATCCTGCGCGCCCAGGCTGCGCAGGGGCAGGCGCAGATAAAACATGCCGTAAGCAAAGGCATGCGCGCGCGGGCGCAGCCGCGCATGGCGCACCAGGCCCAGGCACAGCTGGGGCTGCGGCGGCACGGCTTGCCCGGGATCACGCGGCATGGCCGAGCTCCGCGGACGCCAGGCCCAGCAGGCTTTGCGCCACGGCCAGGCCCGACTTCAAGCCGTCCTCATGAAAACCATAGCCCGTCCAGGCGCCCGCGAACCACGTGTGCTGCGCGCCCTGGAAGCCGGCCAGGCGCGCCTGGGCGGCAATGGCCGCGCCATCGAACACGGGATGGGCATACGAAAACTCGTCGAGGATGGACGCCGGGTCCGGTTCATCGAGAGGATTGAGCGAAACGATGACGGGCGTGGTAAACGGCAGCGGCTGCAACTGGTTCAGCAAATAATGCACGCATACTTGCGGCGCCTCGCCTTCCGCCGCTGCCGGCCGTCCCTGGTAATTCCAGGCCGACCATGCCTTGCGGCGCTGCGGCAAGCAGGACGCATCCGTATGCAGCACGGCCCGATTGGGCTGGTAGCGTACGGCTTCGAGCACGCAGCGCTCGTCGTCACGGATATCACCCAGCAGGGCCAGCGACTGGTCGCTGTGGCAAGCGAGTACCACGTGATCGACATGCTCGACGCCGGCGGCCGTGTGCAGCTCGACCATGCGCGCGCCAGCATGAGCCTGGCGACGCACGGCCAGCACAGGGCACGCCAGGCGCTGCTGCGGAATGCCCGCCAGCAGTTGCTCCACATACACGCGCGAACCGCCCCGTACCGTGCGCCATTGCGGCCGGTCGCTCACTTGCAGCAAGCCATGGTTGTGGCAGAAACGGATGAAGGTGGCCAAGGGAAAGGCCAGCATCTGGCGCGCCGGGCACGACCAGATACAGGCGGCCATTGGCAGCAGATACCAGTGGCGGAATTCATCGCCATAGCCGTGCAGGTCGAGAAACTCGCCCAGTGACATGGCCGGCGCCGGCACGCTGGCCGTGGCCAGGGCGCTGGCCTGGCGGTTGAAGCGCACGATATCGCGCAGCATGCGCAGGAAGGCGGGACGCAGCAAGTTGCTGCGTTGGGTAAACACGGTATCGAAATTGGCGCCCGCCCATTCCAGCACCCGGGCATCGGGCGTGGTGCCGAGCGGCATTTTCACGGAAAACGACATGTCGCTGTCGGCCGCCTCGACACCGAGTTCATCAAACAGTTGCACCAGGTTCGGGTAGGTGGCGTGGTTAAACACGAGAAAACCCGTGTCGACGCCATGCGTGACGCCATCGAGCGTGACATCCACCGTATGGCTGTGGCCGCCAAAATAGTCGCCCGCTTCGTACAAGGTGACGTCCTGGCCTGCTTGCGCCAGGCGATAGGCACACGACAAACCTGCGATTCCTGCTCCGACGACGGCAATTTTCATGAGTACACCTGTGTTAAGTTTGTCCTGGACAAAACGAGCCTCATGGATAATCGATGAAATATTGATTCATGTCAATGAGTGCCCCGAGCCGTTCAGAAACTTATACGTCGGCAATTCCCAATCGGATTCAGCTATTTGGTAAGGGGCGGCGGAAAGCGTAAAATGCATGCCACGTTCTTCCGCAAGCGAGCAAAGCCACCCTGGTATGGATACTGACCTGCAACCCACTTCCGCCTTCAGCATCAGCGATGTCGAACGCGATACCGGACTGGCCAAGGAAACCTTGCGCGTGTGGGAGCGCCGCTACGCCTTTCCCCAGCCCCAGCGCGACGCTTTTGGCGAGCGCAGCTACCCGGCCGAGCAAGTGCACAAGTTGCGCATGGTCAAGCGCCTGCTGGACCTCGGATTTCGTCCGGGCAAAATCATGCAACACAGCACCGTGCAACTGCAGCAACTGGCCAACGCCGGCAGCGCGGCGCCGTCAACCCGGGCACCCCAGCTCGAACACTACCTGGCCCTGTGCCGTGACCACCAGATGGCGGAACTGGGCGACGCCCTGCGCCACGCGCTGGCCGTGCTGGGCTTGAAAGCGTTCACCATCGACGTCATCGCGCCCCTGACGGGCATGGTGGGCGAAGCGTGGGCGTGCGGCGACCTGGCCATCTATGAAGAGCATCTGTATAGCGAAACCTTGCAAACGGTGATGCGTCATGCCATTTTTTCCCTGCCGCAGGCAAGCAGCCCGTCGACGCGCACGCCACGTATCGTCCTCAGTACCTTGCCACAGGAGCGGCATGGCCTGGGGCTGCTGATGGCCGAGGCGCTCTGCGCGGCGGCCGGCGCCCATTGCATGTCGCTGGGGGTGGAAACGCCGCTGACGGACATCGTCGCGGCCGCCCGCGCGCAGCGGGCCGACATCGTGGCGCTGTCGTTTTCCAGCGCCAGCAAGCAACGGCAGACGCGCGACAGCCTGCAGCAGCTGCATGCAAGCTTGCCGCCAGACATAGAGTTGTGGGCTGGCGGACGCAGTCCCGTGCTGACCAGGCAGCCGCCGGCGTTCCTGCATGTGCTGGACTTGCGGCAAGTTGACGAAAGCATCGCCGACTGGCGCCGCCGCCATCAGGCACTGGCCCTGCAAACCCACTGATCCGGCTGGAAAGCGCGGCAACTGCGGCGATCTCCGTGGATAGCCGCGCAATGTTGCCAATCGAACAGTAAAGCATGAAGCGCCGGGCGCGCTCTGGTAGAATAGCCCGTAACACAGTGTCCGGCGCCGCCGGGCCTTAGGTCAGCACCCGCCACCACACATCCATGTTTAGTTTCTTCAAGAAAAAACCCACCGCTCCCGAGGCTGCGCCAGCCGAGCCCCTCGTCCTTCCCGCCGCCACGCCGCCTGCACCGCAGCCTGCCGCCACGCCCTTGAGCGGCGCGCCAGCCGAGCTCGTGCCCGTGATCGTGACTGCCGAACCCGAGAAAAAATCGTGGATGACGCGCCTGAAGGCCGGCCTGTCGAAAACCTCGAACACCTTGTCCGTGCTGTTCGTCGGCGCGAAGATCGACGAGGCCCTGTACGAAGAGCTGGAAGCGGCGCTGCTGATGTCCGACGCCGGCATCGACGCCACCGAATTCCTGCTCACGGAATTGAAGAAAAAGGTCAAGGAAGACAAGCTGCTCGACGCCGCCGCCGTCAAGGCCGCGCTGAAAGTGCTGCTGATCGACCTGCTCTCGCCGCTGGAAAAACGCTTCGAGCTGGGCCGTCACAAGCCGCTGGTGATGATGATTTCCGGCGTGAATGGCGCCGGCAAGACCACCACCATCGGCAAGCTGGCCAAGCACATGCAGTCGAACAATCAATCCGTGCTGCTGGCCGCGGGCGACACCTTCCGCGCCGCCGCGCGCGAGCAGCTGATGGTCTGGGGCGAGCGCAACAACGTCACCGTGATCTCGCAGGAATCGGGCGACCCGGCCGCCGTGGCCTACGACTCCGTGCAATCGGCAAAAGCGCGCGGCATCGACGTGGTGATGGTCGACACGGCAGGCCGCTTGCCGACGCAGTTGCACCTGATGGAAGAATTAAAGAAAATCAAGCGCGTGATCGGCAAGGGCATGGAAGGCGCGCCGCATGAAACGTTGCTCGTCATCGACGGCAACACGGGCCAGAATGCCCTCACGCAAGTGAAAGCCTTCGACGATGCCCTGCAATTGAGCGGCCTGGTGATCACCAAGCTCGATGGCACCGCCAAGGGCGGCGTGCTGGCGGCGATCGCCCGCGTACGCCCCGTGCCCGTGTATTTCATCGGCATCGGTGAGAAAATTGAAGACTTGCAGCCTTTCGTGGCTGCCGAATTTGTCGAAGCGCTGCTCGGATAAGCCCATACATGATTGAATTTCAGCACGTCTCCAAGCAATACTCCGCCGATGCCGTGGCCCTCAGCGACATTTCGCTGAGCATTGCCAAAGGCGAGCTGGTGTTCCTGGCCGGCCCGTCCGGCGCCGGCAAATCGACCCTGCTGAAAATGATCGCCGCCATGGAACGCCCCACGTCGGGCAAGCTGATCGTCAATGGCCAGGACATGGCGAAAATCAAGCCGGCCGGCGTGCCGTTCTTGCGCCGCAACATGGGCCTGATCTTCCAGCAGCAAAAACTACTGAACGACCGCTCCATCCTGGCCAACGTGATGCTGCCGCTGCTCGTCGTCGGCGCGCATAAAGTTGCCGCAGAGCAGCGCGCGCGCGCCGCCCTCGACAAGGTGGGCCTGCTGGACCGCGCCATGGCGCGCCCGCTGTCGCTGTCGGGCGGGGAACAGCAGCGCGTGTCGATCGCGCGCGCCATCGTCAACCGGCCACAGATCATCCTGGCCGACGAGCCGACGGCCAACCTGGACCGCGCCAGCGCCAACAAGGTGCTCGATGCCCTGAAAGCGTTTCACTCGGTGGGCGTGACCTGCCTCATTTCCAGCCATGACGAACAGATGCTCGACGCCGCCGCCCGCGTGATCCACCTGAAAAACGGCCAATTAGTCGCCATCGACAAAGCCACGCAGGCGCCCGTCTTCGCGCCGCCCGATCCCGATTTCGCGCCCTCCCCCGGCCCCGACGATGTGCAGGGAGAACAGGCATGAGAGGCTGGTTCCGTCAACACCGCTTCGCGCTCGGTTCGGCGCTGATCCATTTGCGCAAGTCGCCAGGCGGCTTCCTGTTGAACGTGCTGGTCGTCGCCATCGCCCTGTCGCTGCCGTTCGCCGGCTTGACCATGCTCGACAATGTGCGTCCCATGTCGGAACAGATGTCGGTCGACCCGGAAATCAGCGTTTTCCTGAAGATCGACACGCCGCGCGAGCAAGCCGTGGCCCTGGCGGGCGCCATGCGCAAGATCGTCGGCGCGCAAAAGGCGAAGATCGTCTTCATCCCGCGCGAACAGGCGCTCGACACCCTGAAAAACAAGAACGGCCTGGCCGACGTGCTCAGCACATTGGGCGACAATCCCTTGCCCGACAGCTATGTGCTGAAACTCGATGCGTTCAGCAGCGCCAGCGAAGCGCAGGATGTCGATGCGGTGGCGGAGCAGCTGCGCCACCTGCCAGGCGTGGAATCGGCGCAAGTCGATTCGGCCTGGGTCAAGCGCCTGGCGGCCCTGCTGGGCGTGCTGCGCCTGGTGCTGCTGCTGCTGGCCATCACCCTGGGCGTGGCCGTGATCGCCGTCGTCTTCAATACCATCCGCCTGCAGGTGATGCAGCAGCGCGATGAAATCAGCATCTCGAAATTGATCGGCGCAACGGATACCTTCATCCACCGCCCCTTCTATTACACGGGCGCCCTGCTGGGCCTGTGCGCCGGTGCGCTGGCGCTGGGCGCCGTGGCGCTGGCCTTGCAGCCGCTCAATACCGCGATTGCCGAGTTTGCCCGCCTGTATGCGTCCGAATTCCAGCTGGTGCCGCTGGCGCCGCTGCCGATGGCCGGCTTGTTGGCCGTCAGCGCCGGCCTGGGCCTGATCGGCGCCTTCCTCTGCGTGCAGCGCCACCTGGCGCGCCTGAACTGACCATTCCCTTCCATGGCGGCGCCCCAGGCGCCGCCATGCGTCCCCACATGCTGTTATCTTGATATTTAGCAAGTATTCTTAAGGTTCGCTTCAGCCAGAGGCCGTAGACTAGCTACGTTGTCGTGAAGCGGCCTGCAGAGCCACGCCAATCGTTGTTCATATACATTTATCAAGCATTACATCGCCATAGTATTTAGGCTATCAGGACGATTAAATGTGCTGATTGGCACTCTCAAGCAGAGAGTGCTAATATAGAGACATACCAAACGCAGAACCGCCATGGGTGCCAGATCAAGATGGTACCGCGATCTGCAAAGTGCAAGACCGAATACTGAAAACGACTAGATAAGCGGACCACGTCGCGTGACGTGGCCAACTGGAACAAAGCAAGACTACGAGGGAGAAAACATGACTATGATGTCCGCAACGTCCGCATTGGTTCCGACCAAAAGTAATGCGCTGGGCCTCGGGTTCACTGGCAATCTGGGCAA
Organism: Janthinobacterium sp. PSRC1-1; assembly: GCF_049897525.1. Classification (NCBI taxonomy): domain Bacteria; kingdom Pseudomonadati; phylum Pseudomonadota; class Betaproteobacteria; order Burkholderiales; family Oxalobacteraceae; genus Janthinobacterium; species Janthinobacterium sp. PSRC1-1. The sequence continues at coordinate 71,297 of NZ_JAFCWK010000008.1, forward strand.
TATCGACGCCTATATTTCGGCCGTGAATCGCCTGCCCATGTTGACCCATGATGAAGAAATCTCGCTGGCAAAACGCCTGCGTGAAAAAAATGACCTGGCCGCCGCGCAAGAGCTGGTGCTGTCGCACCTGCGCCTGGTGGTCTCGATTGCCCGCGGCTATCTGGGCTATGGCTTGCCGCACGCCGACCTGATTCAGGAAGGCAATATCGGCTTGATGAAAGCCGTGAAACGCTTCGATCCGGACCAGGGCGTGCGTCTGGTGTCGTACGCGATGCACTGGGTGAAAGCCGAGATGCACGAGTACATCCTGAAAAACTGGCGCCTGGTCAAGGTCGCGACGACGAAGGCGCAGCGCAAGCTGTTCTTCAACCTGCGCAGCCACAAGACGGGCCTGGACGCGATGACGCCGAAGCAAGTCGATGCGCTGGCCAAGCTGCTCGACGTGAAACGCGAAGAAGTGATCGAAATGGAAACGCGTTTGAGCGGCCGCGACATCGCCCTGGAATCGCCGACCGACGATGAAGACGACAAGTTTTCGCCGATCGCCTACCTGTCGTCGGAGCAAAGCGAGCCGACCAAGGTGCTGGAAGCGGAACAAGTGACGCGCCTGCAATCGGAAGGCCTGGAAACGGCCTTGAGCAAGCTCGACGCCCGTTCGCGCCGCATCATCGAAGCGCGCTGGCTGGCCAACGACGACGGTTCCGGCGCCACCCTGCACGCTTTGGCAGAAGAGTTCGGCGTATCGGCCGAACGCATCCGCCAGATCGAAGTGGCGGCGTTGAAAAAAATGAAGGGCGCGCTGGCCGCCTGGGTGTAAGCACAAGCACTGCCGCAATGCAAAAGGCGCCGCAAGGCGCCTTTTAGTTTTACAAATGATATTTATCAACAGATAAACATTGTCAGCCCTTATGCTGCAGCCAAGCCCTTGGTGATCAGCTCGGCGACCAATTCATTCAGATCCGCATCGCGTTCCTTGGCCAGGGTCTGTAATTGCAACACCAGATCGCTGTTCAGTTTGACGGCGAATGGCACCAGGCCCAGGGCCTGATCGCGCTTGCGCTGCTCGCGGCGGTCGACGACGACCGCTTCCTTACCGAATGCACCGGCGCCGGGAACATTCATCTTTCCCATCAGTTTCTTGGCATCGCTTTTCGCCAGGGCAGTTTTTTTCATGGTTGTTTCCTGATTTTCAAAACAGCCATTCTACGCAGTAATCGGCGCGCCGCGTGGCCGGCGCATCAATTCATCGGCAGCGCGCCAATAGTGCGCCGAAAAAATATCATTTTGTTACCATCATTTTATCCCACGTGTGAACAAGCACGCCAGGGACGCTCTATCTGAAAGGAAAAACATGCCTCACCTGACCCGCTCTTATCGTACCTTGCTGCTGCCCCTGCTCATCGCCTGTCTGGCCGTGCTGGCTGGCTGCGGCGCGGCCGGCAGCGCCGGCGACGCGGAAAACACGCCGCGCAGCGTCACCCACGTGCTCTCGCCGGGCGAACAGGTCGCCATCACGGCCACCGATACCCTGAAACTCGAACGCGTCAACGACAGCCGCTGCCGCAAGGGCGCCGTGTGCGTGTGGAAAGGCTACGTCAGCTACAGTTTCAGTCTGCTCAACAGCGCAGGCGCCACCGACATCGTCCTGTCCGACTCCATGCCCGGCGCTGCCAGTTCCGTCAGCGTCAACCATTTGACGTTCACCCTGCTCGACGTCGACCCGGCCACGCCGCCCGCCCTCAACGCGGCCACGCCCGCGTATCGGGTCAAGGTGAAGATCACGCAGGGCGCGCTGGAACGCCCATAAATCGACCAGGCCCGGGTGGTACGCTATCATCTTGCCATTGTTAATATTATTGCAGGACGCACGATGATCGTATTCCAGGGTTTGTCCAAGCGCTACGGCACCTTCGACGCCGTGCACCCACTCACCTTGCAGGTGGGGAAGGGAGAAGTCTTCGGCTTCCTGGGGCCGAATGGCGCCGGCAAGACCACCACCATCCGCATGCTGATGGGCATCCTGGTTCCCAGCAGCGGCCGCGTGCTGGTCGATGGCCTCGATTGCCACCGCGATGGCGCCGCCGTCAAGCGCAAGGTGGGCTACCTGCCCGACAACCCCATCTTTTACGATTACTTGCGGGGCCGCGAAATCCTGCAATTCGTCGCCGAAATGCATGGTTTTTCGCGCGCGGAAGCGGCCGACCGCGCCGCGCGCCTGCTGACGGAATTTGGCCTCGACGAAGCGGGCGAGGATTTCGCCGTCAATTACTCACTGGGCATGAAGAAAAAACTGGGCCTGGCCTGCGCGCTGATCCACGATCCGGCCGTGCTGATCCTCGATGAACCGATCAACGGCCTCGACCCGCGCGCCTCGCGCGAAGTACAGGAACGGCTGCTGCGCATCGCCGCCGCCGGCACCACCATCTTCGTTTCCACGCATTTGCTCGACATGGCGCAAAAGCTGTGCAGCCGCGTGGCCATCATCCACCGCGGCGCGCTGGCGGCCACGGGTAGCCTGGACGAGATTCGCCGGCAGCTGTCCAGCGACGGCAGCCTGGAAGAACTCTTCCTGCAGCTGACCGATGAAACGGCCGCCGCATGACGCCGGCGCCGCTCACCGCCTGGCGCGCCATCTGGCTGCTGACCCGCTTGCGCCTGCAGCGCCTGCTCAACGTCAGCGGCCACGGACTGGCCTTCAAGAAGACCGGGCAGGGCCGCCCCGCCACGCCGGGCAAGAAACGGGGCCGCTGGCTGCTGGGCGTGCTGCTGTTCCTGCCCATGCTGTTTTCCTTCGGCACGATCGCGCGCCATGGCGTGCTCAACATGCATTGCCTGCTGGACCAGGTGGCCGCCTGCCAGGCGCAAGGCAGCATGCAGGCGGGCGAACGCCTGCTGGCGCCCGTCATCGCCCAATTGATCGAGCACCCGTTCAGTACGGCGCTGGCAGGCGGCCTGGCCCTGCAATTGATGCTGCTGTGGCTGGTCAGCGTGTTGTTGCCGCTAGGCATGGGCGAGCTGTCGAAACCGGACTGGGATCTGGAATGGCTGGTCACCTTGCCGGTCGACAAAGCCACGCTGCTATGGGCGCGGGTGCTCGAACGCACGGTCGTCAATCCGGCCGGCCTGCTGGCCTTGTGGCCCAGCACCACCATGATCGCCTGGTATTCGGGCCAGGGCTGGTTTTCTCCGCTGTCCGGGCTGGCGGCCAGCCTGCTCCTGCTGGCCCTGGCCGCCATGCTGCGCACCCTGGTCGATACGGGCTTGCGCCTGTCGCTCAGTCCGGCCCGACTGGGCAACCTGCAGGCACTGCTCTCGGTGGCCGGGGTATTTCCCATGTATATGGGCATGTCCTTCGGCATGGGCGCGGGCGGCTTTGCCCATGGCTGGGCCGCGGCCATGCCGGCCTGGAGCGGCTGGACGCCGCCCGGCCTGCTGGTGCGCGTGCTCAATGCCGCCAGCCTGGCGGCCGCGCTGTTGCCGGCCTGCCTGCTGCTGGCGCAAGTGCTGCTGTTGATGTGGCTGGGCATGGCGATGCTGCGCCGCCAGTTGCGCCACGGCGTGGTGGGCGCGGGCCAGCGCGAAGCCAGCCGCAAGCGTTCCCCGGCGGCGCTACCCGCTGGCCAGTGGCGTGCCCGCATCGGCACGGTGATACAGCGCCGCGAATTGACCCTGCTGATGCGCGACCGCAATTTTCTCGTGCAAACCCTGCTGATGCCCTTGCTGATCCTCGGCGGCCAGTCTTTTTTTTCGGGCCAGGCACGCGACCTGCACGCGCTGCTGGCCAGCCCCGCCCTGCTGGCATCGACCGGCTTTTTCCTCGGCAGCTATGTGCTGATGATGTCGGCCTTCCAGACCCTGAACAAGGAAGGCGGCGCGCTGTGGCTGCTATACACATTTCCCGTTTCCGTTGAGCAGGCGCTGCGGCAAAAGGCGCAGCTGTGGGCCGTGCTGGCCCTGCTGTATCCTTTGATCCTGTTCGGCGTGGCGCTGGCCTGGTTGCCCGCCTGGTCGTGGCAGACGGCGGGCCTGATGCTGCTGGCCCTGGCCGGCATTCCTCTGTATGCGATGATCGCCGTGGCGCTGGGGGTGTTCGCCAGCGATCCGCTGGCCAGCGAAGCGACGGCGAAGATACGCCCCACGTATATGTATCTGTATTTGCTGCTGACCGGCTTGTACCTCGCCGCGCTGGCCGCCGGCAGCGTGGCGCAGCAACTGGTGTTTGTCGTGCTGACGGTGGCGCTGGCCCTGGCACTGTGGCAAAAGGCGCGCGACGAGCTGCCCTACCTGCTCGATCCGGCCGCCTCGCCGCCGGCCCGCGTGTCGGCCTCGGACGGCTTGATCGCCGCCATGCTGTTCTTTATGCTGCAGACACTGGCCTTGATCCTGCTCAAGGCGACCAGTGTGGCGCCGCTGGCCCAAGCGGCCATCGCCTCCGGCGCGGCTGGCGCGCTCACGTATGCGCTGCTGCGCCTCGTCTATTGGCGCGCCAGGACGGCCGGCGTGCCGCACATCGGACAGGGCCGCCAGCCGTGGCGCCGGGGTGCGACAGGTGCAGCCATGGCGGTGCTGTCCGGCATCGGCTACGCAGCCCTGTCGCCGCCTGCCGCGCCGCTGCCGGATGTTCTGTCGTGGAACGGGCTGTGGCTGCTTGCCGCGGGCGTGCTGGCCGCCCCCCTGTGCGAGGAATTCCTCTTCCGCGGCTTGCTGCAGGGTGGCTTGCGCCGTTCGCTGCCGGCCTGGCAGGCGATCGGCATCGCCGCCGCGCTGTTTGCCATCGTGCATCCGCCTGCCGCCATGCTGCCCGTCTTCGTGCTGGGCCTGTGCACGGGCTATGCCTATGAGCGCAGCGGCGCGCTGCTGGCCCCCATGCTCACGCACGCGCTGTATAGCGCCGCCATGCTCGGCTATCAGATGAATAGGTGATTATTGCCCGGTTTGCTAGAATCGCACACGTTTCCGTCCGTATCCCAACCAATGACTACGCACAGATCACGCATGCATCCACGCTTGTTCGCCCCCTTTATCCTCGCTGCACTGCTGAGCGGCTGCACGGTACTCGCCCTGCGCCCCAACAGCGGCATCGAAAACCGCACGTTTGCCGTGCAGGAAACCCCGCGCCTGCGCATCGACGCGCCCAAGGCGCGCATCCAGAATCCCATGCCCAGCGACCACTTCATCGGCATCGCCCTGTCCGGCGGCGGCAGCCGCGCCGCCAATTTCTCGGCCGCCTCGCTGGAGCAGCTGGAAGAGTTCGGCCTCGTCAGCGGCGCCTCGGCCATCTCCGGCGTGTCGGGCGGCGCCATCGCGGGCGGCTACTATGCGCTGCATGGCAAGCAGACGGACTGGCCCTTGCTGCGCAGCAAACTGAAAACGGATTTCTTTGGCCAGACCATCTTGAAACCGGCCAACCTGACGACGATGTTGTTGACGAACAAGACGCGCACCTCGTTCCTGTCCGACGTGCTGGACGATGTGCTGTACGACAAGAAAACCTACCAGGACTTGCCGCACGACGGCCCCATCTTCCTGGCCAACGCGACGGACGCCACCGATGGCGGCAAGCGCGTGGTGTTTTCCTATGAGTATTTTTACGGCACCCTGCATTCGCCGATCCAGGATATCCGCCTGGCCACGGCCGTGGCCACCTCGGCCGCCTTTCCCGGCGTGTTCGATTCCGTCACCTTCGAGCGTTTCCGCCCAAAAAACAGTTTCGTGCCAGAACTCGGTTCCGAATCGCGCGAATCGCCGTCCTACGTGCACCTGTTCGACGGCGGCGCGGCCGACAACCTGGGCGTCGAAACCCTGTGGGACGTAGCCCTGACGCAACTGTATGGCAACGACATGGCCGTCGTGCCGCCGCGCCTGAACAGCAAGCCCTTCATCCTCATTGCCATCGATGCCAACGCGCCCAATTCCAGCGCCGTGTTTGAAAAGATGTCGGACGAGCGCCAGCCGCTGGACCGCATCTTCAACAAGAATATCTACGACGCCGTCGACGCCCTGTTTTCGCGCCAGCGCAAGGAAAACCTCGTCAAGATGGGCTTTGGGCAAGCCCGCTTCGATACCATCACGCATGAAAACTTCGGCGACCTGAGCCAGAAATTCGTCAAGGGCAAGCGCACCTCGGCCTTTGCCATTCCCGTGCTGTGCCGGCCCCATCTGGGCCAATACCGCTGCGAAGTCGATGCGGCCGATCCCTTGCCGGGCCAGATCCGCACGCGGCTCGAAGGCTTTGCCTGGCATATTTCCATTGACCAGATCGCCTCGCTGGCGCTGCGCCTGTCCAGCGGCGATGCGCAAGTCGATGGCGCGCGCAAGGTAGAACGCGCCGCCCTCGTCAAGCTGCAGCGCCTGGCCACGCAAACGAAGACCCATTTAAAACTGACGGGGCCGGAAAATTGCAGCCCGGACGTCCTGCAAGCGGCCCTGTACAGCGCCGCGCGCGTGCTGATCCTCGACGACGAAGAATCGCGCTTCGCCCTGTGCGACTACATGCTGGCGGGCCAGCTGATCAATGACGACACCGTCTGCAAGCAGCGCTATGTGCACGCCGTGCCCCGCTTCGCCATCGAAAGTGAAGATTTACAGTACCGCAACTTAAGTTCGGACGGCAATTCCGTGAACGTGCCGATACGCTGCAAGAAGTGAGCGCGCACAAAAAAGCCCGCACGATCGCTCGTGCGGGCTTTAGCGCAAGGATTCCAAGCGCCCGGCTGATTTAGATCAATCGACCTTAAATCAAGCGACTACGCCTGCGCATGTAGCTGCGGCTTAACGCACCTTCCAGTTCCTGCTCCGTTTTATGCTGGTTCACCGTGTACAGGGCCCACAGGGCCGCCGGCGCCCAGCCGATCACAGTGCACTGCAAGATCAAGGCGGCGGCACCGGCCAGCGGGCGCCCCAGCATGAAAAACGTGAGACACGGAAGTAGCAAGGCTATCAGCAATCGCATCACGACATACTCTCCTAAACTTAGAGCAGCGGACAAGGGCCGGTATCCGGTCCGTCCCCCGCCCGCTGCGTACTGCTCCTTATAGATGCACGGTAATCTGCGGCATCAAGTCGTCAAACGTGCGACCGTTGCCGTTTTCTCCGATGGCGTGCATCTTCCATTCGCCGTTATGGCGGTACAGCCTGGCCATGATCTGTGCCGTGTGGGAACCTTGCACAGACAGGTTGAAACGCGCGACTTCCTGGTTATTGCTGGCATTCAAGATGCGGCAATAGGCGTTTTCCACCTGCGAGAAATTCTGGCCAGTAAAGCTGTTGACGGTGAAGACCAGGCTTTTCACGTGCGCCGGCACTTTCGACAGATCGACATTGATCTGTTCGTCGTCGCCATCGCCCGCGCCCGTGCGGTTGTCGCCCGTGTGAACGACACTGCCGTCCTTGCTTTTCAGCTGGCGGAACCAGACGATGTCGGACGTTCCCTTGTTTTCATCGAACATGACGCACGAGGCGTCCAGGTCGACGGCTTCGGTCTTCGAACCGAAACCGAGGAAACCCTTGGTCTTGACCGCATCCCAGCCCAGGCCCATGGTGATACGGGTCAGGGTGGCACCAGCTTCTTTATCCAGAGAAATCTTCTGGCCTTTGCTCAAATTGACAGACATACGCATAGCTCCTGTTTGCTTGGTTACATCAAATGTTAGTTACGCCGGCTTGCTTTGGGTCCAGGCGAGGAAGGCTGCGCGGTTACGCGAGCACACGAGGATTTTTCCCGTGCCTGAGAACTTCAGCACGACGCCCTCGCCGCTGGTCTGGCTATTGATCAAATTGCCCAGAAAGCCGCCGCTGCTGCCGGTCGTCATGGAAATTTCGTATTGCAGGCGGTTATCCCAGCACACGACGTGCGAGTTATCGATCACCACGTCCTTGCCAGGCGTCACTTCCAGTATCGACATCGCGCCAAAACCGGAGACCGCCAACTGGCCGCTGCCTGCCGTCTCGGTGATGAAAAAACCACCGCTCTGGGCAAACAGCGCATTGCCAAGGCTTTGCGTGCGCACCTTCAATTCCACGCCAGCACTGGCCGCCACGAAGGCGCCATCGCTGATCATGTATTGCTGGGCGCCCACATCCAGCACCCGCATCGCGCCGGGCAAGGTAGGCGACAGCAGACAGTCGCCGTCGCCCCGCATGGCCTCGATATGCTGCTGAAAGAACGATTCCCCGTTGGCAAAGGTGCGCATCAGCGCGGCGCCTATGCCGCCAGTCATCTTGCCTTTCAGCTCAAGATTGGTTTCCATCATCACCATCGCGTTGGATTCGCAATAAATCTTCTCGCCCTTGGCAAGCGACACATGCAGGAACGGGTCGACGTCCCCGGTAATACTAAAAACTGGCATCTGACTATTCCTTCCTCAACTAGGTAATGATGGGGGCGGCCCGCAGCGCGGACCGCCTTGATTATTTACAACTTATACGCCGACGCCGAACGACGCGGCGAGTGGGCCCAGGCCGCCTTTATATCCCTGGCCGATGGCCTTGAATTTCCAATCGGCGCCATTGCGGTAGATTTCACCGAAGACCATGGCCGTTTCCGCCGAACCGTCTTCCGACAGGTCGAAGCGGGCGATTTCCGTGTTGCCGTTGGCATTCACGCAACGCACGTACGCCTTCGATACCATACCAAAGTTTTGCTTGCGCGCTTCGGCATCGTGAATCGTCACGCAGACGGCGATCTTGTCGATCTCGGCCGGCACCGTGGCCAGGTCGACGATGACGGTTTCATCATCGCCATCGCCAGCGCCGGTGGTGTTGTCACCCGAGTGGGTGACGGAACCGTCGCTCGATTTCAGGTTGTTGTAAAAAATCATGTCGACGTCGGCGCGAACCTTGCCGTCGGCCTTCAGCAGGAAGATCGAACCGTCGATGTCGAATGCGGCGCCGTCGGTGGCGCGGGCATCCCAGCCCAGGCCGATGATCATCTTCGAAATGCCAGGGGCTTCTTTGCTCAGGTTGACGTTGCCGCCTTTTTGCAGACTGATTGCCATGATGTATTTCTCCTATGTGGGTTGTGTATGACCAAACACCTGGCGCCCTCCACCGGCCTGACTCCCCAGGCCGGCGGCGACGCTTGCTACAACTTGCCGACAAACGGGTGTAGTCGTTTGTCGCGCATTCTTTACACTGCCTTGACCGGCTCCAGCGCTTGCGTCTGGCCTTCTTCGAGGGCCATCCTGCGCTTGTAGCGGATCGACGACCACAGCGAGGCGAGAATGAAGGCCACCCCGATCAGACCCGTGAAGATCTCGGGAATGTGGAACTTCATGCTGACCAACATGATCACGGCCAGGATACCGATCGCATAGTGCGCGCCGTGCTCCAGATAAACGAACTCGTCGAGCGTGCCCTTGCGCACCAGGAACACCGTCATCGAACGCACGAACATCGCGCCGATTGCCAGGCCCAGCATGATGATCACGACATCCTTGGTGATGGCAAACGCGCCGATCACGCCGTCAAAGCTGAACGATGCATCGAGCACTTCCAGGTACAGGAAGCCGCCGATACCGCCGCGCTTGATGATGTCGCCCATGTTGCCGTCGCCGTTATCGCCTTCCAGCAAGCCGCTGATCACATCGACGCCCACGTAGGTCAAAATACCCCACAGGCCGGCCGTCAATACCACCAGTTTCTGGCCTTCGTCGATCATCGACAGGCTGGCCATCAGGGTACCGAGCGCGACCATCACGGAAATCGACGAGATCTTGCCCAGCGCGCCCAGTTTTTCTTCAATACGGCCCAGCCAATGCGTTTCTTTTTCCGAGTCCAGCAGGAAGTTCAGGAACACCAGCAGCAGGAAGATGCCGCCGAAAGCCGCCACTTCCGCGTGGTGATTCGTCAGGTGCATCGAATACTGTTCCGGATTGCTCAGGGCCAGATTCCATACTTCCAGCAAGCCCAGGTCGGCCGCTTGCGCCACGATGACCAGCGGGAACAGCAGACGCATGCCGAACACGGCGATGATGATGCCCACGCCCAAGAACAGGTTCTGCCAGAACTTGTCCCAGTTCTTCAGCACCGAGGCATTGACCACCGCGTTGTCAAACGACAGCGAGACTTCCATCACGCTCAGGATCACCGCGATGCCCAATGCCGACAGCATGGTCGACACGCCACCGTGCGTGTAACCCCACCAGGCGGAAATGCCCAGGCAGATAAATGTCACTAGAAATGACACTCTGAAATGTTTCATCGATAGTTCCCCGTTATCCAAATTCAATGGAACGTAGTATAAGGACATGTGACACATTTAAAAATAGAAGATAATGGAAGTATTACTTCGTAAAAACAGAAGATAGGACCATGCGATGAAAACCACCGGTTTCAATTACCGCCATTTGTACTTCTTTTGGGTGGTCGCCAAGGAAGGCGGCGTGACGCGCGCGGCCGAACGCCTGGGACTGGCCGTGCAAACCATCAGCACCCAGCTGGCCCTGCTGGAAAAGGAACTGGGCAAGTCGCTGCTGCAGCCGCAGGGACGGCGCCTGGTGCCGACGGAAGCGGGCCGGCTGGCGCTCGGCTACGCGGACCAGATTTTTTTGCTGGGCGAACAGATGCAGGAAGCGCTGGCCGACACGGATGCGGAAAAGATGCGCCTGACGGTGGGCATTTCCGATTCCTTGCCGAAACTGATGGCGTACCGCATGCTCGACGCCACGCGCAGCCTGGACAAGCCCGTCAAGCTGGTGTGCCTGGAAAATGAATTCGAGTCCCTGCTGGCCGACCTGGCCCTGCACAAGCTGGACCTGGTGTTGACGGACCGCGCCGTGCCGGCCGGCGCCAGCCTGCGCGTCTCCAGCCACCTGTGGGGAGAGAGCGCCATGAAGCTGTTCGCCATCCCCGCGCTGGCCGAACAATACCGCGACAATTTCCCGCACAGCCTGCACGGCGCCCCTTTTTTACTGCCCGCGCGCAATAACGCCCTGCGCGGGCGCATCGACGAATGGATGGTGCAGCAAGGCGTGCGCCCCGACGTGGTCGGTGAATTCGAGGATAACGCCATGCTCAACGCGTTTGGCCGCAAGGGCCTGGGCCTGTTTTTCGCGTCCGCCAGCCTGGCGGCCGATATCGAGGAGCAATTCGGCGCCGTGCTGGTGGGTGACGCCTCGTCCCTGCGCGAACAGTTTTATGTGATTTCGAACGAGCGCAAGATCATGCACCCGGCGCTGGACGTGATCCTGGCGGCCATCCAGAGTCACCCGAAGATTCACAAGGAAACCTGATAAATCCATTCGAAAATAACGTTTGAATAATCAATCAAAAGCGATTGTAATGAAGCCTGAGACAAACACGCGCCTGTCCCTCGCCGGAAGGGCGCGACCACCATAAAAAAACAGGAGCGGCACCATGTCCACGGCAGGCAAGACGATCGATATTCCCGATCTCATCAATAACAACAAGATCGGCTCCTTCCAGATCGGCATGCTGATACTGTGCGGGCTATGCGTCATCATGGATGGCTTCGATGTACAGGCGATGGGCTATGTGGCGCCCGCCATCATCGCCGACTGGCACGTCAGCAAGGCCAACCTGGGTCCCGTGTTTGGCGCGGGCCTGCTCGGCATGCTGGTCGGCTCGCTCGTCTTCAGCATCACGGCCGACAAGTTCGGCCGCCGCCCCGTGCTGATCGGCTCGACCATCTTCTTTTCGCTGTGCATGCTGGTCACGCCGCTGGCGACGAACATCGAGCAATTGCAGCTGATCCGTTTCATCACGGGCCTGGGCCTGGGCGCCGTGATGCCGAACGCCATGGCGCTGGCCGGCGAATACAGCCCCCTGCGCAAGAAAGTCACCCTGATGATGCTGGTATCGTGCGGCTTTACGCTGGGCGCCGTACTCGGTGGGCTGCTGTCCGCCGCGCTGATTCCCGCCTTCGGCTGGCAATCCGTGTTTTACGTGGGCGGCGTGGTGCCGCTGGTGATCGGCGTGCTGATGTTCTTCCTGCTGCCGGAATCGATGCAATTCCTGGTGCTCAAGAAACGCAAGCTGGATAAAGTCGCCAAGTGGCTCAAACGCATCGACCCGACAGTGACCATCACGGCCGACACGCAATACGTCGTGCATGAAAAGGAACACAAGGGCGCGCCCGTGCTGCAATTGTTTACGGACGGCCGCGCGAAGATGACGATCTTGTTGTGGGTCATCAACTTCATGAACTTGCTCAATTTATATTTCCTCTCCAACTGGCTGCCGACGATTGCCAAGGAAGCGGGCCTGTCCACGGCCAACGCCGTGCTGGCCGGCACGGCCCTGCAAGTGGGCGGCACCATCGGCACCCTCGTCATGGGCCAGCTGATCGACCGCTCCAGCTTCCGCCGCATCCTGCTGCCGTGCTTCCTCGTTGCCGCCGTCGCCATTGCCCTGATCGGCCGTCCCGACGTGTCGCTGGCCTTCCTCTTCATCACGATCTTCATCGCGGGCTTTTGCGTGGTGGGCGGCCAGCCGGCCGTCAACGCTCTGGCGGCCAGCTACTACCCGACCACCTTGCGCTCGACGGGCATCGGCTGGAGCCTGGGCATCGGGCGCATCGGCTCCATCATCGGCCCCGTGCTCGGTGGCGAGCTGATCCGCCTGAACTGGCCCAACAGCACGATTTTCCTCGTCGTCGCCATCCCGGCGGTGGTCTCGGCCGTCATGGTCTTCGCCATGCGCGGCGGATCGCAAACGGCGGCCAAGGGCTGAAGCAGCGTAAAAAAACCGTCGCACGCGCGCCTGCAATGGCGGCGTGCGCGGCAAAATTAGGCTATGCCGCCCTTCGTCGTTTAAGATGACGTTTTAACAGCCCATCTTTTTGCACCCCATGCACAATGTCTTGCTTGTCCTGCTAGCCTTTTTCCTGGTCGCGCTGAATGGTTTTTTTGTTGCCGCCGAGTTTGGCATTGTCACCTTGCGGCGCACGCGCATCCGCGCCATCGCCAAGACGCAGGGACTACGGGGCCGCATCCTGGCCAAGGTGCATGGCCAGCTGGACGCCTACCTGTCCGCCTGCCAGCTGGGCATCACGCTGGCATCGCTGGGCCTGGGCTGGGTCGGCGAACCGGCCTTTGCCGGCCTGCTCGAACCCGTATTCGGCGCCATCGGCCTCACCTCGCAAGAACTGATACACGGCATTTCCTTCGTGCTGGCCTTCAGCGTGATTTCCTTCCTGCACATCGTCGTGGGCGAACTGGCACCCAAATCGATGGCCATCCGCAACCCGGAAGCCGTCGGCCTGTGGAGCGCGATTCCCCTGTATGGTTTCTATTGGGCCATGTACCCGGCCATTTACCTGCTCAACGCCAGCGCCAACTGGGTGCTGCGCATGGCGGGTCTGTCCGGCAAGGGCGGCCACGATGCGCATTACTCGTCCGATGAGCTGAAACTGATCCTGCGCACCAGTCAGCCGGGCGAAAAATTTACGCGCGACGAGCGCAACATCCTGGCGCAATCGCTCGATTTCGAACAAATGACGGTGTCGGATCTGATGCGCCCGATCAATGAAGTGATCGCCCTGTACGCGTCCAACACCGTGGAAGAAAACCTCGACACGGTGCTGCGCAACCGCTTCAGCCGCTACCCGTATTTCGACACGAATGAAGACGACGTGCTGGGCGTGGTACACCTGAAAGACCTGTTCTTTGCCCAGCAGGCGGGCAAGCAGATCACCTCGCTCACGCCGTTCTTGCGCCCCGTCGACATCATTTCCGCGCGCACGCCGGCGCTGGAACTGTTCCGCCGCTTCCGCGACGGCGCGCCCCACTTCGCCCTGATCGGCGAGAAGGGCAAGCGCCCGCTGGGTTTCATCACCTTGGATAACTTGCTCGGCGCCATGGTCGGCGAAATCCGCGACGAATTCCGCCGCAATGAAAACGATTGGCTCAAGCAAAGCGACGGCACCCTGATCGGCAAGGCCAGCCTGCCCATCTTCTCGCTCGAACGCATCCTCGGCATCGATATCGAAAACGAGGAACTGGGACTGGACGACGTGGAATCGGTGGGCGGCTTGATCATGGTCAAGCTGGGGGATATCCCGAAGCAGGGCCAGCGCATCACCTTTGTCGACTTCGACATCGTCGTCAAGAAGATGAACGGGCCCCGCATCGTACTGATCAAAGTGATCCCGAAACAGGAACGCGACCTCGACGCGGACTTACGCGATTAATCTTTTTTCAAGGTAAGCGTATCTTTGCCCTGCGGCATGGTGGTCTCGCCCACCGTCCACGTCTGGAGCAGGCTGTACAGCACCGCCAGCAAGGTCGGGCCAATAAAAATGCCGACGAAGCCGAAGGCCAGCACGCCGCCCAGCACGCCCAGCAGCACCAGCAAAAACGGCAGGCTGCTGCCGCGGCTGATAAGCATGGGTTTGACCACGTTATCCACGCCGCTGATCAGCAGTGCGCCCCACACCAGCATGAAGATGCCCCAGCCCGTCTGGCCGTCATTGAACAGCCAAATGGCGGCGCCGCCCCAGATCAGGGGCGGGCCCACGGGGATCAGCGAAAAGATGAAGGTGGCCACGCCCAGCAGCGCCACGGCCGGCACGCCGGCGATCAGAAAGCCGATCACCGCCACCAGCGCCTGCGCCAACGCCGTACCCAGCAAGCCATACATGACGCCGCGCACGGTGCGGCTGATGGTCAGGCCCACGCCCGGCGCGCTGTCGCCGATGATGCGGCCGGCGCCCGTCATCAGGGCGCGGCTCAGCTGCTGGCCGTCGCGGTAGAGGAAGAAGCTGACAAACACGGCCAGGCTGGTCTGTGCCAGGCCCGTGCCCAGCAAGATGCCGCCGGAAGCGAGGAAATGGCGCGCCGGCTCCAGCATGGTTTTACCCAAATTCAATAATTCCTCGCGGTCTTCCAGCAGACGCTGCAGATAACCGGCGATGGTTTCGCCCACCACGGGAATGCTGGCCAGCCAGGCCGGCGGATGCAGGCCGCCCGATTCCAGCGCCGTGCGCAACTGTTCATAGATGCGCGAGACATTGTCGGCCAGGTTGTAGGTGACGAGGGCCAGCGGCAGCACGATGACCAGCACCAGGGACAGGGTCATGATGGCGGCCGCCCAGTTGCGCCGGCCTTTCAGGCGCTCGAGCAGCAGCAGGTACAGGGGCCAGCTGGAAATGCCCACGCAGGCGGCAAACAGCATGGCGGCCAGGAAAGGCCGCAAGACGAAAAAGCAGCCGATCAACAGGAAGATGATGGCTGCCAGGCGGGCGTGGGGCTCGAAACGTTTGTCCATGTACTGCGTATCCTGAAGATGGCGCCCGGGGGCGCGACCGGGTCAGGATAGCAGAAGTTTAAGATCGTGCGCGATGGCGGCCGGCTTTTCGCCGTGGCGCACGAACAGGCGGATCTTGCCTTCGCGGTCGAACACATAGGTGCCGGCCGTGTGGTCGACCGTGTAGCTCTCGTCCGTCTCGCCCTCGACCTTGGCGTAATACACCTTGAATTCCTTGGCCACCTTGGCCGTCTGTTCCAGGCTGCCGTACAGGCCGACGAAACGCTTGTCGAAGGCGGGCACGTATTGCGCCAGCAAGGCTTGCGTGTCGCGCTCGGGGTCGACGGTGACGAACAGTACTTGCACCTGGTCCGCCTGCGGGCCCATTGCCTGCATCACCTGCGCCATGTCGGCCATGGTCGTGGGACACACGTCGGGACACTGCGTGTAGCCGAAGAACATCAGCACCAGCTTGCCCTTGTAGTCGGCCAGGGTGCGCGGGTGGCCCGTGTGATCCGTCAGCGCGAACTCGCGCGCATAGCCGAGGCCCGTCACGTCCGTATTCTTGAATGCCAGCTTCGGTGCGGCAGGCTTGCCGCAGCCGGCCAGGACGGCGACCAGGGCGGCCGCCAACAACAGGGTCAGGGTTTTTTTCATGTGCCGAGGGGAATGTAGTGGTCAACCAGCAGGGCCGCGAACAGCAATGCCAGGTAAATGATGGAATACGTAAACGCTTTGCGCGCGATCAAGTCCGTGTAGTGCCGGTACATCTTCCATGCGTAATACAGGAAGCCGGCATTGAGCACCACGGCCGAGGCCAGGTAGATCAGGCCGCTCATGCGCACGGCAAACGGCAGCAAGGTGGTGGCGGCCAGCGCGATCGAGTACAGCCAGACGTGAAATTGCGTGAATTGCATGCCGTGCGTGACGGGCAGCATGGGCAAGCCCGAGCGCGCGTAATCGTCGCGGCGGTACATGGCCAGCGCCCAGAAGTGCGGCGGCGTCCACACAAAAATGATCAGAACCAGCAGCCACGCCTGCATCGGCACGTCGTTGGCGACGGCGGCCCAGCCCAGCGCGGGCGGCATGGCGCCGGACAGGCCGCCGATGACGATGTTTTGCGGCGTGGCGGGTTTGAGCACCATGGTGTAGATCAGGGCATAGCCGACAAAGGTGACAAAGGTCAGCCACATGGTCAGCGGATTGACGAGGTTGTACAGAATCGCCATACCCAGGCCGCCGATCACCAGCGCGAACACCACCGTCTGTTTCACCGTGATGTCGCCCATGGCCATCGGGCGGCGCGCCGTGCGGGCCATGCGCGCATCGATTTCGCGCTCGGCCAGGCAGTTGACGGCAAACGCGGCGCCGGCCAGCAGCCAGATGCCGATGGTGCCGAACACCACCGCGCGCCAGTCCGGCAACTCCTCGCTGGCCAGGAACATGCCGATGACGGCGCAAAACACGGCCAGTTGCGTCACGCGCGGCTTGGTCAGCGCCCAGTACTGGGCGATGCGGGGGGAGGGTTTACGGCGGATGGTCTGAGTAGTCATTTATGCGGTACGGGAAGGACTGGCTGGTGCCGAGGGCACTGGCGCGGAGGCGCAAGCGCGCTGAACACTGCGCGCAACATCGAGTTGGAATTTAGCCTTGTAGTTTAACATGGTCAGCAATAACACGAGCAGCGCTGCCCCGCCGTTATGCAGCACGGCAATCGACAATGGCCAGCTCAGGTAAATCGTCGCCAGGCCCGTGGCCGCCTGCAGTGCCAGCACCAGCGCAAGCCAGCGCGCCGTGCCGCGCAAGGACGGCAGCTTCCATGCGCGCAATATCGTATAGCCGACACCGGCCAGCACGATGAAGGCGAAATTGCGGTGCACCCAGTGGATGGCCGTCAGCGCGGAAAATGGCAAGTAATGGCCGGCGGCCGTCTTGCCCAGCTCGCGCCACAGATGGAAACCGTGTTCGAAATCCATCTCCGGAATGATTTTGCCGCCGCACAGGGGGAAATCCGTGCAGGCCAGGGTGGCGTAGTTGGTGCTCACCCAACCGCCCAGCGCGATCTGCACGGTCAGCAGCACCAGCGACATAACGGCCAGCGCGCGCACAGGGCGCAGCACGGACGCATCCGCATCGGCGCGCAACAGGGGTTTGACGGCATGGTCCTGGCGCCCGCCCAGCCACGTCAGCATGGCCAGCAGCCCCATGCCCAGCAGCAAGTGGATGGTGACGATCACCGGCTGCAGTTTCAAGGTCACAGTCCAGGCACCGAACGCGCCCTGCAGGCAGACGAACAGGAACAGCGCCGTCGGCAGCGCCGGGGCGAATTCCTGCCGTTTGCTTTTCTTCCACTGGCGCCACGCCTGCACCATCATCGCCACGATCAAGACGCCAATGGCCATGGCCAGGTAGCGGTGCGTCATTTCGATCCACGCCTTGACCACCGTCACGGGTCCCGTCGGCATCAGGGTTTCGGCCGCCACGATGTGCTCGTGCGCGAGGAAAGGATTGGCCGAGCCATAGCAGCCTGGCCAGTCCGGGCAACCGAGGCCGGAATCGGACAGGCGCGTAAAACCGCCAAACATGATCAGGTCGACCGTCAAAAAGACGGCGATCCACACCAGCTTGCGGTATTTATTGGCGTCCGCGGACACCCATACCATGGTCAGCGGCAGCAGCGCCACCAGCAGACCCGTCAGGCCCAGCTGGGCCAGCGCGGAGAGATGCATCGTCGGCATGCGGACTCCTCAACCGATCGCCGAAGCTTTGAGCAGCTTGGCGATGTCTTTCTTGATCTTGTTCGGGTCCGCGTCTTTCGGGAAGCGCATCATCAGATTGCCCAGCGGATCGATCAAATACAAATGGTCGCTGGTCTTGCCACCCGCCTCCACGGGCAGCCACGCTTTCAGGGCGTCGTTATTCACGCGCAGCATGCTGGTGCCGTCGAATTCGCGCATCACCAGGGTGTCGAGCGGCTGAGTATCCGTCACCAGCCAGACCCGTTCCAGGCGTTCGCGTTCCTTGCCCTGCATGAGGCGCAGTTGTTGCATGTCAAACAATTGCTTCTTGCATGCTTCCTGGCAATCGGACGGTCCCGTTTGCAGCAGCACCCACTTGCCCTTGAATTGCGCCAGAGGCGCCGCCTTGCCATCGAGTTCCGTCACCTGCAGCTGGGCTTCGGGTATCGGATGCAAACGCGGGTCGATCAGGGCGCCGTAGTTGTTGCGGCCCGTGGGCTTGATGATGTAATACGTGAAATACGAGGCGATGATGGGAAAGGCGCACACGGCCACCACGGCCAGCAGTTTCCAGCGTCCCGTGTTCTGTGCCTGCTTGTTGCTGTTGTCTTGCGTTGCTTCAGGGTTGTTTGTTTGCACGTCGAAATCCTGTAAAGACAAAAAATAAAAAAGCCATCAGTGCCAGTGCATACCACTGGAAGGCATAGCCGCGGTGCTTGTCGGCGCCCAGGTCGGGCGCCGGCCAGTCGCGCACGGGAAGCTGGCTGGACGCTCGCGCCGTCACTCCGTCGACTGTTTGTTCAAGGATAAAAGGCTGCAAGGCCAGGCCACTGGCCTGGGCCAGCTGGCCGATATCGGCATTTTGCACGATGGCGTGCGGCGCCAGGGCCGGCGCCGTGCCCAGTTCCATCACGTGGCCCGCGTTCAGGCGCGCGATGCCGGAAATCGTCACCGTGCCGGCCGGTGTCGTGTAATCGGGAATGCGCGTGCGCTCGGCATTGTTGCGCGGCAGCCAGCCCTGCGCCACCAGCACGTGCATGGCGGAACCGTCAATTTGAAATGGCGTGAGCACGTGAAAGCCGGCCTGGCCCTTGTAGGGGCGGTTATCCAGGTAGACCGTCCAGGCGGGTACAAAATTCCCCGTGACGGTCACGCGGCGGTATTCGATCGCTTGCGCATCGGCCGGCAGCAGGGGCGCGGCCGTCAACGCCAGGGGCGCGGCCTGGTTGCCCGCCTCGAGCCGGGCGGCGCGGGCGACTTTTTCGTCGCCACGGCGCTGCTGCCATTGCGCCAGAGAGACCCCCAGCGCCACCAGTAGCAGCATTACAACAAATGGAATCCATCTAAAATGGAAGCGGATACGCATTACAATGAAACCTCCTCAAGCCTGGCGCTACCATCCATGAAAATCCTCGTTGCCATCGCCTTCATCCTGATCCTGGGCAGCCTGGGCTCGGCCCTGTTCTTTCTCATGCGCGACAAGGGCAAGAGCAACCGCACCGTGCAGGCGCTGGCCTTGCGCGTGGGCTTGTCGATCACCCTGTTTTTGCTGATCCTGCTGGCGCACAAGCTCGGCTATATTCAGCCCACTGGAATTCATTAACACCCGACATTGCCTGATTGGCAAATTCTTCACACTAAGAAAAAAGCCGTACCCAGGATCTCCCGGTACGGCTTTTTTTATGGTGCAGGCGCGCCCTTCAACGGCGCGCACCCTGCCCCGCCATTATAACCAATACACGACCACGTACAGGCCCAGCCAGACGACGTCGACAAAGTGCCAGTACCAGGCGGCGCCTTCGAAGCCAAAGTGGTGCTCAGGCGTAAAGTGGCCCTTCAGCACGCGGTACAGGATGACGGACAGCATGATGGCGCCCAGGGTCACGTGGAAACCGTGGAAGCCCGTCAGCATGAAGAAGGTGGCGCCGTAGATGCCGGACGTCAGTTTCAAATTCAGTTCGCTATACGCGTGCATGTACTCGTAGACCTGGAAGCCCATGAAGATGGCGCCCAGCAAGATCGTGGCAAACAGGAACAATGCCGTCATGGCGCGGTGGCCGGCGCGCAGCGCGTGGTGGGAAATCGTCAGGGTGACGCCCGACGTCAGCAGCAGAGCCGTATTGATGGTCGGAATCCAGAACGGCGTCATGGTGGTAAATTCCTGCACCGTGCCGGCCGGGCCCGTATTGCCCCACTGGGCGGCGAAATCGGGCCAGATCACCTTGTGGTCAAGGTCGGCCAGCCACGGCATGGAAATGCTGCGCGCATAGAACAGGGCGCCGAAGAAGGCGGCGAAGAACATGACTTCTGAAAAGATAAACCAGCTCATGCTCCAGCGGAAGGAGTGGTCGATGCGCTCGCTGTACAGGCCCTGCTCCGATTCGCGGATGGCGTCGCCGAACCAGAAGTACAGCACCAGCAGGATGCCGGCCAGTCCCAGGTAATTCACGTACGGCCCCCAGGAGACGTCGTTGACCCAGGCCGAGGCGCCGATCATGGTCAGCAGCAGGCTGGCGCCGCCCAGCATGGGCCAGCGCGACGGGCCGGGCACGAAATAATAAGGTACGGCGGCGTGGTTGGAACTCATCATCATCTCCTCAAAAACTTATAGGGTGGTTTTTTATAATTTATAAAACGACGAATTTAACAATTGAAATCAGGATGCCGATCAGGCAGGCGACCACCAGGAAGCCGGCGATGACGATGTGCACGGGATTGAGCTTGGCCGAATCCGTATCGAAATCGCTCTTGCGGCGCAGACCCGTGAAAGACCACACGACGGCGCGCAGCGAATACAGGAACGACGCTTTTTCCGGCTTGGCGGATTCGCCCATGGCACTCTCCTATTGGACGGCCGGCGTCTGAGCCTGGCTCAGACCGGCAATCTCGAAAAACGTGTACGACAGGGTGATGGTCTTCACCTCTTTCGGCAGCGCCGGATCGAGGAAGAACACCACCGGCATCTGCCGCGCTTCGTGCGGTTTCAAGGTCTGCTGCTTGAAGCAGAAGCACTCGACCTTCTTGAAATGCGGCGTGGCGCTCTGCGGCGCGTAGCTGGGAATGGCTTGCGCGTTGACGACGCGGTTCTGCGTGTTGACCACTTCATACATGACGGTCACCAGTTCGCCCGGATGCACCTGCATGCTCGAGACGGTCGGGCGGAAGCGCCATGGCCCCTGCGCATTGCCGTCGAACTCGACGGTGATGCTGCGCGTGGTGTCGACCTGCGTATTGTTGTCGTAGGCCACCGTGCCGTCTTTTTGCGTCAGCACGTTGATGCCCATCACTTCGCAAATCTGCTTGTAGACGGGAATCAGGGCATAGCCAAAGCCAAACATCAGCACGGCAATGACGATCAGCTTGCCCAGCATCTTGCGGTTCAGGCCGCGTGTTTCCTGTTGGTGGGGCGTCGTCACGTCAGAGCCACATGCGCTTGACGAACACGGACAGGAAGAAGAAGGCCGCCAGAGCGGCCAGGATCAGCCCGGTACGCAGGTTGTTCGGTTTTTTACGCTCGGTTTTCACTTCGGTCATGGCAGGCACTCTATTCAAGGGGGCCGGCAGCGGCGCCGGCCCGTGACACTGGCATTACTTCACTGTCGGCGGCGTTTCAAACGTGTGGAATGGCGCCGGGCTCGGCACGGTCCATTCCAGGCCTTCCGCGCCTTCCCATGGTTTCGCTGGCGCAGCCTTGCCGCCGCGGATGGTCGGCAAGACCACGAAGAACAGGAAGTACACCTGCATCAGGCCAAAGCCGAAGCCGCCGATCGAGGCGATCATGTTGAAGTCCGTGAACTGCGCCGGATAGTCGGCGTAGCGGCGCGGCATGCCGGCCAGGCCCAGGAAGTGCATCGGGAAGAAGGTCACGTTGAACGTGATCAAGGACAGCCAGAAGTGAATCTTGCCGCGCGTCTCGTTGTACATATGGCCCGTCCATTTCGGCGACCAGTAGTAGAAGCCGGCGAACAGGGCAAACAGCGAACCGGCCACCAGCACGTAGTGGAAGTGCGCCACCACATAATAGGTATCCTGCAACTGGATGTCGATCGGCGTCACGGCCAGGATCAGGCCCGTGAAGCCGCCCATGGTAAACACGAAGATGAAGCCGACCGAGAACAGCATCGGCGTCTCGAACGTCATGGAACCCTTCCACATCGTGGCGATCCAGTTGAACACTTTCACGCCCGTGGGCACGGCGATCAGCATGGTCGCGTACATGAAGAACAGCTGGCTCGTCACCGGCATGCCGGTGGTAAACATGTGGTGCGCCCAGACGATGAAGGACAGAATCGCGATCGAGGCCGTGGCGTAGACCATCGAGGCATAGCCGAACAAGGGCTTGCGGGCGAATGCGGGCAGGATCTGCGAGACGATGCCGAAGGCCGGCAAGATCATGATGTAGACCTCGGGGTGGCCGAAGAACCAGAAGATGTGCTGGTACATGACGGGGTCGCCGCCGCCAGCCGCGTTAAAGAAGGAGGTGCCGAAATGGCGATCCGTCAGCGTCATGGTGATGGCGCCGGCCAGCACGGGCATGACGGCGATCAACAGATACGCGGTAATGAGCCAGGTCCAGCAGAACATCGGCATTTTCATCAGGGTCATGCCGGGCGCGCGCATGTTCAGGATGGTGACGATGATGTTGATCGAGCCCATGATGGACGAGGCGCCCATCAGGTGCATGGCAAAAATCGCCATGTCCATGCCAGGGCCCATCTGCGTCGACAGCGGCGCATACAGGGTCCAGCCGGCGGCGGTGGCGCCGCCCGGCACGAGGAAGGATGTGGCCAGCAGCAGCGCGGCCGGCGGCAGCAGCCAGAACGAGAAGTTGTTCATGCGGGCAAAGGCCATGTCGGAGGCGCCCACTTGCAGCGGGATCATCCAGTTGGCGTAGCCGACGAAGGCCGGCATGATGGCGCCAAACACCATCACCAGGCCGTGCATGGTGGTCAGCTGGTTGAAGAATTCAGGGTGAAAGAATTGCAAGCCTGGATGAAACAGTTCCGTGCGTATCATCAGGGCCAGCACGCCGCCCGACAGCAGCATGATGAACGAAAACCACAGGTATAGAGTACCGATATCCTTGTGGTTGGTGGCAAACAGCCAGCGGCGGTAGCCGGTCGGGTGGTCGTGGGCATGGTCGTGACCTGCGTGGTCCAAGGTGCTAGTGCTCATGTACGGCTCCTAATTACTTGCGTGCAGCCACGACTTCGGCTGGTTGAACGATGTTCTCTGCGGCCTTGTTCGACCAGGTATTGCGTGTGTAAGTGATCACTGCGGCAATTTCCGTGTCGGACAGCTGTTTCCAGGCTGGCATCTCGGCGGGATACTTGCCGCTCTTTTGCCCGTTCAGCAAGACATGGATCTGATCCGCTTTCGGACCGTTCACCACGGCCGAGCCGTCCAGCGGCGCAAACGCACCGGGCACGCCCTTGCCTGTTGCCTGGTGGCAGACCACGCAGTTGGCCGCATACACTTTCTCGCCCTTGACCTTCAATTCGTCGATGGTCCACACCTTGCTCGGATCATCCGCCAGTGCCGCCATTTCCTTTTGTTTTACATCAACCCAGGCCTTGTAGTCATCTGCCGAGACGACCTTGACGACGATGGGCATGAACGCGTGTTCCTTGCCGCACAACTCGGCGCAATTGCCGCGGAAGGTGCCGATATGGTCGGCCTTGAACCAGGTATCGCGCACGAAGCCGGGAATCGCATCCTGCTTCACGCCGAAGGCGGGCACGGACCAGGCGTGGATGACGTCGTTGGCCGTCAGCACCACGCGGATCTTCTTGTTGACCGGCACGACGACTTCGTTGTCGACTTCGATCAGGTAGTTTTCACCGCGTTTTTCCGTCGGCGGCACGCCAGGCGCACCCACTTGCGAGCGCGGAGTGGCCAGGTTGGAGAGGAAGGAAATGCCTTCGCCCTCGCCTTTCAGGTAGTCATAGCCCCATTTCCACTGCATGCCGGTGGCCTTGATGGTGATGTCGGCATTCGAGGTGTCCTTCATGCCCACCACGGTGCGCGTGGCAGGCAGGGCCATGCCGATGACGATCAGGAAAGGCACGACGGTCCAGGCGATCTCGACGGTGGTGCTTTCGTGGAAGGTGGCCGGCTTGTGGCCCAGAGACTTGCGGTGCTTGAAGATGGAATAGAACATGACGCCGAACACGGCCACGAAGATCACCAGGCAGATGATCATCATCAGGGTGTGCAAATCGTAGATTTCATGGGCGATCTGCGTCGCCGGCGGTTGCAGATTCATTTCGAACGGCACGGGACCGCCGGTGCCGGGATAGGTGCTGGCAGCCGGTGCCGCCGTGGCCCATCGCCCGATGCCAAACGCTGTCAAAGACAGCCCGAGCAGCAACGATTGAAGTCGCTTTGCATGTGTCATGTTTTCCCCAACCACCCAAAAATAATGATATTTTAAACGGCTGCGGATTTCTCCGTACTGGACCGCTGCCGCTCCTCCATGAAAGCAACACGGCCGGAATACGGCCATGTGCGTCAAGCACCAGCGAATTCCATGCTGGCTGCGGCAGCAAAACGGCGGCGCGCAACCATGCTGGAACCCTGTTTTTCTTCCCCACCTTGAAATGGCCTCGTGTGGAAGATGGTTACTATACTAATGCAGTAACTTCGAATTAGTCTTGCTTTGTTTTTTTTATTTTGTATGCAGCCCTTGTTTTTTCTACTTAGTAATCCTCAGGAAATTATTGTGAAGTTATGACGAACAGAACCGGATGCTATGCAAGGCGTCCGCTGCGACGCAGTGCGAGCACTGCTAGCAGTGGGCAACGCCGCAGAGCGCCGGTTATGGAAGTCAGAAATCACAATAATTTATTGGGGGTTACTTAGCAAGCTGACAAACAGTCAACGATTATAGTCAAGTAAACTTGAATCCATCAAGCAATAATCGGCTTTGTGCCTGCCCTTCTGCCGGCCGCCGCGCGCTTTGCAACGGTTGCTGCACCATCCATGCGCGGATGGCGACCAAGTGTCGGTTTCTTTGCCGTTTTATTTCGGTTTGCGCGGCAGATCGAAACGGATGATGGCTTCGCCATTGCGCGTCACGCGCGGCGCGGGACGGAAGGCGTGGCCATAGATGACCTCGAAACTCAGGCCCAGCTTGCCGTCGGGACGGCGCCTCTTTTCCAGCGCGGCCAGCATGCGCTGCCAGGCCGCCTTGCCCATCAGGCCGCGCCGGCGCGTGGTGAGCGGGTTGCCGCCAAAGGCGCGCACGTCCGCCAGCAGTTTTTCCGCCGTGTCGTAGGTTACCGTAATGATTTCCATGTCCAGCACGGGCGTGGAAAAACCCGTCTCGACCAGCATGTCGCCAAAGTCGTGCATGTCGACAAAAGGCAAGGCGTGCGGATATAAATCCGCCTCGGCAAAGGCGTCGCGCACTTCGCGGAAGGTGTCGGGACCGAAGCAGGAAAACATCAGCAAGCCATCAAGGCGCAGCGCGCGCCGCCACTCGGCAAACACGCGGTCGGGCTGGGCATGCCAGTGCAGCGCCAGGTTGGACCACACGAGATCGACGCTGCCCTGTGCCAGCGGCAAGTCGCCGAGGTCGCCGCACAGCAAATCCACGCCCGCCTTGGTCGGCAAGAGTTTGCTGAGGAATTGGTTCAGGCTGGCCAGTTTCGACGCGGGCGCGCGCGCCGCCTGCATCATCGCTTGCGCTGCATCGAGACCGATAATCTGCGCGGCGGGATAATCTTTTTGCAATTGCGCCAGATCCGCGCCCGGGCCGCAGCCGGCGTCGAGCACGCGCAATGGCGTGATTTTCACCAGTTCCAGGCGCTCGTGCATGCGTGCCGACACTTCGCGGCGCAGGAAATCGGACGGCGCGACGCGCGCCGGACGGGAAAAGAAATCGCGTACTTGCACCGCATCGATGGGCGCACTCATTTTGGGTGGATTGGCGGGAACTGGCATGTTGAAACCGGTGAGGTGAGATAATGTCGGCAGTGTACATGGAACGACGCCATCGCGATGCGGACCGCCACCCAGCCCCGCCTTGATGCCGCCTGGCGAGCGCTGCGCCAGTGGCTGGGCACCACCTTGCTGCCGGCGCAATGCGCGCTGTGCGGCATCGGCTGCCCGCAAGTGCTGTGTTCGCCCTGCCGCGCGCAGTATCTGGGGCAAGGACGGGGGCAACCGCGCACCCGCTGCCGCCAGTGTGCCAATCCGCTCGCGGATATCGAGGTGGCGCTGCTGTGCGGACGCTGTTTGCGCCAGCGACCCGCATATGACGCCACCGTCACGGCGTTTGATTATGCGGCGCCCGTCGACCAGTTGCTGCTGCAGCTGAAATTCGGCGCGCGCCTGGCGCTGGCGCCCCTGTTGGCAGAACTGCTGCATGTTGCCATTCAGCAACAACAAGCGTGGGACGCGCCGCAACTGCTGTGCCCAGTCCCGCTGGGTCCGGCCCGGCTGGCCGAACGGGGCTTTAACCAGGCGCTGGAAATCGCGCGCCCGCTGGCGCGCCTGCTGGACGTCCCTTTGCAGCCCCGCCTGGCGCTGCGCGTGCGCGACACGCGGGCGCAAAGCGGCGTGGCGCCACAGGAACGGCGAGCCAACCTGGCGCACGCGTTCGCCATCGCGCCGGAACATGAGGCCGTATTACATGGATGCCATGTGGGCATCGTCGACGACGTGATGAGCAGCGGCCATACCGTCAACGCGCTGGCCGCCGCCTGCAAGCACGCGGGGGCGGCCAGGGTCAGCATATTGGTGGTGGCACGCACGCCGCCGCATTAATTTAGCTATATATTAGATACAGATAGACCCAAGGAGAGCATTTTGTTTCACGTTGTTTTGGTAGAACCTGAAATCCCGCCCAATACGGGCAACGTCATCCGCCTGTGCGCCAACACGGGCGCGCAACTGCACCTGGTCGAACCGCTGGGCTTTCCGCTCGACGATGCCAAGATGAAACGCGCCGGCCTCGATTACCACGACTACGCCAAGATGAAGGTGCACAAGAATTGGGCAGCGTTCCTGGCCGACACCGAGCCCGACCCGTCCCGCATGTTCGCCATGACCACGCGCGGCTCGCGCCCGTTCGGCGATGTGGCCTTCTTGCCGGGCGACGTGTTCGTGTTCGGCTCGGAAACGAAAGGCCTCGATCCGGCCCTGCGCGACGGTTTTCCGGCAGAGCAACGCATCCGCCTGCCGATGCGCCCGGACAACCGCAGCTTGAATTTGTCGAATACGGTGGCCGTCGTCGTCTACGAGGCCTGGCGCCAGCATGGATACCAGGGTGGCGCGTAGGTCGGATTAGGCCCAAGGGGCCGTAATCCGACAACATTGTTGGCGTTAGTGGTGTTGTCGGATTACGCGGGGCTTTACCCCGCTAATCCGACCTACGCGTTTGCATACGGCAATCAGCGCAGCGCCAGCTGCGCCTCGGCGCTATTGTCTTCCAGCATCACTAGCTGCGTGCGCAGGTCGCGCGTGGCGGCCAGCTTGCCGTTGACATATAAATTCGTCTTGACGCCATAGATGCCCTGCGACACGCCGGCCGGCAAGGTCAGCTCGAACGAGTTTTCAAAGCGCCCGCCCGATTTGTTGCTGCTGGCCAAGGCCTTCGAGCCGGACTTGAATGGCTGGCCTTGCGGATCGAGCACCACCAGCTCTTCGCGCACGTCGTTGACGCTTTGCGCGCTGCCATTGACCAGCTCCACCACCGAATGCACCTTGAACGGCTGGCCGCGCTTGACGGTCGACGCGCTCAGCTGCGGCGTGTACGACACCACTTGCGGCTCGCGCGGCAGCGCGCCGCGTGCGCGGATATAGTCGCGGTCCGCCTGCGCCGCCGTCTTGGTCTGGCGCGAATTGACATTGATCGCCAGGCAACCGGCCGCCGCCAGACCGCCGCCGATGGCCGCGCCCTTCAGCGCGCCATTCTTGCCGCCCGCCAGCGCACCGAGCAGCGCGCCCACGGCCGCGCCGGCCGCCGCCGACGTGCCCACGCTGCACGGGTCGTCATCCGTGGCCGCCTGGGTAGCGCCTTGCGGATAGGAAGCGTCCTGGCGCACGCCGTTCGGATTCATCGGTGCCGTGGCGCAACCGGCCAGCATGGCGGCAATGGTCAGTGCGGCGGTGGCGCGCAAGGTGGTGTGATTGAGCATGGTGCCCCCTGATAACTAATTGATCGTTGTTTCCGTCTGCAGCACTTGCCGCTCGCGTTCGCGGATGCGGCGCGACAGGTTGTCGATGCGCGCATTGCCGGGATCGACGCGGCGCGCGCTTTCCAGATACGTCTTGGCCGCATCGAACTTGCCTTCCAGCAAAGAACGCTCGGCGTCACGCAGGAACGCTTGCGCCATCTCGCTGCGCATGGCCGCGCCGCTATCGACGGGCGACGTTTCCAGCGGGCGGCGTTCGGCCAGCGCTGAACGTTCGACCGCGCGCACGGGCGCCGGTTCCTGCACCGCCGGCGTTGACACCGGGGCCGTGACCGCTGCGGCAGCGGGCGCGGCCGACAGCGCTTGCACGTCGGCCTTCAACTGCGGCAATTCCAGCGCTTCGCGGTCGATCGCTTCCAGCCGGGCGATGCCATTCCTTGCCGCCGCCGCATCCTTGGCATCGAGCGCCTGGCGCACTCCCACCAGCACGGACGCGGCTGCCGCCTGCTGGCGCGCCAGCTGCTTGCGCAAGGATGCCACGCTGGCAGCGCCCGCACAATCGGCGTCGAGCGCGGCAATGCCGCTGGCCGCGCTTTGCAATTGATGTCCATCAATAGCGCGCTCGATGGCGCGCACGCCGCGCTGGCAACTGCCCGATGCGGCGCCCGCCTTGCCGATCGCCGCCTGCAAATCGTCGGCCTTGGCGCTGGACTTGCCCGTGCAGACATTTTTCGCCGTCGCCAGCTTCTGGCGGGCACCATCCAGGCTGCCATTTGCCACCAATTTCAAGCCGCTGTCGATGGCGTCATTGCAGGCCGCATCGTTCTTGCCGCCCGGCTTGCCATTCATGTAGACGACCACAAAAGCCAGCACGGCAAGGCCCCCCACCCAGCGCAGCCACTTGCGCGGCGGTGACGGCGGCACCGGTGCGGCCGGGGCTGGCGCCGGGGCAGGTACAGGCTTCGGCGCGGCTTGCGGCTGCGGCTGCGGCTGCGCCGGCTTCGGCGGTGCTTTCGGCGCAGGTGCCGGTGTCACCGGCACGGGCGGCGGCTTGGGCGCCACGGGCGGCGCTACTGGCATAGGCGCGGGCACGGGCGGCAGCGGTGGCCGCACGGCCGCCGCTGGCTTGGCCGCGCCAGCCACGGCGTGACCGCAGTACGGGCAATGGCTGACAGCACTGAACAGGCCGCCCTTACATTTGATGCAGATATCCAAAACTATTCCTTCATTCCAACGTCACTCCAGCATTCCAGCACTCAACCCAGGGGCGGCGGCATCAACGGTGGCGGCGCGCTGAGGAACAAGGGCGCCAGTTCGGCGAACTGGGCCAGGTCGGCCCAGGCCGGCAAGCCGGCGCGCCACACCTTGGTGGTGGCGGGCAGGACTTGCCCCGCCTGCACGTACTGCACGATCTGCTGGCCCGTGAACGGTCCCTGCTGCTGGCCGTTGATGCCCAGGAAATACTGGTATTCCACCAAAGGCGGCGGCATGCCGCCCAGCGGTGGCGGCGCCATGCCGAACGCCGGCGCCACGGGAGGGGCGGCCGCACTGACCGGACGCAACAATTGCTCCAGGCGCCCCGCTTCCAGCATTTCTCCCTTGATCGCGTATTTCAGACGGGGCTGGCCGTCCGCTTCCGGCTCGCGCACTTCCCAGTCATAGGCATCGCTGTCGGAGTCGCCGATGACATTCGCCCACTCCTTCAGGCGTCCCAGCAAGGTTTGTACCGTGCGGTCGAGCTCATCGCTGGCCATGCCTTTGCGGCGTGCAGAATCGCGCAAGCGCGTGCCCACTTCGGCGGAAATGGCGCTGCCAAAGCCGACGTACGGCAGCTGCGAGCCATCGGCCTGCGCCACCAGCTTCGGTGCATACACGCTCCGTTCATAGTATTTTGCCAGCGCCGCCAGGGCCGCCGTCTGCACGGCGTCAAGCGCAGCCAATTTTTCCTCGATGCGCAGGGCGATATTTTTCTCGTACGAGGCGGGCATGCCGTTCTGGCGGATGGCCCGTTCATTGCCGATGCGGCGCAAGTCGCCCGGTTCGACGGCAAACTGGTACTGACCCGGCGGCACGACTCTGCCCGTGTGGCGCGTCAGTATGCCCAGCATGATCGCTTGCAGGAACTCGCCGAAATCTTCCGCCAGGCGTTTCATCTCGTCCGTGTTCGGCGCGATCGGATGCGTGAATTGCGTCGGATCGATATGCGTGTGGGTCGGCGCCTTGTCGTTGTCGCCTTCCTTGCGGTAACTGGTGCGCCAGCCTTCCAGGCCGCGCAGCACCGTCATCGGCACGCCGGCCAGTTCGCAATAGCAGACGGCGCGCCCGCGGATGCCCGTTTCGACGATTTCCAGCTGGCTCACCGTGATGCCCACCTGGGTCGGCACGCACGATTCGAGCTCGGCGCCGAACTTCGCCTTGAAGGCGGCCGCGTTGGCCACGCCGATCACGCACTTGAACTGGTCCGACACGACCGTGAAGTCGCCCGCCATGTTGGCGTCGATCCACGGCATGGAGCAGGCCAGCAGCTTGCGGAAACGGTCCAGGCGTTCGGAGACATCCATCTGTTCCAGCGCCTCGAACAGGGGGTCGGGCGTGCTCGTCGCCCCTTCCACCAGCCCGGCCGTGGCGATCATGTTCTCGGCCATGCGCGTGACCTTGGCCAGGATCAAGCCGCGCTGCGCCGGTTCGCCGAGCATGGGGAACAGCGCTTTCGAGCCGCCCATGTCCTTGAACGCGTCATCGGCCCACTGGCGCAAGGTGGCCGCCGACGGCAGCGCGATGTCTTTTTCCGTGACGGGAATGACGATCAGGGTCGCGTGCTCCTTGTCCAGGTCCTTTTGCAGGATGGTATTGGCCGTTTTGAGTTCCGCCAGCATGGCCAGCACGCCTTCGCGGCCTGTTTGCAGCTCGCCCACCAGGCCATTCCACTGCGCGCGGCCTTGCGCGTCGACGCCGACCCGGTTGCCCAGCCAGCGCGACAGTTCGCCCAGCAGGATGACGGACTCGTCCGCCGCCTTGGCGCGCAGATGGAATTTCAGCGCATTCGCCATTTCCGTGCGCAAATGGTCCATCACCACACCCGCCTGCTTTTCCCCATTGCTGAGGAAACCGAAGGTGCTGCGCGTCTGTTCCAGGTTGTTCAGCAGGCGCTCGTATTCGCGCGAGCGCACGGCTTCCTTGATTTCGCGGTAGCGCTCGGCATTGTTGCCGATCTGCGCCGTCAAGCCGCTGCCCGGCGCCTCGATGCGGTCCTTGATCTGTTCCACCAGCGACAGCACGTATTCCAGACCGCCGAACTCTTTATTATCCAGATAGCCATACAGCTGGTCGCGCACGACTTTCTTGACGTCGTCGAGCACTTCGCGGCGGCGCTTGCTGATGCGGTCTTCCGTCGTGTCGGCCGTGGAATCCTGGTCGCGCACGGCGTCGCGTTCCAGGTGCTTCATGGCGTCGCGCACCTGCGCCGGCCATTCGCTGCGGTCGAAACCGGTGCGGATATCGTTGATGCGCGTGTTGACCCGGTTTTCCACGCCGGCCAGCAAGTGGCCGTGGCGGTCTTCCAGCAATTCGTCGACGACGCGGAAATCGATGAAATCGCCGCTGGAGCGCTTCAGTTCGATGCTCTTGTCGGAAAACTCGGGGAAATCGCTGAACGGCGTGCCCTTCAGGAACATATTGGCAGCAAGGAAATTATCGCGCTGCGTATCGGTGGCGCGGT
Organism: Janthinobacterium sp. PSRC1-1; assembly: GCF_049897525.1. Lineage (NCBI taxonomy): Bacteria > Pseudomonadati > Pseudomonadota > Betaproteobacteria > Burkholderiales > Oxalobacteraceae > Janthinobacterium > Janthinobacterium sp. PSRC1-1. The sequence goes on from NZ_JAFCWK010000008.1 coordinate 103,096, forward strand.
TGGCGCCCGCATCCGTGCCGCCCACGCCAAAGAACGCTTGCAGCATGGCACCGGCCCAGCGGTGCGCCCGCTCGTCGCGCGCCGCTTCCTGGCGCGTATCGAGCACGGCCATGCCGAACGAGGAGAAGCGCTTCGAGAAATACAGGCGCATGTCGCCGAAGCGGTCTTGCGGCACGGGCGCGTTGTACAGCGAATTCTTGTGCTGCGCCTGGTTGACGGCGATCGAGCGCTTGGCGCGCGCGAAGTCGGCCGAGGCGAAATCCTCGAACAGCGAGTCGGCCACCATGTGGTAGACGTCGCTGACATCCTTGGTGTGCTGCTGGGCAAGGTTGCCCGAATCGATCAGGTACACCTCGCTGTAGGGCTCGCGCGTCAGTTCCGGACGGTCATACGCATCCCAGCGGCCCACATAGCCCTTGTTGCCCATCATCGCCGATTCCAGCTCCATCAGCGCCGCATAGCCGTTGGCCTCGACCCGGTCCTTGTTGGCCTTGGTGTAGCCGGTCGGCAAGAACAGCATCAGCTCGACGTCGGCCGCGCCCACTTCGCTGCGTGCCAGCCAGCGCGCCAGCAAGCCCATGTCGAGGAAGGAGCCGGACCCCGTGCCACCGGCCACGGAGCCGACGATCACGATGCGGAAACGGTTCGTTTCCATGCGCAAACCCAGTTCGGCCAGCTGGCGCTCGTGCGACAGGCCCGCCTTCAGTGCTTTCAACTTCAAGCGGATCTTGTCGCGGATCTTCGCGTACTTGTCGAAGAAATACAGGCGCGACACGGCGCGGATCTGGCCGGCGCCGCTGCTCATGTCGAAACGCAATTCGCGGATGCGCTGCGGCGTCAGCGGCAACCATTCCTTGATGTGCGGATATTTCTCCAGAGAATCTTCATCGCGGCTGTACTTGTCCATGTCGAACGATTCGACCACCTTGTCATCGTCCGTGAACTTCACCTGGTCGAACTGCAAGTCCTTCGCCTGCGACTCGCCGCTTTCGATCACGGCGCCATTGTCGAGGTCGAAATGGATGAATTGCGCGATGGGAAAATCGGCCAGGCCCTCGATGCGCGTGCGCTTGCCCGCGCCGCCCCACAGGGTGTTGAGGATGCGCCGGCGCACGCGCATCAGCACCTGCATGCCCGTGCCGCCGATGCCGATGAACAGGGTCGGGCGCAGTTCGATGATCTTGTCCTGCTTGCGCTCGCTGGCGCCGCCGGGGATGGTTTGGTTCAGGTTCTCTGCCATGGTGATTCCTTCGATGATGCGTACGACGGCGTGCGGCTTAGCGGCGGCTCGATGTAAAGGTCAACAGTAACGCGACCAGGCCCACCAGCACCAGCGGTCCCATGAACAGTGGCGCGAGGAATTTATGCGCATTCACGGCGGCCAGCACGACGCCCGTCGCCAGGCTGGCCAGGAAGATGAACAGCCACCAGCCCGAGGCATTGGCCTTGTTCGGCGGCACGCGCTTGGCCACCAGGCCATTCGCATAGGCATTCTTGGCAAAGAAAAAGGCGATGAACAGCAGCAACAGCACCACGCCGCCGACCAGGGTGTCGCGCGACGAGGTATCGGTGGTGCTGGCAGGATCGAGCGCAGGCGCAGGCTCGGTGGTGGCCGTGGTGGCGCTGGCTGCGGCGGAGGCGTCCGCAGCGGGCGGCGCGGACGCCGGGGCCGTTACCGGGGCCGGCAAAGTAAAACCTGCGTTGTCTTTGGGAGTGTCTTGCGCCATGGTATGCCTCTGATGGGTTTGAATAGTTTGAAAGGAAATCGTTGTCAGGCCAGACTCAGGGTATGGCCTTCGGCCACGCGCACGACGGCCGGCTTGCCCAGTCCACGCTTGAGTTCGCCTATATCGCGGCCGTCATCATCGCGGATCTGCACGCTTTTGAATGGTTTTAACAGCACTTGCCGCGGCACGCCGTCAGCCATCACCTTGTAGCGCGTGGCGCGCGTACCCAGCAAACCCAGCGCCAGCAGACCCAGCACCAGCGCCAGCACGCCGCCCAGTAGTACCAGCACGGGCAGCAGCGGGTACTGGATGCGCACCAGCAGCGGGATCGTCGCCTGCGACGCGCGCACGCTGTCGGGCGGCGTGAACATGCCTGAGATCGGGTCGCCGGGGAACAGTTCCTGCAAATCCTTGCCAAAACTGGGGGCCAGCGCCAGCCGCTGTTCCGACAGGCCTACCTGCGCCTGCATCGGCAGCATCACTTGCTTGCCCATGGCGGCGATCGCTTGCGCCGACCACGGCGACGGGATCTGCGCCATCGGCAACGCGAACTGTACCTGCACGGCCTGGCTGGCGCCCGGCTGCAGCTGGCGGATTTGATCTGGCGCAACGTGCAGCGGCGCGTTCTGGCCCGCCAGGCTGGCGTGCACCGTGGCGCTGTCGATCACGTACGGGAAGAACATGTTTTGCAAGGACGCCTGCAGCACCACTTGCGGCACCAGGTTCGCCGCATCGACGTCGAGCACGATGGTGCGCCCGTCACGGCCCAGGCTGGCGTGCACGTTGGGACTGTTCTTGACGGACTGGGGCACGATGCGCACGGCATCCTGGTCCACCGGTTTTAATCGCGCGGGCGGACGCGTCAGCACTTGCGACAGCCGCCCTTCGGCCAGGATGCGGGTCAACGCCTCGGACGCCGGCTGGCCATACGCGAGCGCATACACCATCAAACCCTTGGCGCTGTACAGCTTGCCCTGCACGGGCATGCGCAGCGGAAACACCAAGGTCTTGGTGATCGACGGTTCCAGATGCAGCAAGCGATAAAAGTCGCGGTTGCGCTCGGCCGTCTGGCTGTCGTTGTTCGGGCTGTTCTTGTTATTCGTAAAGATCCACACGATGCCGGACGCGGACTGGAACGGCCCCGTGATGGTTTTGGTCACGGCTTCCTGGAAATCCGTGTCGGCCAGCGCGCCGCCGGCGCTCTTGCGCGCCAGGCCGAGATGGGCCAGCTGGCCCGCCACGCCGGCGCCGCCCTGGCCCTGCCCGATCAGTGCGGGCGACACATTGCTGCCGCTGCTCTGGCTGAAGGCCAGCGTGTAGACTTTGTCGGACGGGCTCGTGGCGGCCTGCGCCACGGCGCCCACCAGGGCTTTCAGCTGCGAGTGTTCATCCGTGTAGAACGGCTCCATCCAGCCCGAATTTTGCACCAGAAACGCTTGCTGGATGCCGGCCGCGTGCGCGGCGGCGGTGCTGAACAACGCGGCGCAGGCCACGCTCAGTAAGCGCGCCTTCATGCCTGCAAAGCCCAGCCATCGATGCGCGACAGCAGCGGATGATACGCCCACAGCGTGCCTTCATGGACAAACAGGCGCAAGCGCCACGGCTCACTGACGGCGAAGGTATGAAACACGGTTTCGCGCAATTCATCGTCCTGCACCAACTGGGCCGCCAGGCGCTCGTTCGAGCGCAGCACGCTCGACAGGCCGGCGCTGGTGGCAAACTTCACGCCAAACACACTATTGCCCGCGCCCGATTCGAGCAGTGGCATGACGGCCTGGTTCTTGCCGCCATCGTCACCGTGTTCCGGCTCGTCCCACGGCGCCGTTTTCAGCTTGGTGGCGAAGCGGTAATTGAAGCTGCCCGAACACAGGCGCGGCGCCAGCGCGTCGGCCTTCTCGACCTGGGCGCCCAGCTTCACATAGACATAAGTGCCGCGCCGGCTTTCAAAGCACAGTTGCCACAGGCCACCGTCGCGCGACAGGTAAGGGCTGCCGAATTCGAAGTGCGGCACCAGCCCTTCCGGCCACGGCGTAAACGACGCGGCCACGTTGCCATCGGGCTGCAGCTGCAAGCGCAACTGGCCGTTGGCGCAAGGCCACACGGCCATGCGGTTGTAAGCCACGGGCGCGCCGACGGCACCCAGGTCCACGACGCCGTCGAGCAGCACGTCGCTGCCCGGCTTTTGTTGCGCGTCAAGATTGACGCAGCGGATGCGGCCATCATCGTCGCGCAACGGTGCCCACAAACGATTCTGGAACCAGACAGGCGCGGCCACACACGGCGCGCCGCCCACATGCTCGACCACGTAAGTGAGCGAAGGCACGTCGGGACGGATGCAAGCGAGGCCATGGCTGGTCGGCAAGACCAGCACGCTGTTGAACTCCGGCACCAGCTCGGCGCGCCAGGCGCCGTGGGGCAGGTCCGATTCGGCCAGCAGGCTGCCATAGTCGGGGTCCAGCGCCAGCCAGCGTTTCGAGGCGGGCAGCCAGGCGTGCAAGACGGCCTTGCGCGGATCGAGCGCCAGCAGCGCAGGCGCGCTGGTGCCGAACTGGGCGGAAAAGAATTCGTATTCGCCCGGTGGCGGCATGGGCAGCGAGGCATCGGCTTGCGCATGCTCTTCGCGCACGCGCTGGTCCGCCAGCTTCAGGGGCACGCTGGCCTGGCGCAAGCCGGCCGCGCCAGCCGGTGGCACATCGCGGACGGGCTGCGCGCCGAAAGGCGGCACCCACGGCGGCACGACGGCCGTGTCGGGCGGCACCTGCAAGGCCGCGCCCGAGGCGGGATCGAACGAGAACTCAGGAGGAAACAGCCGCACGGGCGCGCCAGCGGCAGCCGGCAGGCGCCGCGCGTGCATCAGCTTGCCGATATCGGCCTGGCTCAGCAGGGGCGAGACGTTCTGGCCGTCCGCGCTGCGCTGCATGCTCCACGCGCCATCGTCGTCGACGTACCAGACGCCGGAGGGCACGGCCCAATCCCCAGAAGTTTTAAGATCCATGTATTTTCTATGACTAGCAATGCCTATCAGGCGGTGTAACGGGTGCTGGGGCTGACGCAACGAGGTCGCAACCCTGGCACCTCCCATAGTAACGTCTTTTTATCTGTATGGAAACATTGACGGCCTTCCTCAGCCCTGCTGCGTGCGCACTTTCGTCAGCAGCTTGGTGGTCGAGCGGTCGTGCGCGAAATCGATGGCCACGGCCTGGCCGCCATACGCCAGCACGGCGCGGCCTTCAGGGATGGCCGCCATGTCGTAGTCGCCGCCCTTGGCATAGATTTCCGGCTGGACTTCCTGCACCACTTCCAGGGCGCTGTCTTCCGAGAACGGTACCACCAGGCTCACCGCTTCCAGCGCAGCCAGCACGGCCATGCGGTCTTCGCAGCTGTTCAGGGGACGGTCGTCGCCCTTGCCCAGGCGTTTCACTGAGGCATCGGTATTCACGGCAACGATCAGCGAGGCGCCCAGCGCGCGCGCCTGCGCCAGGTACGTCACGTGGCCGCGGTGCAGAATGTCGAACACGCCATTCGTCACCACCACCGGTTTCGGCAAGGCTGCGGCGCGGGCGCGCAATTCCTCACGGCCGCACAGTTTGTTTTCAAAATCAGGCATGGATATCTCTCGTTGGGTTAAAGTTGGTCACGCTCAGGCGTGGCTGTCGCCTTGCATGCCGCCGCCAGCGCCGGCAGCCCTCTGCCTTCGCTGCCCGGCCCCGCATTATAGGGGGCGATCCGCTACAATACGCCATCGGCGCCACAGTTTCAGGTGCGCGCCACCTTTCATTCATTGCAAGTAAGTACTTCCTGTGTTTCAATCAAACTATGACACTGACTGAACTGAAATATATCGTTGCAGTCGCGCGCGCGAAGCACTTCGGCCACGCCGCCGAAGCCTGCTTCGTTGCCCAGCCCACCCTGTCAGTGGCCATCAAGAAACTCGAAGACGAATTGGGCGTGGTCCTGTTCGAACGGGGCGGCGCGGAAATCTCCGTCACGCCCCTGGGTGCGCAGATCATCGCGCAAGCCGAACGCGTGCTGGAACAGACGGCCGCCATCAAGGAACTCGCCAAACAAAACAAGGACCCGCTGGCCGGTCCCCTGCGTCTGGGCGTGATCTACACGATCGGCCCCTACCTGCTGCCACCCCTGGTCAAGGCCATGATAGACCAGGTGCCGCAAATGCCTTTGATTTTGCAGGAAAACTTCACGGTTCGCCTGCTCGAATTGCTGCGCCAGGGCGAACTGGACGTGGCCATCATGGCCCTGCCCCTGCCCGACCACGGCATGGCCATGCAGGAACTGTATGACGAACCGTTCGTCGTCGCCATGCCGCGCCAGCATCCGTGGACCGCGCGTGAAAAAATCGCCGCGCAAGACTTGAAATCGGAAACCATGCTGCTGTTGGGCAATGGCCACTGCTTCCGCGACCAGGTGCTGGAAGTGTGCCCCGAAATGGCGCGTTTTTCCTCGCCCGGCAACGGCATGCAGCGCACGTTTGAAGGCTCCTCGCTGGAAACCATCCGCCACATGGTGGCCAGCGGCATCGGCTTGACGGTGCTGCCGCGCGCCTCCGTCGCCAATATGCACGCCACCGACGGCATGCTCGCATACCGGCCGTTCGCCGATCCCGTGCCGTCGCGCCGGGTGGTAATGCTGTGGCGCAAGAGTTTTACGCGCAAGGCGGCCATCGACGCCCTGTGCGCGGCCATCGCCAGCTGCAACCTGCCCGGGATTACGCAGCTGCGCGACGACGAAGGCTAGCGCCCCAGGCACAAAATAGTACATTTGCATACTATTTGCGATAATCGACCTTTCTCTTCAACAAGATCGAGTCTTCCATGAACAAGCTGGCGCTGTATTTCCGCCTGATACGGCTGGACAAGCCTATCGGTACCGTATTGCTGCTGTGGCCTACCCTGTGCGCGCTGTGGCTGGCGCAGCAAGGCGTGCCGGACTGGCGGCTGCTGCTCATTTTTACGCTTGGCACTTTCCTGATGCGCTCGGCTGGCTGCGCCATCAACGACTACGCCGACCAGGATATCGACAAATTCGTCAAGCGCACGGCGGACCGTCCCATCACCAGCGGGCGCATCAGCGGCAAGGAAGCGCTGGCCGTGGCCGGCGTGCTGACCGTGCTGGCCTTCTGCCTGATCCTGCCCTTGAATGCGCTCACCAAGCAACTGTCGGTGGCCGCCGTCATCATCGCCGGCACCTATCCCTACTTCAAGCGTTTCTTTGCGATTCCGCAAGCGTATCTGGGCATCGCCTTCGGCTTCGGCATCCCCATGGGCTTTGCCGCCATCACGGATGCCGTGCCCGCCGTCGCCTGGCTGCTGCTGCTGGGTAATGTCTTCTGGGCCGTGGCCTACGATACGGAATACGCGATGGTCGACCGCGACGACGACTTAAAGATCGGCATCAAGACCTCGGCCATCACCTTTGGCCGCTACGACGTGGCCATCATCATGCTGTGCTATGCCGCTTTCCTGCTGTTGTGGCTGGTCTGCGGCTGGCACCTGGGCTTGCGCTACTGGTATGTGGCGGGCCTGCTGGTGGCGGCCGCTTGCGCCGTTTACCACTACACCCTGATCCGCGCACGCGAGCGCATGCCGTGTTTTGCCGCGTTCCGGCATAATAACTGGCTAGGAGCAGCGGTGTTTGCGGGCGTGGTACTGGACTTTGCTTTCCGCTAATCAATGATCCTTGCGTCGTAGCAACTCTTGAGGCGACGCAAGACCAGCCTGTCCGCTGCTGCCTACACTGGTATTTCACTGTGCAGTTTCACTTCCATGAGGTAATACATGAGCTCGATACATACCGGAAAATCCAGCAGCGACAGCATCCTCGCCGACGCCGACAAGGCACGCGACAAACTGGTCGGCGACCTGAAAAACGTCATCAATGAAGCGGAAGGCTGGCTCGATGGCGCCAAGGATCAGACGGGCGAGAGTGTCAAGGCCGTCAAGGACAAGTTCATCGCCACGCTGGAAACGGCCAAGAAAGACTTGATCAAGCTGGAAGAGGACTTGCTCGAACGCACCAAGAAGGCGGCCAAGGCCACCGATGAATACGTGCAAGACAATCCATGGAAAGCCGTCGGCGCGGGCGCCGTCGTCGGCGTGCTGTTCGGCCTGCTGCTTTCCTCGTCACGCCGCTAGGTAGCACCGACGGCGCAAGCCGTCTCCCCTGACGCGAAAGGCAGCATATGGCTATCGTGCATCATGTCGCCCAAGTCGCAGCGACTCTCGCCGCCATCGTCCAGACCCGTCTGGCCCTGGCGGCCGTGGAAATGGAAGAAGAGTCGCTGCGCTTCCTGTCCTATCTGGCGCTGGCCATGCTGGCACTGCTGTGCCTGTTTGTCGGCCTCGTCTTGATCGTGTTCCTCGTCATCGTGCTGTTCTGGGACACGCACCGCATCGCCGCCATCGCCATCACGGCCGCCGTCTTCATCGCTGCCGCCCTCGCCACCCTGCTCGGTGTGCGCGCCAGTTTCCGCAGCAAGCCGAAACTGCTGTCCTTCACACTTTCCGAACTGAACAAAGACCTGGGCGAGCTGCAATTGCTGGCGCGCCGGGAATCGGAGCGGCCATGACCACGCATCCCACCAAGTTATCGCATGTGCACACGGCCACCAGCCTGGCGCAGCGGCGCGACGCGCTGCTGGCCGAATGCGCGCTGCAGCGCCTGGCCCTGGGCGTGCAGACGCGCCAGTTGCTGGAACCATTGACGGGCGGCAATCTGCGCCACACCCTGGCCACGCGTTTTAAAATTCCCCTGATGCTGGGCGGCGCCGTGCTGGGCCTGCTGCTGGTACGCCCGCGCCGCGTCCTGCCGCTGTTGCGGGCCAGCGGCGCGCTGCTCAAGCACGCCACCACCGCCCTGCCCGTCGTGCTGGCGCTGGCGCAGCGGTTCAGCAAGAAAGACACCCGGACTAACAACGCCTAACAAAACCGTAACGAGCGGAAGGAAGGCTCGGCGCCCCCGTTGGCTCGAGAAGCGCAACTGTACGAAGGTACGGGGGCGCCGAGCCAGTGAGCATCGCAGGCCGCAAATTACGACGCGCAGTAGGTTTTGATAGGCGTTCTAAAATATTTTTACCTGGCTGCATCCAAATGACTGCCCCATGCGTAGTAATGGTATCAACCAGCCGGTTGAGCCAACTATCAGGAGTTCGCCATGCTTGCCTTCACTGCCCCACGCCAAACCGCCCCTACACTCACCGTCCTGTGCGCCGCCCTGCTGCTGAGCGCCTGTGCGCCCATGAGCGCGCGCTATTCGCAGGAACAATTGCCGAACGCCGTCAAGGTGCCAGATGGTCATCAAGTCGCCATGCAGACGGTGGGCGTGGGCAAGATCGCCTATGAATGCAAGGCGAAAAAAGACACGACGGGCCATGAATGGGTCTTCGTGGGCCCGGATGCGGCCTTGAACGACCGCAGCGGCATGCAAGTGGGCACGTATGTCGGTCCGCCTGCCACCTGGGCCAACCTGGACGGCTCGAAAGTGACGGCGACGCAAGTGGCCGTGGCGCCGGCCGGCGCGGGCAACATCCCGTATCAACTGGTGAAAGCCAACCCGGCCACCGGCAGCGGCGCCATGCAGGGCGTCAGCTACATCCAGCGCGTGGCCACCAGCGGCGGCGTGGCGCCAAGCAGCCCCTGCGGCATGGAGAGCATCGGCGCCAAACAGTGGGTGCCCTACCAGGCCGACTACATCTTCTGGAAAGCCGCGTAGTGACACCTATCAAAACCTGCTGCGCGTCGGGATAGGCGGCCTGCGATGCTCACCGGCTCGGCGCCCCCGTACTGAGTACGGTTGCGCTTCTTAGCCACCTCTCCCTTCCGCTCGCGACGGTTTTGTTAGGTGTTGTGAAACAGGAAAACAACGGTAGAAAAGCGGGTTTCTGGCCTATACTTGGCATGAAAAACTTGCTAACCGTCAACTCCAAACGATTGCGCCGACCTTGCCAGCCCCAGCCGCCCCCTACGATTACGATGCCGCCCTGCGCGCCTGCGCCCGGGGCGAGCAGCAGGCATTGCACGGCCTGTACCAGCAGGAAAGCCGCTACCTGCTCGGTGTGGCCCTGCGCATCGTACGCCAGCGGGCCCTGGCCGAAGACGTGCTGCACGACGCCTTCCTGAATATCTGGCGCCGTGCCGGCAGTTTCGACGCCACGCGCGGCAGCGGCAAGGGCTGGATCTATGTGGTGGTGCGGCACCAGGCACTGAACGTGGCGCGCGCCCGCGCCCATGAAGTATCGGCCGACGAGGATACCGTGGAAAACCTGCTGCACCAACGCCAAGGCGATGACGCCGGCGATGCCTACGCGCTGCAGGCGAACATGGGCAAGCTGCACGATTGCCTCGGTCACCTGGACGAACCCAAGCGCAACAGCATCCTGTATGCCTACGTCGATGGCTGTTCCCACAGTGAAATCGCGCAGCGCCTGCAAGCGCCGCTGGGCACCGTCAAGGCATGGGTCAAGCGGGGCCTGGCCGCCTTGCGGGAGTGCATGGGATGATCGACAACGACGAAGAACTGCAAAGGCTGGCCAGCGAATACGTGCTGGGCACATTGGAACTGACCGAACGGAACGAAGTGGAACAGCGCTTGCCGCACGACGCCGCCTTGCGCGATGCCGTTGCTGCCTGGGAACAGCGTCTGCTGCCCTTGACGACCCTGGCGGCGCCCGAAACGCCGTCCGCGCAACTGTGGCCGCGCATCAGCGCCAGCCTTTTCATGCCGAACACCGTGCGGCAGGCGGGCGGCTGGCAGGCGTGGTGGAACAGCCTGGCCTTCTGGCGACTGCTGGCCGGCGTCGGCCTGGCGGCCACGGCCGCGCTGGCCGTGCTGGTCACCATGCAACTGCAGACGCCAGCCGGACCCGGCTACCTGGTCGTGCTGGTGGCGCCACAGGATAAATCGCCGGGCTGGATCGTGCAGGCGGGCGGACGCGGCGGCAAGAACCGCGACCTGCGCCTGATCCCGCTGGGGCCAACAAATGTACCGCAGCAAAAAGCCCTGCAATTCTGGACCAAGGGCAAGGATTGGGGCGCGCCTGTCTCGCTGGGCCTGGTCAAGCCGGGGCAAAGCCTCAAGTTGACCCTGGACAAGCTGCCGCCGCTGCAGCCGGAGCAGCTGTTTGAAATCACGCTGGAACCGGCTACGGGGTCGCCCACGGGCCGGCCGACGGGGCCGATTTTATACATCGGCCGCGCCGTCAAGGTGATCTGATTACTGAGACAGCTCGTCACCCATCTCGCGCCCGCGCTGCGCGGCCGCCTTGATGCCCTTGACGATGGCCGCCTTGACGCCGCTCTCTTCCATGCTGGTGAGCGCCGCATACGTCGTGCCGCCTTTCGACGTCACGCGCTCGCGCAGCAGCGACACGGGTTCGCTGGAATTGGCCGCCAGCTGCGCCGCGCCCGTAAACGTCGCAATGGCCAGCTGCGTGCCCTGCTCGGACGTCAAGCCCAGTTCGGCAGCCGCCTGCTGCATCGCTTCGATAAAGTAAAACACGTAGGCGGGACCGCTGCCCGACACGGCCGTGACGGGGTCGATCTTCGCCTCGTCGTCGAGCCAGACGGTCTGGCCGACGGCGCGCAGGATGGCGTCCGCCGTCTTTTTCTGTTCTTCGCTCACGCCGCTGCTGGCCACCATGCCCGTGATGCCCATGCCGATCAGGGCCGGCGTGTTCGGCATGCAGCGCACGATGGCGCGGTAATCACCGAGCCATCGCGACAGGTCTTGCGCGCGGATGCCGGCCGCGATCGACAGGATCAATGGCGCCCGTTCCCCGTCGAGGAAGGGCAGCAATTGCGCCGCCACTTCGCGCATGCTTTGCGGTTTCACGGCCAGCACGATCACGTCCACGGCGCGCAGCGCTTCACCGGCGGCACTGGCCGTGGTGACGCCGAATTGCGCCTGCAATTTTTCCAGCGCGGGCGCATGCGGGTCGATCACGTGGATGTTGCCGCCCAGGGTCAGTTTGCCTGCCAGGCCGGCGATCAGGGCGGCGGCCATATTGCCGCCGCCCACGAAGGCGATATTCAATTCTGTCGTCATGGTGATTCTTCCATTCAATCAGTGAGAGTAATTACGGGAACCGAAGATGGCGCTGCCCACGCGCACGATGGTGGCGCCTTCCAGCACGGCGGCGCGCAAGTCGGCCGACATGCCCATCGACAGCGTGTCGAGCGCCAGCCCGTCCGCCTTCAATTGCTGGTACAGCACGCGCAATTGCGCAAAGGCAGCGCGCTGCAGGGCGACATCCGTTTCCGGCTCGGGAATGGCCATCAGGCCGCGCAAGCGCAAGCGAGGCAATTGCGCCACGGCGCGCGCCAGCGCCGGCAAGTCAGCCGGCGTCACGCCGCTCTTGCTCGCCTCGCCGCTGATATTGACTTGCAGGCAGATATTTAAGTCCGGCAAGCCGGCCGGGCGCTGCTCGGACAGGCGAACGGCGATCTTTTCCCGTTCCACCGTATGCACCCAGTCGAAGTGCTCGGCGATGGGGCGCGTCTTGTTGCTCTGGATGGGGCCGATGAAATGCCATGCCGGAGCGTGCTGCGGCGCGGCCTCCTTCACAAAGGCGATCTTGTCGAGCGCTTCCTGCAGATAATTTTCGCCAAACGCCGCCTGGCCCGCGCGCATGGCGGCCAGCACGGCGTCCGCGCCAAAGGTTTTCGACACGGCCAGCAGGGTCACGTCTTCCGGCAGGCGCCGCGCCTCCAGGGCGGCCTGCGCAATACTGTCGCGCACGGCTTGCAAGTTCTGTTCGATTGTGGACATAATCATTTTCTAGTGTATAGGGGCGGCGGCACAGTGCGCCAGCCCATCAATGCAGGCACAGGGATTATAAATGGACATCTCCGAATTACTCGCTTTCTCCGTCAGCAACAAGGCTTCCGACCTGCACCTGTCTTCCGGCCTGCCGCCGATGATACGCGTGCATGGCGACGTGCGCCGCCTGAACGTGGCGCCGCTCGAGCACAAGGAAGTGCACAGCATGATCTACGACATCATGAACGACAGCCAGCGCAAAGCCTATGAAGAAGCGCTGGAATGCGATTTCTCTTTCGAGATTCCCGGCCTGGCGCGCTTCCGCGTCAACGCCTACAACCAGGAACGGGGCGCTTCGGCCGTGCTGCGCACGATTCCCTCAAAAGTGCTGACCCTGGAAGAACTCAACGCCCCGCGCATCTTCGGCGAGCTGGCCATGCGTCCGCGCGGCCTCGTGCTCGTCACGGGTCCGACCGGCTCCGGCAAGTCGACCACCCTGGCGGCCATGGTGAACCACGTCAACGAACGCCTGAACCACCATATTCTGACCATCGAAGACCCGATCGAATTCGTGCATGAGCCAAAAAAATGCCTGATCAACCAGCGCGAGGTGGGGGCGCACACGCATTCGTTCAGCAACGCGCTGCGCTCGGCCCTGCGCGAAGACCCGGACGTGATTCTGGTGGGCGAATTGCGCGACCTGGAAACCATCCGCCTGGCGCTGACGGCAGCCGAAACGGGCCACCTGGTGTTCGGCACCCTGCACACCTCGTCGGCGGCGAAGTCGATCGACCGCATCATCGACGTCTTCCCCGCCGAGGAAAAGGAAATGGTGCGCGCCATGCTGTCCGAATCCTTGCAAGCCGTCATTTCGCAGAATTTGCTGAAAACCAAGGATGGCGCGGGCCGCGTGGCCGCGCATGAAATCATGCTGGCCACGCCCGCCGTGCGCAACCTGATCCGCGAAGCGAAAGTGGCGCAAATGTATTCGGCCATCCAGACGGGCAGCAACGTGGGCATGCAGACCCTGGACCAGTGCTTGAGCGACCTGGTGCGGCGCGGCACGATCTCGGCCGAAGCGGCCCGCGCGGCCGCCAAATCGCCTGAAAACTTCCCCGGATAAGCCCATGCAGACGACGCACGAATACTATGGCGCCATGCACGCGCTGCTGGCGCAGATGCGCGCGCGGGGCGGCTCCGACCTGTTCATCACGGCCGGCTTTCCGCCCGCCATCAAGCTCGACGGCAAGCTGACGCCGCTGGCGGGCGCCGCGCTCGATGCGCAGCAGGCGGCCGGCTACGTGCGCGCCGTCATGAACGAGCGCCAGGCGGCCGAATTCGCGTCCAGCCGCGAAGCCAATTTCGCCATCAGCCCGGACGGCCTGGGGCGTTTCCGCGTGTCCGCCTTCGTGCAGATGGGTCAGGCAGGCATGGTCTTGCGCTTGATCAATACCGCCATCCCCACCCTCGATGGGCTGGGTTTACCGGCCATCCTGCAAGACATCGTGATGAGCAAGCGCGGCCTCGTCATCATGGTGGGCGCCACGGGCTGCGGCAAGTCGACCACCTTGGCGGCCATGGTGGGCCACCGCAACGCGCACAGCCACGGCCACATCATCACCATCGAAGACCCCGTGGAATTCATCCATCCGCACGGCAACTGCATCGTCACCCAGCGCGAGGTGGGCGTCGATACGGACGACTGGGCCACGGCCCTGAAAAACACCCTGCGCCAGGCGCCCGACGTGATCCAGATCGGCGAAATCCGCGACCGCGACACCATGGACCACGCCATCGCATTCGCCGAGACGGGCCATCTGTGCCTGGCCACCCTGCACGCGAACAACGCCAACCAGGCGCTGGACCGCATCATCAATTTCTTCCCCGAAGAGCGGCGCCAGCAGCTGCTGATGGATCTGTCACTCAATTTGAAGGGCATGATTTCGCAGCGGCTGATCCCCAACAAGGACGGCGGCGGACGCAAGGCGGCGCTGGAAATCCTGCTCAATTCGCCGCTGATGAGCGATCTGATCTTCAAGGGCCAGGTGCACGAGATCAAGGAGCTGATGAAAAAATCGCGCGAGCATGGCATGCAGACGTTCGACCAGGCCCTGTTCGACCTGCACGAAGCGGGCGCCATCAGCTATGAAGACGCGCTGCGCAATGCGGACTCCGTCAACGACCTGCGCCTGACGATCAAGCTCAAGGGCGCAACGGCGCCGGAACCGGCCCCGCAAACGGGCACCACCACACTGGGACTGCTCTGACATGAGCAGCATCCACGCTTTCCAGGCCGAGGCGCTGGACGGCACGCCGGTCGACCTGGCGCGCTACAAGGGCAAGGTGCTGCTGATCGTCAATACGGCCAGCGCCTGCGGCTTCACGCCGCAATACCAGGGTCTGGAAGCGCTGTACCGCGAATTTCACGACCAGGGTCTGGTCGTGCTGGGCTTTCCCTGCAACCAATTCCGCCAGCAGGAACCGGGCTCGAATACGGACATCGGCGCTTTTTGCGAGAAAAACTTCGGCGTCACCTTTCCCCTGTTTGCCAAGATCGACGTCAATGGTCCGCAGACCCATCCCCTGTTTGCGCAATTAAAACAGGCGGCGCCCGGCATATTGGGCACGCAAGCGATCAAATGGAATTTCACCAAGTTTTTGGTGCGCAAGGATGGCAGCGTATTTCGCCGCTACGCGACGGCCAGCAAACCGGCCAGCCTGGCGGCCGACATTCGGCAATTGCTACAGGAATAGCACGCGACGCTTTGATTTAAAACAACAAACAATGAAATCAATCAATTCGTATTTATTTCATGCTTGATATCAATATTGTGTTTCCAATAGCAAATTTCGGTGATAATGTTGACATAATTATTCGCAGATATCGATCAAAAAACGATGCCAGTCTTTGGGAAATTCATATCTTCATGGATGCGGATGGGCATTTATTCCCGTCTCTTCATTCCTATTTTCTTCCTGATACTCGCCGTTTCCGCCGTTCGCTATCACGCCCTGCTCGGTACGGAAACGGCGCTGGCCAAGGCGCGCTACCACAGCGATGCCCGGCAACTCGACCTGTTCCTGGCCAATAGCGTATTGCCGCTGAGCGTACACACGCACAGTCACGCGATGCACGACAGCGTGCGCCAGGTGCTGCGCGGCGCCCTGCCGCTGAACCGCAGCCTCGTTTCCGCGCGCTGGGACACGGCTGACGCGCATGTCGAAGTGCTGGCCGACAAACCGCTGGCCGACAGCGTGGCGGCCACGGTGCCCGCGTGGTTCGCGCGCCTGGCCGGCCTCACGGCCATCCGCAGCCGCCTGACGGTGGCGCTGCCGGACGGCGGCGACGGCATCCTCGCCCTGCACTACACGCCCGGCCTGCCCCTGGCGCAGGTATGGCAGCGGGTACGCGAACAGGCCGTCCTCAGCACCATCAATATCGTGCTGGTCTTCCTCTTGCTGAGCTTGATCCTGGCCACGCACCGGCGCTTGCTGGCGCGGCTGGTGCAAGCGACCGACCGCTTCCGCGAAGGCGACTTCACCGTGCGCCTGGCGGCTGGCGCCACGCCCGAAGCGCAAGCCGTGTCGCACTCGTTCAACAGCATGGCCGGCGATGTCGAAGAACTGTTTTCCTCGCTGAAGACCAGCCAGCGCCAGCTGGGCGAGCAGCTGAACGAAACCGTGCACATGCAGCAGGCGCTGCAAAAACTATCATGGCAAAACTACAATGATGTACTGACGGGTTTGCCCAACCGTGCCGCGCTGGCCGCCCGCTTCGAACAGGAAATGTTCCTGGCGCGCGAACGCCAGCGCCTGCTGGCCGTCTGCCTGTTCGACCTCGACCACTTCCAGGTCATCAACGACCGCTACGGCGCCGAAGCGGGCGATGAAATCCTCAAGCAGGTGGCGGGCCGCCTGCACAGTTTTACGGGCCAGGTCCACTACGCGGCGCGCCTGGGCGGCGATGAATTCGTCATGCTGCTGTGCGGCCAGGTGAATATCGCCAGCATCGAACAGAACGTCACGCAATTGATGCAGGAACTGAGCCGCCCCTACCAGTGCGACCAGCAGGCGCTGCACATGACGGCCAGCGCCGGCATCGCCGTCTATGCGGGCAAGGACTTGAATACGGAAAGCCTGCTGCGCCACGCCGACCACGCCGTCTACCAGGCGAAATTGACGGGGCGCAACCAGTACCACTTCTTCGATACCAACCTCGATGAAGAAGTGCGCACCCACCACAACCAGCGCACGGAAGTGCGCCAGGCCCTGATCAACGGCGAACTGCGGCTGTACTACCAGCCCAAGGTCAACATGCGCGCCGGCACGGTGGTGGGCATGGAAGCGCTGCTGCGCTGGCAGCATGCGCGCCGCGGCGTGCTGGCACCGGCGCAATTCCTGCCGCTGGTGGAGCAGACGGACCTGATCATCGACATCGGCGAATGGGTGCTGCGCCAGGCCCTGTGGCAGCTGCAGCGCTGGAGTGCCGCCGGCAAGCACTGGGTGGTCAGCGTGAACATCGCGGCGCGCCACTTCCAGCAACCCAATTTCGTCTCGCGCCTGGAAACCATCCTCGGCGAATTTCCCGGCGTGTGCGCCAGCATGCTGGAACTGGAAATCCTCGAATCGTCGGCCCTGCACGACATCGAGGACGTGCGCCGCATCATCCGCGCCTGCCAGGCGCTGGGCATCACGTTCGCGCTCGACGATTTCGGCACCGGCTACTCGTCGATGTCGTATTTGAAGCGCCTGCCGGCGAACATCGTCAAGATCGACCAAAGCTTCGTGCGCAACATGCTCAACGACCGCGACGACCTGCACCTGGTGCGCGCCGTCATCGGCCTGGCCCGTTCAGTCAGCCTGACGGTGATCGCCGAAGGCGTGGAAAGCGTCGAACATGGCGCGCGCCTGATCCAGCTGGGCTGCGACCTGGCGCAAGGCTACGGCATCGCCCGCCCCATGCCGGCCGAGGCCGTGCTGGAGTGGGCGAACAATTTCATCCCGGCGCCGCAATGGAAAACTGCGCAATATAGCGAAGTGTCTATTTGACCTGGGACAAAGCGGAGTCGATCAGCTCGATCCAGTGCCGCACGGGCGTCTCGGTGCCCGACTGCAGGTGGCTCAGGCAGCCGATATTGGCCGACACAATTTCATCGGGCTCGCACGCTTCCAGGTTTGCCACCTTGTTGTCGCGCAGCTGCTGCGACAGGGCCGGCTGCAGAATCGAATACGTGCCCGCCGAACCGCAGCACAAATGGCTGTCGGCGCACAGGCGCACGTCGACGCCGACGGCGCGCAGCACCTGCTCCACCTTGCCGCGGATTTGCTGGCCGTGCTGCAGGGTGCACGGCGGGTGATACGCGACTTTTTTGCCGATGCGCCCTTTCAGCTGCGCCACCAGCTCGTGTTCAAACGCCGGCATGATCTCGGACAAATCGCGCGTCAGTGCGGCGATGCGCCGCGCCTTCTCCGCATACTGCGCGTCGTGCGCCAGCAAATGGCCGTATTCCTTCACCGTGGCGCCGCAGCCGGACGCCGTCATGACGATGGCTTCGGCACTGTCGACATACGGCCACCAGGCGTCGATATTGCGGCGCATGTCGTCCAGCGCCGCTTCCTGGTCGTTCAGGTGATGGCGCAGCGCGCCGCAGCAGCCGGCCTTCGGCGCGACGATCAATTGCACGCCCAGCGCATCGAGCACGCGCGCCGTGGCCGCGTTGATGTTGGGCGACATGGCCGGCTGCACGCAGCCGTCGAGCAGCAGCATGCTGCGCGCGTGCTGGCGCGCGGGCCATGCGCCGGCGGCGGCGCCCGGGCGCAATTTGTCCTGCAAGCCTTTTGACAGCAAGGGCCGCAGCGCCTGTCCCGCCTTGTACACGGGCGTAAACAGCCAGCGGCGCGGCAAGGCTTCCTTCAGGGCGAAGCGCAAGGCGCGTTCGCGCAAGGGGCGCTGCACGCGCTGCTCGACGACGTTGCGGCCGATGTCGACCAGGCGCCCGTACTGCACCCCCGAGGGACAGGTCGACTCGCAGTTGCGGCAGGTCAGACAGCGGTCCAGGTGCGTCTGCGTCTTGGCCGTGACGGGCGCGCCTTCGAGCACTTGCTTGATCAGGTAGATGCGTCCGCGCGGGCCATCGAGCTCGTCGCCCAGCAGCTGGTAGGTGGGACAGGTGGCCGTGCAAAAGCCGCAATGCACGCAGGCGCGCAAGATGGCTTCGGCTTCGTCGCCTGCCGGCGTATTCTTGATGAAATCGGCGAGATTGGTTTGCATGCGCTCAAGTCATTCTGTGCGGGTTGAAGATGCCGGCAGGGTCGAAAGCCTGCCGCAGGCGCTGGTGGATGGTGGCGATGGCCGGCGCCAGCGGGTGGAACACGCCCACCGCCTTGTCGCCGCCGCGGAACAGGGTGGCGTGCCCCCCAAGAGCGGCCACGGCCTGGCGGATGTGCCGCGCGCTATCGGCGTCAGCATCGCCGTCGAGCTTGAGCCAGCGCTGCGCGCCGCCCCACTCGATCAGCTGGCGCCCTTTTACAATCACGGCGCTGGCGTGCGGCGGCAGCGACAGGCGCCACAAGCTGCCGGCGCCCGCAAAGAAAGCGTGCGTCTGTTCGCGCACGGCCAGCCAGAAGGCGGCCGCCTCATCGGCTGCCAGCAGCTCGCCGCCCAGCGTGTGCAGCGCCGCCGACACGGCCGCCTCGGCGCCGGACAGGCGCAGCGTCAGCACGCCGTCGTGCCAGCAGCTGGCCGATATCGGCAGCGGCTTGCCCGCCCATTCATTCAGCATGCGCAAGGCGGCGATTTCCGCGCACGCCATGCGCAAGGTCGCTTCGCGCAGCGGCAAGGGCAGCACCTTCAGCGACACTTCCAGGATCAGGCCCAAGGTGCCCATGGACCCCGCCAGCAGGCGCGAGACATCGTAGCCGGCCACGTTTTTCATCACCTGCCCGCCGAAAGCCAGGCGTTCGCCATGGCCATCCATCAGCACGGCGCCCAGCACGAAATCACGCAGCGCGCCCGCGCTGGCGCGGCGCGGGCCGGACAGCGCGCTGGCGACGACGCCGCCCACGGTGGCGCCAGGACCGAAATGCGGCGGCTCGAAGGCCAGCATCTGGTTGCGCGCGGCCAGCGCCGCCTCGATGTCCGCCAGCGGCGTGCCGCAGCGGGCCGTGATCACCAGTTCCGTCGGTTCATAGTCGATGATGCCCGCATACGCGCGCGTGTCGAGCACCTCGCCGTCGAATTGCTGGCCATACCAGTCTTTCGTGCCGCCGCCGCGCAGGCGCAAGGGCTTGCCCGCCGCGCTGGCGGCCAGTATCTGCTGCCTGAATTGTTCCATGATCGCTTGCAAAGGAGTCTCCGGCGGTTAAAAACGGGGCAGGTTGGCGAACGGCAGGCGCCCTGCCGTCACATGCATCTTGCCGAATTCGGCGCAGCGGTTCAAGGTGGGGATCGCCTTGTCCGGGTTCAGCAGGGTGTGCGGGTCGAAGGCGCGCTTGACGGCAAAGAAGGCATCGAGTTCGGCGCGCGTAAACTGCACGCACATGGAATTAATCTTTTCCATGCCCACGCCATGCTCGCCCGTGATGGTGCCGCCGACGGCCACGCACAGGGCTAATATGTCCGCGCCAAACGCTTCGGCGCGCTCGAATTGCCCGGGCATGTTGGCGTCGAACAGGATCAGCGGATGCAGATTGCCGTCGCCCGCGTGGAACACATTCGCGCAGCGCAAGCCATGCGTCGTTTCCATGCCGGCGATGCCCGTCAGGACCTCCGCCAGTTTTTTTCGCGGGATGGTGCCGTCCATGCAGTAGTAATCGGGCGAGATGCGCCCGGCGGCGGGAAACGCGTTCTTGCGGCCGGACCAGAACTTCATGCGCTCCGCTTCCGACTGCGAGACGGCGATGGCGCTGGCGCCCGCCCCTTCCAGCACCGCCGTCATGCGGGCGATTTCCTCTTCCACTTCCTCGTGCGTGCCGTCCGCTTCGCACAGCAAAATGGCGGCCGCATCGATGTCGTAGCCGGCCTTGACGAACGGTTCGACCATGCGCGAGGACGTCTGGTCCATCATTTCCAGCCCGGCCGGAATGATGCCGGCGGCAATCACGTTGGCCACGGCGTTGCCGCCCGTGACGACGTCGTCAAAGGACGCCATGATGACTCTGGCCGTGGCCGGTTTCGGGATCAGTTTCACCGTCACTTCCGTGACGATGCCCAGCATGCCTTCGGAGCCGATGAAAACGGCCAGCAGGTCCAGGCCCGGAGAGTCGAGGCATTCGCCGCCCAGTTCCAGCACGTCGCCATCGATGGTGACGATGCGCACGCGCAGCACATTGTGTACGGTCAAGCCGTATTTCAGGCAATGCACGCCGCCCGAGTTTTCCGCCACGTTGCCGCCGATGCTGCAGGCGATCTGCGAGGAGGGATCGGGCGCGTAGTACAGCGCGTGGGGCGCCGCCGCTTCGGAAATGGCCAGGTTGCGCACGCCCGGCTGCACCACGGCAGTGCGCGCGTAGGCGTCCAGACGCACGATGCGGTTCAGGCGCGCCGTCGACAGCACCACGCCGTCGGCGATCGGCAAGGCGCCACCCGACAAGCCCGTGCCGGCGCCGCGCGGCACGATCGGCACCTTCAGTTCCCGGCAGACGCCGAGGATGGCGATGACCTGTTCCTCCGTATCGGGCAGGGTGACCACCATCGGCAGCTGGCGGTAGGCGGCCAGGCCGTCACATTCGTACGGACGCGTATCTTCGGCGTCGGACAGCACGCAGCGGGCCGGCAGCACGGCCAGCAGGGCCGCGACGACGGCTTGCTGGCGCGCGGCGGTCAATCCGGATTCAGGGGCAGCATTGAGCATAAGATGGGGGGAAAGGGCATGGGCGTGCAACGATTGTAAGCACAAAAGTGGCACGCAGCGTTTTTTTTGTCCATTTCGAAGCCAAATCCGCAGCCAGGCGGCGCGCAGTGTCGTATGCTGCCCCCATTCTTCATTGACAGGATCAGCATCATGGGCAACCGACTCTCGAAAATCGCCACGCGCACGGGCGACAATGGCAGCACCGGTCTGGGCGACGGCAGCCGCACCAGCAAGGACAGCGCCCGCATCCACGCCATGGGCGACGTGGACGAACTCAATTCCCATATCGGCTTGCTGCTGTGCGAAGCCATGCCCGACGCCTTGCGCGACGAGCTGGTGGCCATCCAGCACGACCTGTTCGACCTGGGCGGGGAAATCTGCATCCCCGGCTACCAGCTGATCAAGGAAGAGCATGTGCTGCGCCTCGATGATTTACTGGCGAAATATAATGCGGACTTGCCCGCCCTGAGTGAATTCATCCTGCCGGCCGGTTCGCGCGCCGCCTCGCTGGCGCATGTCTGCCGCACCGTGTGCCGCCGCGCCGAGCGCAGCATCGTCGCGCTGGCCAATGCGGAAACCATCCACGAGCATCCGCGCCAGTACGTGAACCGCCTGTCGGACCTGCTGTTCGTGCTGTCGCGCGTGCTGAACCGCTTTGCCGGCGGCAGCGACGTGCTGTGGCGGCATGACCGCACGCGGGGCTAACGTCGGCAACGCCGGCCTGGCCAGCGTACAGGCCAGCCGGCGAACTTTATTGAATGCTAGTCTTGCGCGCAGCGGTTGTAGCACAGCTGATGAATCTTGGTACAGGCGCCTGGCGACCTCGGATGATCCGTCATGCACTGGTCCAGCCCTTCATCGCATTGCGCATAGCATTCCGGCTCGCCGCCGGCAATCGCATACGAGGCGCTGACGCCCATGGCAAACAAAAAGAAACCCAGTTTTTTGAACATAAGCACTCCTGTTGAATTGACAGACGATCACTGACATCCATGGCGCGCCGTCTCTTACGCGCCATCCGTGAGTCAGATTTTCTTCAGCGCCGCTTCCAGCGCGCCCGTATTAAACCCCTGGATCTTGCGGTTGCCGATCAACACCACCGGCACGCCGCCACCGCCGAGTTCTTCATGGGCTTTTTTCGCTGCCGGCGATTTCTCGATATCGAGATCGACGAAGTCGATCTTGTTCTCCTTGAAATACGCGCGCGTCTTGGCGCAATAGCCGCACCAGTCCGTGCCGTACAACACCACCTTCGCCTGGGCATTCGGGAAATACGCGGCGTAGTTGCCCTCGGTGTAATTCGACTTGAGAAGGCCGGGCAACAGGGACAGGCCATAACCGCTGCCCAGGCCGGCGGCCAGGATCAAGCCATACATGGCGATGGTTTTCATTTTTTTCTGCATCATAGGTATCAGGGACGTAGATGATCGAGGGCGGCCGACGCGGCATGCGCCTGCCGGCCGCCTCGCAATGCAAAAAAAGATATCAGGTGCCGGCTTGGCAGACTCTCAGGCAGGCTTTGTAATTGTTGCTGCACAATGGGGATCTGTCGCCATACATCATCTTGCATTCCCGCAGTTCCTCCTCGCAGCTATAGCAGTCGATATCGGAAGCGATGGCATAGGAAGCGCTCAATCCCAGGGTGAAAATAAATGCCGCAATCTTTTTCATTTACTACTCTCCATGTGAGCGATTGCCTCAGGCAATCGCGGCAGACCAGTCGTAAGAAATTTCATCTTTGCTTGCTACGAAAACGAATATGGACCGCACTTATTTTAGAGTCAACGTTTCCATAGGATAAATTTTCACTTTCGGAAATATATCGGGAAAGCCCCTGGAATGTGGCATTTGGAGAGATTGCGGCGCATAAAACGTCTATACAATATCGGCGCCGCAGCAGTAGAGGCAGGTTGCGGGCGCAGCCGGCAGAGCGGCAATACCAGGCCGAAAAAAACGCCGTGGCGCGAGGCGCTAGCGCGCGCCGTTCTCCATCGCCAGCACATGCTCGCGCAGCAAGCCACGCAGCAACTGCACTTGCCCCACGGCATCGGCCTGCAAAGGCGTCAGCACCTCGCTGATGCAGGGGCCGGGCGCTGCGGCGCCGGAATCCCCGCGCAGCAAGGCATCCATTTCAGCACTGACCTCGGCAATCCACTGCTGCAGCTCGGGCGGCGCCGGCTCGGCCTGGGGACTCAGGCTGATGCGTGCCGTGCTGCCCGCCACGCGGCGCAGCAGCGGCAAGGTGCGCAGCGCCGCCAGGCCCACGCCACTGCTGCGGTCGAGGCGGCGTTCGATGCGCAGGCGCTGCAGCACCTGTTCCGCGTTATTGCTGGCCAGCCCCGCCTCGCGGCGCAGGCGCGCGATGGCGCTATCCCATTTCCCGCCGGCCGCCAGCACGGCCAGCAGGTATTTCAGGTTGGCCGACACGGCTTTCGCCAGGCGCTGGTCCAGGTCGTCCGCTTCGCGGTCGGGCCACAGGAAAAACGTGGCCAGCAGAGCCAGCACGCAACCGAGCACATTGTTGCCCAGGCGACTCATCGCATACACCATCTCGCTGGCGGGCGCCGCATAGTCGGCCACCAGCACGAAGGCGGGCGTCATGAACAGCACGTGCAGGCTGTAGCTGACGCGGCGCAAGGCCATGGTGGCGACGATCAGCGGAAACACCACCAGCGAAATCGCCAGCGGGGTGTGCACGGCCAGGCCGATCAGCACGGCCAGCACGGCGCCCAGCACGCTGCCCGCGACCCGCTCGATGCCGCGCGGCCAGGTGGTCGACACGGACGGCTGCAGTATCAGCAACGTGGCCATGGTGGCCCAGTAGCCGAACGGAATGTGCAGCGCCTCGACCAGCAGGAAGCCGGCCGTCGTGGCCAGCGACACGCGCGCCGCATGGCGCCAGCTCAGCGACTGCGGCGTGGCGTTGACTTTCGCCGTCTGCCACGCCTGCCCCAGCGCCAGGAAAGCCGCCTCGCGCCACGGCAGCTGCGCCGCGCGCGGCAAGCCCAGTTCCATGAAGTCCACGTTCAGGCGCAGCGGCAGCAAGGCGCCCAGCGCCGCTTCCAGGCGCCGTCCGCAGCCCGCCAGGCGGCGCTGCAATTCCAGGGGCGGCGTTTCCGGCTGGCGCTGCACGGCCTGCCCCAGGCGGCGCAGCAGCACGGCCATCACTTCCAGGCTGCGCCGCGCGCGCGGGTCCTGGCGCAGGCGCTGCTGCTCGCGCTCGCACGTATGCGTGACGGCGATCAGATAGGCGAAGATGCGCTCGGCGTCGCTGAGCGCCAGCAGCAGGTTGTCGTACAGGGCGCTGCGGCCCGCGCGTGCGGGCGGTACGGCGGCCAGCGCCACGCGCGCCGCTTCCAGCGCGGCGCGCGCCTGCGAACGGTAGCTGGCGCCATGCGCGGCGGCGTCCGCCTGCGGCGCGTCATGTTCGAGGAAGCGCGCATTGTCGCGCGCGATGCCGGCCAGGCGCGAATACGCGGCGCGGATGGCGCGCCGGCTCGGGCCGAACGGGTGGATGCGCCAGACGGTAAAACTGAGCACCGTGGCAAACAGGCAGCCGAACATGTAGAGGCCCAGGAAAGGCGCCGTCTGCGTCATCGATTCCAATGGGTGCGTGACCATCACCACGCAGGCCGTGGCCGCCAGGATGGCCACTTGCGCCGTGGCCGCGCCCCAGATGCGCGCCAGCGCGCCGGCCCAGGAAAACAGCAGCACGGCGATGGCCGCCGTCGCCACGCCATGGCCGGCCGCCAGCGCCGTCAGGCCGCCGGCCACGGTCGACAGCAGGCCGAAGCCCAGCATCGACACAAAACGCATGCGCCGCGTGCCGGCCGCGTCGGCCAGGCAGGTCCAGAAGGCGCCGATGGCGGCCCAGGAAAAATCGGGCTGATCGAACAGCAGGCCCAGCAGCAGCATGGCGCTGGAAGCACAGGCGGCCCGCAAGCCCTCGGACAGATTCGTTTCGTCGATGGCCAGGGTGACCATCCACAGGGGACGGCGCTGCGACAGGGTGTCGGTGTAGGCGTGCATGCCCGTCAGCCAGCGGCCGGCCAGTGCACGCGCACGGCGGTGAAGTTTCCTGAAATGCAAGGTGGACTTTGAGAAGGTATCAAAGCGTCATCGTAGCATTCCCGGAGGATAAATGTTGCAGTGCAGCGTAATGTGGTGATGCTGCTCAGGAGAATATGGCAGGGGATGGCAATGAAATTAACATCCGCACCAAATCTTGCTGGCGCTCCTCACCCGTTTTTTTCAGCAATGCCCGCAACTGGGTACGGGCCGTCGGCACCCCCACGTGATATTTAAGCGCATAGTCATCGATCGACATCCCACTACCGAGTTCATGTGCCAGTCGCGCTTCCGCCGGCGTCAGCGGAAACCACTGCATCAACTGGCTGGGCGACGCCATCTTCTTGCTCTTTCCCAAGCTAAAGATCAGCACCACCGCCGTCCCCACCGTGGCTTGCAAGGCGTTGTAGCCGTGTTCGCCTGGATCGCAGGAAAACGGCAGCGCCGTCACATACAGCGGCGTGGTCGAACGTATGCGCAGGCTATGCGCCCGGCCATCCGCACGCACTTGCCGGAACAACATGTCCAGTTCGCTGCCATCGACCAGTTTGCCATGCACCACATCGGGACGGGGCCGCCCGAGTATGCAGTTTTCCGCAAACTGATTGGCAAAGGTAACATTGCGCAAGGCATTGATGCCAATCACGCCATAATGCAGTGCATTCAAGGCAAATTCGCTGACGGCAAATGCCTGGGCGACCGGTGCAGCCTGGATCAGCGTTTCCACCGTGCGTTTCAGGTGCGTGCCGAGCGCGCTGAAATGCCGGTGTTCCTCATCCGTAAAATCAGCGCGTCCCGCGCCGTGATTGAATCCCACGTAAATACTCTGCTGCTCGCCACGGTATAAGCACGCGCCGATGAGATAACGCAAATCATGGGGAATCAGATAATCCTGATAAAACGCGCTGCGCGCGACGAAAGCCGGGCCGCAAATGGAACTGCAGCGATAAGTCTGTCCCGTCGGGACGCTGTCGACAAAATGGCGACGCGGATCAATTCTTCCATATTCCTGCGCATACTGTTCCACCGCCGCTACTCTATCCTTGTTAGTGACGATGGTGAATGATTCCTCGCCTGCCGAGGTAATACCGAACAAGTGGCAAAAATCGGAATCCATCATGGCGTTGATACCCGTGAGCGCAGGCGTCAGCAATGCAGGCTGCAGCACCGTCTGATATAAATCGCCCAACGATTTATCCCACTGCTCCATATCCAGTTTCATTTGGCGTCCCGGATCTTTTAAAAGAAGAAATACATCATGGATTTTTTTTGGTGGCCTGGCGCATTGTGCCGGCATGGGCGCCAACACAATATCATCAGTTTGAATGAAACCGCTGCCATGCTATTGCATCGACAATGCGCAAGCTTACCGATGTTTCCATTGTTAATGGAAATATATTCATCCACTCGATGCCCTGTCTTCCCATGAAAAGCCGCCCATGTCATTGCACCCGACACTTTATATATTGCTTGCCACCTTGCTGCTCGGCGGCTGTGATCAGCAAACTGCCGCCGTCGCCAGCGCCCCGGCTGCCGTCAGCACCAGTAGCAACGCAGACGCCGGATCTGGCGCGAGCGTAGGGCAGGACGGCATTCCCCAATTACAGCGCGAGGCCTTGCTGCCGCTTGCGGCATACATCGCCGATCCTGCTTCCCCGCAAGAGCCGAATGCAGCAGAAACCCGGATTTCGGAGCATTTTCGCCAGATGTACTGGTCAGCAGCCAAGCGCGACGACACCTTGCTGGCCGTCGATTTCATTGCAGGTTTCCCGAAAGTACAAGACAGTTTTCAACGCACGGACTTGATCCGCTCGAATCGCGCCCTGCTCGACGCGGCCTTTGCGGACACCCGTGCCAACAAGCACTTTTCCATCTACCATCGGAAGGCCGCGCCCTTGCAGCTGCAACACTATGACGACAAGGAAAAGGGTTTCCCTTTTCAGCTGGACTGGTCCGAGGACCGCGAGCTGTACTTCGCCAAACCGAACACGCCGGGCATACAGCGCGACAGCTGGCGATTGTTGGTGCTCGGCGGTAGCGTGCCTGCCTCGCAAGCGGCGCAGTCAGCCATATTCCGGCCGCCCAGTGAAGACGCTGCGCGCCACATTGAAAGCAGGCTGGCAAAGGTCGCCAATCCTGACGGCAAGGCGCTGTCATTACCGGTCATCCTGCTGGGCCATACGGTCGCCGCCCACGTCCACCAGTTTGAATACCGCGTGGTGTTTGTCGTCGATGCCGTCGTTGCCCTCGATCCCACTGATCGCACGCCGTTGTTTACGCTCGATGCCACGCATCTGGGCCGCAGCTTCCCCATTCGGAACAAGGAAACCGCTGAACTGCTCGGTGCGCCATATCCCCAAACGACCCATGCACGTTTCATGTAATCACCGGAGAAAAAATGGACAACGAACGTGAAATGAGCGGTATCTTTGCCAATAACGATCTGGGGGTGGGCGCCACGCGCCAGGAACAGATCGACGCTGGCGTTTCTTATATGGATACCCCCTGCGATGCGGCCAACAAGGTCACGCAATACAGGCTGCCGCCTACCCTGCCGATGGGAGACGGTGGCCACGGCCCGTCCGTGCTGCCCCTGTTTTTCGGCGTCGCCGTGCTGTTTGTGGGCTTGATACTGGCGGTCGGCTATTTTTCCAAGTATGGCGTCATGGCCTTGCTCGGTCTGGCCATGTCGGGACTGATCACTGTCCCCGTCATGATCGCCATTGCCATCAAGCGCTGGCCTGTCGTCAGGCCGCATCTCAAGAAGATAGGCTTGGTCTTTTTGGCTGGCTATGTGCTGGGCATGATACTTGGCCCCCTCATCACGCTGGCAGCGCATATTTACACGATTTACCTCTTGCTTAAGTGTAAGCCGATGCGCAAATAGCAGGTCACCAGCCCAATGAAAAAGCGACGCATGGCGTCGCTTTTTCATTGGGGCAATATCAAGATCAACTGACCATGGCCAGGCGCGGCCCTACTGCCGGAAAACGCTGCTCGATCGAGGCGGCGATGCCGGTGGCGTCGAGACCCACGCTTTTCAGCAGTTGCACGGGGTCGCCATGGTCGATGAAGACGTCCGGCAAGCCCAGCATCAAAATCGGCTTGACGATTGCCTCAAGCGCCAGGGCCTCGGCCACGGCCGAACCGGCGCCGCCCATGATGCAGCCCTCTTCCACCGTCACCAGGTAATCGTGGTCAAGAGCCAGCTGCTTCACCAGCGCCACGTCGAGCGGCTTGACGAAGCGCATGTTGGCCACCGTCGCGTCGAGCTTCTCGCCCGCCGCCACGCTCGGCGCCACCATGGAGCCAAAGGCCAGGATGGCGATGCGCTTGCCGTGGCGCTTGAGCTCGCCCTTGCCGATCTCGATGCTGCTCAGTTCCGGCACGATGGCCACGCCCGCACCGGCGCCGCGCGGATAGCGGATGGCCGCCGGGCCCGGATAGTGGTAGCCCGTGGTGAGCATTTGACGGCATTCGTTTTCGTCGGACGCGGCCATGATGACCATGTTCGGGATGCAGCGCAAAAACGCCATGTCGTAGTTGCCCGCGTGCGTGGCGCCGTCGGCGCCCACCAGGCCGGCGCGGTCCAGCGCAAACGTCACGTCCAGGTTTTGCAGCGCCACGTCGTGGATCAGCTGATCGTAGGCGCGCTGCAGGAAAGTCGAATAGATGGCCACGACGGGTTTCAATCCCTCGCAAGCCAGGCCTGCAGCGAAGGTCACGGAATGCTGCTCGGCAATACCGACGTCAAAGTAGCGGTTCGGAAATTGCTGTTCGAACTTGACCATGCCCGAGCCTTCGCGCATGGCCGGCGTGATGCCCACCAGGAGCTTGTCGTGCGCGGCCATGTCGCACAGCCAGTTGCCGAACACTTCCGTGTACGTCATCTTGCCCGGCGCCGTGGCCGGCTTGATGCCTTCCAGGGGATTGAACTTCGGCGTGCCGTGGTACAGGATCGGTTCGGCCTCGGCCAGCTTGTAGCCTTGCCCCTTCTTGGTGACCACGTGCAGGAATTGCGGACCCTTCAATTGCTTGATATTTTGCAAGGTCGGGATCAGCGAATCGAGGTCGTGGCCATCGATGGGGCCGATATAGTTAAAACCGAATTCCTCGAACATGGTGGCGGGCACGACCATGCCCTTGGCGTGCTCTTCGAAGCGCTTCGCCAATTCCAGCACGGGGCCGGGCAAGACGGACTTGCCGACATTTTTCGCTGCCGCATAGAACTGGCCCGACATCAGGCGCGCCAGGTGGCGGTTCAGCGCGCCCACGGGCGGCGAGATCGACATGTCGTTGTCGTTCAGGATCACCAGCAGGTTGATGTCTTCTTGCACACCCGCATTATTCATCGCCTCGAAAGCCATGCCGGCCGTCATCGAACCGTCGCCGATCACGGCGATCGCGTGCAGCGGGTCGCCCTTGATCTTGGCGGCCTGCGCCATGCCCAGCGCGGCGGAAATGGATGTCGACGAGTGCGCCGTGCCAAAGGTGTCGTACTCGCTCTCGTCGCGCTTCGGGAAGCCGGAGATGCCATCCTTCTGGCGCAGCGTGTGCATGCGCTCGCGCCGGCCCGTGAGGATCTTGTGCGAATAGGTCTGGTGGCCCACGTCCCAGACGATGCGGTCGTGCGGCGTGTTGAACACATAGTGCAGCGCGACGGTCAGCTCGACCGTGCCCAGATTGGACGACAGGTGGCCGCCCGTCTTGGAGACGGAATCGAGCAGGAAGCTGCGCAATTCCTGCGCCAGCGGCACCAGTTGCGAGCGGGCCAGCTTGCGCACTTGCGCTGGTTCATTGATGGTTTCTAACAGTTTCATTTATGCCTTCCGCTGCACGACCAGGTCTGCCAGCTCGCGCAGACGGCGTGCCTTGTCCCCGAATGGCGCCAGCGCCGCATGGGCGTCGCACCGCAATTGTTCTGCCAGGGCTCGCGATGGTTCCAGCCCCAGTATCGATACGTAAGTGGGCTTGTTGGCGGCCGCATCCTTGCCCGCCGTCTTGCCCAGGGTGGCCGAATCGGCCGTGGCGTCGAGCACGTCGTCCACCACCTGGAACGCCAGGCCGACGGCGCGCGCATACGCGTTCAGCGCCGTCATCTCGTCCGGCGCCAGGTCCTTGCCGGCCAGCGCGCCGAGAATCACGGCCGCGCGCAGCAAGGCGCCCGTTTTGAGTTGATGCATCTGTTCCAGCTGCGGCAGGCTCAAGGCCAGGCCGACGCTGTCGAGGTCGATCGCCTGGCCGCCGCACATGCCGCCTGACCCGGAGGCGTGCGCCAGCAGCTTGACCATGGCCATTTGCCGCCCGGGCGGAATCGCCGCGCCGTCGGCCAGCAGCATGAACGCCTGCGATTGCAGCGCGTCACCGACCAGCAGGGCCGTCGCTTCATCGTAGGCAATGTGCACGGTGGGCTTGCCACGGCGCAAGGCATCGTCATCCATGCACGGCATGTCGTCGTGCACCAGCGAATACACGTGAATCATTTCCAAGGCGCAAGCAGCGCGCGCGAGGGTATCTTGATCGGCATCAAACAATTCACCGGCCGCCATCACCAGCAGCGGACGCACGCGCTTGCCGCCGCCCAACAGCGCATAGCGCATGGCCGCGTGCAACTTGTGCGGTACGGCGTCGGCCGCAGGCAAAAATTGGTCGAGCCGGCCTTCCACGCCGGACTGGGTGCTTTGCATCCAGTCGCCGAAGGTGACGCCGTCTTGCTGCACGCTGGCCATCATTGCGCGGCCTCGCCGGCATCCACGAACGGTTTCAACATGTCGCCTTCCAGTACTTTCACCTGCGCCTCGACGCTATCGAGCTGGGTGGCGCAATACTTGACCAGTTCCGAGCCGCGCTGATACGCCGCGACCGATGCTTCCAGCGGCAACTGGCCCGCTTCCATTTGCGTTACCAGCTGCGCCAGTTCCGCCATGGCCTCTTCAAACGAGGCCGGCGCTGCGGCAGCGGCAGTTAATTTCTTCGACATAGACTCAGATCTCTTCGTGGCACGAGGGGTATGTAGGGAGACGCCGGGGACTCCCGGCCAGCATAGAAGCGTTATTTTAGAACAAACCACACTATTAAGTGAAAACTAAAGCGCAATCGGCGTGCTCAAAGGGGTAGACGTTGCCAGCTTGGCAGTCAATTCTAGCGCAATCGCCCCCCTCGGTCGGAAATTGCACGGTAAATGACAATGTTTATCATTGAAGTAGCCTATTTGCCGGAGGGGTTTGGCAATGCCGAGGCCGATACGCGCTATAATCGCCGGTTCTGTCCGAAATACCGTTTCAACAAATTTGAATTCAGGTCTTTGCGGATTCTTTCTCTCTGTAGCGGTTGCCCAGGGATAGGCCTGGGGCACTGCTGACCGTTGTACATTTATGGGGGGTTGGGATGTCCGATCTGGCTACTCACGCCAAGCTGGCGCGTTCAAACGCGCAACTTCCGGTCCACGTCTATTTTGACGAAACGCTGTTGCAGCGTGAAATGCAGCAATTGTTCCAAGCCGGCCCGCGTTATGTCGGGCATGCGCTGATGGTGCCGGAAACCGGCGATTTTGCGACCCTGGCGTCTGAGAACGAAGGGCGCATGCTCGTGCGCAACGCCAATGGTATCGAAGTGCTGTCCAACGTGTGCCGCCACCGGCAGGCGCTGATGTTCAATGGCCGCGGCAATGCCAATAACATCGTCTGCCCGCTGCACCGCTGGACCTACGACCTCAAGGGTGAATTGATCGGCGCGCCGCACTTCCCCGAGACGCCGTGCCTGAACCTGTCGAAAACGCCGCTGCAAAGCTGGAATGGCTTGCTGTTCGAGCAAAATGGCTACAACGTGATGGAAAAATTGAAAGATTTGTCCGTCTCGAAAGACCTCGATTTTTCCGGCTATATGTTCGACCACGTGGAAATCCACGCGTGCGACTACAACTGGAAGACCTTCATCGAAGTCTACCTCGAGGATTATCACGTGGAACCGTTCCACCCGGGCCTGGGCAGCTTTGTCAGCTGCGACGACCTGCGCTGGGAATTCGGCAAGGATTACAGCGTGCAAACGGTGGGCGTGCACCGCGGCCTGCAGCAGGCCGGTTCGCCCGCCTACAAGAAATGGCAGGAACAGGTGCTGCAATTCCGTGGCGGCGAAGTGCCACCGTATGGCGCCATCTGGCTGACGCTTTATCCGAACATCATGGTCGAATGGTATCCGCACGTGCTGATCGTCTCGACCCTGTGGCCGGACGGTCCGCAAAAGACGCGCAACGTGGTGGAGTTCTATTACCCGGAAGAAATCGTGCTGTTCGAGCGCGACTTCGTCGAAGCGGAACGGGCTGCCTACATGGAAACCTGCGTCGAGGACGATGAAATCGCCCTGCGCATGGATGCGGGCCGCAAGGCCCTGATGGCGCGCGGCGAGAACGAAGTGGGTCCTTACCAGTCCCCGATGGAAGACGGCATGCAGCACTTCCACGAGTGGTACCGCAACAATATCGAACTGTAATTCCCTCAAGGGCCGCCTCGTGCGGCCTTTTTCATTTTCATTACCAGGATTTACTCATGCAATCGCTTTGGATGTTATTCGCCAGTTTCATGTTTGCCATCATGGGCGTGTGCGTCAAACTGGCGTCGGATATGTATTCGACGTCCGAAATCGTCATGTATCGCGGCATCATCGGCATGAGCGTCATGGGCTGCACGATTTTGTACCAGGGCGGCAGCTTTAAAACCACGATGCCGGGCCAGCATCTGTGGCGCGGCGTGGTGGGCGTGATCGCCCTGTGGCTGTGGTTTTATGCCATCGCCATCCTGCCACTGGCCACGGCCATGACGCTCAATTACATGGCGCCCATCTGGATCGCCGTGATCCTGCTGGCCGGTGGCTGGTGGAAAGGCATGCAACAGGTCGAGTGGCCGCTGGTGGCAGCCATTGCCATGAGCTTTGTCGGCGTGACCCTGCTGCTGCAACCCGTGTTCGAGAGCGACCAGCTGGCCGGCGCCATCACGGCCTTGATTTCCGGCATGCTGTCGGCCCTCGCCTACTTGCAGGTGCGCAAGCTGGGCTTGCTGGGCGAACCCGAATACCGCGTCGTGTTTTATTTCTCGGTCGTCAATTTCCTCGCCGGCGTGATCGGCCACGTGGCCAGCGCCGGCGGCGGCCCCGTCGTCTGGCATGCGCACACAAGCGCCTACGGCATCGGCTTGCTGGCCGCCATCGGCCTGTGCGCCACCATGGCGCAGATGGCCATGACGCGCGCCTATCGCCTGGGCAAGACCCTCGTAGTTGCGAATTTGCAATACACGGGCATCGTCTTTTCCAGCTTCTGGGGCGTGGTGATCTTTGGCGACCTGTTCGACTGGCACGGCTGGGCCGGCATCGGCGTCATTCTCGCCTCCGGCATCGCCGCCACCTATTACAATACCCGCAACACGGCCCGTGGCGCGGCGATCGCGCGCACGGATCCCATCGCCAGCGAAGTGTAAAGGAGCGTTCCTGATGTACACCACCTTGATCCAGGCCAGCGAACTGGCCAGCCACGTAAATGACAGCGACTGGGTCATCCTCGATTGCCGCCACGACTTGCTCAACCCCACGGCCGGCAGCGACGCGTTTGCCGCCGGCCACATCCAGAACGCGCAGTTTGCCGACATCGACACGGCCCTGTCCGGCCCCAAGACGGCGCGCGGACCCCAATTTACCGGACGGCATCCCTTGCCCGACCGCAACGCCCTGCTGGCCACCTTGCGCGGCTGGGGCATCGACGACGACACGCAAGTGGTCGCCTATGACGGCCAGGGCGGCATGTTCGCCGCCCGTCTGTGGTGGCTGCTGCGCTGGCTCGGCCACCCGAACGTCGCCGTGCTCGACGGCGGCCTGGCCGCCTGGCAGGCGCAAGGCTTGCCGCTGGTCACGCCCGTGGCACCACGCCCTGTCGGCAAGCTGACGGAAAAAGCCAGCCTGACGCGCACCGTGACCGTGCAGGACGTCGTTGCGAACCTGGAAACCCGGGCGTTGACGGTCATCGACGCGCGCGCCCCCGACCGTTACCGGGGAGAAAACGAAACCATCGACCCCGTGGGCGGCCATATCCCCGGCGCGAAAAACCGTTTTTTCAAGGATAACCTGCAGGCGGATGGCCGCTTCAAATCCGCCAAAGAACTGGAGCAGGAATTCGCGGGCCTCATCAGCACGGCTGAATCGACCATCCTGCAATGCGGCTCGGGCGTGACGGCCTGCCACAACCTGCTGGCCCTGGAAGTGGCGGGTTTGACCGGCGCGGCCCTGTATCCGGGTTCGTGGAGCGAATGGTGCGCCGACCCGGCGCGGCCGGTGGCGACGGGTAATTAAGAAAAATGGCGGACCAGATGGTCCGCCATTTTTTTTCACCCGTGGATAACTATTAACTTATCCCCAGCGCTTGATTCAACTGCGCCAGTTCCGCCTGCCACGCCTGCTGGCTGGCCGGCTTCTGGTGGCGCGGTTTTCTCGCCAGATCTTCCGCCAGCAATTGCTCGAGTTCGCACAAGCGTTCCAGTTGCACGTCGACGTCCGTCAGAACCACAGACGCATGCTCCACGCGCGGCGCGGGTGTCAACGCCGGCCCATCCTCGGCGCTCAGCCTTGCATAGGCGCTGGCCGCGTCCGGCCACTCTTCCAGCTGGCCATCGGCCACCACCCAAAAACGGTTGCAGGCCGTCTCGATCAGGTCGCGGTCGTGCGACACCAGCAGGCAGCCGCCGGCAAAGCCCTGCAACGCTTGCCCCAGCTCGGCCTTGCCCTGCATGTCCAGGTGGTTGCTCGGTTCGTCGAGCAGCAGCAAATGATAGCTGGCCAGCGACAGGCCCAGGAACAGCAGCCGCGCCCGCTCGCCGCCGCTCAGGGTGGCCACCGTCTGGCCATGGCGCGCATACGGGAAACCGGCTGAAATCAAGGCCTGCTTGCGCGCCACCTGGCTGCGCGCCGCCTCGTTTTGCACGGCAAACGGGTACAAGGCGTCGGACAGATCGGCCGTATCGGCCAGTTGCTTGAGCGACTGGTCGTAGTAACCGATGTGGGCCGCGTGGTGGTAGCGCAAGTCGCTACGCTCCTCCTGTGCCTGGATCGCTTGCCAGCACAGGCGCAGCAAGGACGACTTGCCGCTGCCGTTGGCGCCCAGCAAGGCGACCCGGTCGCCCGGTTTCAGCCACAGCTGGCCCACCTGGAACAGCAGCGGCGAGGCCGGTACGGCGCGCACCTCCAGCCCATCGAGCGCCAGCAGCTGGTCGGCCGCCAGCGCCTTGCCGCGCAGGATCAGGCGCCAGGGCGCGCCATCGCTGACGAACGACTGTTCCTCCTGCAGCTTGTCGATGCGCCGCTGCATGCTCTTGGCCTTGCGCGCCATACCGACGTTATCGTAGATCTTGCCCCACAAGGCCAGGCGGGTGCTGCTGACGGCCAGGCGGTCGATTTCCTTCTGTTCGGCCGCATGTCTGGCGGCAGCGGCAAGATCGGCTTCGGCCAGCGCCGCCAGCGCCGGGCCGCACGGCAAGTCGAAATCGTACAGCCGGCTGTCGCGCAAGATCCAGCTGCGCGTGGCCACATTGTCGAGCAGGCGCTGGTCGTGCGAGACGAGGATGAAGGCGCCGCGCCAGCTCAACAGGAATTGCTCCAGCCACAGCAGCGATGGCAAATCCAGGTGATTGCTCGGTTCATCGAGCAGCAGCACGTTCGGTTCCTGCAGCAGGGCACGCCCCAGCAGCAGCCGCGTGTGCTGGCCGCCGGACAAGGAATGCACGGGCACGTGCGCCGTCTCGTGCTCGAAACCTAACTCGGCCAGCAGGCTGTCGATCCGCCAATGCAGTTCCGGCTGCGCCAGCACGGGCGCCAGCAAGGCGTCGTACAGGCTCAGGTTGGCAAGTTCGGCCGGCAAGTGCTGCTCCACATGCTGCAAGCGGCAGGCACGGGCATAGTGGATGGTACCGGCAGTCGCTTCGCGGGTGCCGCTGAGCAAGCCCAGCAAGGTGGATTTACCGCAGCCATTGTGGCCGATCAGGCCGATGCGGTCGCCCTGGCGCAAGGTAAAGGCGAGTTCATTGAAGAGGAAACCGTCGTGGGTGTCCAGCTGTAAAGCTTGGGTAGAGATCAGGGTAGTCATGGCTCTTGTCTTTGTTCGGGATGCAAGCATCCGCGTTAACAGGAGCGCTAACGACAACGGAGTACCAGGAAAGGACTCGTTTAGGAGGGTGGCTTTGCTCTGGCCAGGTTATCGCAGCGCGATAGAACGTGGGCAAGAGCTGGCAAATGCGCTTAAAGAGCGTGCGCGCCACAAGGCGAGCAACAGATTTTCTTCCATGATATTTTCCTCCTTTCTGTGCAAGTTAGTCAGAAAGGCAATACTACA
Source organism: Janthinobacterium sp. PSRC1-1 (assembly GCF_049897525.1). NCBI lineage: Bacteria > Pseudomonadati > Pseudomonadota > Betaproteobacteria > Burkholderiales > Oxalobacteraceae > Janthinobacterium > Janthinobacterium sp. PSRC1-1. Next base: position 139,881 of record NZ_JAFCWK010000008.1, read on the forward strand.
CGCACCGGGTCAGTACATCAACCGCCGTGGCGCTTATGCGTCAGGAACAGCACGATGCACACGCCCAATCCGATCAGCAGCACTTGCGGGATGGTTTCGCGCAAGGTGGCGCGGCGCTGCATCTGCGGCATCAGATCGCTCAAGGCGATATAGATGAAGCCGGACGAGGCGAACACGAGCACGTAGGGAATCAGATTGCTGGCGCGGTCCAGGGTGAAATAGCCGAGCAAGCCGCCGGCCACCGCCATCAGGCTGCACAGCAGGTTGAAGATATACGCGCGCAGGCGCGAGAAACCGGCATTGAGCAGCACGATGAAGTCGCCGATTTCCTGCGGGATTTCATGCGCGATGATGGCCAGGCCCGTCACCAGGCCCAGCTTCGGGTCGGCCAGGAAGGCGGCGGCGATCAGGATGCCGTCCGTAAAATTGTGCATGCCGTCGCCGACCAGGATCATCCAGCCGGCCTTGCCCGCCTCGTGCTTGTCGTGGCCGTGCGCATGGTGGTGGCCATCGCCTTCGTGGTGGTGCGAATGGCGCAGGATGGCAAATTTTTCCAGCATGAAGAAGGCCAGCAAGCCCGCCAGCAGGGTGGCGAACAGGCTGCGCGGGTCGGCCTGCGATTCGAACGCTTCGGGCAAGGCGTGCAGCAATGACGTCGACAACATGATGCCGACGGACAAGCTGACCATGCGCTCGACCACCTTGGACAGGAATGCAAACGAAAAGATCGCCGCCGCGGTAATGCTCAACACGCCCGCGAGCGTGGTCGCGAGCAAAATGGATATAAGGACGGGATCGATGATTTTCTTACCTCAAAATGGCGCCGGCCTACGGGCGCCCGCGATGCTGGCGTCTGGCTTGATTTGTACGGTGTTGCTTATTATTCAATCTTGTGCGCGCTTGGCGGCAGCGTGGCGCAGTGAAGATGCAATTGTACTGCATTGACGCGCACCGGGCATTTTACAGCCCGGTGCACTTTTCGCGGCAACTTCCGGAAAATTTAGGTAGTTTGCTGTTGCGGCATTACGCCACGCCGTGGCTTTTGAACCAGGCCAGGCAGCGAGCATAGCCGTCTTTCGCATCGGCCGCCACATAGCTGGGGCGGTAATCGGCGTTGAAGGCGTGGCCCGCATCGGGATACACGACGAATTGCGACTGGTTGCCGCCCTTGGCCAGCGCACCCTTCATCTTCGTGATCGATTCCTGGCTGATGCCCGTATCCTTGCCGCCATACAAGCCCAGCACGGGGACTTTCAAGGTCGGGGCGATATCGATGGGGTTGCTCGGTTGCAAGGGAGTCGCTTCGCCCACCAGGCGGCCATACCAGGCCACGCCCGCCTTGACGGCAGGATTGTGCGCCGCGTACAGCCACGTGATACGGCCGCCCCAGCAAAAGCCGGTGATGCCCAGGCGGCTCGTGTCGCCGCCATTCTGCTTCGCCCACGCAACAACCGCATCGAGGTCCGCCATCACTTGCGCGTCCGGCGTCTTGGCGATGATGCCTTTCATCAACTCCGGGATGCTGGCCACCTTGGTGGGATCGCCCTGGCGCACGAACAGATCGGGCGCCAGGGCCAGATAACCGTGCTTGGCGAAACGCCGCGCTATGTCGGCGATATGCTCATGCACGCCAAAGATTTCTGAAATGACCAGGACCACGGGCAAACCCGTCTTGCCTTCCGGCTGGGCCGCATACACGGGCACGGCCTGGCCATCGACCATCACCGACATGCTGCCCGTGACAAGCCCGGCGGAATCCGTCTTGATGACGTTTTGCGCCGCCACGGGCAGCACGGCCACGGCAAACCCCGCGCCCAGCGCTACCTTCAGGAAACCACGCCGGCCATCCAGCCCGGACAGGCTGCTCTGGCCCAGCAAACTTTCACAATCGGTGATCATGTCGCTCATGCGCTTCCCCTGAATATATTGCCTTTGGAAATGTCGGCTTACGCTGCGCTAAGCCGACCTACGGTCACTGCTCATCACTCTTGATCGGCACGTAGGTCGGCTTAGCGGGGCATGCCCCGCGTAAGCCGACACCGCATCAGTGCGCTTCGTCCCAATTTTTACCAATACCGACTTCCGCCGTCAGCGGCACCTTCAGATCGGCCACACTAGCCATCATTTCCGGCAGCTTGCGCTTGACCAGTTCCAGTTCCGCGTCCGGCACTTCCAGCACCAGTTCATCGTGCACCTGCATGATCATCTTCGTTTGCAAGCCGTCCGTTTCCAGCCAGCCTTGCACGGCGATCATGGCCAGCTTGATCAGGTCGGCGGCCGTGCCTTGCATCGGTGCGTTGATCGCCGCCCGTTCCGCGCCCTGGCGGCGCGGGCCGTTTGGCGAATTGATTTCCGGCAACCACAAACGGCGGCCGAACACGGTTTCCACGTAGCCGCGCGCCTTGGCTTGCTGGCGCGTGTCTTCCATATACTGTTTCACGCCCGAAAAACGCGCGAAGTAGCGGTCGATATAGCTTTGCGCAGCCGTGCGGTCCACGCCCAAGTTACCGGCCAGGCCAAATGCGCTCATGCCGTAGATCAAACCGAAGTTGATGACCTTGGCGTAGCGGCGCTGTTCGCTTTGCACTTCCGCGGCCGGCACGCCAAAGATTTCAGCGGCCGTGGCGCGGTGAATGTCGATGCCGTCGGCAAACGCGCGCAGCATGGCTTCATCGCCCGAGATGTGCGCCATGATGCGCAATTCGATTTGCGAATAGTCGGCCGAGACGATATGGCTGCCCGGCGGCGCGATGAACGCTTCGCGGATGCGCCGGCCTTCCGCGCTGCGGATGGGAATATTCTGCAAGTTCGGATCGTTCGACGCCAGGCGTCCCGTCACGGCCACGGCTTGCGCATAGTTCGTATGCACCCGGCCCGTGGTGACGTTGATCATCTTCGGCAATTTGTCCGTGTAGGTCGACTTCAGCTTGGCCATGCCGCGGTATTCGAGCAGCACTTTGGGCAGCGGATAATCCTCGGCCAGCTTTTGCAGCACCTCTTCATCCGTCGAGGGCGCGCCCGTCGGGGTTTTTTTAATTACCGGCAACTTCAATTTCTCGAAGAAGATTTCACCGATCTGCTTGGGCGAGCCTAAATTAAACGGCTGCTCGGCCAGTTCATACGCCTTCTTTTCCAGCTCCAGAATCTTCACGGCCAGCTCGGCCGACTGGATGTTGAGCAATTCGTCATCGATCAGCACGCCGTTGCGCTCGATCTTTTGCAAGACCACGGCCGTCGGCATTTCGATCTTTTCATAGATGAAGGTGAGTTTTTCATCGTTCGCCACATTGCCCCACATGGCATTGTGCAAACGCAAGGTGACGTCGGCATCCTCGGCCGCGTATTTCGCCGCCTGCTCTACCTCGACCTGATTGAACGTGATCTGCTTGGCGCCCTTGCCGCACACATCCTCGAACGGGATCGTCGTGTAGTTCAGGTGGCGCAGGGCCAGGCTGTCCATGTCGTGCTTCTTGTGCGATTCGAACACATACGATTCGAGCAAGGTATCGTGGGCGATGCCGCGCAACGTCACGCCGTGGTTGGCGAAGATGTGGCTGTCGTATTTCAGGTTCTGCCCCAGCTTGGGCTTGGTCGCATCTTCCAGCCACGGGCGCAATTTCGCCAGCACGTGTTCGCGGCTCAACTGATCCGGCGCGCCCGCGTAGTCGTGCGCCAGCGGGATGTAGCAGGCGGCGTGCTCGGCGACCGACAGGGAAATGCCGACCATTTGCGCCGTCATCGGTTCGAGCGAAGTGGTTTCCGTGTCCACGGCGCTCAAAGGCGCCGCATCGATCAGGGCGATCCATTTGTCCAGCTGCTCATCCGTCAGCACGGTTTCATACACGGCCTCGACTGCTGGCGCGGCATCGGCAAACATGTCGCCGGTCGTATTCGTCGTCGCTGCAGGCGCGCCGACGGGCGACATCGGCGGCGGCGCCGCGCCCAGTTCGCGCAGCAGCGCCTTGAAGCCGTAGCGCTGGAAGAAGGCCAGCAAGGCTTCCTTGTCTTCGTGTTGCGCCACCAGCGAGTCGGCGATCGTCGTCATGTGGCCGGACAGATCGCAATCGGTCTTGACGGTGATCAAGGCGCGCGCCTGCGGCAGCCATGGCAGGGCCGTGCGCAGGTGCTCCCCCACGGCGCCGCCCACCTTGGCCGCGTTTTCCATCACGCCTTCCAGGCTGTCGTACAAGGTCAGCCATTTGACGGCCGTTTTCGGGCCGCATTTCGATACGCCCGGCACGTTGTCGACGGTATCGCCGATCAGCGACAGATAATCGATGATGCGGTTCGGCGGCACGCCGAACTTGGCCAGCACGGCCGCTTCGTCGAGCTTTTCATTGCTCATGGTATTGATCAGCGTCACCTGGCTGTTGACCAGTTGCGCCAGGTCCTTGTCGCCCGTGGAGACCACCACGTTCATGCCGGCGGCGGCCGCCTGCACGGCCAACGTCCCAATCACGTCATCGGCTTCCACGCCGTCGACCATCAGGATGGGCCAGCCCATGGCGCGCACGGCTTCGTGGATCGGTTCGATCTGCAGGCGCAGGTCGTCCGGCATCGAGGCGCGCGTGGCCTTGTACTCGGGATACATGTCATCGCGGAATGTCTTGCCCTTGGCGTCGAACACGCAGGCGATGTAGGCGGCCGGGTAATCGGCGCGCAGGCGGCGCAGCATGTTGACCATGCCGTGCATGGCGCCCGTGGGATAACCGTCCGGGCTGCGCAGGTCAGGCAGCGCATGGAAGGCGCGATAAAGGTAACTGGAACCGTCGACTAACAGCAGGGTGTTTTGCATAATGCCAATAAAATAAGGTGAGCCGCGCCAGCCGGGAAGAAACAGCGGCGGCGGGTGGAATATCGCCCAATTATCGCAGAGTTTAGGGCCGCGCCACCGGTCGCCACGCATGCCGTTCCTGGCGTTTTTTAGCAACCTGGCGGCCCCGTGCCTGCGTGCGGGCTGCCACTGCCAGCCATTTCGCCTCATTTAAACAGCATTGCCTACCAGTTTGTTACAATGCCTTATAGATAAATTGACGGCAATACAGCACTGCACGCGCTGCAGTCCCACACATGGAAGCGAACCCATCATGATGCGTACATCGACACTCTGGACATTCCTCGCCCTGCCCCTGCTGGCATGTTCGGCCATCGCCAGCGCCCAGACGCCAGCCAAACCGAGCGAAGCACCGCCACAGCTCGAACGTATCGAGGAAATGGGCGAAGCGCCCATCACCGTGGCGCCGGCCGCCGCCAAGCAGCAGATTACCGAAAAACGCGAAGCGGGCGTCACCAGCGAAGTGAAAGTCACCAGCGGCGGCAGCACCTATTACATGAAGCCGGCCGCCGGCGCCGACCAGGCCAACGGCAACGCCCTGCGCGGCCCGCAATGGAAAGTGCTGGAATTCGACCTGGGCAAGAAGAAACAGAAACAACGCGACGACGAGGCAGCAGACGTGCCAGCACCACCCGCAGCAGCGAAGTAAGCAGCCACTCTCTTCTGCCCTGCCCCGGCCACCTGCGGGGCAGCCGGCTTTTTTTGACCTTTTAGACCATTCCCCTCTTTCCCATGGCAGTTTTTACCGCGCTACACCTGGACGATATCGGCCAGTGGCTCACGCAGTTTCCACTCGGCAAACCTCTGGCGCTCAAGGGCATCGCGTCCGGCATCGAAAACAGCAATTTCTTCCTGAGCACGGAGCGCGGCGAGTATGTGCTGACGATCTTTGAAAACCTCAGCTTCGAGCAATTGCCGTTCTATCTGCAACTGATGCGTCATTTGGCGGACCGGGGCGTGCTGGTGCCCGCGCCGATCGCCAACGCCGATGGCGAGCTGGTGACGGCCCTGCAAGGCAAGCCGGCCGCCATCGTCAGCAAACTCGACGGCAGCTCGCAGATGGCGCCGCAAGCCGTGCATTGCGCCGCTGTCGGCGCCATGCTGGCGAAGATGCACCTGGCGGCGCAGGACTTCCCCCTGCAGCAGCCGAACTTGCGGGGACTGCAGTGGTGGAACGCCACCACACCGCTGGTCTTGCACCACCTCGACGATGCCAAGGCGCATTTGCTGCGCGCGGAAATCCATTTCCAGGACGCTTTTGCGGCCTGTGCTACCTATAAAGCCATCCCGCGCGGCCCCGTGCATGCCGACTTGTTCCGCAACAACGTCATGTTTGACGGCGAGCAACTGACGGGCTTTTTCGACTTTTATTTTGCCGGCTGCGACACCTGGCTGTTCGACGTGGCCGTCACCGTCAACGACTGGTGCGTGGACCTGGCGACGGGCGTGCTCGACAAGGTGCGCGTGCGCGCCCTGCTCGACGCCTACCAGGCCGTACGCCCGTTCACGCAGGAAGAACAGACGGCATGGCAACCGATGCTGCGCGCCGCCGCGCTGCGCTTCTGGCTGTCGCGCCTGTACGATTATTACCAGCCGCGCGAAGCGGAAATGCTGACCCCGCACGATCCCACGCATTTCGAACGCATTCTGCGCGAACGTATCGCCACACCTGCCCCGGAACTGTTTTAAACATGGAAAAATTACCTGCAAGTACAGGTTGGCAATGGGTGAAACAGGGATTCTCCCTGTTTCGCAAGCAACCTGGCGGCATGTCGATGCTGTTTCTCGGCTATATGTTCTGCATGCTGGCCGTCAGCATCGTGCCCCTGCTGGGACAAATGCTGCCCGTTATTCTGGTCCCCGTGTTTTCCATCGCCTTCGTGCAAGGCTGCCTGAATATCGACCAGGGCAAGCGCGTCTTGCCCAGCCTGTTGATCTCGGGCTTCCGCAAGCCGGCGCTTCCGTCCCTGCTGGGCCTGGGCGTGCTGTACATCCTGATGGCCATCGTGGCCATCGGCGCCTCGACCCTGGTCGATGATGGCTTGCTGTGGCAACTGGTCACGGGGCAATTGACGGAAGAAGCGGCGCGCGCCGCCATCCCCGAATCGCGTATGGGCCTGGGCATCCTGCTGGCCATCGTGCTGTATGTGCCCGCCGCCATGGCCTTCTGCTTTGCCGCGCCGCTGATCTACTGGAAACAAACCAGCCTGGGCAAGGCGCTGTTCTTCAGCTTTTTCGCCGTCTGGCGCTCGCTGTCGGCCTTCATCGTCTTCGCCGCCACCTGGTTCGCCATCAGCGTTGTCACCAGCCAGTTACTGGCCGTCATCTTTGGCCGCACGCCGCTGATGATGCAGCTGATGATGCCCCTGTCGATGATCTTGACCATCATCATGCATTGCTCGTTCTACGCCGCCTACCGCCAGATCTTCGGCGTGCCCGTCGATGAGAGCAAGACGGTGTCGCTGGACAAGCCGAACGACTGATTTTCACGCCGCATGCAAAAAGGGCAGCCTGCGCAGGCTGCCCTTCTTTATTGCTGCTCAGCAAACTAGCGGCCCAGGCGTTCCAATTTGGCAATCCCCAGGTCCAGCACCTTCATGCCATGCTGTCCGAAGTTGATCTGCGCGCGTGCATTGCCGCCGCCGCCTTCGATATTGACGATCACGCCTTCGCCGAACTTGGCGTGCGCCACCGATTCGCCGATGCGCCAGCCGCCACCTGTGGCTTTTTGCGCGATCTTTTGCGCAATCGCGTTGTCCGACCCCAGACTGGCCACCTTGGGCGCTTCGTCCCAGGCCGACTTGCGGTTGCCGAACCAGTTCGCCTGCACCTTCGGCGACAGCCATTTCAGCGCTTCTTCCGGCAACTCGTCAAAGAAGCGCGACTTCATGTTGTAGCGCGTCTGGCCGTGCAGCATGCGCGTCTGCGCAAAGCTCATATATAAGCGTTTGCGCGCGCGCGTGATGGCCACGTACATCAGCCGGCGTTCCTCTTCCACGCCATTGTCTTCCTTCGAGCTGCTTTCGTGCGGGAACAGGCCCTCTTCCAGGCCGGTAATGAACACGTTGTCGAATTCCAGGCCCTTGGCCGAGTGCACCGTCATCATCTGCAGCGCATCCTGGCCCGCCTGCGCCTGGTTGTCCCCGGCTTCCAGCGACGCGTGCGATAAAAATGCGGAGAGCGGCGACATGACGGCCGGCAGCGGCGCGTCGGCGTCGAGGATTTCGATACCATCCTGGTTGACGACGGGCGCACCCGACTGCGCCTGGGCGCTTGGGCCCAGATGGGCCGGTGCCGCCTGGCCGAAACCCTCTTCGGAAACGAACTGGCTGGCCGCGCTGACCATCTGCTCCAGATTCTCGATGCGGTCGGCGCCTTCTTTTTCATTCTGATAATGCTGCAGCAAGGTACTCGCTTCCAGCACCACTCTGACCATTTCCGGCAGCGACAGTTGCTGCGTTTCGAAACGCACGCCCTCGATCAGCTTGACGAAACCGGCCAGCACGCTGCCCGCCTTGCCCGCCACGTAGGGCACGGAGGCGTACAGCGAAATGCCGTATTGCTCGGACGCTGCCTGCAATTGCTCGATAGAGCGCATGCCGATACCGCGCGTGGGGAAATTGACCACGCGCAAGAAAGCGGAATCGTTGTGCGGATTGTCCATCAACTGCAAGTAGGCAATCGCGTGCTTGACCTCGGCGCGCTGGAAGTAGCGCTGGCCGCCGTACACGTGGTACGGAATGCTGGCTGAAAACAGCGCATGTTCGATCACGCGCGACTGCGCATTCGAGCGGTACAGAATCGCGATTTCGCTGCGCGAGGCGCCATCGGCGATCAGGCTTTTTGCCTCTTCGATGATCCACTGCGCTTCCTGCAAATCGGAACTGGCTTCATACACGCGCACCTGCTCGCCATGGCCCGCGTCCGTGCGCAAATTCTTGCCCAGGCGCTTGCTATTGTTCGCGATCAACACGTTGGCGCTGTCGAGGATATGGCCGTGCGAACGGTAGTTCTGCTCCAGCTTGATCAAGTTCTTCACCTGGAACTCGTGCTCGAAGGCGCTCATGTTGCCGACATTCGCGCCGCGAAACGCGTAGATGCTCTGGTCATCGTCGCCGACGGCAAACAGGGCGCCGCCATCGCGGCTGCCGTGGCCTGCCAGCAATTTCAACCAGTTGTATTGCAGATTATTCGTATCCTGGAACTCGTCCACGAGGATGTGGCGGAAGCGCGCCTGGTAATGTTCACGCAGGGGCTGATTGCGGCTGAGCAATTCGTACGTGCGCAGCAGCAATTCAGCAAAATCGACGACGCCTTCGCGCTGGCACTGGTCGTCGTACAGCTGGTACAGCTCGACCATCTTGCGCTCGTGCGCGTCATACGCTTCCACATCCGTGGCACGCAAACCCTGGTCCTTGGCGTTGTTGATGAAATACATCACCGTCTTCGGCGGGAATTTCTCATCATCGATATTGTTCGCCTTCAACAAGCGCTTGATCACGGACAACTGATCCTGCGAATCGAGGATCTGGAACGTTTGCGGCAAGGCCGCGTCACGGTAATGCGTGCGCAGCAAGCGGTTGCACAGGCCGTGGAAGGTGCCGATCCACATGCCGCGCGTGTTGATTGGCAGCATGGCCGACAGGCGCGTGAGCATTTCCTTGGCGGCCTTGTTGGTAAAGGTCACGGCCAGGATGCCGGGCGGCGATACCTGCTGGGTCTGGATCAGCCACGCGATGCGGGTGGTCAGCACGCGGGTCTTGCCCGAACCGGCGCCAGCCAGGATCAGCGCATGCTGGGCCGGCAAGGTGACGGCAGCCAATTGTTCGGGATTGAGGTTGTGAAGAAGATTTTGCATGCCGTGATTATACCGGCATGGCTAAAAATACTGTGCATTTGTCCAGCGGTCGCGCCAGTTTTCCATGTGCGCGCTACAATCGGCGTCCCGACACAGCGTCCTGTATCCGATGACACCACCCACTCACCTCGACGGCGCCCGCGTACTGGCCTGGGCCTGGTCCGACTTGCCGTTCGGCCACGTCACCGATGCGCATGGCGCCGCCCCCATCGCCATCCACGGCCTGGCCGTGTGCCGCTACGCAGACGAGGCGCGTGTGTATCGCTTCAGCTGCGATGTACACTGGGAAACGCTGCAAGATGAGGTGCATGCCAGCGTGGACGAGGCCAGGGAGCGGTTGCCGGCGCAATACCGCGCCGTGGCCGCCACCTGGAATCTTGCCTAGCGCACCAGCCTGGCCTTGCCTTCGCTGAGCGCCTGGGCGATCACCTGGCGCGTGGTCTTGTCGGCTGCTTTCGATGCCGTTTCCTGCTGGCGTCCCAGCGCTTCCATTTGCTTGCCCAGGGTTTCCATCGGCTTGCCGCGCTGACCTATCTGACGCGACAGCGCATCCACCTTGGCCGCTTCGCGCTCTTGCGTGGCGGCAATGCGATCGTTGACCTCTTCCATGGCGTCCTGCGCATCCTCCATCTGCTGCTGCAGGCGCTCCACCTCGCGCCCTGCCGCACGGCGCGCTGTCTCCGTGGTCGCTTGCGCCTGGCGGCGCGCCGCCTCGCCCATCTTGCGGCCCAGTTCCTGCTGCTGGCGGCCCAGCGTTTGCAGCTGCTCCGCATCGCGCGTAACTCCATTCGCCTGCGCTGCGCCATGGGCGCCCATCTTGCGGCCCATTTCGCCCATGGCCTTGCCATGTTCGCTCATCTGCTTGCCCAGGCCGCTCATTTCCAGCCCCAGCTGCTGCGACGGCTTCCAGGCGTCGCGCACGCGGGCCAACAGCGCGGCATCCTGCGTCACATAGCCCTTGCCCTGGTCGCGGAACCACAGGAAATGCCCCTTGAGCGAACGCTGCAGCTGCTTGATCTGCTGGCCATCGACATCGGTGCCTGCCATCGTGACGCTATCCTCGCTGCTGTCGACGAGCGCATAGCCATCGCCGCTACCCATGGAGATATTGATCTGCTTGCTGAGCGGCGCGGGCGGGGCCGGTGGCGCGGGCGGCTGCGGCGCCTGCACGGCCAGCGCGCTGCCGCCAAGCACGATACCGGCCAGGCTGAGGATCAAACGGTGGGAAGTGGACATGGCTGCCTCGTCGCAAAAGTAGTGGAGCGCTGACTGTAGCGGCGGATGGCTCACGGCTCCAGCATGGTGCGACAGGCTGCAAAAAACCCTGCCTGGACGGCAGGCTTGCGCGACGGATGGAAGCGGGGCAAAAAAAAAACGGAGGCCGCAGCCTCCGCAAAAACGCCGTGGTACGGCGTATTTCAATTAATACAGCACGACGGAGCGGATCGATTCGCCGCTCTTCATCAAGTCGAAACCCTGGTTGATATCGTCCAGTTTCAAACGGTGCGTGATCAAATCATCGATATTGAGCTTGCCTTCCATATACCAGTCGACGATCTTCGGCACGTCCGTGCGGCCGCGCGCGCCGCCGAAGGCGGAACCCTTCCATACGCGCCCCGTCACCAGCTGGAATGGACGGGTGGAAATTTCCTGGCCGGCCGCCGCCACGCCGATGATGATGGACTGGCCCCAGCCCTTGTGGCAGCACTCGAGCGACTGGCGCATGGTGGTGGTGTTGCCGATGCATTCAAACGAATAGTCGGCGCCGCCGTCCGTCAGTTGCACGATGGTGTCGACCACGTTGTCCACTTCGTTGGCGTTGACAAAATGCGTCATGCCGAACTTGCGCGCGATGGCCTGGCGCGCCGGGTTGATGTCGACACCGATGATCTTGTCCGCGCCGACCATCTTGGCCGCCTGGATCACGTTCAGGCCGATGCCGCCCAGGCCGAACACGACCACATTCGCGCCCGCCTCGACCTTGGCCGTGAACAAGACGGCGCCCACGCCCGTCGTCACGCCGCAGCCGATGTAGCACACCTTGTCGAATGGCGCGTCTTCGCGGATTTTCGCCAGGGCGATTTCCGGCACGACGATATAGTTGGAAAAGGTGGACGTGCCCATGTAGTGGAAGATGGGTTGACCGTCGATGGAAAAGCGCGAGGTCGCGTCCGGCATCAGGCCGCGGCCCTGCGTCGAGCGGATCGACTGGCACAGGTTCGTCTTTTGCGACAGGCAAAATTTGCACTGGCGGCATTCCGGCGTGTACAGGGGAATGACGTGGTCATCCTTTTTCAGGCTTTTCACGCCCGGGCCCACATCGACGACGATGCCGGCGCCTTCATGGCCGAGGATGGACGGGAAGATGCCTTCCGGATCGGCGCCCGACAAGGTGTAGTAATCGGTGTGGCAAATGCCCGTGGCCTTGATCTCGACCAATACCTCGCCCTCGCGCGGGCCGGCCAGATCGACTTCCTCGATGGTCAAAGGCGCGCCCGCCTTCCATGCAATCGCTGCTTTGGTTTTCATGTGTGTCCTGTGGTGTGTGCTGTGTATGGTTGAACCGGGCGCGCCAGCGCGCCGTAGCGTCACATCATAACAAGGCAGGCGCCGGCGTGCCACGCCGGCACCCGTGCAACACCTACTTGCTTTTCGCGCGGTTCAAAAAGGCGCCGTGCAAGCCGTTCAGGGTTTCCTCGGCCAGCAGCAGCTGGCTGGCGATTTCATTGATCTTGCGGCGGCTGGAGCGGGCGTGGTCGCGCAACACTTCGAAGGCCGTGTTGCGGTCCGTCTGGAACTTGCCCATCAGCAAACCGACGGCCAGGCTGGTTTCGCGCCCGGCGGCCAGCGCCGCATTCAGGTTCAGTTCGGTGCGCCGCAGCTGGCGGATTTCATCGGCACGCGCCAGGCCCGCTTCAAAGGCGGGCATCAAGCGGCCTTCATCGACGGGTTTCACCACGTAGCCGACGGCGCCGTAGGCGGCCGCCTGCTTGCCCGATTCGCTGTCGCCGCTGCCGGACAGGAACATGAACGGCACGCCCGTTTCGCCATGCAAGCGCTTGGCCAGTTCCAGGCCGGACATGCCCGGCATGTGGATGTCGAGCAAGGCCAGATCCGGCTCGCGCTGGGCGACCATTTGCAGCGCCACTTCGGCCGAGTGGGCCAGGGCCGTCTCGTAACCGGCATGGCGCAGGATTTCGCCGAGGAATTCCAACAGGAGCTGGTCATCGTCAACGATCAGGATAAGGCGTTTCGCGGCGGCTGGCTGACTCATGGGTGGGGGACCTCGGTAATGAATGATGTTCTTATTATATGCCGATTATTCGCCCAAATCAGCCTTCCATTCCCGTGCGCATGCCGCAAACAAGTGATTGAATTGCTGCATCGCAATATTCAATTCGTCCGCTTGATAGACGCTGGTGATGGCCGCCACCATGTCGGCGCCGCGCGCGACCAGCGGTGCCGCGTTGTCCGGCGTCATGCCGCCGATCACCACGCAGGGCAAGGCGATCTCGCGTTTCGCCTGCAGCACGATATCGAGCGGCGTCGTCACCGGGTACTTTTTCACCAGCGACGGATAAAAGCCGCCGAAGGCCACGTAGCTGGCGCCGCCCGCCTCGGCCGTGCGTGCCAGGGCCATGTCGCCATAGCATGAGGCGCCGACGATCTTCTCCTTGCCCAGGCGCGCGCGCACCTGCGCCACGGACGCATCCGTGCCACCCACGTGCACGCCGTCCGCGTCGAGTTCTTCGCACAGGTCGATAAAGTCATTGATGATGAAAGGCACGCCATACTTGCGGGCCAGCGCCAGCAAGGCACCGGCCTGTTCGCGCCGTTGCTGCGCCTCGGCGCTCTTGTGGCGATATTGCAGTAGCGCCACGCCTTCCTGCAGAGCTTGCTCGCTGACGTCGAGCAGGCGGTCGGTGTCGTCCCAGTTCGGGGTGACCAGATACAGTCCACGCATGATGTTTTCCTTATGTAAAGAATCGTTGCGGCATGAGTTGACCTGGCGCAATCGCATACGCGCCGGCCAGGGCCGCATGGCTATAGTGTTGCGCCAGATCCAGCGCTTCGGGCAGTGCCTGGCCCAATGCCAGGCGCGCCGCGATGGCCGACGCCAAGGTGCAGCCGCTGCCGTGGAATTCGCCGGGAAGACGCGGCCAGCGCCACTCGCGCTCGCCGCCGGCGTCGTCAAACCAGCGGTTGAGCACTGCCTCACCGTCGCCATGGCCGCCCGTCACCAGCACGTGCTGGCAGCCTTGCGCGCGCAGGTTTTCTGCGCCACCGAGGGCCAGCGCTTCCGGCCCGTTCGGCACGATCACGGTCGTCAGCGGCAGCAAGGGCGCCAGCGCCAGCACGGCGTCGTCCCGGCTGAGCACATCGCCATGGCCGCTGGCCAGCACGGGATCGAGCACCACGGGCAAATCGGGCCGCGCCTGCCGCAGTTGCGCGATCAGTTGCGCGATGACGGCCGCGTTCGCGGCGCTGCCAGGGATGCCGATCTTCACGGCGAGAATGGCCATCTTGTCGATCAGCGCCTGTGCCTGGCGGCGCAGCAATTCCGGCGCCACAGGTTCGACAGCAAACACGCGGTCATTGTCCTGCACCGTCAGCGCCGTGATGACGGGCAAGGCATGCGCGCCCTGCGCCGCAATGGCCAAAATATCGGCGGCGAGGCCGGCGCCGCCCGACGGGTCGAGGCCGGCAAACACCAGCACAGTGTGGCGCATCGGCACCATCACGCCAGGCGGCCCGCCATCGGCGACGACGGCGAAGCGGCGAATTTACGCGGCATGCGGCCCGCCAGAAACGCTTCGCGCCCGGCCCGCACGGCCAGCTTCATGGCACGCGCCATGCGCACGGGGTCGCGCGCGCCGGCAATCGCCGTATTCATCAGCACGCCATCGCAACCGAGTTCCATGGCAATGGCCGCATCCGACGCCGTGCCCACGCCCGCGTCCACCAGCACGGGGACTTTCGCCTGATCGATGATCAGCGACAGATTCCACGGATTCAAAATGCCCATGCCCGAGCCGATCAGGGAGGCCAGCGGCATGACGGCCACGCAGCCGATGTCTTCCAGAATCTTCGCCTGGATCGGGTCGTCGCTGCAGTAGACCATCACGTCAAAGCCATCCTTGACCAGCGCTTCGGCCGCAATCAGCGTTTCCGGCATGTGCGGAAACAGGGTCTTCTCGTCGCCCAATACTTCGAGCTTCACCAGATTGCGCCCGCCCAGCAGTTCGCGCGCCAGTTGCAGCGTGTAGACGGCATCTTTCGCGTTGTAGCAGCCGGCCGTGTTCGGCAAGATCGTGTACTGGTCCGGCGGCACGAAGTCGAGCAGGCTGGGCGCGTTCGGATCTTGCCCGATGTTGACCCGGCGGATCGCCACCGTGATGATCTGCGCCTCGGCCGCGTCCGTCGCTTCGCGCGTCTGCGGCAAGTCCTTGTACTTGCCGCTACCGACCAACAAGCGTGATTGATATTGCTTGCCTGCGATCGTCAGCAGGTCATTGTTTGTTGCGGTATGCATGTGCTTTTCCTTAAGTTTTTAAACGTCCGAAGAAAACCGTAGCGAGCGGCGATGATTTGTGGCCGAGACGCGCAACCGTGCTTGAGCACGGTGAGCATCGCAGGCCGCAAAGCGCGACGCGCAGTAGGTTTGCTTGGACGTTTTCAGCCGCCACCGATGGCGCGGACTATTTCTACCTGATCTTGGCTTTGCAAGGTCTTGCCCTGCCACGCCTTGCGCGGCACGACATTGCGGTTGACGGCCAGCGCCAGCGCCTGGTTTTCCAGCGCCAGCGCGGCGATCAGCTGATCCAGGGTTTGCCCGGGTGGCACCTGGTGCGGCGCGCCATTGAGCACGATGTCTATCATTGCGTTCACGATGCCGCCTCCTTCAGACCTTGCGGTACAGCTCGGCGCCGTTCTTGACGAATTCGATGGCTTTCACCTCCATCCCCTGCTTGAGTGCCTGGTCTTCCGCGATGCCCATGCCGGCCGCGTATTCGCGCACTTCCTGCGTGATCTTCATCGAGCAGAAATGCGGGCCGCACATGGAGCAGAAATGCGCCACCTTGGCCGAATCCTTGGGCAGGGTTTCATCGTGGAATTCGCGCGCCTTGTCCGGGTCCAGGCCGATGTTGAACTGGTCGTCCCAGCGGAATTCGAAGCGCGCTTTCGACAGGGCGTTGTCGCGGATTTGCGCGCCCGGATGGCCTTTCGCCAGGTCGGCCGCGTGCGCCGCGATCTTGTAGGTGATGATGCCGTCCTTCACATCCGCCTTGTTGGGCAGGCCCAGGTGTTCCTTCGGCGTCACGTAGCACAGCATGGCCGTGCCATACCAGCCGATCATGGCCGCGCCGATGCCGGACGTGATGTGGTCGTAGCCGGGCGCGATATCGGTGGTCAACGGTCCCAGCGTGTAGAACGGCGCTTCGCCGCACTGTTCCAGCTGCAAATCCATGTTTTCCTTGATCAGTTGCATGGGCACGTGGCCCGGGCCTTCGATCATCACTTGCACGTCGTGCTTCCATGCCACTTGCGTCAGCTCGCCCAGGGTTTTCAGTTCGCCCAGCTGCGCTTCGTCGTTGGCGTCGTAGATGGAACCGGGGCGCAAGCCGTCGCCCAGCGAGAACGACACGTCATACGCCTTCATGATTTCGCAAATGTCTTCGAAATGCGTGTACAGGAACGATTCCTGATGGTGCGCCAGGCACCATTTCGCCATGATGGAGCCGCCGCGCGAGACGATGCCCGTCAAGCGCTTGGCCGTCATCGGCACATAGCGCAGCAGCACGCCGGCGTGGATGGTGAAGTAATCGACGCCCTGCTCGGCCTGCTCGATGAGGGTATCGCGGAAGATTTCCCACGTCAGGTCTTCGGCCTTGCCGTTGACCTTTTCCAGAGCCTGGTAGATGGGCACGGTGCCGATCGGCACAGGGCTGTTGCGCACGATCCATTCGCGCGTTTCGTGGATGTGCTTGCCGGTGGACAAGTCCATCACGTTGTCGCCGCCCCAGCGGATGGCCCAGGTCATCTTTTCCACTTCCTCGCCAATGGACGAAGTGACGGCGGAATTGCCGATGTTCGCGTTGATTTTCACCAGGAAATTGCGGCCGATAATCATCGGTTCCACTTCCGGGTGGTTGATGTTGGCGGGAATAATGGCGCGGCCGCGGGCGATTTCCTCGCGCACGAATTCGGGCGTGATTTCGGCCGGGATGCTGGCGCCAAACGACTGGCCCGGGTGCTGGCGGCCCATCAGGTCGGCCAGGCGTTCGCCCATGGGACCGGAGGCTTGCAGTTCGCGCAAATACTCCTGGCGGCGCATGTTTTCGCGGATGGCGACAAATTCCATTTCCGGCGTGATGATGCCGCGCTTCGCGTAATGCATTTGCGTGACGTTCTTGCCGGCAATGGCGCGGCGCGGCTTGCGGTGCAAGTTGAAACGCAGCTCGGCCAGTTTCGGGTCCGCCAGGCGGGCGATGCCGTAATCGGAGGTGGGGCCGGGCAACTCTTCCGTATCGGCACGTTCCATGATCCACGGCAGGCGCGGCGTATCGAGGCCCGAGCGGATGTCGATCTGCACGTCCGGGTCCGTGTAGGGGCCGGAGGTGTCGTACACGTAGATCGGCGGATTCTTTTCGCCGCCGAACGACGCTTCCGTGTCGGATTGGCTGATTCTGCGCATGGGCACGCGGATGTCGGGGCGGCTGCCTTCGACATAGATCTTGCGCGAATTGGGCAGCGGCGCGATGGCGGCTTCGTCGACCGTGGCGGTGGCGGAGAGGAATTTCGGGTTGGCGTTCATTTTGGCTCCTTGGCTAGACTATTTTTAAGCCTGGAGCCAGCTAAGGAGGTTCGGAATTGCGCACGCGGAAAGGCGGGGTGCGTTCATCCTAAAGCTTCCCTTCGCTGGCATTATCCAGATCAGGTTCGGAGGGTATTTCTCACCCGCGCTTGCACTGTGTTTCCACAGCGAAAGGCAGGACCCCTAGCGTTTGCCGCCTTGCGGCAGCGAGCCAATTATACGCGGTTCACGCCGCGTGGCCAGATGATTTCTTGACGATGTCGTGTTTGTGCATCTGCTGCAATGCAACAGATGCCAGCACGCTTATTTCTTCTTGCCCCAGCGCCAGGCGGTCGGTTCGCCCTTCAGCTGGCAAATGAAAATGAGCGCGGCAACGATGGCCACTTCATACACGATGTAGCCGACGAGCATGGTTTGCGGCGGGAACAGGAAAGCGCCGCAGGCGAACAGCGCCAGTGCGGCCAGAAACACCAGCCAGCCTTGCCAGGTGATGGGCAAGCCCCAGCCCCAGCCATAGGTCTTGGCGGGAAACCAGTAGGAGGGAGATTTGTCAGCCATGATGCTTTCCTTGTCGATGTCGATGACACCAAGTATAAATCACGCTCTCCGCAAGCGCTCCGTGACATCGAGGCCGATGCCGCGGTAGCCGATGAAGCGGCTGCCATTGTCGAACATCGGTTCGCCGCTGACCTGCAAATACTGCGTGCTGCCGTCGAGGTTGGCGCGGCTGTAGATGAAGTCGAGGAACGGTTCGCGCGCGGCAATCTTGGCGTCGAGCAGCGCTCGTTCGGCCGCATTCCAGCGCTGCGGCTCTTCCTCGCTGCCGATGCCCAGCATTTCAGCCACGGGACCGGAAAAGCGCGTCAGGTTGCCCTGCGCATCCTGTTCCCAGTACCAGTCGGACGACAGTTCCGTGAAGCGCTGGAAGCGCGCTTCGCTTTCGCGCAGCTCCGCCGTGCGTTCTTCCACCTTCTGTTCCAGCGACTTGTTGTATTCGGCCAGCTTCTGGTACAGCAAACGCACTTCCAGCATGTTGTGGATGCGCGTCTTGACTTCCACCAGGTCGAAAGGCTTGCTGACGAAGTCCTTGGCGCCCGCCTGCAGCGCGCGCAGCTTGTGGCCGGGCTGGGCCGTGATCACCAGCACGGGCAGATAGCTGCCCGCCTCGATGTCGCGCAAGCCTTCCATCACTTCGAAGCCATCCATTTCCGGCATCTGCAAGTCGAGCAGGATCAGGTCGTAGCGGTGCTGCTGGTGCAGCGCGCGCACGGCTTGCGGGTCCATGGTGGACGTGATGCGCGTATAGCCGGCGTTGCGCAGCACCTGTTCGAGCAGCATGACGTTGGCCTCCTGGTCATCGACGATGAGGATGCTGGCGTTGAGGATCTCGGTGGCTTGAAGCATGGCGGTATTCCTAAAATGAAGTGCTGAATTAGCGTACTGTGTGAGTGTCGTCGGCCAGGCCGTGCGCGGCCGCATGGTGCAGGGCCACGTCGAGCGCGTCCATGAATTCGACGACCTTGATGGGCTTGGTCAGATAGCGGAAGAAGCCCGCTTCCAGGCCCTTCTCGATGTCGCGCGGCACGGCGTTGGCGGACAGGGCCATGACGGGAATGTGGCTGGTGAGGGGATCATCATGCAGGATATTCAGGGCGCCATAGCCGCTGATGCCGGGCAGGTTGATATCCATCAAGATCACGTCCGGCTGATACGTGCGCGCCAGGTCGATGCCCAGGTGCGCATCGATGGCCGTCAGCAGTTTCAAGTCGCTGCGGCGGGCGATCAATTGCTCCACCAGCGCCAGGTTGGCGGGATTGTCTTCCACGTACAGCAAGGTGCGCTGGCTTTCCTGATTTTCCTGCACCACAGGCAGCACTTCACCCTCTTCCAGGTGCAGTTCGGGCGCGCGCGAAGCCTGGAATTCCACCCAGAAGGTGGTGCCCAGGCCCACCGTGCTGTCGACGCCGATGGTGCCGCCCATCAGTTCGACCAACTGCTTGGTGACGACCAGGCCGATACCCGTGCCCTCTTCCGTGCTGCTTTCCTGACCCAGGCGGTTGAAAGGCTGGAACAGCTGACTCATCTGTTCGGCATTCAGGCCGGCGCCGCTGTCGGTGACGCTGGTGCGTACTTTGTCGCCGTGCTGGCGGCAAACGACTTTCACGCTGCCGCCGCTCTGGTTGTACTTGATGGCGTTCGACAACAGGTTGATCATCACCTGTTTCACGCGCGTGCGGTCGGCATGCACATAGAAAGCCTTGCCGCAGCGGGGGAAATGCATGCTGATGCCGCGCTTTTCCGCCTGCGGCGCGATCATCGCCTGGCAATCCTGCAACACATCGAGCAAGGACATCGCCTCTTCCGACATGGTGACCTTGCCCGACTCGATCATGGCCAGGTCGAGGATTTCATTGATCAAACGCAAGAGATACCAGCCGCCCTTGAGGATCTGATCGATCGAGCGCTGCTGCGGCAAGCTCGGTGCCGGTGTCTCGGACGCCATCAGCTGGGCGAAGCCGAGCACGGCATTCAAGGGCGTGCGCAACTCATGGCTCATGCTCGACAGAAACTCGGACTTGGCCAGATTCGCTTTTTCCGCCGCCTGGCGGGCCTTTTCCATTTCGATATTCGTGTCTTGCAGCGCTTGCTCGAACTGCTTGCGTTCCGTCACGTCGCGCGCGGCGGCAAACACGCCCTGCAGCTTGCGGTCGCGGTCGTGGAAGGTCGAGGCGTTGTACGACACCACCGTCCGCTTGCCGTCGCGCGCCAGGGCCGTCAGCTCGTAATTGGTCAACTTGCCTTCACGCAACACGCGTGCGATGGCTTCCTCGGCCCGTTCCGGTTCCGTAAAGTAATTCTTGCACGGTGCGCCGATCAATTCGTCGCGCGTGCAGCCCGTCAGCGCTTCCATCTGCTGGTTGACGTCGCTGATGATGCCGCGCGGATCCGTCGTCATCAGGGCGTCGATATTCGATTCGATCAGCGAGCGCGTATAGAACTGCTGCTCGCGCAAGCGCTGGTCCAGCAGCGCCTGTTCCGCCTCGACCTGCTTGCGCGCCGTGTTGTCGGTGCCGATCAGCAAGTAACCGATGACCTTGCTCTGCGCGTCGCGCAAGGCCGTCACGGAGACCATGGCGGGGAAGCGGCTGCCATCCTTGCGGATATACGTCAATTCGTAGATGTCTTCGATGCCGCGCGTGGCCTTGAACACCAGCGCTTCGACGCCGGGCGTGATGACCGTGTCGAGTTCGGCACTGAGGGCGGCGGCGCGCGCGATGATTTCTTGCGCGTCGGAAATACCGGCCGGGGTCAGCTTGTCGACCACGTCGCTCGCTTCATAGCCGAGCATGCGTTCGGCGCCCACATTGAAAATCTGGATCACGCCCTGCGCATCGGTGGCGATGCACGAGAAATTGGCGCTATTGAAAATGGCATCCTGCAAGGCGCCCGCCTTGAGCAGCTGGCGCGGCAGGCTGGCCGCCAGCGTGCGCCGGTACAGCGCCACGAGCAGCATCAGCAGCAGGAAGACCAGCGCGTCGATGACGCAGGCCGTCTCGAACGGCGCGCGCCAGGCCAGCACGCCGACGGCCAGCAGCGCGATGGCGCTGAATGAAAACGCCAGCGCCATGGGCCAGCGCGACGGTGCGCGCGGGGGAATGTTTTCAACAGATTGCATGAGGTAGCCTGGGCTGTGACAACGATAAGAGGGACATGCGGTGATCAGGAACCTTGGCGCTGGCGCACGTCCGACAGCAGGCGAGCGAATTCCTTTTTGACCACGCCATAGCATTCGCACACATGGCCTTCGAGGCCGGCGCGGTCCAGCACGGAGATATGGCCGCGCCGGTAACTGATGAAGCCGCGCTGCTGCAAGCGCCCGGCCGCTTCCGTCACGCCCTCGCGGCGCACGCCCAGCATGTTGGCAATCAATTCCTGTGTCATCGTCAGCTCGCGGTTCGGCAGGCGGTCCATGGTCAGCAGCAGCCAGCGGCACAGCTGCTGCTCCACCGTATGGTGGCGGTTGCACACGGCCGTCTGTGACATTTGCGTGATCAGGGCTTGCGTATAGCGCAGCAGCAAGCGCATGACGGGACCGGCGCGGTCGAATTCTTCCATCAGCAAATGGGCCTTGAGCCGGTAGCCGACGCCGCCCGTCTGCACCACGGCGCGGCTCGGTGTCGAGTTGCCGCCCATGAACAGCGACACGCCCACCATGCCTTCATTGCCGACGCCGGCAATTTCCGACGAGCCGCCGTTTTCCAGCAGGTAGTGGATGGACACGATGGCGGTGGTGGGGAAATACACATGCTGCAGCTTGTCGCCCGAATCGTAGATCACGTCACCGAGCAGCATGGAGACTTGCTCCAGATGGGGGGCCAGGCGCGCGAAATCGGCGTCGAGCATGGCGGCGAGCAAATGGTTTTGATTCGGGTTGTGCAGCTGGGCATGCGGACTCGACATGGGCAGTTTTCCTGGTTTCCAGTCGTCAGCTAGGGGGATCAATGAAAAGCGCCCGAACGAGGGGCACCATAATAGTGCAGCGTAACACAGCGCTGCCACAGTGCCCCCACTATATTTCTTGACGGCATGGTCGTCTGTTCGGCAGCGAACGGACGCTCAGGTACCCCGCGCCCTACAGTCAGTCACTGCCAGGGCTGCCGTATCACGGATCGGCGCCGGCGCTGCTACCGGACGCCATCATGCAATCATTCTTCAAACGCATTTCCATTTCCGTTTCCACCTCGGCCCTGATCACGCTGGCGGTCGGGCTGTGCCTGACGGCGCTATGCTATGTCTCGGCGCGCCAGATCGAGTCGGAAAGCGCCAGGCTGCTGCTGCAGTACCACGCCAGCGGTCACACGCTGCGCGCCGCCATGCTGCCGGCCAACGGCATGAGCCTGGATGCGAACCATCGCGGCTCCCTGTATGTGCTGCTGGGCGGATTATTGTCGAGCCTGCTGGCGACGGCGTATGTGTTTCAGCTAGTCACGCGCAACTCCGTGATTGCCCGCATCACGGGCGAACGCACGGCGGCGCTGCAGTTTGCCAATTTGCGCCTGTCCGAAGACATCGCCGCGCGCATGCACAATGAACAGTCGCTGCGGCTGCGCGAACGCATCATCGAAGTGTCGGCCAATGCCATCATCCTGTGCAGCGCCGACGCGCCGGGCTACCTGATCGAATACGTCAATCCCGCCTTCGAGCGCATCACCGGCTATGCGGCTGGCGAAGTCATCGGCCAACGCCTGGAAGACTTGCAGGGACCCGAACAGGGGCGGCAAGACATGCATGAGATTACTGCGGCCCTGCGCGAACAGCGCGAAGGCAAGGCCATCGTGCGCAATTTCCGCAAGGATGGCAGCTGCTACTGGAGCGAGCTGTTCGTCGCGCCCGTGCGCGATGATGGCGATGGCCCCGTCAGCCACTTTGTGGTGGCGCAATACGACATCAGCACCGTCATGCGCTTCGAACAGGAACTGGAATTTCAGGCCAGGCACGACGTCCTCACGGGACTGGCCAACCGCGCCCTGCTGCGTGAACGGCTGGAGCAGGCGATGGCCGTGACGCGGCGCAGCGGCCTGCCCCTGTGGGTGGTGTTCATCGACCTCGACCGCTTTAAATTCGTCAACGACACGCTGGGCCACGATGCGGGCGACACTGTGCTGAAAAGCGTGGCCGAGCGCCTGCGCGACGCCACGCGCGAAGTCGACACGGTGGCGCGCCTGGGCGGCGACGAATTCGTGCTGCTGCTGCCCCAACATGGCAATGGCGAACCGGGCGTGGCCATCCTGCAACGCATCCAGGACGCCGTGGCGCAGCCGCTGCAACTGGGCGAATATGAATTTTTTCTCAGCTGCTGCATGGGCGTGGCCGTGTATCCCGACGATGGCGACAATGCCGATACCTTGATCAAGCACGCCGACATCGCCATGTACCGCGCCAAGGAACTGGGACGGGGCCACTGGCAATTCTATGCCTCGGCCATGAATGCGGGCACCCTGGAGCGGCTGGGACTGGAGAGCGAGTTGCGCCACGCCCTGGAACGGGGGCAGTTCCACCTCGAATACCAGCCCCAGCTGGATTTGGCCAGCGGCAAGGTGGTGGGCATGGAAGCGCTGCTGCGCTGGCAACATCCGCAACTGGGGCGCATCGCACCGGCCAGCTTTATCGGCCTGGCCGAGGAAATGGGCTTGATCATCCCCATCGGCGACTGGGTGCTGCGCACCGCATGCGCCCAGGCGCGCGCCTGGCAGCTGGCCGGCCATGGCCCGCTGCGCCTGGCTGTCAACCTGTCGGCGCGGCAATTCAAGCAAAGGAATCTGCTGCATGCGGTGGCGCAGGCGCTGGCCGAAACGGGGCTGGCCGCTGCCGATCTGGAATTGGAATTGACCGAAAGCATGGTCATGCATGACGTGGAACAAGCCACGGCCATCATGGCCAACCTGAAGGCGCTGGGCGTGCAACTGTCCATCGACGACTTCGGCACCGGCTATTCCAGCCTGGCCTACCTGCGCCACTTCCCCATCGACGTACTGAAAATCGACAAGACCTTCGTCAGCGACATCACGCACGACGACGACGCAGCCATCGTGCGCGCCATCATTTCACTGGCGCACAGCCTGCGTCTGAAAGTCATCGCCGAAGGCGTGGAAACGCCGCAGCAGCTGGCCTTCCTGCGCCAGCACGGCTGCGACCAGATGCAGGGCTATCTGTTCAGCCGCCCGCTGAGCGTGCCCGCCTTTGAAGCGCTGCTGCACGACGGCAGCATGCTGGCCGCTGCTTAAAACGCGTGGCGCAGGCCGACGTTGAAGGCGCGGTTGCCCGTGCCCACTTCCGTCGCATTACCCACCATGTAGGCGGCGTCGTTGCGGTTGCGGATGTGCGCATAGGCCACATAAACCTTGCTGCGCTTGGACAAGGCATACGTGGCGCCGACGGCCAGCTGCTGCGCATCGCGGTTGGCCGCATTGCGGTCATCCTTGTGCACATACGAGGCCAGCAAAGTCGTCGCGCCAAGCGGCACGGACACGCCGACGATGGCATCGCGGCTGTCCGTCGACGGGGCCGGCGCCTGCGCCGCACCGTACGGATTTTCCGCAAAGAACATGGTGCTGCCATCGCCCGTGTTGCGGCCATAGCCGGCAAACGCCGTGGCCACGCCGAAGTTGTAGTTGCCAGCCAGAATGGTGTTATTGGCAGCGGCCTTGCCCGGCTCGCCGGCACGGCTCTGGCGCGCCAGGCGCAGGGTCAATGGACCGTTGACATAGCCGAGGGCCAGGCCCAGCGAGCGCTGATCTGCCACCACACCCGTATGTTCGCCAAAGCCATACATCACGGTGGCGGTGACGCCGCGCAGCTCGGGCGAGGTGTAGCGCACGGTATTGTCGATGCGCGTGGCCGAATAGCCGGCCAGGTTGGTTGCCGCGCCGGCCAGACCGCCTTCGAACGGGTCGGCCACGTCGGTCAGCGCCTGGCTTTGCAGGTTGTACTGGCGCCCCACGGTCAGCATGCCCAACGGGCTGTCGATGCCGACAAACGCCTGGCGGCCGAACAATTGCCCTGCCTGGTCGGAGCGGCCCGTATCGCTCAGGACACCGGCTTCCAGGGTGAACACGGCGTGCAAGCCATTGCCCAGCGATTCCGTGCCGCGCACGCCAAGGCGCGAGCCGGCCGATACGCCGCTGGTGAGCTTGCTGACGCCGCCTTCCTGCACCAGGCCCGCATCCATCAAACCATACAGGGTGACGGAAGACGAATCGACGGACGACTGGGCGTGCGCGGCAGGCAAGGCGCCCAGGGTGGTGGCAAGGCCGGCAAAGATGGCGATTTTTTTCATGATGATTTCCTTGTAAAAGCGAAACCAGGAAAGCGGCGGCCACGGCAAGGCCACAAGCGGCAAGGCGCCATGCGGGGGATGCCGTATCAAAAGACGACGCGCCGGACAAAAGATCCTGGCTAAGCTGTGGCGGCAGCGGCGTGCAATGGACGCGCCGCTTTGATTGCGCCGTGAATGGTGCACCGCTGGCGGTGCGCGTGGCTCAGGCGCCCGGCCCGAAGGGGACGCGCTGAAGGTGGCTGGCATCGCAGATGCGCTGGCCGTGTGACGCGGACGCGAGTTCGATAAAACTGCATCTGCTGGCGCCGTCCGCAAAGATAGGGCGGTGGCGCCGAGGCCAGCATTATAACATCGGCAGCCCTTCCATCCCCGTTCTGTTGCTGGGAAATGGCCCGCAAAGCCGCCAAAACACTGAAAAAGGGCTGTTGCCACGCTGCAGGCGATGCCGTGTCATCTATAATGGTTCCTTTTGCCA
Source organism: Janthinobacterium sp. PSRC1-1 (assembly GCF_049897525.1). Taxonomy (NCBI): domain Bacteria; kingdom Pseudomonadati; phylum Pseudomonadota; class Betaproteobacteria; order Burkholderiales; family Oxalobacteraceae; genus Janthinobacterium; species Janthinobacterium sp. PSRC1-1. The sequence continues at coordinate 165,701 of NZ_JAFCWK010000008.1, forward strand.
ATCACACGCCAAATCATGGAATTAGCCAAGTCTTTCGAGCCCGCCGACATTGAACAATTCTGGCGCACCGAGTGGGAACAGCGCGGTTACTTTACCGCCACCCTCGATGCCGGAAAACCTTCCTTCAGCATCCAGTTGCCGCCGCCGAACGTCACCGGCACGCTGCACATGGGCCATGCGTTCAACCAGACCATCATGGATGGCCTGACCCGCTACCACCGCATGCTGGGCCACAACACGGCCTGGATACCCGGCACCGACCACGCGGGCATCGCCACGCAAATCGTCGTGCAGCGCCAGCTCGACGCGCAAAAGATTTCGCGCCATGACCTGGGCCGCGAGAAATTCGTGGAAAAAGTGTGGGAATGGAAAGAAAAATCCGGCTCCATCATCACCGGCCAGATGCGCCGCCTGGGCGCCTCGGCCGACTGGCAGCGCGAATACTTCACGATGGATGAACCGCGCTCGAAAGTCGTCACCGACGTCTTCGTGCGCCTGTTCGAGCAAGGCCTGATCTACCGCGGCAAGCGCCTCGTCAACTGGGACCCCGTGCTGGGCACGGCTGTCTCGGACCTGGAAGTGGTGTCCGAGGAAGAGGACGGCTCGATGTGGTACATCAAGTACCCGCTGGCCGACGGCAGCGGTTTCCTGACTGTGGCCACCACGCGTCCTGAAACCATGCTGGGCGACGTGGCCGTGGCCGTCGATCCGACGGACGAGCGCTACGCAGCGCTGGTGGGCAAGATGCTCAAACTGCCGCTGACGGACCGCGAAATCCCCGTCATCGCCGACGAATACGTCGACAAGGAATTCGGCACGGGCTGCGTGAAGATCACCCCGGCGCATGACATGAACGATTACGCCGTCGGCCAGCGCCACAAACTGGCGCAGATCGTCATTCTGACCCTGGACGCGAAGATCACCGACGACGCGCCCGAGGCCTACCGCGGCATGGACCGCTTCGCCGCGCGCAAGCAGATCGTCGCCGACCTCGATGCGCAAGGCTTGCTGGAACAGGTCAAACCGCACAAGCTGATGGTGCCGCGCGGCGACCGCACGGGCGTCGTCATCGAGCCGATGCTGACGGACCAGTGGTTTGTCGCCATGAGCAAACCTGCCCCGGAAGGCACCTTCTTCCCCGGCAAATCGATCGCGGAAACGGCGCTGGACAAGGTCGCCAATGGCGAAATCAAGTTCGTGCCGGAAAACTGGAGCACCACCTACAACCAGTGGCTCAACAACATCCAGGACTGGTGCATCTCGCGCCAATTGTGGTGGGGCCATCAAATTCCGGCCTGGTACGACGACGCCGGCAATATCTTCGTTGCGAAAACGCAAGCCGAAGCGGAAGCCAAGGCGCTGGCCGCCGGCAGCACGGGCCCCTTGAAGCGCGACGACGACGTGCTCGACACGTGGTTCTCGTCGGCCCTGGTGCCGTTCTCGACCATGGGTTGGCCGGAAGAAACGCCGGACATGAAGGCTTTCCTGCCGTCGTCCGTGCTGGTGACGGGTTTCGACATCATCTTCTTCTGGGTCGCGCGCATGGTCATGATGACGGCGCACTTCACGGGCAAGGTGCCGTTTGAAACCGTCTACGTGCACGGCCTGGTGCGCGATTCGACGGGGCAGAAAATGTCCAAGTCGAAGGGCAACACGCTGGACCCGATCGACCTGATCGACGGCATCGACCTGGAAGGCTTGATCGTCAAGCGCACCACCGGCCTGATGAACCCGCGCGATGCGGAAAAGATCACCAAGGCGACGCGCAAGGAATTCCCGGACGGCATTTCGGCCTACGGCACGGACGCCGTGCGCTTCACCATGGCCAGCTATGCCTCGCTGGGTCGCAACATCAATTTCGACCTGGGCCGCTGCGAAGGCTACCGCAACTTCTGCAACAAAATGTGGAACGCCACGCGTTTCGTCATGATGAATACGGAAGGCAAGGATTGCACGCCGAACGAGGCCGACCTGTCGCAAGCGGACAAGTGGATCATCTCCTTGCTGCAACGCGCTGAACTGGACGTGGCCAAGGGCTTTGAAGACTTCCGTTTCGACAATATCGCCGCCACCATCTACAAATTCGTCTGGGACGAGTATTGCGACTGGTATCTGGAAGTGGCCAAGGTGCAAGTGCAACAGGGCACGGAAGGCCAGCAGCGCGCCACCCGCCACACCTTGCTGCGCGTGCTGGAAGTGGTGCTGCGCCTGGCCCATCCGATCATCCCGTTCGTCACGGAAGCGCTGTGGCAAACGGTGGCGCCTTTGGCCGGCAAGACGCTCAAGCCTGAAGGTGATTCGATCATGATGCAGCCGTACCCGATCGCCAACACCGACAAGATCGATGAAGCGGCCGAAGCGTGGATGCAGCAGCTGAAAGCCTTGACGGACGCGACGCGCAACCTGCGCGGCGAAATGCAGATCTCGCCTTCCGTGCGCGTGCCGCTGATCGTCGAAGCGGGCAATGCGACGGAAAAGGCCGCGCTGGCCTCGTACGCACCGTACATCCAGTCGCTGGGCAAACTGGCCGAGGTGCAGATCGTCGATGCGCTGCCAGACTCGCCAGCGGCCGTCGCCATCGTCGGCACCACCAAGCTGATGCTGAAAGTGGAAATCGACGTGGCTGCAGAACGCGAACGCCTGGGCAAGGAAATCGCCCGTATCGAAGCAGAAATTGCCAAAGTGAATGGCAAATTAGGCAATGAAAGCTTCGTCGCGCGCGCCCCGGCCGCCATCGTTGCGCAAGAAAACGAGCGTTTGCTCAGTTTTTCGGCCACAATTGAAAAATTGCGCGAACAGTTTGCTAAACTAGCCAGCGCATAAGGCAAGTTTGGAAGGATTGCGCGGCCGTCCCAGTGACGCCGCGCAGCACTCTTGGTCTTGCCTTGGTATATAACTGTTCGTGCCCCGATCAAAAAAAACCATTGGAGACTGGCAATGCATACACTATTCAAAACAAGCATCACAGCAAGCATCATGATGGCCGCCCTGGCCATCGCCGGCAGCGCCACCGCGCGCGACGGCAACTACACCCCCGTCGGTACGTGGAAAACCATCGACGACGCCAGCGGCAAGCCGAAATCGCTCATCGTCATCACGGAAAACAACGGCGTCCTGCAAGGCAAGATCGACAAGCTGTTCCGCGGCCCTGACGAAGACCAGAATCCCAAGTGCGACAAGTGCACGGGCGCCAACAAGGACCAGCCCATCGTCGGCATGGTGATCCTGTCCGGCCTGAAATATGATGGCAAGGAATGGACGGGCGGCGAAATCACGGACCCGGCCAATGGCAAGACCTACAAGAGCAAGGCAGAACTGACGGAAGGCGGCACCAAGCTGCAAGTGCGCGGCTATGTCGGCGTGCCGATGTTTGGCCGCTCGCAGACGTGGGTGCGCGCAGAGTAAGCAACGCACGCCCTGCCCTGATGAGGCCGGCCCTGCGCCGGCTTTTTTGCGTCCAGCGGCGCCACCGCTGTTGTTTTCCAGGCCGAATTCCTCTCATTTCAACGTATTTCCAAGTACGAGCAAGCTAAGCGCGCCAGCGCACATACCTCCAGTTTCCTAAATGAAATAGTGCATGCCTGTGACGCCATCGCCCTGTAGCGACGGGCGGCATGGCTCTGCCGGATGACCTCATCCGCGGATGCCCGGCAGTGACTGCCATGCACAAAGGAACACACATGAACCTCTTCAAGCGATATCTGAACCCGCTGCTCGTCTCGGCCGGTTTTCTGGCCATGGCCACCCTGGCCGGTTGCGGCGGCGGCGACCAGGGACGCGATCCCATCCTCGGCTTGCCGGCGGCGACCTTGTCCAGCCTGGCTGTCACGCCAGCCACGGCGACGGTCGCCATCGGTGCCGGCCAGCAATTCACGGCCATCGCCACGTATAGCGACGGCTCCGCGCAAGACGTCAGCGCCAAGGCGGCCTGGACGTCGGCTACGCCTGCCAGCGCGACCGTCAATGCCGCCACGGGCATGAGCACCGGCATCGCTGCCGGCAACAGCAACATCAGCGCCGCGTTCGGCGGCAAGAGCGCGGCGGCCCAGCTGACCGTCTCGCCGGCCACCTTGACGGCGATTGCCATCACACCGCTCACGCCAGCCATCGCCATCGGCGCAACGCAGCAATTCGCGGTAAGCGGCAGCTTCAGCGACGGCGCCACGCGCGACATCACGGCCGTGTCGGCCTTTGCCTCTGCCAATCCCGCCACGGCCAGCATCGCCGCTGGCGGCCTGGCACTGGGCAAGGTTGCCGGCAACACGCAAATCACGGCCACCGCGGGCACGCTCAGCGCCAGCACCGTGCTGACCGTCACGCCAGCGACCTTGCTGGCTATCGCCGTCACGCCGCAAAACCCTACCGTGCAGATCGCCGCGACGCGCCAGCTGGCCGTCCTTGCCACCTACTCGGACAACAGCACGGCCGACGTCACGGCCGGCAGCAGCTTCGTGTCAGTCACGCCAGCGGCGGCCACGGTCGCCAGCAGCGGCCGCGTCACCGGCGTTGCCTTTGGTACCAGCGTCATGACGGCCAGTTTCGGCGGCAAGAGCGCCAGCACCACCGTCAACGTGCCTGCCGCCACCATCGTCAGCATCGCCGTCACGCCGGCCACCGCCAGCGTCGCCGTAGGCGCCCAGCAGCAATTCATCGCCACCGCCACGTATTCGGATACTTCGACCGCCAACATCACCGCCAGCGCCCTGTGGACCAGTTCAGCGCCTGCCACGGCCACCGTGCTCAATACGGGCATAGCGACCGGCAATGCAGTCGGCATCGCCAACATCACGGCCACTTCAGGCGCCCTGTCGGGCAGCGCCGCCCTGACGGTGACGGCGGTGGTTGTGCCGCCCGTAGTGCTCGCGTCAATCGCCGTCACGCCGCAAAACCCGACGGTGCAGATCGCCGCAACACGCCAGTTGGCCGTCATTGCCACCTATTCGGATGGCTCGACCGTTGACGTGACCGCCAGCAGCGCCTTCCTTGCCGCCACCCCGGCTTCGGCCAGCGTCGCCAGCAATGGCCTGGTCACCGGCGTCGCCGCAGGCACCAGCCAGGTCACTGCCAGCTTCAACGGCATGAACGCCAGCACCACCGTCAACGTGCCTGCCGCCACCGTGGTCAGCATCGCCGTCACGCCAGCCACTGCCAGCATCGCCGTCGGCACGCAGCAACAATTCATCGCCACCGCAACGTATTCGGACACCTCGAATGCCATCATCACCGGCAGCGCCACCTGGAGCTCGGCTACAGCGGCAACGGCAACCGTCCAGAATACGGGCGTCGCCACCGGCGTCGCCACCGGCACCAGCAACATCAGCGCCACGTTTGGCGGTCAAACAGGCAGCGCGCTGCTGACCGTCACCGCCATCCCGCCCGTCCTGAACCCGATCGTCCTGGGCCGCGCGGCGCCATTCGGCGTGCTGGCCGGTACCTCGATCACCAACAATTCGGGTGGCACCACGCTCATTCGGGGCGACGTTGGTGCGCCTTCGCAAACGGTCGACCCGACCCAGGCGGCAGGTTTTACCAACTACAAGTCGGGTGCCATCCTGGCCGGCGCCATGACGGATTTGCAAGCGGCGATCACGGACGGCAATAGCCGCACTTGCGACGTCAGCTTTGCCGGCGGCATCGACCTCGGTGGCCAGACCTTCGGCCCCGGCGTGTACTGCTATGCGGGCGCCATCAGCATCACGGGGACGCTGACGTTGAACGGTCCTGGCGTGTACATCTTCCGCACGGCATTGACGCTCGATTCGACCGTCAACTCCATCGTTGCCCTGAACAATGGCGCCACCGCGGACAACGTCAGCTGGCTGCCCGTCGGCCCGACCACCCTGGCCGCGAACAGCGTCTTCAAGGGCAATATCCTGGGCCAGTCGGCCGCCATCACGGTGGGCGACAACACGACCTTGCTCAATGGCCGCGTGCTGACGGCTGCCGCCGTGACCCTGCGCAACAATCAGATCACCAAATAATCGGGACATGACCATGACTATCGCACACACACTGGGCGCCCTGAGCGTGATGACGGCCTCGCTGCTGGCAGCGCAAGCGGCGCAGGCGCAGGACAACACTTTCATCAACCCGGACTGGGCCAACAGCGCCTGGTACATCGGCGCGGGCGTGGGCCAGTCGCGCGCCACCATCGATGAGCCGCGCCTGCGCGCCAGCCTGGCCGCCAACGGCGAAACCGTCACCGGTTTTACCAAGGACCAGCGCGACACCGGCTATAAACTGTTTGTCGGCCGTCAACTGAACCAGTATTTCGCCGTGGAAGCCGGTTACTTTGACCTGGGAAAGTTCGACTTCAAGTCGACCACCAGCGGCAACGGCGTGCTGAACGGACAAGCGGGCTTTCGCGGCGTGAACCTGGACTTGCTGGGCCAGTTGCCGCTGTCGCAGCGCCTGTCCCTGCTGGGCCGGGTCGGCATGCATTACACCAAGACCAACACGGAATTCAGCGGCAACCGCCTGCTGGGCTCGACCAATACGCATGCCAGCGAGCGCAAGCTCAACGCCAAGCTGGGCCTGGGCCTGGAATACAAGTTCAGCGAAGCGCTGGCCCTGCGCGGCGAAGTCGAGCGTTATCGCCTGAACGACGCCGTCGGCAACCGCGGCGATGCGGACCTGTATTCCGTCAGCCTCGTGTATAAACTGGGCCGCCCGGCCAGCGCCACGCCAGCCTACCAGCCGGCGCCCGAAGTCGCCCCTGTCGTCGCCATGCCGGCGCCGCTGATCGAGGCCAAGCCGGCGCCAGCCCCCGTGTCGGAAAAAGTGTCATTTGCGTCGGAAGCACTGTTTGATTTCGATCAATCGACACTCAAGCCGCAAGGCAAGGCGGCACTCGACCAGCTGCTGAGCCAGTTGACGGGCATGGACCTGGAAGTCATCGTCACGGTCGGCCATACGGATGCCGTCGGTTCCGACGCCTACAACCAGAAGCTCTCGCAGCGCCGCGCCGAAGCCGTCAAGGCTTACCTGGTGGCGCAAGGCGTCGAGACGAGCCGCGTCTACACGGAAGGCAAGGGAGAAACGCAGCCCGTGGCCGACAACACGACTGCCGCCGGCCGCGCCAAGAACCGCCGTGTAACGGTGGAAGTGGTGGGCACGAGAAAAGTCGCGCGTTAAGTTGCATGCGCATAAAAAAACCGGCTTGCGCCGGTTTTTTTTCGTCCACCGTTTTTTTGTCCACCGCTTATTGCGCTGGCGCCGGCTTGCGGTGATGCTTGCTCAGATGCCGGTCCAGGCTGTTGGCGAACTGCTGCCGGTCGGACTGGCTGAAAGCGGCCGGGCCGCCCGTGTCCACACCGCCGCTGCGCAACTCTTCCATGAAGGCGCGCATCGTCAGTTGCTGGGCAATATTGTCCTTCGTGTAAAACTCGCCACGCGGATTGAGCGCAAAACCGCCCTTGGTCAGCACGTCGGCGGCCAGCGGAATGTCGCCCGTGATGACGAGGTCGCCGGGATTCAACAGCCGCACGATTTCCTGGTCGGCCACGTCGGCGCCGGACGGCACTTGCACGGTACGGATAAAACGCGAAGGCGGCACGCGCAAGCCCTGGTTGGCCACCAGGGTGAGCGGTAACTCCAGGCGGTCGGCCACGCGGTACAGGATTTCCTTGATGACCACGGGACAGGCATCGGCGTCGATCCAGATCTGCATACCGGGCACAGCAGCTTCCGCCATCACAGTTCCCACGCTTCGCCGCCGGGGCCGATGCGCGGCGCGCTGACGCCGAAGTGCAGGTAGGCGGCCGGCGTGGCGACCCTGCCACGCGGCGTGCGCTGCAAGAAACCTTGCTGTATCAGGTACGGTTCCAGCACGTCTTCGATGGTATCGGCCGCCTCGCCGATGGCCGCCGCCAGATTGCCTATGCCGACGGGGCCGCCGCCGAACTTGAACAGCACGGCTTCGAGCAGCTTGCGGTCCATCACGTCGAAGCCGGCGGAATCGACGTCGAGCATGGCCAGTGCGCGGTCGGCCACCACCTTGGTGATCTCGCCATTGCTTTTGACTTCCGCGAAATCGCGCACGCGGCGCAGCAGGCGGTTGGCGATGCGCGGCGTGCCGCGCGCGCGCTGGGCGATCTCATGCGCGCCTTCCGGGTCGATCGGCGCTTTCAGCAAGGCGGCGCTGCGCGTGACGATCTTCGTCAATTCGCTCGTGTTATAAAACTCCAGCCGTGCAACGATGCCGAAACGGTCGCGCAGCGGGTTGGTCAGCATGCCGGCGCGCGTGGTGGCGCCCACCAATGTAAACGGTTGCAGATCGAGTTTCACGGAACGGGCAGCCGGACCTTCGCCGATCATGATGTCGATCTGATAATCCTCAAGGGCCGGATACAGAATCTCTTCCACGACGGGCGACAGCCGGTGGATTTCATCGATAAACAGCACGTCGTTCGCTTCCAGGTTCGTCAAAATCGCGGCCAGGTCGCCCGGGCGCTCCAGCACGGGGCCCGAGGTTTGGCGCAAATTGACGCCCATTTCGCGCGCGATGATGTGCGCCAAAGTCGTCTTGCCCAGGCCAGGCGGGCCGAATAGCAAGGTGTGATCGAGCGCTTCCTTGCGCTGGCGCGCGGCCGTAATAAAAATTTCCAGCTGGTCGCGGATCTTTTCCTGTCCCACGTACTCGTCGAGCTGCTTCGGGCGCAAGGCCCGTTCGATCGCCTCTTCGTTGTGCGAGATGGGCGCCGCGTCGATGATGCGCTGCTCCGTGAAGATATCGGTCTGGATGCTCATGCGTTATCAGCCTTTCGACAGCGCTTTCAGCGCCAGTTTGATGCCGTCCGACACGCCGCTGCCAGCCGGCACGTTCTTCACGGCGGCCAGCGCTTCCTTGTCCGAATAGCCGAGCGCGACCAGCGCGTTCAAAATATCCGATTGCGCATCGGGCGCCGCATGTGCGCCCAGCGGGCCGAGATCGGCACCGATCTTGCCCTTCAGTTCCAGCAACAGGCGCTCGGCCGTCTTCTTGCCGATGCCCGGCACTTTCACCAGGCGGCCCGAATCCTGCAGAGTAATCGCCTGCGCCAGGTCGGCAATCGTCATGCCGGACAAAATCGACAACGCCATGCGCGCGCCCACGCCCGTGATCTTGATCAACTGGCGGAACACGGCGCGCTCGGCCGCATTGCCGAAACCAAACAACAGATGCGCATCTTCGCGGATGGCCTGGTGCGTGAACAGCACGACTTTTTCGCCCACGTGGGGCAGGTTGTAAAAGGTGCTCATCGGCACGTCGACTTCATAGCCGACGCCCTGGCAATCGACCAGCAATTGTGGCGGATTCTTTTCAAGCAAAATACCGGAGAGACGGCCTATCATCGCGTGTTCCTAATGTTGTGTATCGTAGTTTTTATTGATTATGAGAGCCATGCAGCTATCCGACCAGGCGGCCGCGCTTCATGCGCAAGCCCTGCAGTTGGGGCGCCAGCGCGCCGAGCATGGCCAGCGCATCGATGCTGTTGGCATGGCAAATGGCCACGCCCAGCGCATCGGCCGCATCCGTGCCGGGCAAGCCGGGCAGTGACAGCAGACGCGACACCATGTCTTGCACCTGCTCCTTGGCCGCCTTGCCATGGCCCGTGACGGCCTGTTTCACTTGCAGCGCCGTATATTCGGCCACCGACAGGTCGGCGTGGACCAGCGCGCAAATGGCCGCGCCGCGCGCCTGGCCCAGCAGCAAGGTCGATTGGGGATTGACGTTGACAAACACTTTTTCGATGGCCGCGCAGTCGGGCTGGTAGGTGCCGACGATTTCGCTCACGCCCCGCAGGATGATCTTCAGGCGCGGCGGCAATTCCCCTTCGGAAGCCGTCTTGACGGTCCCCGACGCGATATAGCGCAGCTTGTTGCCGTGTTTTTCAATGACCCCAAAGCCGGTCGTGCGCAGGCCAGGATCGATGCCAAGAATAATCATCGCCAGATTCTATAATGAATACGGCAGGCACCGGTGAATAACCGGTGCCTGCCGTTTAACCACCTTCAAAGAAGGTGGGATAAACCGTAGCGAGCGGCGATGCGGCGTGGCCGAGAAGCGCAACTGTGCTATAGCACAGTGAGCATCGCAGGCCGCGCCCCGCGCCGCGCCGTAGGTTTAGACCGCCTTCTTAATGACGGAAGTGACGCGTGCCCGTATACAACATCACGACGCCGCGCTCGTCCGCCGCATCGATCACTTCCTGGTCGCGCATGGAGCCGCCCGGGTGGATGACGCAGGTCGCGCCCGCGTCGACGACGACGTCGAGGCCGTCGCGGAACGGGAAGAAGGCGTCCGACGCCACCACGGAACCGGTCAAGCTCAGGCCGGCGTTTTGCGCCTTGATGGAAGCGATGCGGGCCGAATCGATACGGCTCATCTGGCCAGCGCCCACGCCCAGGGTCATGTTATTGCCGCAGAAGACGATGGCGTTCGACTTGACGAATTTCGCCACTTTCCAGGCGAACATCAGGTCGGACAATTGCTGCGGCGTCGGCTGCAGCTTGCTGACCACGCGCAAGTCGCCGATACCGACGTTTTTCGCGTCCGGCGATTGCACCAGCAAGCCGCCGCCGACGCGTTTGAAGTCCATGGCGTTGACGCCGCTGCCCAGCGGGATTTCCAGCATGCGCACGTTTTGCTTGCTCGACAGAATCTGTTTCGCTTCGGCGGAGAACGATGGGGCGATCAGCACTTCGACGAACAGCTTGGCGATTTCGCCGGCGGTAGCGCCGTCCAGTTCGGTATTAAACGCGATGATGCCGCCAAACGCCGAGGTCGGGTCCGTCTGCAGGGCGCGCGCGTACGCTTCGGCCGCATTCTTGCCTAGGGCGACGCCGCATGGGTTCGCATGCTTGACGATGACGCAGGCGGCGCTTTGCTCGAAACCGCCCAGGCTCTTCACGCATTCCCAGGCCGCATCGGCATCGGCGATGTTGTTGTACGACAATTCTTTGCCTTGCAGCTGGCGGTAGTTGGCCAGCGCGCCATCGATGGTGACGAGGTCGCGGTAGAAGGCGGCGCTCTGGTGCGGGTTTTCACCGTAGCGCATGTCTTGCACTTTCTCAAATGCAACATTCAACACTTGCGGATAAGCACCGCGCTCGGCGTGCACTTTCGTCGGGCCCAGGCTGGTCAGGTAGTTGGTGATGGCGCCATCGTATTGCGCCGTGTGCGCAAAGACTTTTTTCGCCAGCATGAATTTGGTGTCGTAGCTGACCGTGCCGGCCGTGCCGTCGGCCGAGCGCAACTCCGCCAGCACGGCGTCGTAGTCGGTCGGATCGCAAATGACCACCACGTCCTTGTGGTTCTTGGCCGCCGAACGCAGCATGGTCGGGCCACCGATATCGATGTTTTCGATCGCGTCTTCCAAGGTGCAATCGGCCTTGGCGACCGTGCCCTGGAACGGGTACAGGTTGACCACCACCATGTCGATGGTCGGCATGTCGTGCTCGACCAGTTTCGACATGTGCTCAGGGAAATCACGGCGCGCCAGGATACCGCCGTGCACTTTCGGGTGCAGGGTCTTCACACGGCCATCGAGCATCTCCGGGAAACCGGTGTAATCGGCAACTTCCGTGACGGGAACACCGTTGTCGGCCAGCAATTTGGCGGTACCGCCGGTGGACAGGAGGTTGACGCCGAGGGCGGACAGGGCACGGGCGAATTCGAGAACGCCGGTCTTGTCGGAAACGGAGAGGAGAGCTTGTTTGATCATGGCTGTGGCTAGGTGGTTAAGTGTTCTTGGCGAATGGCGCCGCTCAGTCGTCTGGCTGAGGCGGCGGCGGATTCAAATCTTGGCGTCACTTGCATGCCGGCATTACAGCAAACCGTGCTCCTGCAATTTCTTGCGCAGGGTATTGCGGTTGATGCCCAGCATCTGCGCGGCGTGCGACTGGTTGCCATCGGCGCGTGTCATCACGACTTCCAGGATGGGCTTTTCCACGGTCAGCACGACCATGTCATAGATATTCGACGCTTGCTGTTCGCCCAGGTCATTGAAGTAATCTTCTAGACTTTTCTGTACGACTTCCTGAATGCTTTCTTTGCTCATTTTTATGCTTCAACCGGCTGAACACCAGGCCATCGGGCGCCGCGCCGCTCATGCGGTCCGCGTGCTGCCCTCTTGCCTCGGTGTTGTAATTAATATTGCATGACGCTCTGTATATAGGCGCTCGCCCTTGTACTGCTGGTCACTGATTTACCCTGCTTGTTGCTATCTGCTCATGCTGCCGTGGCCGTAGGTTCGATCACATCGAGCAGACCACTTTCACTGGATTCGGAGAGGCGGTATTGTAACCGTTCGCCAAATTTCCATTGCGACTCAAAAAATTGATCCACGGCCAGCAATTGCGCATCCGTCGACTCCAGCAAGTTCATTTGCTGTCGGAACGCCTCGCCGCCTTCCAGATCCTTGACGTACCAGCCGATGTGCTTGCGCGCCGTGCGCACACCGAGAAATTCGCCATAAAACGCGTAATGGGCGCGCAAATGCTCATCCATCAGGGTGCGCACTTCATCCACATACGGCGCCGGCAATAACGTGCCGGTGCGCAGAAAATGGTCGATCTCGCGGCAAATCCACGGCCGGCCCTGCGCCGCACGGCCGATCATGACGGCATCGGCGCCCGTTTGATCAAGCACAAAGCGGGCCTTTTCCGGACTGGTAATGTCGCCGTTGGCCACCACGGGGATGCCCACCGAAGCTTTCACGGCGGCAATGGTTTCATATTCGGCATCGCCCTTGTAACCATCGGCGCGCGTGCGGCCGTGCAAGGTCAGCATCTGGATGCCGGCCTGCTCGGCGATGCGGGCGATGGTCAGGGCATTCTTGTTTTCACGGTTCCAGCCCGTGCGAAATTTCAGGGTGACGGGCACGTCGACGGCATTGACGACGGCGTGCAAGATCTTTTCGACCAGGCTTACGTTTTGCAGCAAGGCCGAACCGCACCAGCTGTTGCACACCTTCTTCACGGGGCAACCCATGTTGATGTCGATGATCTGCGCGCCCCGGTCCACGTTGAACTTGGCGCAATCGGCCAGGTCTTGCGGATCGGCACCGGCGATTTGCACGGCTTTCGGCTCCATTTCGCCTTCATGGTCCGTGCGGCGCGCGCTTTTTTCCGTCGCCCACAGGCGCGGATTCGACGCCGCCATCTCCGACACGGCATAGCCGGCACCCAGCTGCTTGCACAACTGGCGGAAAGGCCGATCCGTCACGCCCGCCATGGGAGCGACGAAAACGTTGTTGCGCAGAATGTGAGGGCCGATTTGCACTGAAGAACCTGGAATGGACGGAGGAACCTGCTATTTTAACCGATTCCCTGCCTAATTAATAAGCACTATTTTTTTCGATCAGTGCGTCAGAGTGAGGATGGGGCCGCTGTGAGCGCTCTTAGCCCAGCTCGTCCATCGCGGGCGCGCTCAGATGTTCGATATTTCCCCAATGCACCAAATGCAGCTTGCCGTCCGCATACGAAAAACGGTTGACGCTGGCATTTTTCACCTGGAAGTCGCGCGGACTGTCGAGCGTCATGCCGACCGCCTCGCGGTAAGCGCATTCGAGCACGCCGCCATGCGCGACGATGGCGATCATCTGACCGTCATAGCGTTCGGCCCAGCGGGCGATGGCGCCGTTCGCGCGTGCGTAAAACTGGCGGAAGCTCTCGGCTTCGCGCTCGCCGGACGGCATCACGGCATCGATCTGGCGCGATTGCCATTGCGCATACTCGTGCGGATAGCGCGTGGCAATATCGGCATACAGCAAGCCTTCGAACGCGCCATAGCAGCGCTCGCGCAGCAAGGGGTCCGTCTGCACGGGCAAGTCTTTCACATCGGCCACGGCTTGCGCCGTTTGCTGCGCGCGCTGCAGATCGCTGGCGAGGATGGCGGCCAGCGGCTCATCGGCCAGCGCCTGCCCCAGCGCGCAAGCTTGCGCCAGGCCCGCCTCGTTCAGGGCGATGTCGATATGGCCCTGCAGGCGGCGGCCCGCATTCCAGGCCGTTTCGCCATGGCGTATCAGTAAGATCGTGGTGCTCATACGTTATTTCTTCAGGGTAAGTGCCAGCTCGGGGTTGAGCGAGTAGGCAACGACGAGCTGGGCTTCGTCGAGGATGTGGCCGTAGAGCGCGGCATGGGCTTGCTGCCCCGTAAAGCGCTCGGGCAAGGCCAACTTTGGCACGTCGAGCGCATACAGGCGGAAAATATAATGGTGGATGCGCTCGTCATTCCACGGCGGGCACGGACCATCATAGCCGTAATAGTCGCCTGCCATGTCCGGATCGCCGGAAAACCAGCCCGTGTAATCGTTGATGCCCTGGCGCAGCCCAGTAGCGGTCCCGGCAGCGGCAGGCTTGCCGCGCGGCGTGATGCCGCTGGAAAACTCCCCGGCGGCAATCACCCGCATGGCGGGCGGCAAGTCGAGCACGCTCCAGTGATAAAAATCGCCGCGCGGCGCCGTCAGCGGCAGGGATTGGTCGTCGCGGTTGGCCAGGCTGGCGTCTTGCGGCGCATCGGGGTCGATGCAGAACAGGGCCAGCGACTCGGTGCCGTTCGGCACCTCGTCCCAGGCCAGATGGGGATTGCGGTTACCGGCGAGGCGCACGCGGCTGGCCGGATCGATCTCGGCAAAAGCATACTCGGCCGGCATCAGGCCGCCATCACGAAACGTCTCGCTCCACAATTTCATCGCTTGCTCCTCTTTATCGTTATTGTTTGGTGCTGACCTGCAACCAGAAGGTGACGGGGCCGTCGTTCGTCAGCGACACCTGCATGTCGGCGCCGAACTGCCCCGTTTGCACGCTCGCATGGCGGTGGCGCGCCTGCTCCACGAAACGCGTGAACAGGCGCAAGCCGTCCTGCGGCGCGGCCGCCGGCGTGAACGACGGGCGCGTGCCGGACTTGGTGTCGGCCGCCAAGGTGAACTGCGGCACCAGCAGCAAGCCGCCAGCCACGTCCGTCACGCTGCGGTTCATCTTGCCCGCCGCGTCGGCAAACACGCGGTAGCCGAGCAGTTTGGTCAGCAGGGCGTCCGCTTCCTTTTCCGTATCGCCGCGCTCGGCGCACACGAGCACCATCAGGCCGGCGTCGATGGCGCCGATGGTGGCGCCGGCAACGTCGACTTTCGCCTGGGTAACGCGCTGCAGCAGCGCGATCATGCCGTCAGGGTGACGCGCGCGAAACTGCGCTTGCCAACTTGCAACACGAATTCGCCCGCCGCCACTTGCAAGCCCTTGTCGCTGATGACGGTGCCGTCGATGCGCACGCCGCCCTGGTCGATCTTGCGCATGGCTTCCGAGGTCGATGGGCACAGGCCAGCCTGTTTCAGCAATTGCGGAATGCCCAGCGGGGCGCCAGCCAGGGTCACTGCCGCAATATCGTCGGGAATGCCGCCCTTCGAGCGGTTGACGAAGTCGGCCAGCGCATCTTCGGCCGCCTGCTGCGAGTGGAAACGGGCGACGATCTCTTGCGCCAGTGCAACCTTGGCATCGCGCGGATTGCGGCCTTCTTCGACTTCGCGCTTGAGCTGCGCCAGTTCGTCGATCGAACGCCACGACAGCAGCTCGTAGTAGCGCCACATCATGACGTCGGAAATGCTCATCAGCTTGGCGAACATGATATTGCCCGGTTCCGTGATGCCGATGTAGTTATTCTTCGACTTGGACATTTTTTCCACGCCGTCCAAACCTTCCAGCAGAGGCATGGTCAAAATACACTGCTGCTCCTGTCCGTACTGCTTTTGCAGTTCGCGGCCCACCAGCAGGTTGAACTTCTGGTCCGTGCCGCCCAGTTCCAGGTCCGATTTCAGGGCCACCGAGTCGTAACCCTGCATCAGCGGGTACAGGAATTCATGCACGGAAATAGGAATGCCGCCCTGGAAGCGCTTGGTGAAGTCGTCGCGCTCGATCATGCGCGCCACCGTGTAGTGGGAAGCGAGCTGGATGATGCCGCGCGCCCCCAGCGGATCGCACCACTCGGAGTTATAGCGGATTTCCGTCTTGCTGGCATCCAGCACTAAAGATGCTTGCGCGAAATACGTCATCGCGTTAATCTCGATCTGTTCACGGGTCAAAGGCGGGCGCGTGATGTTGCGGCCCGAAGGGTCGCCGATCATGGATGTGAAGTCGCCAATGAGGAAAATGACTTGATGGCCGAGGTTTTGCAGCTGGCGCATCTTGTTCAGTACGACAGTGTGACCCAGATGCAAGTCGGGTGCAGTCGGGTCCAGGCCCAGTTTGATGCGCAGTGGAACACCGGTTTTCTCGGAGCGCGCTAATTTTTGCGCAAATTCGCTTTCGATCAAGAGTTCGTCGACGCCACGCTTGGTAATCGCGAGGGCTTCTTGTACTCTGTCCGACAGTGGAAGTGCGGTCTGAGCGGCGTTAGCCTTGGCAGGCGATGCGGTGGTGTTGATTTCCATAAAATTTGACTATAAATCTCAAAATGGTAGTAGGTTTGCGGAGTTTGTTATAATGCTCGATCCCATCAATCTTGCCGTATGAAAACGAACCAAAATAACAATAACAAAGAGCATTAGTTCAGGTCACGTTCAAGGGCAAATTTTAACTGATTGCATGAACCCTATACATAAAATCACAAGCTCACGCTTGTACACACAGCTGACGACGACACGCAAGGCGCGCATTATCGGCGCCTCCGCAGTGCTGCTCGCCGTGGCCGCCTTCGGCGCAGTCGCTGTGTCGCCCATGGCACCCGACGCATCGGACTTGCCGGTCACGTCCATCGCCCAGAACCTGGAAATGCCTGATCTTGCCTCGCAAATTTCCGCGATGGAACAGGTAGACCAGAATTTCACCCACGAAGAAAAAGTCCGCGCCGGCGATACCCTCGCCACGTTGCTGACCCGTCTCGGCGTGGATGATCCGGCGGCCGCCAATTTCATCAAAACCGACAAGATCGCGCGCGGCGTGATGTTGCTGAAATCGGGCAAGCGCGTGCAAGCGCAAACGACCGAAAACGGCGACCTCAACTGGATGCGCGCCACCCTCGTCGACGGCACGGACAAATCGGTCAAGAACATCCTGATCACCCGCAAGGGCGACAAGTTCGTGGCCACGGAAGTGGCAGCCCAGCTGGAACGCCGCGTTGAAATGCACGCGCGCAAGATTACCTCCACCCTGTTCGCCGCCACCGATTCCAGCCTGGACGGCACCCGCCTGCCAGACTCGATTTCCGCGCAAATCGTGGAAATGTTCTCCACCAATATCGACTTCCGCTCCGACCTGAAACGCGGCGACGCCTTCAATGTCGTCTACGAAACGTTCTGGCAAGATGGCGAATTTGTCCGAGCGGGCCGTATCCTGGCCGGTGAATTCACCAACCGCGGCACGACTTACCAGTCCGTTTGGTTCGAAGACCCAGCCAGCAAGCAAGGCGGCGGTTACTACAGTTTCGACGGCAAGTCCCTCAAAAAAGCCTTCCTGAAATCCCCCCTCGAATTCTCCCGCATCTCGTCCGGCTTCTCCATGCGCGTGCACCCGATTTCCGGCAACTGGAAAGCGCACAAGGGCATCGATTTCGCCGCAGCAACGGGTACGCCCATCCGCGCCTCGGGCGACGGCGTGGTCGATTCCGTCGGCAGCCAAAACGGCTACGGCAATGTTGTTGTCCTGAAACACTGGGCCAACTACACCACCGCCTACGCCCACATGAGCCGCTTCGCTTCGGGCCTGAAAAAAGGTCAAAAAGTCAGCCAGGGCGATGTGATCGGCTACGTCGGCACCACCGGCTGGTCCACAGGCGCCCATTTGCACTATGAATTCCGCGTCGGCGGCGTGGCACAAGACCCAAGCAAGCTGAACGTACAAGCCCAGGCACCACTGACGGCCGCCGAGCTGAGCCGCTTCCGCATGGTCTCGGCCGACATGATGCACCGCTTCACCCTGCTGCGTCCGAACGACACGGCACTGGCGTCGCGCTAAGCAACACTGCCTTCGGGCAATCGTCAAAGGCACCGCCCATGCAAATGGCCGGTGCCTTTGTTTTATGTACGCCAGAAAATGCGGCACAATGTACCCATCACTGACGCCTTCAAGGAAACACCCATGCTGTATATCGGTTTGATGTCAGGCACCAGCCTGGACGGCGTCGACGGCGCCCTGGTCGATTTTTCCGACGATGGCAGCGTGCGCAGCCTGGGCGACGCGTATATCGCCTTTCCGGCCAGTCTGCGCGCCGACCTGATGGCATTGCAAAGTGCCGGCCAGAATGAAATCGAACGCGAAGCGCTGGCGGCGAATCAACTGGTGCGCCATTACGCCGACTGCGTCGCCTTGCTATTGAACAACGCGGGCATCGGTGCGGACGCCGTCGCCGCCATCGGCGCGCATGGCCAGACCATCCGCCACCGCCCCGAACTGGGCTTTACGCGCCAGTTGAACAACCCGGCCCTGCTGGCCGAACTGACGGGCATCGATGTCATCGCCGACTTGCGCAGCCGCGACGTGGCGGCCGGCGGCCAGGGCGCGCCGCTGGTGCCCGCTTTTCACCAGGCCATTTTCAATGTGCCCGGCCACACGCGCGTGCTGGCCAATATCGGCGGCATCAGCAATATCAGTGTGCTGCACGCGGACGGCACGGTGACGGGCTACGACACGGGCCCCGGCAATGCCCTGATGGATGGCTGGGCCCTGCGGCACCTGGGCCAGCCGTATGACGCCAATGGCGCCTGGGCCGCCACGGGCAAAGTCTTGCCTGCCCTGCTGGCGGATTTGCTCAATGACCCGTATTTTGCCTTGCCGGCGCCGAAAAGCACGGGCCGCGACCTGTTCCATGCCGACTGGCTACAGAACAAGCTGAGCAACCATGCGCAGGCCACACCTGCCGACGTGCAGGCCACCCTGACCCAGCTGACGGCCGCCAGCCTGGCGCATGCCATCGCGCGCGACGGGGCGCAGGCGGAAAACGTGTATGTCTGTGGCGGCGGCGCGCAGAACGCCAGCCTGATGGCGGCGCTGGCGCGCGCATTGCCGGGCATGGCGGTGGAGTCCACGCAAGCACTAGGCGTGGCGCCCAGCCAGGTCGAGGCGCTGGCGTTTGCCTGGCTGGCCTGGCGTTTTAACCAGCGCAAGCCGGGCAACTTGCCGGCCGTGACGGGCGCGGCGGGCTTACGTGTGCTCGGTGCGCTGTATCCGCATTAAGCCGATGTAGAAACACAAATAGCGGATCATCGATCCGCTATTTTTATGCTGCGCCTATAAACCGGCGCGCCTGAAAAACGTTCAGGGCAAGGCGCATTGCCGAAGACAGTACGAATAGTACGGCGAGGCAATGCAACGCCGCCATGGACGTTTTCTCAGGTGTGCTTATACCGAGAAGGATGAACCGCAACCGCAGGTCGAGGTGGCTGTCGGATTCTTGATCACGAACTGCGCGCCTTCCAGGTCATCCTTGTAATCGATTTCCGCGCCGACCAGGTACTGGTAGCTCATGGAATCGATCAACAGCTGGACGCCGTTCTTGACCATGGTGGTGTCATCTTCATTGACGATTTCGTCGAAGGTGAAACCGTACTGGAAGCCGGAACAGCCGCCACCCTGCACGAAGACGCGCAATTTCAGGTCGGGATTGCCTTCTTCCTCGATCAACTGCGCGACTTTTTCGGCGGCGCTATCGGTAAAGATGATAGGCGAAGGGATCACATCTTGCATTTCAGCGACTGCATTCATTTCAGACTCCTCAGAAAACATAGCCTCATTATAGACTGTTGGCACAACTCGCGCTGCGGCCGCCGCTGATGCCGCCGGGCGGTGTTGTTCCTGCTCACATTTCCGACACGGCCAGGTGCAGCACGGGGTCGGCGCTGTCGTGGCGGCTGAGCTTGCCGTGCACCTGGGCGCCGCTGTGCATTTCCAGCACCTTGTAATAGACCTCTCCTACAATGCGGGCTTTCGGCTGGATTTCAAGCATTTCAGAGACATACACGGGGCCATTGATCTCGCCGCTGACGACCAGGCTGGAGCAGCGCACTTCGCCATCGATGCGGCCCGCCTCGCCCAGCACCACATGCGTGGGCTCGCCCGGCTCGCCGGTGACGTTGCCGCGCACATGGCCATCGATGCGCAAGCCGCCGCAAAACAGCAAGTCGCCCTCGATCCGCGTGGAGGCGCCGATCAGGGTGTCGATGGGATTTTTCGCGTTGCGCTCGAACATGAACGTCATCCTGTCGGGGTAGGCGGCAATCCAATTTATCACAGGTCCGGCAAAAAGGCGCCGCACCTGCGCAAACGCTCATGCCTATATTTAAGGCATCACGGCGATGTGTTGCAAACCGGCTGTTTCTTTCAAGCCAAACATCAAGTTCATGCATTGCACGGCCTGGCCCGCTGCACCCTTGACCAGGTTGTCCTGCACCACCAGCACGATGACGGTATTGCCGCCTTCGGGACGGTGCAAGGCCAGGCGCAGCATGTTCGAGCCGCGCGTGGAGCGGGTTTCCGGGTGCGAGCCGAAGGGCATCACGTCGACGAATGGCTCATCCTTGTATTGCTCTTCGAACAAGGCTTGCAATTCTTCATTGCTGACATCCTTGTTCAGCTGCGCGTACAGGGTCGAATGCATGCCGCGGATCATCGGCACCAGGTGCGGCGTGAAGGTCAGCCCCACTTTGTCGTCCGTGAAACGCTGCAATTGCGCCGTCGTTTCCGGCAGGTGGCGGTGACCGGCCACGCCGTAGGCCTTGAAGCTGTCGCTTGCCTCCGAGAACAGGATGCCGATTTCCGCCTTGCGGCCGGCGCCGGACACGCCCGACTTGCAGTCGGCGATGAGACCGCCCGCGTTGACCAGGCCGGCTTTCAGCAGCGGGTAAAAGCCCAGCTGCATGGTGGTCGGGTAGCAACCGGGGTTGGCGATCAGGCTGGCTTTTTTAATGTCTTCGCGGTTCAGTTCCGGCAAGCCATACACGGCCTGCTCGATCAGCTCGGGCGCCGTGTGGGCAATCTTGTACCATTGCTCGAACTTGGCCTGGTCTTTCAGGCGGAAGTCGGCGGCCAGGTCGATGACTTTCACGCCGGCGGCCAGCAAGTCTGGCGCTTGCGCCATGGCAACACCATGCGGGGTGGCAAAGAAGACCACGTCGCACTGTGCCAGGTTCGCCTTGTCCGGCGCAGTAAACGCCAGTTTGACGTGGCCACGCAGGGAAGGATACATGTCAGCCACGGGCAAGCCATCTTCCTTGCGCGAGGTAATCGCCGTCAATTCGACATCTGGATGGGTAGCGAGCAAGCGCAGCAATTCCACGCCCGTGTATCCAGTGCCGCCGACGATGCCAACTTTGATCATGTTCTTTCCTTGTGTATAGAGTGCATAAAGATGAAGGGAAACGCTGCCCTTGCGGGTTTTCCGCGTATTTTACAGCGCAACGGCGCATCCCGCTGAAATGCAAAAAAGCCGCGGGACCGAAGTCCAGCGGCTTTTCGACCAGCACCCCGGAAGGTGCTGTAGCGTAGAAATTAACGCTTCGAGAATTGCTTTGCGCGACGTGCTTTGCGCAGACCAACTTTTTTACGCTCGACTTCACGTGCATCGCGGGTCACGAAGCCGGCTTTCGCCAGTTCCGGTTTCAGCGCTGCATCGTAGTCGATCAGAGCGCGGGTGATACCGTGACGAACTGCACCAGCCTGGCCCGACTCACCGCCGCCATGGACGTTGACTTTGATGTCGAAACGCTCGACATTGCCGGTCAGTTCCAGTGGTTGACGGATGACCATCAGACCCGTTTCGCGCGAAAAGTATTCGTTTGCTGGTTTGCCGTTAACAACGATCAAGCCTGTGCCAACTTTGATAAAAACCCGAGCCACTGCACTTTTGCGACGGCCGGTTCCATAATTGTAATTACCGATCATGTCAGTTCCTTAGAGAACAAGTGCTTTAGGTTGCTGAGCAGCGTGCGGATGGGAACCTTCCGCGTACACTTTCAGCTTCTTGATCATTGCGTAGCCGAGTGGGCCTTTAGGCAGCATGCCCTTGACCGCTTTCTCAAGCGCGCGACCTGGAAAACGCTGTTGCATTTTCTGGAAGTTGGTTTCGTAGATGCCGCCTGGATAGCCAGAGTGACGGTAGTAAATTTTCTCAGTAGCTTTGGTACCGGTCACACGCAGTTTGCCTGCGTTGATGACGACGATAAAGTCGCCGGTATCGACGTGAGGAGTAAATTCTGGTTTGTGTTTGCCGCGCAGTCGGAGTGCCACTTCGCTGGCAACACGTCCGAGGACTTTGTCCGTCGCGTCAACCACGAACCAATCGCGCTGGACTTCATGTCCTTTAGCGGAAAATGTTTTCATGTTGACTTCCTAATAGATTACACGCTCAAATGGTGGTTCCGCCGATGCTGCTATGCGGACTCTGCCTTATTTACTTTTCCTGAGCGAACGGAAAGCCGACAAGTATAAGCGGCTTTGCCTTGCCGCGTCAAGCCACGATGCAGACCGGCTGCGGGCTGGCAGGCGGCACATGGACAGGCATTCCTCTATTACAATACAAAACGCTTACAATTTTCGGAGAGTACGATGGAATGCAAAGTCAGCTGGAATGGCCCGTCGGGCATGAGTTTTCGGGCAGAAACCGGCTCCGGCCACCTGGTGACCATGGATGGCGCGCCCGATGGCGGCGGCCACAACCTGGCGCCACGCCCCATGGAAATGGTCTTGCTGGGCACGGGCGGCTGCACCGCCTATGACGTGGTGCTGATCCTGAAACGCGGGCGCGAAGCCGTCAGTGGCTGCGAAGTGACCCTGAAGGCCGAGCGCGCCGAGACCGACCCGAAAGTGTTTACCAAGATTCACTTCCATTTCACCGTGCGGGGCAAGGCCCTGAAACCGACGGCCGTCGAACGGGCCGTGACTTTGTCGCACGACAAATATTGCTCGGCGTCCATCATGCTGGCGAAAACTGCCGAGATCACCCACTCGTTCGAAATCATCGAGGAGTAGGTCGGGTAGGTCGGATTAGCGCGCCAGCGCGTAATCCGACGATACCCGTAACGCCAACAATGTGTCGGATTACGCGCGGCATTGCCGCGCTAATCCGACCTACAGGTAATACGCTGTCTTGGTCATGACCTTGCCCATCAAGCCCATCAGCGCCTTCACCGGCGCCGGGGTGTCGATGGCGCCCAGTCGCTGGGCGGCGGCGCCGTGTTCCACTTCATCGATGGCCATCTGCTTGACGATGGCGCGCGACTTGGCGTCCTGCGGCGGCAGTTCCTGCAAGTGGCTGGCCAGGTGCGCTTCCACCTGGCGCTCCGTTTCCACCACGAAACCCAGGCTGCGGCCGTCGCCCATGCGCGCGGCGATGGTGCCCAGCGCAAACGAACCCGCATACCACAGGGGATTGAGCAGGCTCAGACGCGAGCCCAGCTCCGTCAGGCGCTGCGCCGTCCAGGCCAGGTGGTCTTCCTCTTCGCGTCCCGCCTCGTCGAACTGGGCACGGATGGCCGGGCTGTGCGCATAGCGCGCCTGCGAGTTGTACAGGGCCTGGGCGCACACTTCGCCCACATGGTTGACGCGCATCAAGCCGGCGCTGTGGCGCTGCTCGGCCGCGCTCAGCTGCGCATCGGGCGCATGCGCGGCCGGCGAGGGGCGTGAGGCCGAAGCCACGCCCGCGATGACGCGCAAGGCCTTGTCGGCGCCAACAATCAAACGATCCAGGGGGTCAAAATGGCGGTTCGCGGTCATCGTGGCTATGCTCATGAGTAGTAAAGCATGAATTATAGGACCATCGGGGCCAGCCGTCCCCACGCCGCGCGCAGGGTGAACGGGGCTTTATTGACTTGTGCGCGCTTTTTCCTGCTCGATCCAGTCCACCACGGGGCCGACGGCGTCCAGGCCGGACAGGCTTTTCGCCACGCCCAGGTTCAGTGAAATCAGGAAGGAAATGCTGTCGACGGGGATGTCCGGGCAGTATTCGGTAAACGCGGCGCGAAAACGCTCCGATTGCAGCACGCGCAAGACTTTCTCGCCACTCATGAATTGCAGCACGCTGGCGATGCTGTGCCCGCCACCGAGCGAGTGGTAGATAAAGCGGTTGTACTTCGCGTCGATCTGCTTGAAATCGAGCGCTTCTTCCGTCATCAGGCCGGCCAGGTAGTACAAGCCCAGGCTGACACGGAAGAAACCGATGGCTTCGGCACTGGTCATGCCGGCACGGGCCACGGCCAGTACCTTGTCCTGCATCGCCTGATCGATCGTTCGCATTGCACTCTCCCGCGCCGTCCGCCGGCGCCCACCGGGTCAGCTTGCATGAAGATGCTGCTTTTTTCAATAGATCAAACGATATTTCCACCTTGCAAGTTACATTTTTTGCATGCTACTCTCGTTCTTCACCGTCAAAGGGATGAAGCCCATGATTGAAGTCAAGCACCTGGCAAAACGTTTCCGCATGCCGCCCCACAAGGGCAAGGGCGTGCACGTCAGCGATCCGCGCGAACATGAGGGCTGGTTTCACGCCGTGCGCGACGTCAGTTTCAGCTGCGCCCCGGGCGAGGTGCTGGGCCTGCTGGGCCCGAATGGCGCCGGCAAGACCACCACCTTGCGCCTGCTGTCGACGGCCCTGCAAGCGGACGCGGGCAGCGCCCTCGTCAACGGCGTCGATGTGCTGCGCCAGCCGCTGGTGGCGCGCCAGAGCATCGGTTTCCTGTCCGGCTCGACGGGCTTGTATGGGCGCCTGACGGCGCGCGAGAACGTGGAATATTTCGGCCGTCTGCACGGCATGCCGGCCGACAAGCTGAAACGCCGCTGCGACGAATTATTTTCCCTGCTGCAAATGGAAGAGTACGGCGGCAAGCGGGCCGATCAGTTGTCGACGGGCATGAAACAGAAGTGCGCGATCGCCCGCACCGTCGTGCATGAGCCGCAGGTGGTGATCCTTGACGAGCCGACCACGGGCCTGGACGTGATGTCGGCCAAGATCCTGCTCGACTTCATCGCCAGCTACAAGGCGCTGCGCGTGCCGCTGATCTTTTCCACGCACCATCTGCACGAGGTGGAAAAGCTGTGCGACCGCGTCTGCATCATCAACCGCGGCACCACCGCCTTCAACGGCACGGTCAACGAACTGCGCCACCTGGGCGGCAGTACCGATCTGTACGACGCCTTTGTCAGCGTCATCAACCAGGGAGCCTGAGCCATGTGGACCATTTATCTGAAAGAGTTGCTGGAGCTCACGCGCGACCGCAAGACGCTGATTTTCACCATCCTCATTCCCATCTTTGCCATGCCGCTGATCTTTGGCGGCTTCGCTTACGTTTCAAGCAATATGTTCAAGAACGCCAAGACGGCGGAAATGCGCTACGCGCTGTTCGGCAAGGACCATTCGCCGGGCTTGAGCGCGCGTTTTGCGCAGCAGCACAATCTGCGCGAAGTGCCGCTGGCCAGCGAGGGCGACATCCGCCGCGCCATCGGAGACGACAGCATCAAGTTCGCCGTCGTCATTCCGCCCCGGTTTGAAGAAGCGCTGCAACAACACCAGCAAGCCAAGGTCACTCTGCACTACAACAGCGCCAGCACGGTCGACGTGACCTTGCAGCGGGTGCGCGAGATCGTCGAGGCGTACAACGCCAGCCTGCGTGAAAGCGCGCTGTCGGCCTTGAACCTGAGTCCGGCCCAACTGGCCTTCGCCCTGCACCCCATCGTGCTCGACAAGCAGTCGACGGCCAACGAGCGCGAGCAGATGGGCGCCATCGTCGGCGGCATGCTGCCCTATCTGCTGCTGATGGTGTGCCTGACGGCGGCCATGTACCCGGCCATCGACCTGGGCGCCGGCGAAAAGGAGCGGGGCACGCTGGAAACCCTGCTGCTGGCGCCCGTGCCGCGCAGCGCCATCGTGCTGGCCAAGTTCCTCGTGCTGTTTACGGTGGGCATGACCTCGGCCGTGCTGATGGTGGGCAGCATGGGCGCCCTGCTGGCCATCTTCGGCAGTTCTCTGGAAGGCAACATGGCCGTCATGGTGCGCAGCATCGGCTTGCCCGACCTCGCCATGGTGACCCTGATGCTGGTGCCGACAGCCGCCATCTTTGCCTCGCTGCTGCTGTCGATCTCGATCTACGCGAAAAGCTACAAGGAAGCGGCCGGCATGATCACGCCATTGATGCTGTTCGTCATCCTGCCCACGGTGGCGGCCATGCTGCCCGGCGTCGAGCTGAACTGGATATGGGCCATGGTGCCGCTGACCAACGTGTCGCTGGCCATGAAGGAGCTGGTCAAGGGCACCATGGATTACCGCATGTTCGGCGTGATCCTGGCCTCGACCACGGTGATCGCGGGCGCGCTGCTGATGCTGTGCCGCTGGTGGTTCAACCGGGAGTCGGTTTTGTTCCGTAACTGATGCTCTCATGGCGGGCCGAAAGCGCCACCAGCGGCCCGCCGTCCACCCCCGCCAACTGCACTCTGGGCACGCGAAAATGCCGTGTATCGCATGCAGCTGCCCAGTACGTCTTAAATTCAATACAATGCCAGCATAGAGTAGCCCTGTAGCATCGGGCAGCAACGCATGAGTCAGGAGTTGTATGGAATTGCAGATTCGCAAATTGTCGAAGACCTACGCGAATGGCGTGGTGGCGCTGGATAACGTGTCGCTGACGATACCGCCCGGGATGTTTGGCTTGCTGGGCCCGAACGGCGCCGGCAAGTCGACCCTGATGCGCACCCTGGCCACCCTGCAGGAGTGCGATTCGGGCTCCATCTTCTTCGGCGACTACGACGTGCTCGACGACAAGGACGAGATCCGCCGCATGCTCGGCTACCTGCCGCAAGACTTCGGCCTGTATCCGAAGGTGACGGCGTATGAACTGCTCGACCACTTCGCCATGCTGAAAGGGCTGTCGCAGCGGGCGCGCCGGCGCGAAGTCGTCGATGGCCTGTTGCAGCAAACCAATTTGTTCGACGTGCGCCACCAGCGCCTGGGCAGCTTTTCCGGCGGCATGCGCCAGCGCTTCGGCATCGCGCAAGCCCTGCTGGGCGACCCGAAACTGATCATCGTCGACGAGCCGACGGCCGGCCTCGACCCGCAGGAGCGCGTGCGCTTCCATAATCTGCTGTCCGATATCGGCGAAGACAAGACGGTGATCCTGTCGACCCACATCGTGTCCGACGTGGCCGACCTGTGCGCCAACATGGCCATCATCAACAAGGGCCATTTGCTGCTGTGCGGCAAGACCCAGGAACTGATCGACGAAGTCAGCTGCAAGATCTGGGCGCGCTTTGTCGACAAGAAAGAGCTGGCCAGCTTCCAGCAGCGCCACGCCGTCATTTCCACGCGCTTGCTGTCGGGCCGCACCCTGATCCACGTCTACAGCGACGACGACCCGGGCGACGGCTTCGAGGAAGCCATCGGCGACCTGGAAGACCTGTATTTCGCCACCATTGCCGGGCGCCACCGCGTTGCCCCGCAGTGCGACTGAGGGGGCGGCCATGTTTGCCATCGCCCGCTTTGAAGCGCGACAGCGGCTCAAGCTGCTGTCCACCTGGGTGTATTTCGCCATGTTTTTGGCCCTGGCCATGCTGTGGATGGCCGCCGCCGGCGGCGTCTTCAAGGAAGCGAGCATCAGTTTCGGCGGCAAGTTCCTGATCAACGCGCCGCGCTCGCTGGCGTTCACATGCAGCCTGCTGGGCTGCTTCGGCGCCGTGGTGGTGGCCGCCATGATGGGCCGCTCGGTGCAGCAGGATTTCGAGTACGGCATGCAGCATTTCTTCTTCAGCGCGCCGATCAAAAAATACCAGTATGTCTTTGGCCGTTTCCTCGGCGCCTATCTGGTGCTGGCCGTGGTGTTTTCCAGCATCGTCATCGGCGCCTGGCTGGGCGCCTGGCTGCCCGGCATCGATCCCGAACGGCTGGGGCCGCAGCGCGCGCTGGCCTATTTGATGCCGTATGTGTTTACCCTGCTGCCGAACCTGTTCATCTTCGGCGCCATCTTCTTCGTCATCGCCGCCCTGACGCGGCGCATGCTGCCCGTGTACATCAGCTCGGTGGTCATGCTGATCGGCTACCTGGTGGCGCCCTCGCTGGCGCGCGACCTCGACTACAAGACCCTGGCCGCCCTGATCGACCCCTTCGGCACCACGGCGCTGATACGCCTGACGGAATACTGGCCGAATGCGGAGCGCAACACGCGCCTGGTGACATTAGAGGGCGTGTATTTGCTGAACCGCGCCATCTGGTCCGGCTTCGCCCTGGTGGCCTTGCTGCTCGGCTACTGGCGCTTCCAGTTCCACGCCACGACGGACGCGGGCGCCAGCAAGCGCCGCAGTGACGGCGATGTGCCGCTGCGCCTGTCGAGCGCGTCGCTGTCCACGCAGGAAGCGCCTGATTTTGCGCAGCGCAACCTGGCCGCCCTGCTCGTCAAGATGAGCTGGCTGAACCTGCGCGAAACCATCAAGAACATCTATTTTGTCGTCATCGTGCTCGCTGGCGTGCTGACCATGTATGCGGGCGCGCTCGACATGGGTTCCATGTACGGCACGAATACCTATCCGGTGACGGAAAAAGTGCTGGACATGGTCAGCGCCTCGTTCGCCCTGTTCATGCTGATCATTACCACCTTCTATGCGGGCGAACTGGTGTGGCGCGAACGCGAGACCAGCATCCACCTGATGCTCGACGCCCTGCCCGTGCCGAACTGGCTGCCGCTGCTGTCCAAGCTGTTCGCCCTGATCGGCCTGCAAGCATTGCTGAGCCTGGTCATCATGCTGTGCGGCATGTCGATCCAGGTCTTCAAGGGCTATTACCGCCTCGACCCCGGCCTGTACCTGGAATCGCTGTTCCTGTCGCACCTGCCCTACTACGCACTGATCGCCGTGCTGGCCATCTTTTTGCAGGTAGTGATCAATCACAAGTACCTGGCGTATTTCGCCATGATTCTGTACCACATCGCCAGCATCAGCTTTGCCTCGCTGGGCCTGGGCGACCCGCTGCTGCTGTACGCCAGCACGCCGGATTTCATCTACTCGGCCATGAACGGCGCCGGCCACTACCTGGTGCGCGAGCGCTGGTACCTGCTGTACTGGAGCGGCGCGGCCATCCTGCTGACGGTGCTGTCGCTGCTGCTCTGGCCCCGCGGCGCGCACGATAGCTGGCGCATCCGCTTGCGCCTGGCGCGCCACGGCCTGACGCACGGCGTGCTGGCCAGCTTTGCCATCGGCCTGTTGATTTTCGTGGGCGCCGGCGGCGTGCTGTTCTACGTCTTTCACGTGGCCAACGATTACAAGTCCGAATTCGCCCGCGATGCGGACCGCGCCAGCGTCGAGCGCCGGTACCGCAAGTTTGCCGCCACGCCGCAGCCGAAAATCACCGACGTGAAACTCGACGTGGCCATCTACCCGGCGCAGCGCACCCTGGCCGTCACGGGCCGCTACATGCTGCAAAACAAGACCAGCCTGCCGATCAGCCACATTTTTGTGCAGCAAGACCCCACCGCCACCATGCGCCTGCGCTTTGACACGCGCGTGCACCCTGGCCTCGATGACGGCAAGCTGGGCTTTTATAGCTACCGCCTGGCCGCGCCGCTGGCGCCGGGCGCCAGCCTGGGCCTCGATTTCGACGTCCGCTACGCGCCGCGCGGCATCTTCGGCCTGGGCCAGGACACGCCCGTCGTGGCCAACGGCACCTTCTTCACGAATGCCGTGCTGCCGCACATCGGCTACCAGCCGCAGCTGGAATTGACGGACCCGCGCGACCGCAAGAAACACGGCTTGCCGGCGCGCGAACGGGCCTTGCCGCGCGACGATGCACGGGGGCTGGCCGACAATTACGTCAGCATGGACGCCGACCGCATCAACTTTGACGCCACCGTCAGCACCGTCGACGGCCAGACGGCCATCGCGCCGGGCATGCTGGACAACGACTGGATCGCCAAGGGCCGCCATTACTTCCATTACACGATGGACCAGCCGATCCTGAATTTCTACGCGTTCCAGTCGGCCCGCTACGCCGTCAGGCACGAGCGCTGGCAGGATGTGGCCATCGACGTGTATTACCATCCTGGCCATGAATACAACCTCGATCGTTTCGTGCGTGGCAGCAAGGAAGCGCTCGATTACTACACGAAAAACTTCGGCCCCTACCAGCACAAGGTCTTGCGCATCGTGGAATTTCCCCGCTATGCCACGTTTGCGCAATCGTTCCCGAACACGATTCCGTACTCGGAAGGCCTGGGTTTCATCGCCAAGGTGGACGACAAGAACCCGAAGGACCTCGACTATCCGTTCTACGTCACGGCGCATGAAGTGGCGCACCAGTGGTGGGCGCATCAATTGGTCGGCGGCAACACGCGCGGCGCCACCGTGCTCAGCGAAACCCTGGCCGAATATTCGGCCCTGATGGTGATGAAAAAAACCACGGGGCCGGCCAAGATGCGCCGCTTCCTGCGCTATGACCTGAATCAATACCTGATGGGGCGCAGCGAAGAACGCAAGAAGGAGTTGCCGCTGGCCGAGAATGAAAACCAGGCCTACATCCATTACCACAAGGGCAGCCTGGCCATGTATTTGCTGCAGGACATGATCGGCGAAGACAAGGTCAACGGCGTGCTGCGCGAGCTGCTGAAGACGTATGGCCAGAAGGGGCCGCCGTATGCGAGCGTGACGGCGCTGGTGCAGGGCTTGCGCCAGGTCACGCCGCCCGAGCAGGCTTACCTGATCGATGACCTGTTCGAGAAAATCGTGCTGTTCGACAACCGTGCGCTGTCGGCCACGGCCACCAAACGCGGCGATGGCAAGTACGCCGTCACCATGAAAGTGCAGGCGAGCAAGTTGACGGCCGGCGAACAGGGAGAGGAACACGATGCGCCCCTGCACGACTGGATCGAGATCGGTGTCGACGACGCGAATGGCCATCCGCTGCTGCGCGAACGCCTGCGCATGACGGCGCGAGAAGCGAGCTACACCGTCATCGTCGGCAACCGGCCCGGCAAGGCGGGCATCGATCCCGACAACAAGCTGATCGACCGCAAGCCCGATGACAATATGGTCACCGTCGAGCTCAACGAACCATGACGAAAAATGGCCACCCTGAACAGGTGGCCATTTTTTTCAGTGTCACACGGGAATCAGGCTGCGGCGCAGCGCGTCACCAGGCTCAGGCTGATGCCCATCTCCGTCAGGTGCTGCATGTCGGCCAGGGTCAGATCCAGCGGTGCATCGACCGTGTCGTCGCCGTTCAACTCCAGTTGCAGCTCGGCCACGATGCGCGGCATGCTGAACGTGACGCCGCGCGAGCGGCATTCGGCCAGGTAGCTGCGTATGCGCGAGGGCAACACTTGCGCTTTGGACGCCTGCGCGATGACCACTTCGAAGCCGGAATCGAGATGCACGCGACCTGCCGCGCCCTTCGCCTCGCCCTTGCGCCATTGCCGTTCCGGATCCGTGGGCAAGACTTCGAGAATGGATTTGAGCGTGGGATCGTCCCCATGCACCGACAGCTTCACCATATTCATATTGCAAGACTTTCTAGTCAGGATGCCGCCAGGAAGACGGCACCATCATCAGACCGACAAGTCTACGCATGGAAGACAAATATGTCCATACGGCAATATTTAATATCTGCCAGCAATTTGGGCTATATCAACAACAGGCGGAACAGGATAGGTCCGCCTGTGATCGCCGATTACTGCGCCGCGCCGCGCGCCTGCAAGGCGGCCCGCACGCCGGCGCCATAGGCCGGGTCGGCCTGGTCGAAGTGAGCCAGCTGACGCTGCAAGGTTTCCGGCCGCACCAGACTCAAGGGACCGGCCAGGTTGTCGAACAGGTTTTGTTTCGCCTGCGCCGACATCAAACGGAACAGATTGCCGGCCTGCGTGTAATCGTCTTCCACGCCGCGCCCATCATAGCGCGCCGCGCCGCCATCGAGCGCCAGCGCCGGCTCACCATGGCCCAGCCCTTGCGGCTGCGTGCCTGCCGCCGCCACATTCGCGTAGTTCTGCGCCGCACCGCCATTGTGGATCGCCATGCCGCCGTCGCGCTGCTGGTTGTGGAAGGGGCAGCGGGCCGCATTCACGGGCAGATGCTGGTGGTTCGTGCCGACCCGGTACAGCTGCGCGTCGTGGTAGGCGAACAGCCGGCCTTGCAGCATCTTGTCCGGCGAGTATCCCATGCCCGGCACGGCATTGGCCGGCGAAAAGGCTGCCTGCTCGACTTCCGCGTGGTAATTGTCCGGGTTACGGTTCAGCTCGAAAATACCCACCGGCAACAGCGGGAAGTCGGCGTGCGGCCACACTTTCGTCAGGTCGAACGGGTTCCAGCCCGTGCGCTGCTCCCATGCATCGAGTTGCTCCTGCGTCGCCACCTGCAGCTTGACTTCCCACTGCGGGAAATCACCGCGCTCGATGGCGCCGAACAGGTCGCGCTGGGCGTAGTCGGGGTCGGCACCGGCCAGGCGGGCGGCCTCCGCCGCAGGCAGATTCCTGATGCCCTGGCGCGTCTTGAAGTGCCATTTCACGTACACGCGCTGGCCCTCGGCATTGATCAGGCTATACGTGTGGCTGCCGAAGCCATCCATGTGACGGTAGCCGTCCGGCGTGCCGCGGTCCGAAAACAGCATGGTGACCTGGTGCAGACTTTCCGGCGCATGGCTCCAGAAGTCAAACATCATCTCGGCCGATTTCAAGTTGCTTTGCGGATCGCGCTTTTGCGTGTGGACAAAGTCGGGGAACTTGATCGGGTCCTTGATGAAAAACATGGGCGTATTGTTGCCGACGAGGTCCCAGTTGCCCTCTTCCGTATAGAAACGCACGGCGAAGCCGCGCGGGTCGCGTTCCGTATCGGCACTGCCGCGTTCGCCACCGACGGTGGAAAAGCGCGCGAAGGTGGCCGTCTGCTTGCCTACTTCACTGAACAGCTTGGCCTTGGTGTAACGCGCAATGTCGTGCGTGACGGTAAAGGTGCCGTAGGCGCCCGAGCCTTTTGCATGCACGACGCGCTCGGGAATGCGCTCGCGGTTGAAATGCTGGAGTTTTTCGATCAGGTGGAAGTCTTGCAGCAGCAGCGGGCCGCGGGGGCCGGCGCTGAGGGAATTCTGGTTGTCGGCGACGGGGATGCCCGAGGCGGTACTGAATGGCGGCTGTTGACTCATGGCTGCTTTTCCTTCGTTGTTGACTGATGGAACTTAGTGTAATGAAGTCAACGACAAAGGAAAAGCTAATTGATTTTATCGAAACGATAGATATTTACAATGAGCAACCGTGGGCGTCGCATACGCCGCCCAGCTGCGCCTGCAACTTCGCCGGTTGACCCAAAAAATCCCCGACATCGATCACGGACAACTTGCCGCTGCCATCGTCAAGCACGAACGTGGGAAAGCCCTGCCCGCCCACCTGCGCCAGCAAGGCGCGGCTGGCATCGATGTGCCGCTGCGTGGCGGCGCCCGCCTGCCGCGCATACTCGGCCTGGAAGGCCGTCCCGTCCATGCCCAGTTCTTGCGCCAAGGTCACCAGCACGGGCAGGTCGGCGATGCGCAAGCCGTCCACGTAATGGGCGCGCTGCACGCGCTGCAGCATGTCCAGGCCCTTGCCGGCCAGCACTTCCGCCGCCAGGATGGCCGTGATCGGCGGTGCGGAATCCATCATGGCCGTGGTGTCGTTCAGCAAGCCGTTGACATAGGCGTCGCCGAAGGGCTGGCCCGACAGTTGCTCGATGCGCCGGTCATGCGGCAGCACATAGCCGCGCCAGTCGGGCGTGATCTGGCGGCGATTGCTGCCCGTCATCATGCCGCCGCCGTGGAACGCCACCGTCAGGCCGGGCACGGCGCGCGCCGCCTCGACCAGCGGCGCGGCGCCGTAGCACCAGCCGCACAGGGGATCGAAAATGTAGTGCAGTGTGGGCATGACAGGCTCCTGGTTGCCGCTTACCATGTCATTTCGCCCTTGGCGACCTTCGCGCTGGTTTCTAAAGCGCCATCCAGACCCAGCTTCGGATAGCGCATTTTCATCGCCTCGATCAGCGCGGCCGAATTGGCGGCCTTGGCCGTTTCCGCTTCAAACGTCACCAGGTAGTCACGCGTAAAACCGATGCTGTCGGGCGTCAGGGGCGAACCCACCTTGAAGTGGCCGGGCACGACGGTCACAGGTTTCAAAGCGGCGATACCGTCCAGGGTCTTGAGCCAGTCCTGGCGCGATTGCGCGCTTTGCGTATCGGCCGTCCAGACGTGCAGGTTGCCAAACAGCACCACGCCGCCGACGACGGCCTTGATCGACGGAATCCACACATAGGTGCGTGAAGGCGTCGGGCCGGCGATGTCGAGCGACTGGCCTTCCAGCGTGATGCGCTGGCCTTTCAATGCGTCGGGAATGACGATGCCGTGCGGCGCGTTGTCTTTCAAAATCGGGCCCCAGTAGGCGACCTTGGCGTCAGCCTTGCGGCGGATCTCGGCCACGGTTTCCGGCGTGGCGACGATTTTTGCCTGCGGGAAAGCTGCCTTGATCACGTCGAGGCCAAAGTAAAAATCGGGATCACTGTGGCTGATGTACACCGTCGTCAGTTTCTTGCCGCTGGCGCGGATCTTTTCCACCAGTTTTTGCGCTTCGGCACGCGAGAATTGCGCATCGATCAGCACGGCGTCATGCTTGCCAGCGACCAATACGGAAGCGACGGGGAAGATGGCCGCTTCTCCCGGGTTGAACACTTCCAGGGTCAGGGGCGCGCTGGCGGCGGCCGAGGCGGCGCCGGCGGCAAACAGGGTGGAAACAAGAACGCTGCTGATAGATTTGGAGAACATGATGTGCCTTCACAAGATGATGGGATGCATGCATCTTACGTTGCTTGATTCGGTAGAAAAACCCAATAAAACGCAATAGTTTGTTGCATATTTCGGGTCAATCGCGGGCCATCGAACGCGAAACGTGTCACAACGTCATGAGGGTGTCACATTGAATTGTTATCTTGCTAGCTCTTTCAAACCTAGCCGGATGAACCACATGACACGCAGAAAAATTTCCGTCGCTGGCTGCAGCGTCGCCATCACCCTGATGCTGGCCGCCTGCGGCAGCGACGCCAAAAAAGAAGAGGTAGTGGCGGAAGCACCGCCGAAAAACGTCATCTTCTTCCTCGGCGATGGCATGGGCCTGACCACCATGACGGCCGCGCGCATCTACTCGGTAGGCGAAGAAGGCGCACTGACCATGGACACCTTGCCGGAAACGGCCTTCGTCAAGACCTTCTCGAACGACGCGCAAGTCACCGACAGCGCGCCATCGATGGCTGCCTACATGACCGGCGTCAAGATGAACAATGAAGTCATTTCCATGTCGGCCAACACGCTCGCCATCGATCCGGGCAAGGATGCCAACGGCAACAAGCTGGTCAACAAATGCGGCACCGGCAACGGCACGCCCGCCACCACCTTGCTGGAACTGGCCAAGGCCAAGGGCTACGCGGCCGGCGTCGTCAGCACGGCGCGCGTGACGCACGCCACCCCGGCGGCGACCTACTCGCACATCTGCCACCGCGACCTGGAAAACGATATCGCTGCGGCCCTCGTGCCAGGCGGCACGGGCTACAACAGCGCCCTGGGCACCACCGGCCTGGAAGTGGTGCTCGGTGGTGGCGCGCAATTCTTTACGCCATTCAAGAACGGCGGCAAGCGTTCCGACGACCGCGACCTGGTGGCCGAGCTGAAAGCGAAGAGCTACACCATCGCCAACAACGCCACCGACTTCAAGGCTGTCGATGCGGCCAAGACGGAGCGTTTGTTCGGCGTGTTTACCTCCAGCCACATGAGCTACGACCTGGACCGCGATGCGGCCAAGGAACCTAGCCTGGCGGAAATGACCACCAAGGCCATGGATGTCCTGGCCAAGAACAAGAAGGGTTATTTCCTGATGGTCGAAGGCGGCCGCATCGACCATGCGCTGCACGAAACGACGGCCAAGAAGGCCCTGCAAGACACCGTCGCGTTTGACAACGCCATCAAGGCCGCCATCGAGAAAGCCAAGCTCACCGATCCGACCCTGGCCAATACCCTGATCGTCGTCACGGCCGACCATGACCACACCCTGGTGCTGAACGGCTATGCCAAGCGCACGGGCAAGACGGCTGCCGGCAACGCCGGCGTGCTGGGCGTGGTGAAGAACTACGTCACCGGCGCGGTCGAGAAAGACCTGGACGGCGCACCGTACTCGATCATCGGCTTCGGCAATGGCGAAAAGCGCACGCAATCGAGCCGCGCCGCCATGGCCAGCCTCGATGAAACCGTCACCAGCGCCAACACTTATCACCAGGAAGCGGTGATCCGCACTGCGGTCGGCAATGAAACCCACGGCGGCACCGACGTCTTCCTGGGCGCCATCGGCAAGGGTTCGGAAACCTTCCTGGGCACCATCGACAACACCACAGTATTCGGCCTGGTCAAGACCGCCGGCGGTCTGTAATCCCCAAGAGACAAGAATTGGACAAGCACATGAAATTCACCTTGAAACCCGTTGCATCGACACCCGCCGCACTGAAATCGGCCCTGAAACTCTCCTTGCTGACCACACTCGTGGCGGCCAGCGTCGCCAGCGCCTATGCCGCCGACGCCAAGAACGTCATCTTCTTCCTCGGCGACGGCATGGGTCCTTCCGTCGTGACGGCGGCACGCATCTTCAAGTACAAGGAAGAGGGCAGCCTGAACATGGACAAGCTGGAACGCACGGCGCGCATCAAGACGTTCTCGAACGATGCACAAACGACGGACAGCGCCCCCTCGATGGCCGCCTACATGACCGGCGTCAAGATGAACAATGAAGTCATCTCGATGGCGCAGGACACCATCGCCAAGGAACCGGGCCGCGACGTCAACGGCAATCTGGGCGTGGACAACTGCCCGGCCGGCGGCAAGAGCGTGCCGACCATCCTGGAACTGGCGAAAGCCAAGGGCAAGGCCGTGGGCGCCATCACCACCACGGAATTGACGCACGCCACGCCGGCAACGACCTTCTCGCACATCTGCAACCGCAATGCGCAATACGCGATCGCCGCGCAAACGGCGCCGGGCGGCGCCGGCTACAACACGGCCCTGGGCGACGGCGTGGATGTGCTGATGGGTGGCGGTCGCAACCACTTCACGCCATGGTCGGCCAGCAACAAGGCCGGCCGCGTCGACGGCCGCGACCTGCTGGCCGAATTCGCCGCCAAGGGCTACACCGTGGCCGCCAACAAGACGGAAATGGCAGCCGCGCCGAGCAACAAGAAGTTCATCGGCCTGTACAGCGCGAAGAGCCACCTCGACTATGAACTGGACCGCACCTCATCCAAGCCATCGGCCGACGGCGCCAACCAGCCTAGCCTGTCGGAAATGACGCTCAAAGCCATCGACCTGCTGTCGAAAAACAGCGCTGGCTACTTCCTGATGGTCGAAGGCGGCCGCATCGACCACGCCTTGCACGGCATCAATGCCAAGCGCGCGCTGGTCGACACCATCGCCTTCGACGACGCCATCAAGGCGGCCATCGACAAGGTCAGGGAAACCGATCCGAAGCTGGAAAATACCCTGATCGTCGTCACGGCCGACCACGACCACACCCTGGCGTTCAACGGCTACGGCAAGCGCGGCAACCCTATCCTCGACATCAACCGCGGCTACAAGGATAACGCGCCAAGCAAGGATGAAGACGGCAATACCTACACCACCCTGGTGTTCGGCAATGGCCCGAACCGCCCTGACCTGCGCACCAACGTCGACAGCGCCACGGCCCTGTCCGACAACTACCTGCAAGAAACAGGCGTGCGCCTGGCCAGCGAAACCCACGGCGGCGGCGACGTCAAGCTGCTGGCCACGGGCGCCGGCGCCAAGGCCTTCAAGGGCACGCTGGACAACACCAAGGTGTTTGACTTGCTGAAGGCGGCATTCGGCTTCTGATCTGCATCAACACGGTAACCCCACCGGGGCGGATGGCAGTTTTGCCCTCCGCCCCTCTGCACGTAAAGGCAACACCATGAAATCGACCCTGATCGCCGTCCTCCTGGCCGCCGGCTTTGCCGCCAGCGCGCAAGCCGCTCCTGCAACCGCTTCCGCTCCCGCCGACCTGGACCTG
Source organism: Janthinobacterium sp. PSRC1-1 (assembly GCF_049897525.1). Lineage (NCBI taxonomy): Bacteria > Pseudomonadati > Pseudomonadota > Betaproteobacteria > Burkholderiales > Oxalobacteraceae > Janthinobacterium > Janthinobacterium sp. PSRC1-1. The sequence continues at coordinate 203,701 of NZ_JAFCWK010000008.1, forward strand.
GGCATCACTTATTACAGCCGCGTGCTGACGCCGGAAGGCGTGACGCGCGAAAGCCGCTACGAAGAAAAAATGCTGCGCCGCCCCGGCCACGTGTGGGTCGAGCGCGTGCTGGCGCCGGCGACCGACGCGCATGCCGGCCACAAGCATGGCGAGAACACCAAAGTCGCGCTGAAGGCCACGCAACATGAACACAAGCACTTCAATCCTGTGCTGATCCCGCGTCACGTGATGCTGGAAAAGAACACCGTGCGTGTGGAATACATCGATGCACACGACAAGATCGTCGTCTCCATCCCCAAGGCCGAGTACGAAAACGTCAATTTCGACGGTTCCTGGGAAAACAGTTTTTATCTGCTGGATCCGAAACTGGTCACCGCCATGCCACTGTCGAAACAGGCATCGAACGTGACGGGCGCGCGCTGGCGCGAAGTGGAAAAGAATGGCGTGTTCCAGCGCATCCTGTGGGATGAGCAAAAACAGATTCCGCTGGTCATCGAAAGCGGCGACCGCGCGAATACCTTCTATCGCCGGGTCGACGTCAAACTGCAGCCGACCGTCAGCAAGGCGCAGCCGTGGGCGAATTTGCAAAACTACGCGCAGCGCGAATACTCGGACTACCTGGACTAAGCTAGCCTCGGGACGTAAAAAAAGCCAGGGAGCGATCCCTGGCTTTTGTCTGCCTGTCTGGCTGGCGCCGGATTACTCCGCCGCTGCCGCTGCCTTCTTCGCCGGCGCCTTCTTGGCGGCCGGCTTTTTCACGGCAGCAGCTTTCTTCGCTGGCGCCTTCTTGACGGCTGCCGCTTTCTTGACGGCCGGTTTCTTCGCTGGCGCCGCACCTTCTTCGCCTTCGGCCTCGACGGCTGCCGCCTTGGTCTTCGCGCCCGGCTTGGCCTTGCGCTCTTCAAACTCGAAGCTCACCTTGCCATCCTTGCCGCGCACGAGGAAAGCCTTGAACGGGCGACGGGTACGCTGCGATACAAAGCCCGGCAGCAAGTCCGTCTTGCCATCGTTGAGCAGTTTTGCCATTTGTTCCGGCAAGATTTCCTGCTGCAAGATGATGCGGCCGCTGCGGAAATCGCAGGTCTTCGGCTTGGCCATGCTGTGTTCGCACACATAGGCCAGACCCATTTCATACACGCCGGCGTTGCACTTGGGGCAAGGTCCCACGGGCGTCTGACCCGTGAAATCGACGCCTTCGCCATCTTCGCTTTCGTCGTTCTGGCCGAAATCGAATTCCAGCTTGAAATTCTTGATCTCTTCATCGCGCACGATGCGCAGGATGGCGGCGAACGGACGGCCCATCTTCGAGCGGAAGCCTTGCAGCGGGCCGATGGTGCGGTCCTTCAGCAATTGTTCCACTTCGGCGATTTCGAACTGGCGCGAACCCGGCGTCTTGCTCATCGAGAATTCGCACTTGGTGCAGGCGAAACGACGGTAGTTTTCCTTCACCACGCCGCTGCAATTCGGGCACGGCGTTTCCAGCGTGGCGTAATCGCCGGGAATGGTGTCGTTGTCGTATTCCTTGGCGCGCTTGACGATGATTTGCGTCATCTGCGCGATTTCACGCATGAATTCTTCGCGCGAAATCTTGCCTTTTTCCATCTGCGACAGCTTGTATTCCCACTCGCCCGTCAGCTCCGGCGCCGTCAATTCGTTCACGCCCAGGCCCTTGAGCAAGGTCATCAGCTGCGAGGCCTTGGCCGTCGGGATCAGTTCGCGGCCTTCGCGGATCAGGTAGCGTTCCGTCAGCAAGCCCTCGATGGTGGCCGCGCGCGTCGCTGGCGTGCCAAGACCCTTGCCCGCCATCGCATCGCGCAACTCGTCGTCGTCGATCAGCTTGCCGGCGCCTTCCATGGCCGACAGCAACGTCGCCTCGGTATAGCGCGCTGGCGGCTTGGTCACCAGGCCGTTGGCGCTGACGCTTTCGGTCTGCACTTTCTCGCCCTTGGCGACCGGCACCAGATTGCCGTTGCCATTGCTTTCCTTGTCCGCGTCCGTCGACGCTTCCTTGCCGTAGATGGCCAGCCAGCCCGGATTGGTCATGACCTTGCCTTCAGTCTTGAACTGATGGCCGGACACTTCCGTGTAGCGCGTGGTGACCTGGAATTCCGCAGGCGGGAAGAACACGGCCATGAAGCGGCGCGTGACCAGGTCATACAATTTTTGTTCCGGCTCGGACAAATTCTTGGGCGCGATCGTCGTCGGGATGATCGCGAAGTGATCCGAGATCTTGGTATTGTCGAAGATGCGCTTGTTCGGCTTGACCCAGCCCTTGTCGATGATCTGCTTGGCGAACTGGTGGTAGTTGCTGTTGTCCTTGACCGTTTCCAGCGCCTGCAGCACGGTCGGCATGTAGTCTTCCGGCAGGTGGCGCGAATCGGTACGCGGATACGTCAATACCTTGTGCTTTTCGTACAGCGCCTGGGCCAGGCCCAGCGTGTTCTTGGCCGAGAAGCCGAAACGCGAGTTCGCTTCACGCTGCAGGCTGGTCAGGTCGAACAGGCCCGGCGCCATCGAGGTGGTCGGTTTCGATTCTTCCGTGACGATGCCCTGGCGGCCGCGGCAGGCGGTGGCGATCGAGTCGGCAGCCGTCTTGCTCCACAGGCGCTCGGCGCGCTTCTCAGGGTCGTTCTCGTCTTTCTTGAACTTCGTGTCGAGCCAGCGGCCTTCATAGATACCGGCCGCGCAGACGAATTCGGCGCGCACTTCCCAGAAGTCGCGCGGCACGAATTTTTTGATCTTGTCTTCGCGTTCGACGACGATGGAGAGCGTTGGCGTCTGCACGCGGCCCACGGTGGTCAGATAGAAGCCGCCTTCTTTCGAATTGAACGCCGTCATGGCACGCGTGCCATTGATACCGATCAACCAATCGGCTTCCGAACGGCAGCGGGCCGCGTCCGCCAGCGGCAGCATTTCTTCATCGCTGCGCAAGTGGGAAAAGCCGTCGCGGATGGCGCCCGGCGTCATCGACTGCAGCCACAAACGCTTGACCGGTTGCTTGGCTTTCGCGTTTTGCGCGATCAGGCGGAAAATCAGCTCGCCTTCGCGCCCCGCATCGCATGCGTTGATGAGGGTGGTAACGTCTTTACGTTTGATCAGCTTGTTTAATACTTTGAGGCGCGCTTCCGTCTTGGCGATCGGGTTCAGCGCGAAATACGGTGGAATCATCGGCAAGTGCGCGAAACTCCATTTGCCGCGCTTCACGTCGAATTCTTCCGGTACGGCGATCTCCAGCAAGTGGCCGACCGCCGACGACAGGACGTATTCATCCGATTCAAAGTACTCATCGTGCTTGGTGAAGCCGCCAAGCGTCTTCGCGATATCGTTCGCGACAGAAGGCTTCTCGGCGATGATGAGGGTTTTTGTCATATTTTGTGGTCTCGAAAAATGCTCTAGGATAGTTTCAGCATGCGCATCATACAGTGCATTGCCAGGCACCGACGCTTTTGTCTGCGCAATGCCTTGTGACTTGTGGTCTTGTCAAGCGGCCAATGATAAGCGCCTATTGAAGAATTCGGCAAGTTATCTGCAAGCAAGAATGCGCCAGCGCAAACATAACGGGCTGGCGGGCGCGCCGGTGCAGCACATGCTAACGGGGATGGCGCGGCGGCGGCGCCAGGGTCGGGCAGACAGCGAAGAATATGGATATATATTAGTGCAATAAGCGCGGCGGGAGGTCTTCGTCGTCGACAAATAAATCGTCGAACATCAGCGCGTCCGGTTCCTTGCCCTGGCTCCACAGCAGCATCAGCACGATGACTTTCAGCTTGCCCAGCGAAACGGGCGCCTCGTCGAGCGCCAGCGCCCGTTCGATGACGATTTCACGCTGCAGCGGCGAGAGCACCTTGGCGCTTTCCAAAAACTGGATGAAACCGATGGCGGCCGTACCCAGCACGTCGCTTTCCTGCTTGACATAGAAGCGCGTGCCTGTGGAACTGGCCGTCAGGGTTTGCTCGACACCGGCCATGGCGTTCAAGTCCGTCAGCCAGACAAGCGCTTCGGAAATCTCCACGTCGTCGAAACCGACGGCCGACAGTTTGCGCGCCAGGACGGCCGGCTCGGGGCAGGCGTCGGGGCGATAGTAAGTCTCGTAGAGGTACACCAGAATATCGAACATGGCTCTACTCTATCAGCTAAGTTCGCTGCGACACAAGGGCGCGCGCCGACAAAGCCCCCCTGTGCGGCAAGGCCGCCACACAAGTGACAAGCTGTCATTTGCAGCGTTGAAATAGTCCTCCCGGCAAGCGTTCAAGCAGGCCCGCCAGCTCCAGCGCCAGCAATTCGCCCATCAGCGCGCCCATGGCCAGGCCGCTGCGCGCGGCCAGGGTATCGGCATCGAGCGGATCGTGCCCCAGTGCGGCCAGCAGCGGCGTCTCGTCTGCCACCACTGGCGGCACAAGGGGAACGCCGCCCAGCCATTGCAACTCTTGCAGTACGTCATCGGCCGACTCGACCAGCTTGGCACCCTGCTTGATGAGCGCATGGCAACCCTTGGCCAAAGTCGCGTGGATGGAGCCGGGCAAGGCATACACATCGCGCCCCTGCTCGCCGGCCAGGCGGGCCGTGATCAGGGAACCCGATTGCGCGGCCGCCTCGATCACCAGCACGCCGCGCGTCAGGCCGCTGATCAGCCGATTGCGACGCGGAAAGTTAGCTGGCATGGCCGGCAAGCCGAGCGCGTACTCGCTGACGATGCAGCCTTGTTCGGCAATTCTTTGCGCCAGATCAAGGTTGCGTCGCGGATACACCAAATCGGCGCCCGTGCCGATCACGGCCACGGTGGCGCCGGCGCCGCGCAAGCCGCCCTCGTGCGCGTGCGTGTCGATGCCCAGCGCCAGCCCGGAAATGATGGTCAGGCCCGCCGCGCTGAGGGCGTGCGCAAAAGCGGCCGCATTCTGCATGCCTTGCGCGCTGGCATTGCGGCTACCGATGATGGCGACGCCGGGACGCGACAGCAGTTCCGCCCGCCCCCGTACATATAACAATAGCGGCGGATCGGCGATTTCCAGCAACAGGGGCGGATACGCGGCATCGGCCAGGGTCAGCACGGCATTGCCGGGCCGCTGCAGCCACTGCAGGGTGAGCGCCAGCTGGCTGTTGGCCACCGGTTTGGGCGGCTGCACGATGGCACGCGCCACGCTGGCCGGCACCACCTCGCGCAAGGCCTCGAACGGCGCGGCAAAGATTTTTGGCGGCAAGCCGAAGCGGGTCAGCAAGGCGCGCGCCGTCACCGTCCCCACGCCGGGCAGATGCTGCAGGCGCAGCCAGCCCGCCAGTTCCGTGGCCGTGTCTGCCGTTGTTGCAATTGCATGCATGACAACCTCACTGTGTACTGTGCCCTCCCATGCTAGCGCCCTGCCAGACACGCGATGCCGACGCGCGCAAGGATGCGTGCAATGGCGCTGCAAAACGGCCCCGCATCCACAGCGCCATGGGCGTCTGTGATAAAATTTCCCTTTGCAGCAAACGAATCGCGCACTGGCAAACGCATCTGCCGCGCCGTTGCGCCATCCGCGCCCCACCGTAGCACATTCAAATACAATAGCCCTGCCATCGTCCGCATGGCCCAGGCATGAATAATCAGGCGCACCGCGCCCACCTTAACCAGTCGAATCCGTATGTCCATATTAAATATCCTGCGTTACCCCGATCCTCGCCTGCATACGATCGCCAAGCCCGTCACCGAATTTGGCGAGCGCCTGCAAACCCTGATCGACGACATGGCCGAAACCATGTACGACGCCCCTGGCGTCGGCCTGGCCGCGTCGCAAGTGGACGCGCATATCCAGATGATGGTGATCGACATCACCGAAGAGAAAAACCAGCTGCAAGTGTTCGTCAACCCGGAAATCACCTGGGCCAGCGAAGAAAAGCAGATCTACGACGAAGGCTGCCTGTCCGTGCCTGGCGTCTACGATGGCGTCGAGCGTCCGGCCCGCATCAAGGTGCGCGCCCTGGACCGTCACGGCAAGCAGTTCGAACTGGAAGCCGATGGCTTGCTGGCCGTCTGCATCCAGCATGAGATGGATCACTTGCTGGGCAAGGTATTCGTCGAATATCTGTCGCCGCTCAAGCGCAACCGCATCAAGGCCAAGATGATCAAGGAAGTCCGTGGTCTCGAGCGCGAAGCGAGTCTGCGCGCTCAGAACCGCCGCTTCTAACACCTGACCAAACCTACTGCGCGTCGCGACTTGCGGCCTGCGATGCTCACTGTGCTCCAGCACAGTTCCGCTTCTCAGCCACAATTCGCTTCCGCTCGCTACGGTTTTGTAAGGTGTTAAAGGAGTTTTTGCAGTACTGCTGATAGACTAAGCAGCAACAGTCGTCGTTACACCATGCCAGCCTGGCGCCTCCGGCGCGGGCCTGCGCACCTCACGTCAAGGAACCATATGAAAGTGATCTTCGCAGGCACGCCTGAATTCGCCGCCACGGCCCTGAAAGACTTGCACGAAGCGGGATTCGACATTCCGCTGGTGCTGACCCAGCCCGACCGCCCGGCCGGACGCGGCATGCAGCTGCACGCCTCGGCCGTCAAGCAATATGCGCAGCAGCATGGCATCGAGGTGCTGCAGCCCTTGTCCCTGCGCATGGACAGCAAGGACCCGCAGCGCGCCGCCGAGGCAAAAGCGGCCCACGAGCGCCTGCTGGCCACCGACTACGACGTGATGGTGGTGGCGGCGTACGGCTTGATCTTGCCGCGCAGCACGCTCGACCTCAAACCCTGCATCAATATCCACGGTTCATTGCTGCCGCGCTGGCGCGGTGCCGCACCGATTCACCGCGCCATCGAGGCCGGCGACGATGAAACGGGCGTGACCATCATGCAGATGGAAGAAGGCCTCGATACGGGCCCCATGCTGGCCATCGAGCGCACGCCCATCGAAGCGGGCGATTCCACCGCCAGCCTGCACGACAAACTGGCCACCCTGGGCGGCAAGATGATCGTCGAGACCCTGCGCAAGATGCAGCAGCAGCCGCTGGAAGCCGTGCCGCAGCCGGAAGCGGGCGTCACTTACGCGGCAAAAATCGCCAAGGACGAGGCGGCGCTCGATTTCAGCCAGCCTGCGCTGGAACTGGGGCTGAAAATCCGCGCCTTCAATCCGTTTCCCGGCGCCTGCGGCCAGGTCGATGGCGTCACCATCAAGATCTGGGCCGCCGAGGTACTCGAAGCGGACAGCCAGGAAGCGCCGGGCCAGGTGCTGGCGGCCGACGCCCAGCACGGCATCGTCGTGGCCTGCGGCAATGGTTCCCTGCGCCTGACGGAACTGCAAAAACCGGGCGGCAAGCGCCTGCCCGCGGCAGAATTCATCAAGGGTTTCCCGCTGGAAGGCAAACGCTTTACTTGATGGCACGGCATCGTCTGTCGACGACCATTAAAAAAGGGCTTGCCGCGGCAAGCCCTTGTTGCATCCAGCGACTGCCCTTAGCGGCGCTGCACCTTCATCAAACGTGCGCCCACGGACGACGACAGGCTGACCTCGAAACGTCCGCCGGCCGGCAAGGCGCTCACGTCAACGCTGGCGTTGCCACCGTTCAAGCCGCTGGCGACCACCATCTTGCGGCCATCGGCTGCCACGTGCAGCACGGCCGCATACGGCTCCGCCTGGGCATCCCAGACCAGCGCCAGCTTGCCAGCGCTTTGCGTTACCTCAAAGCTGCCATCGTTGGCGGCCTTGCCGCGGCGCGCCGAACGCTCCAGCCGGGTCAATGGCTTACCATTTGACAATACTTCCACGTCGCTGATATCGCCCGGGTTGGCGAAACTGACGCGGAAGTGGCGCATGGCGCTACCGCCGTGGTCGGCCACGGTGACCGCATCGAAAGGCAAGTCGATAGTCGTTCCCGATGCCCTCAGAACCCGCAGGGTGTACGCCTGGCCACTGCCGCTGGCCGCTGCGCCCACACGCGTGGACGAGGCAACGGCTGGGCGCAGGGCCACGCCGGTCGGCGTGATGCTGCCGGAAATGGTCAGGTAGCCATTTTCGGCCACGGACATGCTGGCGGCCAGCACATTGCTGCCCGTCATTTGCGTGCTGCGTTTTTCCAGGAATTGCTGCACCCGCGCATAGCTGTAGTCGGAGAACCAGGCGCCGCTGCAATAGCTCATCACGTCCTTCATCGGCGTGCCGCCATTGACTGCCTTGCTCAGTTGGCCGATGCTGCCCGCATAGTCGCTGTTATACAGCGGTTGCGGGCCCAGATTGCCATTTGCATACGGGTAGTCGGCGACCGCGCCGGCCGCGCCGCCGCAGGCAACGTGCTGCAGCGAGTGATTGTGGCCCAGCTCATGCACGAGCGTGGTCAGCCATTCAGGCCATTTATTGCCGAAGGGATCGAACGCCGCGCTGGTATTGAATCTGGCGTCCAGGCCGATGGCCGAGGTGCTGTCGTTGCCGCTGCTGCGGCCGTTGATGTAGGCCAGGCCCGCTGCGCGGGTGACAGACATTTTCGGTACGAAACCATAATAATAGGCGCCGCTGTCTTCCTGCACCCGCTTGCTTTCCAGCTCTCCCAGGGCATTGCTCCACCAGCTGTCGGCCGTGCTGCTGCCCGGCATGCTCAGCGCAGTGCGCGTGGTGATGCTGATGTTTTCCGTCGCATACGGATATACGCGCAGCAGCGCGGCGCGGATATCCTGGGCGTCAGGCAGTTGTGCCACGCCATCATCGGTACTCAAGGGTACGAGTACCAGGCGGATGCGCGCCGCGCTGGACACGGCCGGCGCCGCTTCCTGGCTCACTTGCACGCCGTCATTGCCCACGGCCGTCACGCGCACGCGCACGCCGGGCAAGATCCAGCCTGCAGGCAGGACGGCACTGAAATTGCCATTGAAACTGTCATCGCTTTTCGCCGTCGGCAAGACTGACGGGCCACTCATGCTGATGCTGCCCAGGTTGCTGCCATTGGCGGCGGTCGCCATCAAGGTCACGGCGGGGCTGGCCTGGCCCGCTTGCAAGGCCAGCACGGACACGCGCACGGCGGCCTGCTTGCCGCGCGTCAGGCGCAAGGCCGTATTGCTGGCGTTCAAGTTCAGTACCTGCGCGAAATCAATACTGCCCAGGGTAAACGCCGACACCGTGCCTGCATTGACGGCGATGCGCGACGCGGCCGACAGCATCACATCGCCCGTTGCCGAGCCTGGGGCAGACAACAGCAACTGGCTGGCACTGGCGCTGACGATAAGGGCTGGCGTATTGCCCACCGACGCCGAGCTGACCTGGTCGAGATTGCTGCCCTGCAGCGTCACCGACAAGGTCCCGTTGCTGACAACCGACGTGATCGACGTCACGGCCACGCTCGCCAAGACCTTGTAGGTATCGCTGCTGATGGCATCGTTGTAAGGACCGCGCACCGTCAGCGCCCCCGTGGCCGCACCCAAGGGCACCAGCACGGTCACGCTGCCGGCCGTCTGGCTTTGCGGCGTCGCCGCCGCACCATTGCCAAACTGCACCGCCGTCACGGCGCCCATGCCACCGCCCGCGATCGTCACGCTGGAACCGACGCCGCCCGTCGCCGGTGCGATGCTGCCCACGCTCAATGGCAGGTACACATTGACGTTATAGCTGGTGGCCGCCGTGCCGCTGGCGCTGACCAGGCTCAAGGCGCCCGCTACGGGCACGCCCGGCATGGCCAGGGTCACGCTGGTGTCGCTGGCGGCGCTGGTGGCAAGCGGCACGCCGCCCACCTGGAAGGCCGTCACGCGGCTCAGATTCGTGCCCGTGACCACCAGGCTGCCACCCACGGCGACATTCGCCGCCGAGACGGCCGTCACGGCAGGAATCACGACGGGATTAGCCGAGGTGGTCGTCACCGCCGTGTCGCCACCACCACCACCACCGCCGCAAGCGGACAGGCCCAGCATGACAAACAATGCAACAAGCAAATGGTTTTTCACGGCTGGCATCCATGCTGATGCGGCGCGAGGCAGGGGAGGAGACGAGAGAAATGTGACATATAGGTGACTTTTGGTGGGAATTTACTTTCGAGGAACCAATATTATCGGTTAATTCGATTCCTAACGACAACTATTGCTGCTGTTGATTCACTTAGTTTTGATCATGATTGAAACATCGGCTTGGCAAACTTTATGTGGAACCCTCTTCCTCTCGCTCTGCATTGGCTGAAAAATTGACATTTTGAGCAAAATTTTCAGGGATGTCTTTTTCAGAAACAGGCCAGGCGCAAGGCGATGTGTTGCAAGAAAGCTTGCCGTGGGGCGAACGGCCGCTTTTGCTTAAAACCAAAGCAGCCTGATGCCGTATAATTTTAGACCCGGTGAAATCAGGCGATTGCCACCTTCTGCCTGCCCTACCCGGCCGGCACTCTCCGTCAGCGGATCCTGCTGGCCAGCAACCGCCCCGTACCTGTCTTGTCGCCGCGCCGCCGCCCGTTTGCCTATTGAAAGCATGAAATGAACGATACCGTGATCCCCGCCATGTCCCCGACCGAAGCCACCTTGCGCGCCATTCTGGCGCAGCGGATCATGATCCTCGACGGCGCCATGGGCACGATCATCCAGCAATACAAGCTCGACGAAGAAGCGTACCGTGGCGGTCCCGCTGGCCGCTTCATCGATTTCGCCGCGCCGGCCGACAGCGGCGCGCGCGAACTGTTCGTTAAAGGCAACAATGAGCTGCTCACGCTCACCCAGCCGCACATCATCCAGGAAATCCATGAGCGCTACCTGGCGGCCGGCGCCGACCTGATCGAAACGAATACCTTCGGCGCCACGACGATCGCGCAGGACGATTACCACATGGCCCACCTGGCCTATGAAATGAACGTGCAGGCGGCAAAACTGGCGCGCGCCGCCTGCGACAAGTATTCCACCCCGGACAAGCCGCGCTTCGTTGCCGGCGCCCTGGGCCCCACGCCGAAGACGGCATCGATCTCGCCCGACGTGAACGACCCGGCCGCGCGCAACGTCAGTTTCGACCAGCTGGTGGCCGCCTACATGCAGCAGACGCAGGGCCTGGTGGAAGGCGGCGCCGACGTGCTGCTGGTGGAAACCATTTTCGATACCCTGAACTGCAAGGCGGCCCTGTTCGCCATCGACCTGTTCTACGAGCAAAATCCGACCGTCGTGCGCCTGCCCTTGATGATTTCCGGCACCGTCACGGACGCCTCGGGACGCATCCTGTCGGGCCAGACCGTGCCCGCCTTCTGGAATTCCGTACGCCACGCGAAACCGCTGACCATCGGCCTGAACTGCGCGCTGGGCGCCGCCCTGATGCGCCCGTACGCGGAAGAGCTGGCCAGGATCGCCGACACCTTCGTGTGCATCTACCCGAACGCGGGCTTGCCCAACCCCATGAGCGACACGGGCTTTGACGAGTTGCCAGCCGATACGTCCGCCCTGCTGCGCGAATTCGCCGACGCGGGCTTTTTGAACATGGCCGGCGGCTGCTGCGGCACCACGCCCGAGCACATCGCCGCCATCGGCGAATTGCTGTCGAAAAACACGCCGCGTACCGTACCAGCCCCATCGCACGACTTGCGCCTGGCGGGCCTGGAGCCGTTCGTCGTCAATGACGATTCGCTGTTCGTCAACGTGGGCGAGCGCACCAACGTCACGGGCTCGAAAGCGTTCGCGCGCATGATTCTCAACGAGCAATACGACGAGGCGCTCTCCGTGGCGCGCCAGCAAGTGGAAAACGGCGCGCAAGTGATCGACATCAACATGGATGAAGCGATGCTCGACTCGCTGGCGGCCATGACGCGCTTCCTGAACCTGATCGCCTCGGAACCCGATATTTCGCGCGTGCCCATCATGGTCGACTCGTCGAAATGGTCAGTCATCGAAGCGGGCTTGAAATGCGTGCAGGGCAAGGCCATCGTCAACTCGATTTCCATGAAGGAAGGCGAGGCAGAATTCCTGCGCCAGGCCAAGCTGTGCCGCCGCTACGGCGCCGCCGTCATCGTCATGGCTTTCGATGAGAAAGGGCAAGCCGACACCTTCGAGCGCAAGATCGAAATTTGCGCGCGCGCATATCACTTGTTGATCGATGCGCTGGACTTCCCGCCGGAAGACATCATTTTCGACCCGAACATCTTTGCCGTCGCCACCGGCATCGAAGAGCACAACAACTACGCCGTCGACTTCATCAACGCCACGCGCTGGATCAAGGAAAACTTGCCGTACGCGAAGATTTCGGGCGGCGTGTCGAACGTGTCCTTCAGTTTCCGCGGCAACGATCCGGCCCGCGAAGCCATCCATACCGTCTTCCTCTACCACGCCATCAAGGCCGGCATGACCATGGGCATCGTCAACGCCGGCATGGTGGGCGTGTACGACAACCTCGACCCGGAACTGCGCGAGCGCGTGGAAGACGTGGTGCTGAACCGCCGCGAAGACTCGACCGAGCGCATGATCGAGATCGCCGGCACGCTGAAGGCGGGCGGCAAGGCCGAGGCGCAAACCCTGGCCTGGCGCGAAGGCACGGTGCAGGCGCGCCTGTCGCACGCGCTGGTGCACGGCATCACGCAATTCATCGTCGAAGACACGGAAGAAGCGCGCCAGGAACTGCTGCACAATGGCGGGCGCCCGATCCACGTGATCGAGGGCCCGCTGATGGCCGGCATGGACGTGGTCGGCGACCTGTTTGGCCAAGGCAAGATGTTCCTGCCGCAAGTGGTGAAATCGGCGCGCGTGATGAAGCAGGCTGTGGCCCACTTGATTCCGTTCATCGAGGAAGAAAAGCTGCTGGAAGAAAAACGCACGGGCATCGTCGCCAAGCCGAAAGGCAAGATCATCATGGCCACCGTGAAAGGCGACGTGCATGACATCGGCAAGAACATCGTCACCGTCGTCCTGCAGTGCAATAACTTCGAAGTGGTGAACATGGGCGTGATGGTGCCGTGCTCGGAAATCCTGGCGCGCGCCAAGGTGGAAAATGCGGACATCATCGGCCTGTCGGGCCTGATCACGCCGTCACTGGAAGAAATGGCGTATGTCGCCAAGGAAATGCAGCGCGACGAACACTTCCGCATGCTGAAGATTCCCCTCTTGATCGGCGGCGCCACCACCAGCCGCGCCCACACGGCAGTGAAAATCGCGCACAACTACGAAGGCCCCGTGATCTACGTGCCGGACGCCTCGCGTTCCGTGTCCGTGGCGCAATCGTTGCTGACACCGGAACAGCGCGACAAATATGTGCAAGACATCGAACTCGACTACGCGCGCATCCGCGAGCAGCACGCCAACAAGAAGGCGCTGCCCATCCTGCCGCTGGCGCAGGCGCGTGCCAACAAGATGGTCGTGCCCTTCGACGGCGCCTGCACGCCCGTGAAACCGAAGTTCATCGGCCGCCGCGTGTTTAAAAATGTCGACCTGGCCGCCCTGGCCAATTACATCGACTGGGGCCCGTTCTTCCAGACCTGGGACCTGGCCGGCCCTTTCCCCGCCATTTTGACGGATGAAGTGGTGGGCGACGCGGCCACCAAGGTGTACGCGGAAGGCCAGGCCCTGCTGAAAAAACTCATCGACGGGCGCTGGCTGACGGCCAATGGCGTCGTATCCTTGCTGCCGGCCAACAGCGTCAATGACGACGATATCGAGGTATACACCGACGATACGCGCAGTAGCGTGGCGTTCACGTATTACGGCATGCGCCAGCAGGGCGTCAAACCCGTGGTCAATGGCGTGCAACGGCCGAACCAGTGCCTGGCCGATTTCATTGCGCCGAAGGCATCGGGCGTGAAAGATTACATCGGCATGTTCGCCGTCACGTCCGGCCTGGGCATCGAGAAATACGAAAAGCGCTTCGAGGATGCGCACGACGATTATTCGTCCATCATGCTGAAGTCCCTGGCCGATCGCCTGGCCGAGGCGTTTGCCGAATACCTGCACGAGCGCGTGCGCAAGGATTTGTGGGGCTATGTGCCGGATGAGCACTTGAGCAACGACGACATGATCGGCGAGAAATACGTCGGCATCCGCCCCGCGCCCGGCTACCCTGCCTGCCCCGAGCACACGGTCAAGAAACAGATGTTCGAGGTCATGCAGGCCGAGGACATCGGCATGCAGCTGACGGAATCGTATGCCATGTTCCCCGGCGCGGCCGTCTCCGGCTTCTATTTTGCCCACCCCGAGTCGAAATACTTCGTCGTCGGCAAGATCGGCATGGACCAGGTGGAAGACATGGCCAAGCGCCGTGGCGCCAGCATCGAGGACGTGGAACGCTGGCTGGCACCCAATCTGTCATGATAAGCACACGGCGCGCGGAACTTATCGCGCGCCGCAGCGCACTAACGCAGTATGCCGGTCGGCATGCTGCATGCCCGCTCCGGCCCGTTCCCTGACTGGCTAAGGAGGATATATGGCAAGTAAATTCAAACTGAAACGCTGGCAAGATCAAGTGATCCTGCTGCTGGGCCTGTGGCTGCTCGTCTCGCCCTGGGCCTTTTCCTATCCCGAAGGCTCGCCGCAGATGCTCAACGCCTTTGTCTCGGGCCTGGTGATCGCCGTGCTGGCCGCCTTCGATCTGTACAAGACGTATTTCTGGGCCGTCGTCGTCAACCTGCTGGTGGGCGTCTGGGTCGCCGCCTCGCCGTGGATCTTGCGGCTGGCCGAACAGCGCGTCGTCCTGTGGAACGAGTTGCTCGTCGGCATCGCCGTCGTCGTGCTGGCCCTGTGGGAATTGCGCACCGATCCCGAGCTGCACAAGCACTGGCCAGGTGCGGCCGCGTAGCGGCGTAAAAAGCCCTGTCACGGCATCGCCGTGCAGGGCTTTTTAAGGGATGCTACGACAGCGGGTAGGTCGGATTAGCGCTTGCGCGTAATCCGACACCAGCACAGTCAGCGTCAACAATGTTGTCGGATTACGGCCCTTTGGGCCTAATCCGACCTACAGCGCGTATCGTACGACGTTGTCGCTCCATTCGTAGGCGGCCATTTCCAGCTCCACCAGGTCGTCCGGCGACATGGCCAAGTCGCGCAAGGTCGGCACGATCTCGCCTTCCATGTCTTCGATGCGTTCGATGCATTCGGCCAGGCGCAGCAGGTCGCCGTAGAAGCCTTCGCGCGACAGCAGCGCTTCGGCCACTTCGTCGATCACTTCGATCTGGCTGAGGATTTCCGACATCGGCACGCCGAACAGGGTATCCATCAGGGACATGATGCCGACCGTAAAGGCGATATCGGCCGAATGGGACTGGTTCGGGCGCAGTTTATGCGCGAGCAATTCGAGCAAACGGCCGCGCGTGGTGGCCAGCATCAGCAGCGGCGTCATGCTATGGCCGCGCTTGCTTGGCTCCGCATACAGCATGATTTGCAGCCAGCGCTGCAGCTGGCGACGGCCCAGCACGGTAACGGCCTGGCTCAGCGAATCGATGCGCTGGCGCGCGCCCACGGCCGGTGTATTCACCAACCGCAACAGGTTCAAAGCCAGCGACACATCGCGCTTGATGGCGCGCTCGATATCCATGTTGTCGGCGTCGGAGGTGACCAGGGTCATCAGTTCCATGACGGCCAGTTGCGACGGCGACAGCTTCTTGCCCGTCATGATGGCGGGCTTGGCGAAATAATACCCCTGGAAATAATCGAAGCCCAGGTCCAGGCCCGACTTGAATTCTTCGCGCGTTTCGACCTTTTCCGCCACCAGTTTCTTGTTTTCCCGCTTGAAACGGGGCGCCAGCGCTGCCAGCACTTTCGGGTCGACCGTGCTCATGTCCATCTTGACGTACTGCACCAGCGGCAACAATTCCTGCACTTGCGCCGTATCGGCCACCACGTTTTCCAGCGCGAAAGTAAAACCATGGCCCACCAGTTCGCTGATGCGCGCGCGCACTTCCGGCGTGACGGGCATCGATTCGACGATTTCCAGCACGACTTTTTCACGCGGCAGGAAAACGAAGATGTCGCTCATGATCACGTCGGCATCGACGTTGACGAAACCGAGCGCGTCGCCGATGACCTTTTCCATCCCCAGCTGGGAAGCGTGGGCGATGACGGACGCCGTGGCGGACAGGTCGCTGGTAATGTTGGCGGGGCCGACCGGAGCGTTGCGGAATAGCAACTCATAGCCGAACAGGGCCTGGTTGCGGTCGAGGATAGGTTGTCGACCCAGATAGAACTCGCGCACGCGCAAGGGTTTCGGGGTGATGTCGTTGCTGGAAATATCGATCATTAAGTCTTCATCAATCAGGTCGAGTGACACCGGCCGCGCGGTGCCCGCATCAAGGTTCACTATTGACAATACTTTAGCTGAATTTCGCCCGCGCTGTGGGTATTTTGGCAGCAATCCAGCGTATTGTCGTCAACAAATTAAGCCACTGGCGTGTCTTGCACCATCCCGTCGATAAATAATTTCAATTCACCGGGCGCAAACGCCGTCCACTGCTCATTCGTCGTCAGCGGCTGGGTAACGATCACGGCCACGCGGTCCTGGGGCGTCGTCACCTGGGAAAAGTCCACGCTCAGGTCTTCATCGGAGAGTTTAGCAGTTGGAAACGGATGTTGTCGCACCAGATAGTGCAAGCTGGTCGAGCAATGGGCAAACAGCGCCTCGCCGCTCGACAGCATCATGTTGAACGTGCCGTGGGCGGCGATGCTGGGCAACAATTCCGCCAGCGCGGCATGCAGTTGCGGCAAGGCCGGCGGAGCATCGCCAAAACGCGCATGCAATTGCTGCAGCAGATAGCAGAAAGCCAGTTCGCTGTCCGTGCAGCCGACAGGGCGGTAACTGCCCGTCAGCACGGGGTTGAATTCCTTCAAATCGCCATTGTGGGCGAACACCCAGTAGCGGCCCCACAGTTCGCGCACGAACGGGTGGCAATTTTCCAGCGCCACCTGGCCTTGCGTGGCCTTGCGGATATGCGCGATGACATTGCGCGACTTGATGGGATAGCGTTTGATCAGTTCGGCCACGGGCGAGGCGATGGCCGCCTGGTGGTCGACGAAATGGCGCACGCCGGCGCCCTCGAAAAAGGCGATGCCCCAGCCGTCATGGTGGGTATCGGTATGGCCGCCGCGCATGGCGAAGCCGGTAAAACTAAAGACAATGTCCGTGGGGACATTGCAATTCATTCCGAGAAGTTGGCACATGGTCTGTTTGCAGCTGGATAACACGGCCACCATACCACGCCGCCTGGCGGATTGGTATGGTGGCGAGCACCATCAGACAGCCACTGTCAGTGCAACAGGACCGGCTGGCTCATGAGGGAATCGTAGCTGCCCAAAAATTCATCGATCTCTTCCATGCTGGGTTCGCTGGCGATCAATTCCGTGACGTCGCGGCGGAAGTGTTGCGCAAGGATGCCGGCGATAAACGTCTCGCGTTTGCCGCCCTTGTCGACGATTTCATAGCCGCCAAAGCGCAGGGCTTCCAGGTCGACGTCGGCGCCGAATTCCACGACGCTGTATTGTTCGCTGTTATAGATCAGGTTCATTTTGCATCCTTCGCTCAAGCAGGAGAGCCTCCTGCGGTTTCAGAACAGAGGTGGGGCTGATACGGCGCCATTTCAAGCGCCATGCCACCGGGCGGGCTACAGAGTTGTAACGAGATGCAAACTGCGACTGCGGTAAGTCGATCGGGAAATCGTCAGGAAAGCACGATGTCGGCTTGCAGCGCCAGCAGGACGTCGTAGGGACTGGCAGTGAGCCAGGCGCGCAATTGTTCGATGTGCGTGGCATCGGCCAGGCTGATGAACAAGCGCGCGGGAGGATGGCGCAGCAGACGATTCAATGTTACACGCAATACGAGATTGCCGCTGCAGCACAGGCAACCAGGCGCGATGCGTAACAGTTGCAATGGAAACGAGGAAGAAGGGGAAGCTTGCCCGGCCAGGTCGGCCAGGATGGCGTTGCCGTCAGCGAGACCCTCAAGGATCACGGCGGCCGGCTCGCCAGGCGCCAACGCTTGCGCGATGGCGGCCTCGCGCCCGGCGGCGCGTCCACCGCTGACCAGGGTCAGCGGTGTCGGACGCCGCACGGCTGCCGTCACAGGTTTTTCTTGGCCAGCTTGCCCGGTTCGACGCCCAACTGTTTCAGCTTGCGGTACAAATGGGTGCGCTCCAGGCCTGTTTTTTCCGCCACGCGGGTCATGCTGCCGCCTTCGCGGCCCAGGTGGTGTTCGAAATACATGCGCTCAAACGCGTCGCGCGCCTCGCGCAGCGGCAAGTCGAACGACAGGTTGTAGCCATGCCCTTCGGCCACCGCCGGTAGCGCGATGCCCGGGCGTACCATCAGCTGCTGCGGCGCGCTGCCGCCAAAGCTGGGCACGGGATGGCTGCTTTCCTCGACCACCACGGGTGCCACGGGACGCGGCGCCACGCTCGGTGCGCGCACGGTTTCCTGTGCCCGCGTCAAGCCTTGCTGGACTGCCTTCAGCAGTTTTTGCAGGGCAATCGGTTTTTCCAGGAAGTTCATGGCACCGATGCGCGTCGCCTCCACCGCCGTATCGATGGTGGCGTGGCCCGACATCATGATCACCGGCATGGTCAGCAAGCCGTCGCGCTGCCATTCCTTGAGCAAGGTCACGCCGTCCGTGTCGGGCATCCAGATATCGAGCAATACCAGATCCGGCGCACCGGCGGCACGCGCTTCACGCGCCTGCTGCGCATTTTCGGCCAGCTGGATAGCATGCCCTTCGTCGCCCAGAATTTCCGAGAGCAACTCACGGATACCCATTTCATCATCCACTACGAGTATGTTTGCCATTCGTGTCTTGCCTTCCTCATTTCGCCGGCCGTCGCGCACAAGATGCACACGGCGGACAGCTATGATTTTATTAGTGTTTTAAATACTAAACCAGACCCTCACGCCAGAAATTCCTGGGCAGGAGTGTCGGGAGCTAACTTTAACAGCAAAATGACCACCGAAGCGCCATTGCCGTCGACCCGGTTCTCGATGTCGATGCGTCCGCCATGTTCATCGATAATTTTCTTGACCATCGCCAGGCCCAATCCCGTGCCGCGCGCCTTCGACGTCACATAGGGTTCGAAGGCGCGCGCCAGGATTTTTGGCGCGAAACCAGGGCCATTGTCGGTGATGGCCAGCCGTACGGCAATATTCACGCCGCCGTCCGCACTGCGATAATGAATTGCTTCCGTCCTTACGTCAATCCGCGGATGCGGCGAGTCCGGCGGCAGGTCGGCCATGGCGTCCTGCGCGTTCTGCAGCAAGTTATGGATCACCTGGCGCAACTGGGTCGGATCGCCCATCACCATCGGCAGATTCGGCGCCAGTTGCGGGTGGATGATGTCGCCATCATCGCCGCGCAGGTACAGGTTCAGGATCTCTTCGATCAGTTCGTTCAGGCGCAACGGCGTGAGCACGGCCGGCGGCGTGCGCGCATAGTCGCGGAAGTCATCGACCATGCGCTTCATCGCATCGACCTGCTTGACGATGGTGGTGGTGGCGCGGTTGAGCAAGTCCGCATCGGGCTGCTCCAGCTTGCCTTCGAGCTTCATCTGGAGGCGCTCGGCCGACAGCTGGATGGGCGTGAGCGGGTTCTTGATTTCATGCGCCAGGCGGCGCGCCACCTCGCCCCAGGCGATCGAGCGCTGCGCGGAAATGACGTCGGAAATATCATCGAAGACGACGATGTAGCCGCTGCCGGACTCCAGCGGCAAGCGCGAACCGCGCGCCAGCAGGGTGATGTCATGCTCGTCGGCACTGCTGCCCAGGCGGCGCGGAATCTCGATCTGGCGCTGCCAGTGCAGGCGCTGCTGGTTGCGGCCCGACGCCGATTGCGCGCTTTGCGCCGTGAAGGCGCTGATGATGGCGCCGCCAAACTCTTCCATTCCAGCAATATGCGCCAGCGGCTGCCCCACGATGCTCATGCCCGAATGCTGCAAGATGCGCTCGACCGATTCATTGCACGTCACCAATTTGAAATCGCCGTCGAGCACCATCACGCCGGCCGACATGTTCGCCAGCACCGATTCCAGGTGGGCCTTGGCGTTTTGCAGCGCGGCGCGGTTGCTTTCCACGGCCGTGCGCGCATCGAGCAACTGGCGCGTCATGATGTTGAACGACTGCGTCAAGGTGCCCAGTTCATCCTTGGTGGCGACGATGGGGCGCGGCGACAGGTCGCCCTCGGCCACGGCGCGCGTGCCTTCTGCCAGCAGCAGCAGGGGCTCGGCCAAATTGCCCGCGATCAGGAAAGCGCTGCCGATGGCGCCAAAAATGGCCAGCAGCAAGGTCAAGGTGAGGATTTCCATGTACATCTTGCGCAAGCCCACGCGCGCGACGAAACGTTCCTTGTATTCGCTGTAGGCGGCGCGCAGCACCTCGCCATTCGTCGCCAGCTTGGGCGGCGCCGATTGCAGCAATTGCAGGTAGCGCGGCGAGACGGAGGGACCGGGCACGGGCACGAGCACGCGCAGACGCAGGCTGGTCACCGTTTCCAGCGACGCCGGCGTACCCGCGCGGAAACCGCCGCCACCCGACTCCGTGCCATCGTCGTGCAACTCCTGGCCCCCTTCGGCGGAGGCATAACCGGCCGGCGAGGCGGCCTGCACCAGCATGGCCGGCGTGGGCAAGTCGGCCGCGCTGTGCGGCCCGGCGCTGGCCAGCAGCACGCCGTCGCCGCTGACAACCATGACATTTTGCATGCCTTCTTCGCGCAGCAGGCTGGTCAGCACGGCCGGACCGGCCACCGGATCGGTGCCCAGTTCCGCGACCGCCTTGTGACCCCGGTGGTCCAGCTCGACCAAGGCGGCATCGAGGCCGGCGCGGCCCAGCTCAATCCCCGATTCCAGCGCCGCTTCGATCTTGACGTTGAACCAGGATTCGATGGAGTGGGACACAAATTGCACAGAGACAAGAAAAATCACCAGACCCGGCAGGATGCCGACGGCGGCGAACAGCATCACCAGACGTGTCATCAGCTTGGAGCCGAACTTGCCGCTCTTGTAGCGCACATACAGACGGCCCAGGGAAATACCCACCAGCGTCAGCAGCGATACGGCCACGGCGGCGTTCAGACCCAGCAGCCAGGTGTAATAACGGTCGAAAAAGCCGGAATTGTCGGAAGCCGACGCCAGCAGGAACAGCAGGATACTGACAATGCCGCCGCCCACCACCAGCAGATAGCGCAATGCTTGACTCACTACTCCGCCGTATACAAGAAGGTTTTTTTATTCGAAGCCAGGCGCCAGTCGCTGTTATTGAAGGCATTGACCTGTATCGGCTTGGGCAGGTAGTCGCGGTCCATGCCCATGCGCAAGGTGACGTTATACGTCTGCCCCACTTTCAGCGCGCCGCGCGGCGCCACCAGCCAGCGGCTGGGTCGGCGGATCAGGAACAGCGCGTCGTCGAGCGTGGGGAAGCTTTGCTGCAAGCCGCCGCCCGACACATGATACTGGCGCGTGAGCACGTTGTACGACAGCCGGCTGGTCTGGCGCGCCACGATGGCCTTTTCATCAAACCAGTACCAGCGGGGCCGGGTCAGTTCGATTTCTGTCGTGAAAAACAGCGGCACGCCATGCTGCACAGCATCATCGAGGTCGTGATTGAGATCGAAGGAGTAGGTGGCGGCCAGCTTGTAGCCCTCTTCGCTCGACTCGATGTAGGCGCGGGTGATCTCGACCATGTCGGCGGCTTGCGCGCGCGGCATGGTACATGCCAGCATCAGCAGCAGGGCCAGGAGTCGGAAGAGTCGTGTTGTCACAAGTGTGCCGGTGGTGTCCGTAGGAAAAGGTGCGACGAATCGCTCAAGCCGCATTTTTTTGGAATAGCGCATAGAACAAACCGTCATGGTCCTGCTCCGCGCTGCCAGTCGGCAACAGTTGGCCAGGCGCTGTCAAGCGGGTCGCATTATTGCGCACCGCAAATGCTGCCGCCTGTGCCTCGGACTCTTGCGGCCATAGTGAACATGTCACGAATAGCAATTTACCATCGGGGCGCAGCATCTGCCACAGGTTGTCCAGAATTTTGGAGGAAAGTGTTGCAAGTTGGAACGCGTCGCCCTTGCGGCGCAACCAGCGAATGTCGGGATGGCGGCGCACGATGCCCGAGGCCGTGCACGGCACGTCGGCCAGGATGCGGTCGTACTGCTGGCCGTCCCACCACGCGCTCGATTGCGCATCCTGCGCCTTCAAGGTCGCGTCCAGGCCCAGGCGCTCGAGGTTTTCCGCGATGCGCGGCAAGCGCTTGGCGTCCGCATCGATGGCCGTCACGTGCACGTCGGCCAGTTCGAGGATGTGGCAGGTCTTGCCGCCGGGCGCCGCGCAGGCGTCCAGCACGCGCATGCCGTCTTGCAAATCCAGCAGCGGCGCGGCCAGTTGCGCGCCAGCATCCTGTACGGAGACGACGCCCTGCTCGAAGCCGGGGATCAGCGCCACGCCGATCGGCTTGTCCAGGCGCACGGCAAACGGTCCCACCTGGCGCGCCGCGATACCCGCTTCCTGCAACACAGCCAGATACGCTTCGACCGTGCTCTTGCGGCGATTCACGCGCAGGGTCAATGGCGGCACGGCATTGCCGGCCGTCAGAATGGCTTGCCAGTCGCGCGGGTAAGCCAGGCGCAGCGAATCGATCCACCATTGGGGATAATTCCATTGCGCCAATGGTTGCTGCAGGGCCGCTTCCAGCAAGGACTTGCGCTCGCGCAAGAAACGCCGCAACACGGCATTCACCATGCCCTTGGCATGCGCCAGGTCAGGGTGCGAGGTGGCCACCGTGACAGCCTGGTCGACAACGGTAAATTCTTCGTACGGCTGCTCGCCCGGCTCGGCCGACATCAGCGACAACGCGCAGCACAGCAGCGCGGCCAGCATCGGCGGCTCGGGCGCCTTCGACGTCATCAGGCCGACCAGGGTTTCGCTGCGGCCAAGTTGGCGCATGGTACGGTAGGAAATATCCTGGATGGCGCCGCGCGCCTGCGGGCTGGCGTTCGATTGCGCAAACACCTTGGCCAGCGCCTGCGGCAGGGCCGTGCCCGTGCGCACTTGCGCCACGGCATTGGCGGCGCCCAGCAGGCAAAACGCCAGCGAGTCGGCGCGCAAATCGGGTTGGAAGCCTGGCTGCAAGACCGGTTTCAGGTCGGGATGGTAGCTGGGACGCAATTTCGGTGCGGCAGGCGCCTGGCCTGGCGCCGGCTTGGTTTTCAATTTCAGCGTGGGGCGCTTGTTCATAGTTATCCGGTGTGGCTGCGCGCGGTGGGCTGCATGGTGGCAAAGTCGCGGCCGCGCGTTATCAATAAAGGGTCGATTGTAGCGTTTGTGGCGCTCTCTGGCCCAAGCGATTGCAGCGATAGCTGTAAATTGCGGCAAAAAACTGCATATATACAAGCAGAATGCGCCATGCTGATGTTTTCATGCACCAACATGGGCATGTTGTCCTGATAATATCGTGAAATGCGCCGGCACGGGGACCTTGCCGGCAAGCGTATTGTTCCCGCCGGCAAACCAGTATAATTGACGCAGTCTGGGCGGCTTGGGTACTTGCCGTCCGTTTTGCTTTTTGATTCATTCTATTCATTCTTAACGCGGTTACGCCGCCATCCTGCTCATGCTCGCCCAACAGAAACAAGAAATCATCGCCCTGTTCCAGGCCGCCCTCGCTCCCGTCCTGGCCGGCACTACGCTTGCGCCATCCGTGGTGCTCGAGCGACCACGCGACGCATCGCATGGCGACGTCGCCTGCAACATCGCCATGCAACTGGCCAAGCAGCTGAAACAGAATCCCCGCGAACTGGCGCAAACCATCGTCAGCGCCGTGCTGGCCAATCCGGCCGGCAAGGGCCTGGTCGAGGCAGTGGAAATCGCCGGTCCCGGCTTCATCAACGTGCGCGTGTCAAACGCCGCCAAGCAGGCCGTGGTGAAAGCCATCCTGAGCGAAGCCGACAGCTATGGCCGCAGCACGGCAGGCGCCGGCAAGCAAGTCATCCTGGAATTCGTCTCGGCCAACCCGACCGGTCCGCTGCACGTGGGCCACGGCCGCCAGGCAGCGCTGGGCGACGCCCTGTCGTCGCTGTTCGACGCGCAAGGCTACCAGGTGACGCGCGAGTTCTACTATAACGACGCGGGCGTGCAGATCCAGACCCTGGCCAATTCCGTGCAGGCGCGCGCGCGCGGCTTCAAGCCGGGCGACGCCGAATGGCCGGAGCCGGCCTACAACGGCGACTACATCGCCGATATCGCCAACGACTTCAAGGCCGGCAAGACCGTGTCGGCCAGCGATGGCTTGCCCGCCACGGCCAACGGCAACATCGACGACATCGATTCGATCCGCCCGTTCGCCGTCACCTACCTGCGCAACGAGCAGGATATCGACTTGCAGGCCTTCGGCGTGAAATTCGACAATTACTACCTGGAATCGTCGCTGTACGCGGACGGCAAGGTCAACAGCGCGGTGGACACCTTGATCAAGGCGGGCCACACCTATGAGCAGGATGGCGCGCTGTGGCTGCGCACCACCGACTTCGGCGATGACAAGGACCGCGTCATGCGCAAGACGGACGGCACCTACACGTATTTCGTGCCGGACGTCGCATATCACCTGGTGAAATGGCAGCGCGGCTTCGTGCAGGCCATCAATATCCAGGGCAGCGACCACCACGGCACCATCGCGCGCGTGCGCGCCGGCCTGCAGGCGGTCGACATGGGCATCCCGCAAGGCTACCCCGACTACGTGCTGCACAAGATGGTCACCGTCATGAAGGACGGCGAAGAAGTCAAGATTTCCAAGCGCGCCGGCTCCTACGTGACCGTGCGCGACCTGATCGAATGGTCGGGCGGCGGCGACATCGCCAAAGGCCGCGACGCCGTGCGCTTCTTCCTGATCTCGCGCAAGGCCGACACGGAATTCGTTTTCGACGTCGACGTGGCGCTGAAAACCACCGATGAAAACCCGGTGTATTACGTGCAGTACGCGCATGCGCGCATCTGCCGCATCCTGGAAAACTGGGGCGGTGATGAGAGCACGGTCGCCGGCGTCGATTTGTCCCCACTGACGGCGCCGACCGAAGCGACCCTGCTGGCGACCCTGGCAGCCTACCCGGAAACGCTGGCGCGCGCGCAAGCCGAACTGGGACCGCACCAAGTCGCCTTCTACCTGCGCGACCTGGCCGCCAACCTGCACAGCTTCTACTTCGCCGAAAAAGTGCTGGTCGAGGATGACGCCGTCAAGATGGCCCGCCTGGCCCTCGTCATCGCCGCGCGCCAGGTGCTGCGCAACGGCCTGGCACTGATCGGCGTATCCGCGCCAAACAAAATGTAATCGCGAAGGTCCAACCGTCAATGAGTCACGCTTCCCCCCACGCCTCCCGCTTCTCTTCGACCCGGCGCCAGCAGGGCAACACGCTGGTCGGCATCATCATCGGCCTGGTCATCGGCCTGGGTATCGCCGTGGTGGTCGCTCTGGTGATCACCAAGGGCGCCTCGCCCTTCACCGACAAGTCGGGCCGCGCCGGAAAATCGGCCGAACCGACGGCCGGCCAGATCGCCGACCCGAACAAGCCGATGTACGGCAACAAGGAAGCGGCCAAGGAAGCGGCGCGCGACTTCTCCAAGGAGCCGCGCGAGATCGTCGCGCCGACGCAGCCAGTCGCGCCGGCACCCGCTCCCGCGCAGCAGCCGAAGGCACCGCCGCCGGACGCGCTGCAGGAACTCATCGGTACATTGAAGGACAAGCCGGCGCCGAAAACGCCGGCGGCAGCAGCGCCAGCGCCGCAAGCCAAGGCCGACGTGAAAGCCGAAGCCAAGGCCGATGCCGCCAGCGACAAATGGATTTATTATCTGCAGGCCGGTGCCTTCCACGATATGTCGGACGCCGAAAGCACGCGCGGCAAACTGGCGCTGCTCGGCTTCGAAGCGGCCATCAGCGACCGCAGCACCGATGCCGGCGTGCTGCACCGTGTGCGCATCGGGCCGTTCAACCAGCTCGAAGCGATGAACCGCGCGCGCACCAAACTGTCTGAAAACGGCATCGATGTCGCCGTCGTGCGCAACCAAAAATAAGGAACCAGCATGCGTTTTCTGAAGAAAATCCTGTTCGCCGCCGCCCTGTGCACCGTTGCCCTGGGCGCATCGGCCTCGCCGGCCGAGCCGAAGAACGGCGTCGAATACGACACCCTGGCCACGCCGCAGGCGACGGAAGCGGGCAAGAAAATCGAAGTGACGGAATTTTTCGCATATTACTGCCCGCATTGCAATGTGCTCGAACCGCAACTGGCGGCCTGGGTCAAGAAACAGGGCGACAACATCGTCTTCAAGCGCGTGCACGTGTCGCGCGATGACAGCGTGACGCCGCAGCAGCGGCTGTTCTTCACCCTGCAAGCCATGGGCCTGCTCGACAAGCTGCACACCGGCGTCTTCCACGCCATGCACGTGGAGCGCAACCGCCTGGCCACCGACGACGCCGTCTTCGACTTCGTCGCCAGGCAGGGCGTGGACCGCCAGAAGTTCATAGACACCTACCGTTCGATGGGCGTCTCGGCCCGCGTGCGCCGGGCGGACGCCATGATGCAGGGCTATAACGTGACGTTCTGGCCCATGATCGCCATCGACGGCCGCTACATCACCTCGCCTTCGCAAGCCGATCAAGGCAGCAAGTCGGCCAAGAACGAAGAGCAGCTGAACGCCCAGGCACTGACCGTGATGGACGTGCTGCTTGCGAAAGCCAAAGCGGAAAAGAAATAAGCATGGCCACTTCCCTGGCGCGCCCGGGCATCGCCTGATGCACAGCGTGCTTTACAGCGTATTCATCACGGGCGCGTCGAGCGGACTGGGCGCCGCCCTGGCGCTGCAGTACGCGCGCCAGGGCGCCCATTTGGGCTTGCTGGCGCGCCGCGGCGACACCCTGCAGCAACTGATCGCCTCCCTGCCCCACCCTGAACGCCACCGCGCCTACGCCGTCGATGTGTGCGACCACGCCGCCCTGAACAGCGCGGCGCAGGACTTCATCGCCCATGCCGGGCATATCGACGTCGTCATCGCCAGCGCCGGCGTGTCGTACGGTACCTTGAGCGAACACGCGGAAGACCTCGACGCCTTCGCGCGCCTCATCGCCATCAACGTCACGGCCACCGTGGCCACCTTCGCGCCCTTCATCGCCGCCATGAAAAGCCAGGGCAGCGGACGCCTGGTAGGCATCCGCGGCCTGCCCGGCGCCGAAGCCTACAGCGCCTCGAAGGCGGCCGTCATCAGCTACTGCGAATCGCTGCGCCTGGAACTCAAGCCGGCCGGCGTCAAGGTCGTCACCATCACACCCGGCTACATCGACACGCCGATGACGCGCCACAACGCCTATCGCATGCCCTTCCTGATGCCGGCCGATAAATTCGCCGTGCGCGCCGCGCGCGCCATCGCCGACGGCGACAGCTACCGCGTGATCCCGTGGCAGATGGGCGTCGTCGCCAAGCTGCTGCGCGCGCTACCGAATGCCGTCTACGACCGGGCCTTCGCGAATGCGCCGCACAAGGCGCGCAACTGAAGCCATCACCATGACGAAGCACTCAGACCTGAACAGCGCGGCCATCGCCGCCCATTGCGCCACGGGCGCCTCCCATGTGGCCATCGAAGTGGTCGACGAAACGGGATCGACCAACGCCGACCTGCTGGCGCGCTGCGCCACCCTGGCCGGACCGACCCTGCGCATCGCCGGCCAGCAGACGGCCGGACGCGGGCGTGCCGGGCGGCCGTGGGTATCGCAGGCGGACGCCAGCCTGATGTTCTCGCTGGCCTGGCGCTTCAAGGGGCCGCTGCATCAGCTGGTCGGCCTGCCGCTGGCCGTCGGCGTGGCGCTGGCCGAAAGCATGACGGCGCTGGGCGTGCCGGTGCAGCTGAAATGGCCGAACGACCTGCTCAAGGATGGCCACAAACTGGCGGGCATTCTCGTCGAGACGCAGCAGGCGCCCGAGGGCAATGGCGTGTGGGCCGTGATCGGCTGCGGCATCAATTTGCTGATGCCCGATGCGCTGGAGCGGCAGATCGGCCGCAGCGTCTCGGCCGTGCCGTGGCTGGCGCAGATGGAGCGCAATACCCTGGTGGCGGCGCTCCTGAGCCGCCTGGCCGGCGTGCTGGCCGAATTCGACGACACAGGCTTCGCGCCGTTTACGGAGCGCTGGAACGCGCTGCATGCATGGCAGGGCCAGCACGTGAAAATCCTCGACAACGGCCAGCTGCTGCAGCAAGGCGTGGCGGCCGGCGTGGACCAGCTGGGCCGTTTGCTGCTGCGCACCGATGGCGGCCTGCAGGAAATCATGTCAGGCGACGTGTCCTTGCGCCTGACCGGGGAGTAAGCGCATGCTACTGCTGATCGACGCCGGCAATACGCGCATCAAATGGGCACTCGTGGCCGCCGACAGTGCCGCCGGCGGCTGGCTGGCCAGCGGCACCGTCACGCATGCGCAGATCGACACCCTGGCCGCGCAGTGGAAGACACTCGCCATCAGCGACGCGCTGCTGTCGAACGTGGCGGGCAGCGTCATCGGCATGCGCCTGCGCGCCATGCTGCCGGTAGCACCCTGCGACTTTGTCTCGCGGCCGCAGCTGGCAGGACTGACGAATGGCTACCGCGCGCCGTCGCAACTGGGCTGCGACCGTTTTGCCGCCGCCATCGGCGCGCACGCACTGGTGCCTGGCCAGGCGCTCATCGTCGCCAATTGCGGTACCGCCACCACCATCGACGCCATCACGGCCGATGGCGTTTTCCTCGGCGGGATGATCTTGCCGGGACTGGGATTGATGGCCAGCTCGCTGGCGCGCAACACGGCGCAGCTGCCGCAAATCGCCGGCGACGCCATGCTGCCGGCCGGCTTTGCCGACAACACGGACGACGCCATCCTCTCCGGCTGCCTGGCGGCGCAGGCGGGCGCCATCGAACGGGCCGTGCGCATGCATGGCGCCAGTGCCTGTTTATTGTCAGGCGGCGCCGCGCCGCGTATCGCACCGGCCCTGGCACTGCCAGTACCGCTGCATCTGGTGGACAATATCGTCATGCTCGGCCTGCAGGCATCCGCACGCGCCGACGCGGCAGGAATACAAGGAAACCACGTATGCTGAAATTCGTCTTCTGGCTGCTGGCCGGCGTCAACCTGCTGGTCCTGGCCATCGGCCAGGGTTATCTGGGCAGTTTTCGCACGGAGACGCGCGAACCGGCACGCCTGAAAAACCAGCTGCAGGCGAATAAACTCACCTTGCTGACGCAGGAGCAGGCCACGGCACCCGCCGCGCCACCGGCTGCCGAAGAGGGGGCGACGCCGGCGGCGGTCGTACCTGCGCCACCGCCATCGTATGCCTGCACGGAAGTGGGCAATTTCCTGCTGGCCGAAGGGCGCCGCTTCGAAGCGCAAGTGGCGGCACTGGACCTGGGCGACCGCCAGTCGCGCCGCAACGTGGCCGGCCAGGATATTTCCAGCTACATGGTGTACATCCCGCCGCAGGGCAGCAAGGAAGGCGCCGAGCGCAAGGCCGGCGAATTGAAGCAGCTGGGCGTGAAGAATTACTTCATCATCAATGAAGGCAGCGCGCAGCGCTGGGGCATTTCACTGGGCGTGTTCAAGTCGGAAACCAGCGCGCAAAGCCAGCTGGCATCGCTCAACAAGCAGGGCGTGCACAGCGCCCGCGTCGCGCCGCGCTATAGCGCCAGCAAGCAGTTCGCTTACCAGTTCCGCGACCTCGACGCCGCCACGCGCGCGCGGCTGGCCGAGATCACGAAGCAGTTCGAAGAGCAGGAACTACGCTCCTGTAAATGACACCTGACAATCGCGTCGGATTACGGCGCTTTGCGCCGAATCCGACCTCCGCTTATCGTTCGATGACGATGGGCTTGATACCCGTCGACTCGGGCAAATTCGCCGCCGCCCGCGCCGCCTCGGCACGGCTGGAAAACGGCCCGCCGTACAGGCGGAACAGGCTACCGGCCTGCACCACCCCCAGCGTACCCAGGGCCGCCGCGTATGGCGCCAGGCGCGACCGACCCGTTTCCGCATTGTCGACGCGCGAGTAGGCGCCCAGCTGCAAATAAAAGCCGCTGGCCAGCGCCGTCGGGGCAGGCATGGCGACCGTCGCATCGACGGGCAGCATTTGCGTCGACACTTCCGGCTGCACCACGGCGCCCGTCTCCACCGGCGTATCGATGGAAATGGCCACCACGGAAGGCACCGGCTTCGGCGCCGCGCGGGCAGCCAGGATGGCATCGATATCGGCCGGCAGCAGCCGTTCCACGACCACCTGGTGGCTGCCCTTGCCCAGGAAGCCCAGTTTCAGCGCCGCCGTGTAGGACACGTCGATCACGCGCGTGGCGTGGAAGGGACCACGATCATTGACGCGCACGATCACCTGTTCGCCGCTGTCGATGCTCGTCACACGCGCATACGAGGGAATCGGCAAGGTGGGATGGGCCGCCGTCATCTTGTACATGTCGTAGATTTCACCCGACGAAGTGCGCTGGCCATGGAATTTCTTGCCATACCAGGTGCCCGTGCCCTTCTGCGTAAATGGTTCGTTGTCGGTGATCGGCGTGTAGGTCTTGCCGAAGACGACATACGGGCGATTCGAGCGCGTCGAATATGGCTCGTTGCGCACTTCCGCATCGGGCACGTCGCGCAGGTTGGCCGGCGGATTCTCGCCCGGGCCGTCATCCTTGTAGTAGCCGCCGCGCCCGGAGCCGGCCGCCGGCAGCGCCGGCAGGGTGGGGTCCTGGCGCACGGGCACCTTGACCTTGCCGCCCGACGGCAGCGGCACGTTGTTCGATGCGGGTTTGTGCGGCGTGGTGCCGCAGGCGGCCAGGGTCAGCAAAGCAGCCAAGCTCAGCCCGCGCATGGCGAAGGTATCGACAGGCGCGCGCATCAGGTCTGCACCAGCTTGCGATGGCGCTGGATGCTCATCAGGATACCGGTGGCCACGCCCAGGGTCAGCAGCGCGGTGCCACCATAGCTGAGGAAAGGCAGGGGAACGCCGACCACCGGCACGATGCCGCTGACCATGCCCATGTTGACAAACGCATACGTAAAGAAAATCATAGTGATCGCTCCTGCCAGCAGGCGAGTGAAAAAACTGGGGGCGTTGGCGGCGATCATCATGCCCCGTCCCACCAGCAGCAAATACATCAGCATCAGGATCAAGTTACCGACCAGTCCGAATTCCTCGGAATATACGGCAAAAATAAAATCGGTGGTGCGCTCCGGGACAAATTCCAGGTGGGCCTGTGTGCCGTGCGTCCAGCCCTTGCCCGTCATGCCACCCGAACCGATGGCGATGATGGACTGGATGATATGGAAGCCCTTGCCCAGCGGGTCCTTGGTCGGGTCGATCAGCATCATCACACGGTCGCGCTGGTAATCATGCAGGTGCGACCAGGCGATCGGCAGGCAGGCGACAAAGGTGATCAGCAAACCGGCCAGCACTTTCCACGACAGGCCGGCCAGGAAGATGACGGTAAAGCCGGCCGCCACCACCAGCAGCGCCGTGCCCAAATCGGGCTGGCGCGCGATCAGGTAGACGGGTGCCAGCAACAGCACAGCCGCCATCAGGAACGATTTCCAGCGCAGGGCGCCCGCATTGTGCTGGAAGAACCAGGCCAGCATCAGCGGCGTGGCGATCTTCAGGAATTCGGACGGCTGGATGTCGATCACGCCGATATGCAGCCAGCGCCGCGCACCGAGCTTGATGGTGCCGAACAGCGCCACGGCCACCAGCAAGATCACCGATATCGTATACGCCGGCACGGCGATGCGCATCATCATCTGCGGCGTGATGTTGGCCGCCACCCACATGACGAAAAAGCACAGCATGATGTTGCGCAGGTGGTCCTCGATCTTGCCGGGGATGCCGATGCTGGCCGAATACAGGGTCAGCAGACTGGTGCTGAGCAGCATCAGGATGATGATCATCAGCGGCGGATCGAACACCGCCAGATAGGGTTTGGCGCGCCGCCACAGCGAGCGCCTTTCGTTAATGGGCATGTGCTTCCTTATTGCCTGGCAGGGGCCGCCGGGGCGGCCTGCTCGTCAGTGATTTCTTCCAGGGTGCGCACTTCGTCGACATCTTCCTTGGGCACCTTGGTGGTGTCCTTTTCCTTGTCGCTCGGGCGCTTGCCCAGCAGGTAGTAGTCGAGCGCCTTGCGCGCGATCGGCGCAGCCACGCCGGCACCGAAGCCCGCGTTTTCCACCACGATGGCGATGGCGATGCGCGGCTTGTCGGCCGGCGCGAAGGCCGTAAACAAGGCATTGTCGCGCAGGCGTTCGGCCAGCAGCTTGGCATTGTACTTCTCGTTTTTCTTGATGCCCACCACCTGCGCCGTCCCCGTCTTGCCGCCCACCGTGTACTGCACGCCGGTGAAGATGCGCGCGGCCGTGCCGCCCTGCTCGCTGGTCACGCCCACCATGGCGCGCTTGATGACGTCGATGTTTTCCTGCTTGAGCGCGATGCGGTAGCTTTCCTTCGGTACCGTCAGGGTGCGCGCACGCGTGGCTGCATCTTCGATGATCTTCACCAGATGCGGCTTCATCACCACGCCGTTATTGGCCAGGTTGGCCGTCGCGTGGGCGATCTGCAGCGGCGTATACGAGTTGTAGCCGGAGCCGTTACTCACCGAAATCGTGTCGCCACCCACCCATTTTTTCTGCTGCGGCGTCTTGAAGCGGTTGCGCTTCCATTCCGTCGACGGCAGCACACCCGTCTTTTCATTATTCAGGTCGATGCCCGTCAGCTGGCCGAAGCCGAACGGCTTCATGAAGTCGTGGATGGCATCGATGCCCATGTCGCGGCCCAGCTGATAGTAATAGGTGTTGCAGGACACGACGATGGACTTGTGCATGTCCACCGTGCCATGGCCGCCCACCTTGTCGTCGCGGAAGGTGTGGCCGCCGAGGATGAAGAAACCCGGATCGGAAATCGACTGGCTCGGCGTGCGCTTGCCCAGTTCGAGTGCGGCCAGCGCCATGAAGGGCTTGAAGGTCGAGCCGGGCGCATAGGTGCCGGACAGGGGCCGGTTGACCATCGGCCGGTCCAGCGAGGTATTGAGTTCATTCCAGCTTTGCTGGTCGATGCCGTCGACGAACAGGTTCGGGTCGTAGCCGGGCTTGGAGACGTAGGCCAGGATGTCGCCCGTGGCCGGGTCGATCGCCACGGCCGCGCCACGCCATTCGCCGAACGCTTCCTCGACCACTTTTTGCAGTTCGATGTCGATCGACAGGATCAGGTTGTTGCCAGGGATGGCCGCCGTGCGCGACAGGGTGCGCATGGCGCGCCCGCCGGCCGACACTTCCACTTCTTCGTAGCCGGTGGTGCCATGCAGTTGCTTCTCGTAGCTTTTTTCCAGGCCTTCCTTGCCGATATGGTCGGTGCCGTTGTAGTTGGCCGCGTCCTCGCCCTCTTCCAGCGCCTTGGCTTCATTGCGGTTGATGCGGCCGATGAAGCCCACCACATGCGAGGCGATTTCGCCCATCGGATACTGGCGGAACAGGCGCGCCTGCACCTCGACGCCGGGGAAGCGGAAGCGTTGCGCCGTGAAACGCGCCACTTCCTCGTCCGTCAGGCGCGTGCGCAGCGGCACGCTGACGAAGTTCTTCGACTCTTCCAGCAGCTTCTTGAAGCGGCGGCGGTCCTTGATGTCGATCTGCACCAGGGTCGACAGCTCGTCGATCACCGAATCGAGGCTGGCGCTCAATTTCGATGGCGTGATTTCCAGCGTATAGGCCGAGTAATTGCGCGCCAGTACCACACCGTTGCGGTCGAGGATCAGGCCGCGCGTGGGCACGATGGGCACCACGGCGATGCGGTTGTCCTCGGCCTTGGTCGCGTAGTCCTCGTGCTTGATCACCTGCAGCCAGATGAAGCGCGCCAGCAGCAGCGAAAAGCAGACGAAGACAAGCGCGCCCAGGATCGTCAGGCGCATGCGGAAAAAATGCAGCTCGCGCTCGGTATTTTTCAGTTCAGTCATGGCGGGCGCCCGTCAAATCGGCCGGTTATGGTCGCGGTCCACGGCGCGGCGCTGTGGCGCCAGCAAGATCCACGTAACGAAGGGCCACAGGGCCACGGCGACGAAGCTCTCGATGAAATTGAGCCAGCCGGGGAAACGGCCCGAGACGATCAGGCGCGTCAGCAATTGCAGCGCCTGTGTCAGCAGCAGCAGCGGCAGCACATGCAGCGCCTGCGTCAGGATGGGGAACCACAGCACGCGGCGGTGCATCATGATGGCGAAATACGACAGCAAGGTATAGGCCAGCGCATTCTCGCCCAGCAGGGTCGAGTCGTGCACGTCCATCATCAAACCCATGAAGAACGCCACGCCGATGCCGACCTTGCGCGGCTGGTGGATGCCCCAGAAGACCAGCACCAAGGCGACGAAATCGGGCACGCCGACGAACTGCCCCCAGGGCAGCAGGTTCAGCAGAAAAGCGCACAGCAGGGAAAAACCGATGAACAGGGGGCTGACCGGCAGCAGGATGTAATGCGGGCGGTTCATCGTGTCGCTTCCTTCGGTGGCACGGCGGCAGGTGCTGGTACGGCGGCCGGCGTCGCCGGTTTCGGAACCGGGCTTGCGGGCGGCTTCGCGGCCGGTATGGCGGGCGCGGTGGCCGGCGCTGTCGCTGCCCCGGCGGCGGCCGGCTCCTTGGCAGGGTCCTTGATGGGCGCCATCTTGCCGGCGATCTTGCGGCCCGTCTTGACGTCTTCGACTGGCGGACGCGCGGGGATCTCCGGCGACGTCATCAAGATGAGCAGTTGGGTGTTGCGTTCGATGCCGGCCAGCGGCTGGCACACGACGCGGCCAAACGGGCCATGCGCATTGCGCTCGACCAGGGTCACGCGCGCCACGGCCAGGCCGGCCGGGTACAGGCCGTCGAGGCCCGAGGTAATGACGATGTCGCCGATCTGGATGTCGGCGGTGGGCGCCGTAAAGCGCAGCTCCATGGTGCCGGACTTGCCGCGGCCGATGGCCACGCTGCGCACGCCATTGCGCAGCAGCTGCACGGGAATGGCTTGTTCTTCATCGGTCAGCAAGGTCACTTCCGAGGTGAACGGGAACACGCGCGTGACTTGTCCCACCACGCCGAGGTTATCGATCACGGGACGGCCAAGTTCGACGCCATGCTGAATGCCCCGGTCCAGCACGATCTTGCGCGTGGCCGAATCGCGCGTGTCGTACAGGACTTCGGCCATCATGGTCTTCACGGGAACGCGCTCGCGCGCTTCCATCAGCTTGCGCAAATGGTTGTTTTCAACGATGTTGAGCTGCGCCTGCTGCATGATCTGCGCCGAGGCGATCTGTTCGTGCTTCAGGTCGCGCACCTGTTTTTCCAGGGCGGACAGCGAAGAGAAGTAATTGCCGACACCGAGCGCCACGTCGCGCGGCACCAGGGCCGCCATCTGCACCGGATACAGCACGGTGCCGACCGCCTGGCGCACGGCCGTCAGCGCGTGCATGCGCGAATCGACCAGCAGCAGGGCGATAGAAATGCCGGCGAACACCATCATCTTGACGCGGGCGGAGGCGCCTTGTTTGAAAAGTGGCGGAGGACTGTATTCCATGACTTCCAATAATCAGGCCAGGCGCAGTGCGCCAACGTGCAGGCCCCGGTCGAACGCCGGCGCCAAAACCCAAAAAAGGCCGGAAACTGAAGTTCCGGCCCTTCTGTCAGATTATTCGTAGGAGAAGATCGAGCCGAGCTTGTCCATACGCTCCAGGGCCATCCCGGAACCGCGCACCACGCAGGTGAGCGGGTCCTCGGCCACCAGCACCGGCAGGCCGGTTTCTTCCATCAGCAGGCGGTCCAGGTCGCGCAGCAGTGCGCCGCCGCCCGTCAGCATCATGCCTTTTTCGGCGATGTCGGCGCCCAGTTCCGGCGGCGTCTGTTCCAGCGCGTTCTTCACGGCCGAGACGATGTTGTTCAGCGGATCGGTCAGCGCTTCGAGAATCTCGTTGCTGGAAATGGTGAACGAGCGCGGGATGCCTTCGGACAGGTTGCGGCCCTTGACTTCCATTTCCTTCACTTCCGAACCGGGGAAAGCCGAACCGATGGCCTTCTTGATGGCTTCGGCCGTTTGTTCGCCGATCAGCATGCCGTAGTTGCGGCGGATGTAGTTGACGATGGCTTCATCGAACTTGTCGCCGCCCACGCGCACGGAACCCTTGTAGACCATGCCGCCGAGCGAGATGATGCCGACTTCCGTGGTGCCGCCGCCGATGTCGACCACCATCGAGCCGGTCGCTTCCGATACCGGCAAGCCGGCGCCGATGGCCGCCGCCATCGGCTCTTCGATCAGGTACACCTGCGAGGCGCCGGCGCCCAGCGCCGATTCGCGGATCGCGCGGCGCTCGACCTGGGTCGAACCGCACGGCACGCAAATGATGATGCGCGGCGATGGACGGAAGAATTTCGAGTCATGCACCATGCGAATGAATTGCTTGAGCATCTGCTCGGTGACGGTGAAGTCGGCGATCACGCCATCTTTCATCGGACGGATCGCTTCGATATTGCCCGGCACCTTGCCCAGCATCTGCTTGGCTTCCTTGCCGACTGCCTGAATGGTCTTCTTGCCATTCGGACCGCCTTCCTGGCGGATGGCGACGACGGACGGTTCGTCCAGGACGATACCGAGGCCGCGCACATAAATAAGGGTGTTGGCCGTGCCCAAGTCAATGGCCAGATCGGTGGAGATATACCTGCGTAAAAAACCAAACATGAGTGTCCTGTAGCGCATCGAGCTGCGCAAAAGCTGTTTATGGGGAGTTTCAAAGCGGGCGCTTTCAGGCACCCTGAAAATCCATGAAGGCGATTTTTCCGGGTTTCGCTTGGCGCTTGCGCAATCTTTTCTATGCTGCGGCAGCGGTCCATCAGCGCCGGCAACGCATTAACCCGCCATTCTACCTTATAATTTGAATGCGATTTGCTCAAAAACCATGGAAAAGTGCGACTCTTGCAGCCGCGAGTTACGCGGCGTTCCCCGGCTTTTGTGAGCAAAAAAGCAGTAAATATTCGCGTTTTATCGAAACGCCAACTTAATACTAATGCGCGGCACTCCGCGCCATTCGCCATGTCCCTGACACTCTCCGACGTAAAACGCATCGCCCACCTGGCACAACTTGAAATGGCCGACGATCAGGCCGTCACGTCCCTGGCCCAATTGAACAAGATTTTTGCCCTGGCCGAACAAATGCAAGCCGTCAATACCGATGGCGTGGCCCCGCTGAGCCACCCGCTGGCTGCCCACATGGACAATATCGCCCTGCGCCTGCGCGAAGACGTCGCCACGGAAACGAATCACCGCGACGCCTACCAGGCCGTGGCGCCGAAGGTCCAGGATGGACTCTATCTCGTCCCAAAGGTTATCGAATAAACACGCCGTTGCGCCGCTCCCGCCTTCTTGCCGAATATCAAAATAGAAACGCCATGCATACAAAATCCATCAAACAGCTGTCCACGCTCTTGCAGAACAAGGAAATTTCCGCCGTTGCGCTGGCGACGCATTTCCTCGACCGCATCGCAGCGGACACTTCGAATGCCTTCCTGCACGTCGACCGTGCCCTGACCCTGGCGCAAGCTGCCGAGGCCGACGCGCGCATCGCCGCTGGCACGGCCACGCCGTTGACGGGCGTGCCGATCGCGCACAAGGACCTGTTCGTGACCAAAGGCTGGCGCACCACGGCCGGCTCGAAAATGCTGGCCAACTACGCCAGCCCATTTGACGCCACCGTGGTGGAAAAATTCCAGGCGGCCGGCATGGTCACCCTGGGCAAGGTCAATTGCGATGAATTCGCCATGGGTTCCGGCAACGAGAACTCGGCCTTCGGCGCCGTGCAGAACCCGTGGGACAAGACGGCCGTGCCAGGCGGCTCGTCCGGCGGCTCGGCTGCCGCCGTCGCCGCCGGCCTGACGCCAGCGGCCACCGGCACCGATACGGGCGGCTCGATCCGCCAGCCAGCGGCTTTTTGTGGCATCACCGGCATCAAGCCGACGTATGGCCGCGTCTCGCGCTTCGGCATGATCGCCTTTGCCTCGTCGCTGGACCAGGGCGGCCCGATGGCCCGCTCGGCCGAAGACTGCGCCCTGCTCTTGAGCGCCATGGCCGGCTTTGACGAACGCGATTCGACCAGCCTGTCGCCGGAACAGGGCGGCGTGACGGAAGATTTTTCACGTGAACTGGGCCAGCCGTTGACGGGCTTGCGCATCGGCGTGCCGCGCGAGTACTTCGGCGAGGGCTTGGCCAAGGACGTGGAAGCGGCCGTGCGCGGCGCGCTGGCGCAGTATGAAAAACTGGGCGCCACCCTGGTCGACATCTCGCTGCCGAACACGGCCCTGTCGATTCCCGCCTACTACATGATCGCCCCGGCCGAAGCGTCGTCGAACCTGTCGCGCTATGACGGCGTGCGCTACGGCCACCGCGCCGCCGAGTACAAGGACTTGCAGGACATGTACAAGAAGTCGCGCGCCCAGGGCTTCGGCCCGGAAGTGCAGCGCCGCATCATGGTCGGCACCTATGTGCTGTGCCACGGCTACTACGACGCCTACTACCTGAAGGCGCAAAAGATCCGCCGCCTGATCGCGCAGGATTTCGATGCCGTCTTGAATGGCCCGAACGCCGTCTGCGACGTCATCATGGGACCGGTCGCGCCGACCGTTGCCTGGGACTTGGGCGACAAGACGGACGACCCGGTGGCAAACTACCTGGCCGACATCTACACCCTGTCGACCAGCCTGGCCGGCTTGCCCGGCATGTCGATACCATGCGGTTTCGGCGCGGGAGACAAGAATGGCAAGCGCCCCGTCGGCCTGCAAATCATCGGCAATTATTTTGGCGAAGCCAAACTGCTGAACGTGGCCCACCAGTTCCAGCTGGTGACGGACTGGCATACGCGCAGCCCGGCCGGCATTTAAGAAAAAAATTCGCGCCGCCGAGGCGGCGCCACCAAAAAAGATAAGCGAGAACACTATGCAATGGGAAGTCGTCATCGGTCTTGAGAACCACGTGCAGCTCACGACCGAATCCAAAATTTTCAGCGGTTCGCCGATCAAGTACGGCGCCGACGCCAACACGCAGGCGAGCCCCGTCGACCTGGCGCTGCCAGGCGTGCTGCCGGTCATGAACAAGCAAGCCGTCGACCGCGCGATCCGCTTCGGCCTGGCCGTGGGTGCCACCGTGGCGCCGCACTCGGTCTTCGCGCGCAAGAACTATTTTTATCCGGATTCACCGAAGGGCTACCAGATCAGCCAGTTCGAAGACCCCGTCGTCATCGGTGGCGCCCTGACCTTCGGCTACGAAAAGGATGGCGAATTCGTCACCAAAACGGTCAACCTGACGCGCGCCCACCTGGAAGAAGACGCCGGTAAATCGCTGCATGAAGACTATGCGGGCATGAGCGGCATCGACTTGAACCGCGCCGGCACGCCGCTGCTGGAAATCGTCTCGGAACCGGAAATCCGCAGCGCCGCCGAAGCCGTGGCCTACGCCAAGGCCCTGCACTCGCTGGTCATGTGGCTGGGCGTTTGCGACGGCAACATGCAGGAAGGCTCGTTCCGCTGCGACGTCAACGTCTCCGTGCGCCCCGTCGGCCAGAAGGAATTCGGCACCCGCTGCGAAATCAAGAACCTGAACTCCTTCCGCTTCATCGAGGAAGCCGTGCACGTCGAAGTGCGCCGCCAGATCGAACTGATCGAAGACGGCGGCAAGGTCGTGCAGGCGACGCGTTTGTACGATCCGGAACGCAAGGAAACGCGCGAAATGCGCAGCAAGGAAGACGCCCAGGATTACCGCTACTTCCCGGACCCCGACCTGCCGCCGCTGGTCATCTCGCCAGAATGGATCGCCACCGTCAAGGCCTCGATGCCGGAACTGCCGGCCGCCATGCGCGCCCGTTTCATCAGCGAATACGCGCTGCCGGACTACGATGCGCTGGTGCTGACGCAATCGAAAGCCATGGCCACCTATTTCGTCGCCGTGGTCGACAAGGCTGGCAAGGAAAACGCCAAGGCCGCCGCCAACTGGCTGATGGGCGACGTAGCGTCAACCCTGAACCGCGAAGGCGTGGACCTGGATGAGGCGCCCGTCTCCGCCGCGCAGCTGGCCGCCATGCTCAAGCGCATCGCCGATGGCACGATCTCGAACAAGGCGGCCAAGGAAGTCTTCGCCGGCATGTGGGAAGCGAAGTCCAGCGACGAGCACCTGGTCGACACCGTCATCGACGCCAAGGGCCTGAAGCAGATCTCGGATACCGGTGCGCTGGAAGCCATCGTCGATGCAGTGCTGGCGGCGAATGCCAAGTCGGTGGAGCAGTACCGCGCCGGCAAGGAAGCGGCGATCAACGCGCTGATCGGCCAGGCCATGAAAGCCTCCAAGGGCAAGGCCAATCCGGCCCAGCTGACGGAACTGCTGAAGGCCAAGCTGGCGGGGTAATCTTCGCGAGAGGCATGCAAAAGGACGCTGCGGCGTCCTTTTTTTATGCGCCGCCCGCTTGCAGGTATGATCATGGATTATTCCACGCACCTGTGAACACGCCATGAACAAGATCAAAACCGGCCTGGTCGGCTACGGCTTCGCCGGCTCCACCTTCCACGCTCCCGTGCTGTCCACCATCGATGCCCTGGAGCTGACTGCCGTCGCCTCCAGCAAGCCGGAGCTCGTGCACAAAGACTGGCCGCGCGCCACCGTGTATGCGGAAGCGGCGCAGCTGTTTGCCGACCCGTCGATCGAACTGGTCGTCATCGCCGCGCCCAACGAGGCGCATTTCAGTCTGACGCAAGCGGCCCTGCAGGCGGGCAAGCATGTGGTGGTCGACAAA
This sequence comes from Janthinobacterium sp. PSRC1-1, assembly GCF_049897525.1. Lineage (NCBI taxonomy): Bacteria > Pseudomonadati > Pseudomonadota > Betaproteobacteria > Burkholderiales > Oxalobacteraceae > Janthinobacterium > Janthinobacterium sp. PSRC1-1. Next base: position 244,370 of record NZ_JAFCWK010000008.1, read on the forward strand.
CCCTTCACCATTTCCAGCGTTGAAGCGCAGAGCCTGATCGCGCTGGCCAAGGAGCGCAAGCTGGTGCTCAGCGTGTATCACAACCGGCGCTGGGATGGCGACTTCCTGACCTTGAAAGCGCTGCTGGCGCAGGGCACGCTGGGGCGCATCGCCAGCGTCGAATCGCATTTCGACCGTTTCCGCCCGGAGATCCGCCAGCGCTGGCGCGAGTCCGACGCCCCCGGTGGCGGCCTGCTGTACGACCTGGGTCCGCACATGCTGGACCAGGCCATGCAGCTGTTCGGCCAGCCGGAAAAGCTGTACGCCGATATCGCCCTGCAGCGCGATGACGCGCAGGCTGTAGATTATTTCCACCTTGTTCTGTACTACGACCGGCTGCGCGTGGTGCTGCAAGCCGGCTGCCTGGTGAAGGCGCCGACGGCGCGCTTCGCCGTGCATGGCGACAAGGGCAGTTTCGTGAAGTTCGGCCTCGATCCACAGGAAGACGCCCTGAAGGCGGGCGGCAGGCCGGGCCAGCCCGGCTGGGGCGTGGACCCCGTGCGCGGTGCGCTGCACCTGGGCACGCAGCCGGACGGCCATTGTGAACACCTCGACATGCAGGCCGGCCGCTACCAGGATTTTTACCAGGGCATGGCCGACGCCATCGGCCACGGCGCACCGGCGCCCGTGGCGGCCGAAGATGCGGCGGCGACGATACGCCTGATCGAACTGGCGCTGCAAAGCAGTGCCGAAGGGCGCGTGCTCGCGGTCAGCTGATCAAGGTTAATTAATGACGAAAGCCAGCACCACGGAGCCCAGCGCCAGCAGGGCGAGGCCGCAAATGAACAGCAGCTCGCCCCACCATTCGTAGCGCAAGCGCGACTGGCCGGGGCGCAGCGACATGAACGAGAGCACGGCGCTGACGAGAAAGACGATGGCATCGACAGCGAGCAGCTTGTCGATGGCCAAGCGCACCTCGCCGCGCGGCGCCAGGTGGCCGATCGACAGCACCGTCATGCACACGCCGACCATCGTCGCCGACGTGGGCAGGATATGCGTCGACAAACCCCGCGCCGACAAGCCCCGCTCAGGCGCCTTGCCATCACCAGGCATTAAGGCAGGCCCTGGTTCGTTCCCGCCGGCCAGACCAGCTCCACGCGCGCGGAACTGCCCGCCTTGACCTGCACCTTGCGTTCCAGCGTCTTGCCGGCCAGCGTGGCGCGCAGGCTGTAGCTGCCCGGCGCCAGTTTCGCCAGCAGGAACGGTCCGCTGGCCGTCGCTTCCAGCACCGGCGCGCCCTTGGCGTCGCGTATTGCCAGCTTCACGTCGGAGGCAAATTCCGCCTTGCCCGCCGCCTGCACGGAAAACACCAGGCTCAAAGGCCAATGCCGGCTGGCGCTCTGAATGGCAGTCGATTCATCGAGGCCGATGCCGCCGCTCAGGTACTCCACCGCCCCGCTCTTTTGCACGGGCGGCAAGGCGCTATCGCCCTGCGCCTGCGCCGCACTTCCCAGTAACAGCCCGGCGGCCAGCATCGCCGCCGCCGCCAGGTTCAAGGTACCGCGTCTGTCTGGTGCCATCTCACTCTCCTCATGTCGGTTGACTCAAGATAGGAAACGCAGCTTAGGCCAGTCTTAGCTTAGAGCCTATCTCAGTAGATGAATACATCCCCTGCTGGCGCCCCTCAGAAGCGGGGACTGCGTTGCTCGTCGTTGCGTGGCTCGCCACGCGTCCTCCTCACGCCTTGTCCGCGCTCCTGATGAACTGCCAGCAGAAGATGCTCCCTACTGAGATAGGCTCTTAGCGCCACCCCTTTAAAGGTGTACATTGACAGCCCCGTCTTTTAGTACCCGTGCCGTTGATACGTGGCGTCGGGCAACAGCACCGGCCACATAGCCTTTTTTCGCTGTTTTTTTCGGGACGCGAGGGTGTTTGCGCAGCGTTTTTGGTTTGGCGTAAGCGGCAATCTGAAGCAGTAATTTGCTCAGCTCTGATGCACACATGGCGTCGTAGCGCCGCCATGCTTTGGTTGGCACAGCCATCACCATGCCGGCATAGTGCGCTCGTACCTCCACGGCCACATAAAACGGCGATAGCTCAATGCCGCTGGCAACCAAGTCATGCGCGCTGCTTACCGCGCGCTGCAAGACAGTCAGCACGTTATAGGCCAGGATCGCGATGCCGAACGCGAACAAGGCTGCGCGCGGGTGTCCGAGAGTCTTGACTTCACTGTGCAAGACCGATTCGAGTCGCTGGAACATTGTCTCGATCCGCCAGCGCTTGCTGTATAGGCGTGCAATGGCGCGTGCGCTGAAATGCTCTTTTGGCAGATTCGTCAGTAATCGGAGCATCATTTCGCCATCGTCAGTGGGCTTGTAAAGTTGCAGTTCAATGCGACGTAATGCTACCTTCTGCCCTGTAGCTCCAGGGATGGTAACGCACTGTTCAAAGACGGCGCCGGTCGCGATTCTCCCTCGATATGCAAGCTCGTCGAGCGGTGCCGGATTGGGCGTACGACCGTGCTCACGCACGATGAAGGCACACCCACGGCGATCCCATTCGGACAGGATCATGCGCGTGCTGAAGTTGCGATCAGCAATCCACAGGTCGCCCGGATGCG
>NZ_JAFCWK010000009.1:0-239050 GCF_049897525.1 Janthinobacterium sp. PSRC1-1
CTCGACAACGCTCAATTTAAAAGCCAGACTGTAATCGCGCTGGCTGCGCCTAAACCCTTGTTCCATTTGACACTCCTTCTCTGCATCGAAAAAGTGTCAACTTATTCCAGGATGGGTCACTGGAATGAAAAAAGCCGCAAACTCGTGAAAGTTTGCGGCTTTTTTGCGAATTAGGTAATGGTGCCCACGAAGGGACTCGAACCCCTACACCCGAAGGCACATGGACCTGAACCATGCGCGTCTACCAATTCCGCCACGTGGGCACTGATGCTGCTACTACTATTGCTATATCTCACTACTGTACTGCGGACTACAACGAAAACAGCTCGTTGCTGGTGGTGCCCACGAAGGGACTCGAACCCCTACACCCGAAGGCACATGGACCTGAACCATGCGCGTCTACCAATTCCGCCACGTGGGCATTGTGCTGCTTGTTACTACTATCTTGCTACTGTACTGCGGATCACAACAATCAACAACTTGTTGCTGGTGGTGCCCACGAAGGGACTCGAACCCCTACACCCGAAGGCACATGGACCTGAACCATGCGCGTCTACCAATTCCGCCACGTGGGCATTGTTACTGCTTGCTGCTTGTCGCTGCGTGTTCTGCAGCGAGGACAAAATCATAAGGGCTGGCGCGCATTCGGTCAATCAACATTTTGCACTTTTCTTCAAGAAACATGTTTTTTCCCCTGAAAAGGGCTGCTCTCTATGAAAAAAGATCAAATCTGCCTATTTTTTCAGCGTTTTCTGGCAGGTTTCTGTCCGCGGGCATGTCGGGTGACTTGCTTGCCGGGAGGGGCGGGCTTTTCGCTGCGGAAATGAAAAAAGCCGCAAACTCGTGAAAGTTTGCGGCCTTTTTGCGAATTAGGTAATGGTGCCCACGAAGGGACTCGAACCCCTACACCCGAAGGCACATGGACCTGAACCATGCGCGTCTACCAATTCCGCCACGTGGGCACTGATGCTGCTGTATTACTTGTTGCAAAATAACTTAGCAACAATTCTGCTATTATAGCGGCTTGAAGAGTTTTGCGCCAGATGAGCTTTCGCTCCATACTGCACATCAACCCTGTACCGCTTTCCTGCAACTGCATCCCCGTGAAGGTTTGTCGCTGCAAGAGACCAGGATTATAGAGCAATATGTGCCGAAGTCAAATGCATTGCGCAGCTTTTCTCCTTTTTTTCATCGGCGGGGCACTTGTTCGGTTTCCGCTACGCTGTCGTTAGGCAAACCAAGGCGTCCTCCGGTACACTATCGAACATCACCGTGTCAATATTGACGGTGATGTCATCGGTCTTTGTTCTCCGTTTGATCACTGTCAATAACAACTATAGAAATACTTTTGAGCCAAAATACCCACACCATCCCCAGCCGGGAGGACATTCTCGGCATATTCCGCAGCGTCAACGCGCCTCTCGACCCGCAGTCTCTGGGGAAAACGCTGCAAGTGCATGCCGATTCCATGGATGTCCTGGTCCGTCGCCTGAAGGCGATGGAACGCGACGGCCAGCTCAAGTCTGACGCCAGCGGTGTTTTCAGCCTGGCCGACCAGAGCGCGCTTGTCGCCGGTCGCGTCACCAGCCACCGCGATGGCTTCGGCTTCGTCATTCCCGACGACGCCAGCGCCGACCTGTTCCTGCCTGAGAAAGAAATGCAGAAAGTACTGCATGGCGACAAGGTCATGGCCCGCATCGTCGGCACCGACCGCCGCGGCCGCCCGGAAGGCACGATCGTCGAAGTCACTTACCGCGCCAATAGCCACGTGATTGGCCGTCTGATCCAGGAAAACGGCACCTGGGTTGTGGCGCCCGAAGACCAGCGCATCGGCCAGGACATTTTAGTCACCGGTTCGGTGGGCAAGGCGAAGGCCGGCCAGATCGTCAGCGTCGAGCTGACCGAGCAACCGATGCGCTTCAAGCAGCCGGTCGGCAAGATCGTCGAAGTGCTGGGCGCCCTGGATGACCCGGGCATGGAAATTGAAATTGCTGTGCGTAAATTCAACGTGCCGCACATTTTCTCCGCCGCCGCCCTCAAGCAAGCTGAAAAACTGCCGTTCGAAGTGCGCGACGCCGATCTGAAAGAGCGTGTCGACCTGCGCGACGTGCCGCTCGTCACCATCGACGGCGAAGACGCGCGCGATTTCGACGATGCCGTGTATTGCGAACCCGTCAAGGTGGGCCGCGCCAACTGCTTCCGCCTGATCGTGGCGATTGCCGACGTCAGCCATTACGTGAAGCCGAACGACGCGCTCGATATCGACGCGCTCGAGCGCAGCACGTCCGTCTATTTCCCGCGCCGCGTGATCCCGATGCTGCCGGAAAAACTCTCGAATGGCCTGTGCTCGCTGAATCCGGCCGTCGACCGTCTGACCCTCGTCTGCGACGCCGTCGTCAGCGACAAGGGCGAGTTGAAGGCGTACCAGTTCTACCCGGCCGTGATCCATTCGGCCGCGCGCCTCACGTATGACGAAGTCGCTGCCGTGCTGGGCAACACCAAGGGACCGGAAGCGGCACGCCGCGCGGACATCCTGCCGCACCTGCAGAACCTGGAAGCCGTCTACCGCGCCTTGCTGAAAGCGCGCACGGAGCGGGGCGCCATCGATTTCGAAACGACGGAAACGTATATCGTCTGCAATAGCGCCGGCAAGATCGAAAAGATCATCCCCCGCACGCGCAACGAAGCGCACAAGATCATCGAAGAATGCATGCTGGCGGCCAACGTCTGCGCGGCCGATTTGTTGCTGCGCAATAAGCATCCGGGCACCTACCGCATTCACGCCAGCCCGACCAAGGAAAAGCTCACGCAAGTGCGCACCTTCCTGAAACAGGTTGGCCTGAACCTGACGGGCGGCGACACGCCATCGGCATCCGATTACCAGACCCTGATGCAGCAGATCAAGCAGCGTCCCGACGCGGCCCTGCTGCAAACGATGCTGCTGCGCTCGATGCAGCAAGCCGTCTACAGCCCGGACAATATCGGCCACTTCGGCCTGGCCTACGAGGCGTATGCCCACTTCACCAGCCCGATCCGCCGCTATCCCGACTTGCTGACGCACCGCGCCATCAAGGCTATTTTGCAAGGCAAGAAATACGAGCCGAAGCTGTCCGATAAAGTCGTGTTGAACACCAACGTGTCGAACGCCACGCGCAAGCAGCAGGCGAAGGACAAGGCCGACGGCAAGCCGAAGAAGACGGACCTGACGATCTGGGACGCGTTGGGCGTGCATTGCTCGGCCAACGAGCGCCGCGCCGACGAAGCGTCGCGCGACGTGGAAGCCTGGCTCAAGTGCTACTTCATGCAGGATAAATTGGGCGAAGAGTTCACCGGCACCATCACCGGCGTGACGACGTTTGGCGTGTTCGTGCAGCTCGACACGCTGTTCGTCGAAGGCCTGGTGCACGTCACCGAGCTGGGTACCGATTACTTCCAGTACGACGATGCGCGCCATGAATTGCGCGGCGAACGCACGGGCAAACGTTATCAATTGACGGACCGCCTGACGGTGCAAGTGGCAAGAGTCGACCTGGAAACGCGCAAGATCGACCTGCGCCTGGTCACCGATGCGGAACTGGCGGGCGAAGAAGCGCCAGCCAAGCCGAACGGCGGCGGCAAGCGCAAGGGCGAAAAGAAATCCATGGTCAAGCCCGGTCCTGCGACCGAGCAGCGCCATGAGATCAAAGCCAGCGTCAACAACGGTGGCAAACCCGGCAATGGTTCCGGCGGCCGTTCCAACGGCGCCAAGGCGCAAGCCAAGCCTGCAGCCAAGACAGCCTTGAAGGAAGCCCCCAAGGCGGCAGCCCCCAAGGCCGCCGCGCCGAAGCGCAGCAAGAAACCTGCTGCGGCACCTGCCGCAGCGGCACCACGTGCAGCAAAAACTGTATCAAAAACAAGCAAAAGCAAGCGTTAAAAGAAGCGATAACACATGAAGAATAAAATGATTTTCGGCTTCCACGCCGTCACCTCGCGCCTGCGTCATGAAGCGTCGTCCGTGGAAGAAATTTTCGTCGATGCCAGCCGCGTCGACGGCCGCATGAAAGACATGATCGCCGCCGCCAAGGCGGCCAACGTGCGCGTCATGCCCGTCGATTCGTCGCGTCTCGACAAAATCGTCGGCACGCGCCGCCACCAGGGCGTGATCGCCTTTGCGTCGCAGCTGTCGCTGGCGCGCAATCTCGATGAGCTGCTGGACGCCATCGATGGCCCGCCGCTGCTGTTGATACTCGACGGCATCACTGACCCGCACAACCTGGGCGCCTGCCTGCGCGTGGCCGACGGCGTCGGCGCACATGCCGTCATCGTGCCGAAGGACCGTGCCGTGGGTTTGAATACCACGGCCGCCAAGGTCGCCAGCGGCGCCGCCGAAACCGTCCCGTACATCACCGTGACGAATCTGGCGCGCACCATGCGTGAATTGAAAGAGCGTGGCATCTGGCTGATCGGCACCACCGACGATGGCGAAAAAGGCTTGTACGAAGCCGATTTCACGGGCCCGACGGCCCTCGTCATGGGTTCCGAAGGCGAAGGCATGCGCCGTTTGACGCGCGACACCTGCGACATCCTCGTCAGCATCCCGATGTTCGGCTCCGTCGAGAGTCTGAACGTGTCGGTGGCATCGGGCGTGTGTCTGTACGAAGCGCGCCGCCAGCGCATCGCGAAAGAAGGCTAAAAAACGTCCAGGGCGGCATTGCCTTGCCTTGAATGTTTTGTTGCGCTTCCAAAAAATCAGCCGCCGCCCTTGAGGCGGCGGTTGTTTATCCGCCTCTCCGGCAGCGTGCCGCCGAATACGCTACCATTTGCGTCTTGTCTCTTATCTATTCAGAAATCCGTCTTATGTTCCACCACCTGCGCGAAGACATCAACAGCATCATCGAACGTGACCCGGCCGCCCGCAATGGCTGGGAGGTGCTGACCTGTTATCCGGGCTTGCACGCCATCGTCATGCATGGCTGGGCGCACTGGTGCTGGACGCGGCACATGAAGTGGGTGGGGCGCTTCATTTCCTATATCGCCCGCATCATCACGGGCATCGAGATCCATCCGGGCGCCGTCATCGGCCGGCGCGTCTTCATCGACCATGGCTTCGGCGTGGTGATCGGCGAGACGGCCGTCGTCGGTGACGACTGCACCATCTACCAGGGCGTCACTTTGGGCGGCACCTCGCTGCACAGCGGCAGCAAACGCCATCCGACGCTGGAGCGCGGCGTCATCGTCGGCGCCGGCGCCCAGGTGCTGGGCAGTTTCACCGTGGGCGAGTACGCCAAGGTGGGTTCGAACGCGGTGCTATTGAAACCCGTGCCGTCCGGCGCCACGGCGGTCGGCAACCCCGCGCACATCGTGCAAAAGGATGTCAGCGCCTTGCGCGAGGGCAGCACGGCGCACCTGTTCGCCGCGTATGGCGTCACGCCGAACGGCGACGATCCGCTGTCGAAAGCGCTGCAGGGCTTGATCACGCATGCCGTGGCGCAGGAACAGCGCATCGAAACCATCCTCGCCACCCTGAAGGCGGCGGGCATCTGCTGCCAGGCTGTGCCTGAGTGTGATAAATTTGATTCTGAGCAAATGAACAAGCTGGTTGATTAAGGATACAGGCATGACTACAGACGTAAACATAGCTGAAAACACAGCAGAAAAGGGCAGTGACAATCCGAATCTGCTCGACCCCTTCGAGATCCGCGTGCTGGCCGTGCTGGCCGAAAAGGAAGCGCTGACGCCGGACAGCTATCCGCTGTCCCTGAATGCCCTGACGAACGGCTGCAACCAGCTCTCCAGCCGCGACCCCGTCATGGCCCTGTCCGAGGAAACCGTGTACGACGTGCTGCAGCGTTTGATGCAGCGCAAATTCGTCAACGGCATCACGCAGGCCGGTGCCAGGGTGGCCAAGTATGAACACCGCATGCGCATCAAGTGGTCGCTGGAACAGGATAAACTGGCCATCCTGACGATCCTGATGCTGCGCGGCTTGCAGACGGCGGGCGAGATCCGCAGCCGCAGCGGCCGCGTGCATGAATTCAAGTCGGTGGCGGAAGTGGAATCGGGCCTGCAGTTCCTGATCGACAAATACCCGCCGCTGGTGGCCAAGCTGGCCGTTGCGCCCGGCGCCAAGGAGCCGCGCTACGGCCATTTGCTGGGCGGCGAAGAAGCGCTGGCGCAGTTCGAGACGGCGGCCGGTTTTGCCGGCGCCGTCAGCGCGCCGCAGCAGGGCAGCAGGGTGGCCCAGCTGGAACAGGAAGTGCTGCAATTGCGCAGCGACTTCGATGGCCTGGCGGCGCAGTTCGAGGCGTTCCGCAAGCAGTTCGAATGATGGCGCGGCCCGGATGACGCGGCGCGCCGCCGCGCACCCGGCCTGCGGAACATCATGTTGGATCAGCCGCTCCCTGTCAGTCCGCTCATGTTTCCGGTATCATTCGGCATGAATACTATTTCCTTCCAACCGTTTGTTATTGGTGTCGCTGGCGGCAGCGGCAGTGGCAAGTCCACCGTATCCCAACAGGTGCTGGCGTCATTTGGCGCCGACATGGTCTCGGTCGTGATGCAGGACGATTACTACTGCGACCAGACGCACCTCACCCCTGAAGTGCGGCGCCAGCAGAATTACGACCATCCGCAGGCGTTCGAGTGGCCGTTGCTGGTGCAGCACATCCAGGCCTTGCGCAATGGTGTCGCCATCGAGATGCCCGAGTACGACTTCACGCTGCACAACCGCTCCAGCCGGACCATTCCCGTCAAACCGGCGCCGGTGATCGTCATCGAAGGCCTGTTTGCCTTGTATGACGAAGACTTGCGCAACATGATGTCGCTGAAGATCTTTGTCGATACCGCCTCCGACGTGCGCTTCATCCGCCGCATGCAACGCGATATCACGGAACGCGGCCGCTCGGTGGAAAGCGTCATCGAGCAGTATCTGGAAACCGTGCGCCCGATGCACAAGCAGTTCATCGAACCGACCAAGCGCAACGCCGATGTCATTTTGCCGCATGGTGCGAATGGCCCCGCCGTCGACATGATCACCGCCAAGGTGGCCAGCGTGATCGGTCAGCTGACGCGGGCCTGATTTCAGCCGGCCAGCTGCGCGTATGCCGCGCCGGCATACGCGTGCAGGGCGCCACCCAGCTCAGCCTTCTTCGCGCCAGCCGCGCAGGCGGATGGCGGCGTAAATCAGCGCCACACCTGCCGCCGCTCCCAGCCAGGCCGCTGGCATGGCCAGGCTGGACCAGGAGTTGGCGAAGATGTCGATGCGCGTCATCTGCGAGCCTGCTGCCATGGTGTTGATGTGTGGCAGCAGTCCCGGCTCGAAGAGGTACCAGCTGCCTGGAATCGTGCCCAGCAGGGCGCGCGCGATCACGTTCATTTGTATCCAGCCGATATCGGCTTCCGTCATGCTCAGCTTGCCGACCCAGACGGTCAGGACCAGCAGCAGCAGTGGCACGCCGAGGGCCCAGAACAAGACCTTCGAGCGTGCCCAGCTCGATACCATCAGCAACCAGCCCACGGTGGGCAAGGCCCACAGGGCATAGACGGGAATCAGGCCGAACAGGCGCAGCGGGCCGAGATACAGGCCCGGCGCGGCCAGCAGTTCCGTAAAGACATAGATGCCGTTGAGCGCCAGCACGCCGCTCAGTATCAGGATCAGCGCCAGCGAGGTAAGGCAGGCCGCGGCGACCACGATCAGCGGCGTGACGACGATGGCGATGGCCAGCTTCGACAGCACCGTTTGGGCGTCGGAGACGGGCAGCGACTTCCAGAACAGCAGGCTGCGGTCGCGGCGGTCGTCATACAGGGCGCTCAGGCAATAGAAAAATACCAGGAAGCCCAGGGCCAGGAACAGCGGCGCGGCCACGTAGGTATAGTTGTTGGCGATGGTGTCGATGATTTCCGTCCGGCGCGGGCTCAAGGTCCGGGTGTTGAAGACGGCGCTCCAGGACATGTCTTCGCCGTTGATGATCAGCGCCGTGCGCATCTTGAGCTTGGCGACGGCGCCTGCCGTCATCAGGGCGGCCAGCGCCGTCATGACGATGCCGATGATGGCGGGCGTCCACAGCAGCATGCCCTTGTGCTCCCACAATTCGCGCCGGATCAGCCATTTCATTTTGTTCACAGGGGTGATGCTCATGGGTACGATCCTTTCATGGTCGCGACAAACAGGTCCGCCAGGCTCGGCGTGTGCAATTCTCCCAGGGTGGCCAGCTGGCTGCGGGCGACGCCATCGAACAGCATTACGGACTTGCCAAATACGCTGCGTTCGCTGATCGGCTGCAGCGCGCGCGCCGGATTCACGTGCTGCGGCCCCACCATCACTTCAATGTAGCGTTCACCCACTTCTTCCATCGACGAGGCCAGCACGATCTTGCCGTCGCGAATGAACATCAGGTCGCTGAGGATGTGCTCGACTTCTTCGATCTGGTGCGTGGTGATGATGATGGTCTTGTTTTCGTCGAAATAGTCTTCCAGCAGGTTCTGGTAAAACTGTTTGCGGTACAGGATGTCCAGGCCCAGGGTGGGTTCATCGAGGACCAGCAGCCTGGCGTCGATGGCCATCACCAGCGCCAGGTGCAATTGCACGATCATGCCTTTTGACATGCTCTTGACCCGCATCTTCGGCGCCAGCTTGGTGTGGGCCAGGTAGCGCTCGGCCTTGCAGCGGTCGAAGCGCGGATGCACGCCGGCGACAAAATCGATGGCGTCGCGCACGCGCAGCCAGCCGGGCAGGATGGCCACATCGGCGATGAAACACACGTCCTCCATCAGCGCGTCGCGCTGCACGCGCGGGTCGCGTCCCAGCACGGACAGCTCGCCTTCGAAGCCCGTCAGGCCCAGGATGGCTTTCAGGGTGGTGGTCTTGCCGGAGCCGTTCGGCCCGATCAAGCCGACGATGCGCCCTGGCGCGATATCAAAGCTGATGCCATCGATGGCCACCTGCTTGCCATATTGCTTGCGCAAGCCGCGTGCGCTGATGACGCTATCGTTGTTCAATGCATTCATGCGTTCTCTCCCTGTGCGCCACTGTCGCGGCTCGCTTGCAGCAGTTGATCGAGGTCCAGGCCCAGTTGCGTGATGCGTTCGAGCATCGCCGGCCATTCTTCGCGCATGAAGCGCTCGCGTTCACTGGCCAGCAATTTATCGCGGGCGCCATCCAAGACATACATACCAAGTCCTCTGCGTTTTTCCACCAGGGCATCGTCGACCAGTTCCTGATAAGCGCGCGAAACCGTGATGGGATTCAATTGATAATCGGCCGCCACCTGGCGCACCGACGGCAAGGCGTCGCCGGACTGCAGCACGCCATCGAGCATCATGCCCACCACCCGTGCCTTGAGCTGGCGGTAGATGGGGCTGTTGTCGTTCCATGCCGCGCTCATGGAATGCGCTCCGACAAGGGCGGGGCGGGGCGGCGCGTGAAAAATGCTGTAGGCATCGAAGCTCCGTGATGTAGTTGATCGGTGTTGTAGTTAACTATAACACTAAGGATAAAAAATTCAACACCTATTTTTTGGCCAGCCGCGCCTGCAAGTCCAGCGCATTGAACAGGGCGGCCCCGGCCGCCGTGTTGTCGAAGATGCACCAGCTGCCGGCCTGCACCTGTGCGCGCAGGGCGCTGGCCAGGCTTGCCAGATAGTCGGCCGGGTAGTCCGAGTAATAGATGGTCGGGCTGCCGTGCAGGCGGAAGTAGGCGATATCCGTGGTCGGCACATGCGGCCCCGGCTGGCCGGCGGGCGGATCGGCGCGCACGCGCGTGATGCGCAGCATCGTTAATAGCTCGGTCGCGTCCGCCGCGAACCAGCTGGCGTGGCGCGCTTCGCAAGCGAGCATGCCGTCGAAGCGCTGGCGCAGCGCATGGAAAAAGGCGGCGGCCACGTCCCCATCAAAGCGCAGGCTGGGCGGCAGCTGCACCAGCACGCAGCCCAGCTTATTCCCCAGTTGCATGACTTCTCCCGCAAAACGCTCCAGTTCGGCCGCACAGTCGCGCAAACGCCGTTCGTGTGTGATGCTGCGCGGCAATTTTACGCTGAAGCGGAAGTGCTCGGGCACGCTGGCGGCCCAGCGCGCATACGTGCAGGGCTGGTGCGGGCGGTAGAAGGAGCTGTTGATTTCCACGCAGGGCAAGACGCGGGCATAGCGCTGCAGATGGCTGCCATCGAGGGGGAAGCGGCTGGCGGCGGCGCTGGACAGGCTCCAGCCGGCCGTGCCGATGTAAATAGTGTGCATGGCGCCATTACAGCAAGGCCAGGCGGGCGCGGCTATCGGACAAACGCCCGTGCGGCGGTCGGCGCAAGCCTAGTCGATGACGTCGCCGTTCAGGTCGTGGCGCGTGATGTTGCCGCGTGCATCGATGGCGATCCAGCCGCCGCGTGGCTGTTCCGGCGCCGTCACGTCGCATTCCCAGTCTGGCAGGACATAGCGCAAGGTGTCGTCAACTTTATGCACGGCAGGGCGGTGCGTATGGCCGTGGATCATGACGGTGCTGGCCTGTTCGGCAAACACTTGCGCCACCGCAGCGGGGGTGACATCCATGATGTCCATGGATTTTTCGCCATTGTGCGCGCGGCTGCTCTTGCGCAAACCGTCGATGATGGCCTTGCGCTGCGCCAGCGGCATGGACAGGAACTGTTTTTGCCAGGCGGGCTGGCGCACCATGGCGCGGAATTCCATGTATTGCACGTCTTTCGTGCATTCGGCGTCGCCATGCAGCAAGACGATACGCCGGCCGGCAATGGTGGCCACATGCGGTTCGCTGAGCAGGGTGGCGCCGGCGGCGGCGGCAAAGCCGGAGCCGACGAGGAAATCGCGGTTGCCGGCGATCCAGTACACGTGCACGCCAGCATCGCTGACGGCGCGGATGGCGGCCGTCATGCGCGCATTGAACGGGTCTTCCAGGTCATCGTCGCCGGCCCAGTATTCGAACAGGTCGCCTAATAGATACAGTGCTTGCGCATATTGCGCATGGTGTTCCAGGAAAGAAAGAAACGCCGCGCTGGTGCGCGGGTGCGAGCTCTGCAGATGCAGGTCGGAAATAAAGAGTGCGGCAGGCATTGTCATCGTTCAACGCTCCCAAAAAGTGAAGTGCATGGAGAGGCGAAAACGCTGCAATGCCTGTTATTCATGATGCCAAAGCCTGATTACGCGGCTTCTACCTTCTCGATGATGACGTCGGTCACTGGCACATCGGCGAACATGCCGGCGCGCGAGGTTTTCACGGCGCGGATGGCGTCGACGACTTCCTTGCCTTCGGTGACTTTACCGAACACGGCGTAGCCCCAGCCGTCCTGGCCTGGGTAGTCGAGGAAGCTGTTGTTCTTGATGTTGATGAAGAACTGGGCCGATGCCGAGTGCGGGTCCGACGTGCGGGCCATGGCCAGGGTGTAGGTATCGTTTTTCAAGCCGTTCTTGGCTTCGTTTTCCACGGTGGTGTCGGCAGGCTTTTGTTTCATGCCTGGCTCGAAACCGCCGCCCTGGATCATGAAGCCGTCGATGACGCGGTGGAAAATCGTGTTGTCGTAGTGGCCGGCTTGCATGTAGGCGAGGAAGTTGGCAACCGTTTTCGGCGCTTTTTCGGCGTCCAGTTCAGCGGTGATCTTGCCCAGATTGGTGGTGATGATGACGGAGGTCATGATGATCCTTAATAAATTAGATGAAGAATGATTCGACGGCCCCCGTGCTTCAGGGCCGCAAAAACGCTATTTTACAGTTTTGCGGGCGCGGATTTGAGTAAAGTCACCGATTCGATCACGACAGGCGTGACGGGCACGTTCTGGTGCGGTCCCTTGTCCGCCACGGGCACGGCCTTGATCTTGTCGACCACGTCCATGCCTTTGATGACTTTGCCGAACACCGTGTAGCCGAAGCCGTCGCGGCCAGGGTAGTCGAGCGCGCCGTTATTGTTCACGTTGATGAAGAACTGCGCGGTGGCCGAATGCGGGTCGCCCGTGCGCGCCATGGCGATGCTGTAGGTGACGTTCTGCAAGCCGTTTTGCGCCTCATTTTTGATCGGCGCCTTGGTGGCTTTTTGCTTCATGTTCTTGTCGAAGCCGCCGCCCTGTATCATGAAGCCGTCGATGACGCGGTGAAATACCGTGCCCTTGTAGTAACCGCTGTTGACATACTGCAAGAAATTGGCCACGCTTTGCGGCGCTTTTTCCTGGTCCAGTTCCAGCACGATCTCACCAATGCTGGTTTTCAGCGCCACGTGCGGCGTGGGGTCGAGGGCAGCCGAAGGGCTTGCGGGGGCGGCTGCCACGACGGCGCTGCCCAGGGTGAGGCCGGCAAACAGGGTGCAAAAGCGCGCCAGGAAAGACAGGCGTTTCGATTTGATTTCTTGCATGAAGGTGTCCTTGATCGTTATTTTTCTCTAAACTTGCTTTAGTGCTAAAAGAAGTGAGTTTCGGTTGAACATCGTAAAAACCTGATCCATATCGGGCCAGTATGGTTTTTATCAATGTTATACTTGACCGCTAACGCCCTAATTCTAACAAACAAGAACAACACTATAGCGGCTCGACCAGTCTTGGCGCACACGGCAGTTCAGTGGCGCGGCACCCCCGGTGTCCGCGCCTGTCTGTCGTTTTGCCAGGCTGGTGGCCGCTCCACTTGCAAAGTACGATGAGCAATCTAAAGATTTACAACACCCTGGCTCGCGAGAAGCAGGTATTCGTCCCGATGGAAGCTGGCAAGGTACGCATGTACGTCTGCGGCATGACCATCTACGATTATTGCCATATCGGCCATGCGCGCATGATGATGGCGTTCGACGTCATCTACCGCTGGCTGAAAGCCTCCGGTTTCGACGTCACCTACGTGCGCAACATTACGGATATCGACGACAAGATCATTCGCCGCGCCGTGGAAAACGGCGAGACGATTTCCCAGCTGACGACGCGTTTCACGCAGTACATGGATGAAGACACGGCCGCGCTGGGCATTTTGACGCCCGACCACACGCCGCGCGCCACCGAGTACGTGCCGCAGATGCTGCGCCTGATCGAACAGCTCGAAGCGAAGGACCTGGCCTACCAGGGTCTTGACGGCGACGTCAATTACGCTGTGCGCAACTTCCCCCACTACGGCAAGCTGTCGGGCAAGTCGCTCGACGACCTGCGCGCGGGCGAGCGCGTCGACGTGAACACGGGCAAGCGCGATCCGCTCGACTTCGTGCTGTGGAAGTCGTCGAAAGAGTCCGAGCCGGAAGAAGTCAAATGGGATTCGAAGTGGGGCCGCGGCCGCCCGGGCTGGCATATCGAGTGTTCGGCCATGTCCTGCGCCTTGCTCGGTGAACAGTTCGACATCCATGGCGGCGGCGCGGACTTGCAATTCCCGCACCACGAAAACGAGATCGCCCAATCCGAAGGCGCGTTCGGCCATACCAGCGTGAATTACTGGATACATAATGGTTTCGTGCGCCTGGACAATGAAAAAATGTCCAAGTCGCTCGGCAACTTCTTCACCATCCGCGAAGTGCTGCAAAAGTTCGATGCCGAAGTGATCCGCTTCTTCATCCTGCGCGCGCACTACCGCAGCCCCCTGAATTACTCGGACGTGCACCTCGATGATGCGCGCCTGTCCCTGACGCGCCTTTACACGGCGCTGGCCGACGTGGCGGTGGAAGAGGGCGCCATCGACTGGAGCGAAGCGCATGCCGTGCGCGTGGCCGACGCCATGGATGACGATTTCAACACGCCGCTGGCCGTGGCCGCCCTGTTCGACCTGGCGACGGAAGTCAACAAGAGCAAGTCGCCGGCGCTGGCGCGTCAATTGAAGGGCCTGGCAGGCGTATTTGGCTTGCTGGAACGCACGCCGCAGCAATTCCTGCAAGCGACCGTCGGCGCCGCCGCCGGTGGGCAGGACGAGGCGGCCGGCATCGAAGCGGCCATCGCGGCGCGCAGTGCGGCGAAAAAGGCGCGCGACTTTGCGCAGTCCGACAAGATCCGCGCCGAACTGTTGGCGGCGGGCATTATTCTTGAAGACAAGCCTGACGGCTCGACCAACTGGCGCCGCGCATGATGCCAACGTCCAGGGAAAACGGGGAAGCCCCCAAGGTGACGGACTTGGCGCAAGTGATCCAGGTGCCGCACTACTGGGAAGAGGCGAAGATCGAGCTGATGAAGCGCGACCGCATCATGAAAAAGCTCATCCCGCAATTTGGCGACCTGCACCTGGTCGGCCATAGCGACCCGTTTACCACCCTGGCCCGTTCGCTGGTGGGGCAGCAGATCACGCCCAAGGCGGCGGATGCCGCCTGGAAAAAGCTGCTGGCCGCTTGCCCGAAATGCACGCCCTCGCAAGTGCTGAAGGCGGGCGCCGAGCAACTGTCGGCCTGCGGCTTGTCCAAACGCAAGACTGAATACATCCTCGACCTGGCCGACCATTTCAAGGCCAAGCGCGTGCACGCGAGCCAGTGGGACCAGATGGATGACGAAGCCGTCATCGCCGAACTGGTGCAGATCCGCGGCATCGGCCGCTGGACAGCCGAGATGTTTTTGATATTTAATCTGCTACGGCCGAATGTCTTGCCGCTCGACGACCCCGGTTTGATCCAGGGCATCAGCGTCAATTATTTCTCCGGTGAACCAGTTTCCCGCAGCGATGCGCGCGAGGTTTCCGCCAATTGGGAACCGTGGCGCACCGTGGCGACGTGGTATTTGTGGCGTAGTCTCGACCCTGCAGCCGCCCCTGCCGCACCCGATGCAGCCCCCGGCGCAGCAGCCGGTACGGTAAAATAAACATAGATGACGCCGCGCGCCCTGGCGCCGTGGCCGGTAAAACCTGGAGGTACAATGACTAAAACGACTTTCCTCAATTTTGAACAGCCGATCGCGGAACTCGATTCCAAGATCGAAGAGTTGCGCTTCGTGCAAGACGATTCGGCCGTCGACATCTCGGAAGAGATCGACCGCCTGGCCAAGAAGAGCCAGCAGCTGACCAAGGATATCTACGCCAAGCTGACGCCGTGGCAAGTGGCGCAGATCGCGCGCCACCCGCAGCGCCCCTACACCATGGATTACGTGAATGAAATCTTTACCGATTTCCATGAATTGCATGGCGACCGCAGCTACGCGGACGATCTGTCCGTCGTCGGCGGCCTGGCCCGCTTCAACGGCCAGCCGTGCATGGTCATCGGCCACCAGAAGGGCCGCGACACGAAAGAGCGCGCCCTGCGCAATTTCGGCATGCCGAAGCCGGAAGGCTACCGCAAGGCCATGCGCCTGATGAAAGTGGCTGAAAAATTCAACTTGCCCATCTTCACCTTCGTTGACACGCCAGGCGCCTTCCCCGGCATCGACGCGGAAGAGCGCGGCCAGTCGGAAGCGATCGGCCACAACCTGTACGTGATGGCCGAACTGAAAGTGCCGCTGATCGCCACCATCATCGGTGAAGGCGGTTCCGGCGGCGCGCTGGCGATTGCCGTGGGCGATGCCGTGCTGATGCTGCAGTACTCGACCTACGCCGTGATTTCGCCGGAAGGCTGCGCCTCGATCCTGTGGAAGAGCGCCGAGCGCGCTTCCGACGCGGCCGAAGCGCTGGGCTTGACGGCGCACCGCCTGAAAGCCATGGGCCTGATCGACAAGATCATCAACGAACCGCTGGGCGGCGCCCACCGCGATCCGAAGCAGATGGCGACCTTGCTGAAACGCGCACTGGCCGACACCCTGCGCCAGTTCCACGGCATGAAAACCAAGGACCTGCTGGCCGCGCGCCACGAGAAACTGCTGAGCTACGGCAAGTTCAAGGAAACCACGCCGAGCGAGTAAGCCATCGCCGGTCAGTGCAGGTCGGCGTAGGTCGGCTTAGCGCAGCGTAAGCCGACATGACGTAAGCCGACAAGACAGTAGAACACACCAGGGACAGTCCGCTAAACGACACCATCCGTTTAGCAGCCTGTCCCTCTTTGCATTCCCGGAGTCCTGATTGAAAAAGCAACAAACCGCCACCGTCGCCGACATCTTCGCCCGCGCGCTGGAAACCTGCGTGCCGCCAGCCGGCAGTCCCGTCGGCATCGCCCTGAGCGGCGGCCTCGATTCCGCGGCCCTGCTGCACCTGGCGCATGCCTGGGCGCAGGAGCACGGCGTGACCTTGCACGCGTTTCACGTGCACCACGGCCTGAGCCCGAATGCGGATGCCTGGCTGGCCCACTGCGCGCAGTTGTGCGCCGGCCTGGGCATCGCCTTCGAGGCACGCCGTGTCACCCTGGAAAAAAATGCCAAGACGGGCACGGAAGAGGCGGCCCGCAAGCGCCGCTACGCGGCTCTGGGCGAGCTGTGCGCGGCGCAAGGCGTGCGCCTGCTGCTCACAGCCCACCACCAGGACGACCAGGCCGAGACGGTGCTGCTGCAATTGCTGCGCGGCTCGGGCACGGCGGGCCTGTCCGGCATGGATGGCGCCAACAGCGCGCCCGAGCTGCTGGGCAACCCGGACCTGGTGATGGCGCGTCCGCTGCTGTCGGTGTCGCGCAAACAGCTCGAAGCGTATGTGGCGCAACATGCGATCGCACACATCCACGACGAGTCGAACGACGATCCCCGCTTTGCCCGCAATGCTCTGCGGCACCAGGTGATGCCTGTGCTGGCGCAGGCGTTTCCCGGCTTCCAGGAGCGCTTCGCCCGCAGCGCCCAGCACGCGCAATCGGCGCAGCGCCTGCTGACGGAACTGGCGACACAGGATCTGGCCGCTTGTCTCGATGGCGAGTGCATCGAGCTGGCCAAGTTGCGCGCGCTGAGCGCGGACCGCTGCTACAACCTGCTGCGCCATTGGTTCGGCACGCGCGGCTTGCGCATGCCGTCGACGGCGTGGCTGGCGGAAATGCTGGCGCAATTGCTCGAGGCGCGGCCCGATGCGCAACTGCTGGTCACGCATCCCGAATGCCATGTGCGGCGCCACCGCGACCGTTTATATCTGACGCCGAAGCTCAATGACCTGGCCGGGATGCGCGAGCGTGACGACGCGGGCATTCCCGGCCTGGAAAAAGCCGGCCAGGAGTTCGCATGGAAAGGCGAGGCCAGCCTGGCCTTTCCCGCGTATGGCGGCGTGCTGCATTTCGATGCGGTGGAAGCGGGCGGCCAGGGCATCGATATTGCCTGGTTGCAATCTCAAACCTTGACGATCGACTTCCGCCAGGGCGGCGAGCGCCTGAAGCTGGCCTTGAACCGTCCCACCAAGAGCTTGAAATACCATTATCAGGCGTTCGACGTGCCCGCCTGGGAGCGCGAACGCCTGCCACTTGTCTGTGCGGCGCAACAATTGCTGTATGCGGCCGGTATCGGCCTCGATTGCCATTGCCTGAGTCTGCTGGACCGTCCCCGCGTCGCCTTGCGCTGGCTCTCCTGCTGAGCGTAAGGGCCGCCGCCACGGCCACTCTCGGGGTGGCCGGCAAGTGGCTGTTCAAGCCGGCTGGACTGCATGGATTGGTTATTTCCATATGCGCAATCGGTATGAGCTAATGCGCTTTTTAGCTTGTTATTTTGCATTGCGGCATGTAGAGTAAAGCCCTCCTTTTTTATTCTTCTTGAGCGGAAACTTCACTCTTATGGCTTTAATCGTCCACAAATATGGCGGTACGTCGATGGGCTCGACTGACCGTATCAAGAATGTCGCCAAGCGCGTTGCCAAGTGGCACGACGCTGGGCATCAAATCGTGGTGGTGCCATCGGCCATGTCGGGCGAAACGAACCGCCTGATTGGACTGGCCAAGGAAATCATGGATCAACCCGATCCCCGTGAACTTGACATGATCGCCTCGACAGGCGAACAGGTGTCCGTCGGCCTATTGTCGATGGCACTGCTGGCGATCGGCAAACAAGCCGTATCCTATGCTGGCTGGCAAGTCGCGATCAAGACCGATTCCGCCTTTACCAAGGCACGCATCCAGTCGATCGATGACGAAAAAGTCAAACGCGACCTCGATGCGGGCAAGATTGTCATCATTACCGGTTTCCAGGGCGTCGACGAACACGACAATATCGCGACCCTGGGCCGCGGCGGTTCGGACACCTCGGCCGTGGCGATCGCCGCCGCCATGAAGGCGGCCGAGTGCCTGATCTTCACGGACGTCGACGGCGTCTACACGACCGACCCGCGCGTGGTCTCCGAGGCGCGCCGCCTGAAGACCATCACCTTTGAAGAAATGCTGGAACTGGCTTCGCTGGGTTCCAAAGTGCTGCAAACGCGCTCGGTGGAATTTGCCGGCAACTACCGCGTGCCCACGCGCGTGCTGTCGTCGCTGACCGACCCGATGTTGCCGCTGGAAATAGAAGCCAATTCAGGCACCCTGATTTCGTTTGAGGAAGATACAAACATGGAACAAGCAGTCATCTCCGGCATCGCCTTCAACCGCGATGAAGCCAAAATCACCGTGCTCGGCGTGCCCGACCGCCCAGGCGTGGCGTACCACATCCTGGGACCGGTGGCGGACGCGAACATCGAAGTCGACATGATCATACAGAATCAGTCGGTCGACGGTAAAACGGACTTCACCTTCACCGTCTCGCGCGGCGAATACACGCGCGCGCTGGCCGTGCTGGAAGCGAACCGCGAATCGCTGGGCGCGGCCAGCATCACGGGCGACGCGAAAGTGTCGAAACTGTCCGTCGTCGGCGTGGGCATGCGCAGCCATGTTGGCGTGGCATCGCAAATGTTCCGTACCCTGTCGGAAGAGGGCATCAACATCATGATGATCTCCACTTCCGAAATCAAGATCTCCGTGCTGATCGATGAAAAGTACATGGAACTGGCCGTGCGCGCGCTGCATAAAGCGTTCGAGCTGGAAAAAGCTTAAATATCTAAAAATATTGCCCCACGCCCTTGACCAAAGGGGGGGCAATCGATATTATGACGTTCGTCGCTGCAGCGCAGTTAGCTACAGAGACATAGTTGAGTAATCAGCTAGGAGACGTGGCCGAGTGGCCGAAGGCACATCCCTGCTAAGGATGCATACGGCTTATACCTGTATCGTGGGTTCGAATCCCACCGTCTCCGCCAGTATTTCTAAAAACCCGCTTCGGCGGGTTTTTTCATTTCCGCTCCTCATAGGAGAAACCACGTAAATCCATCCGCCAGCGTCCGCCGCCTGCCGCGTCAATCCTGCATCTGCTGGGGGGTAGGCTGGGGGGTAGCAATGGCTGTGTGCGCTGCCTTCAAGCGTACGTCACCGATCCTGTTATGTCCCGGCTGTTGCCGCAACTGGCCTTGCGCGGGATCAAGTGTCGTTGCCAGCACGCGCTTGATCGCGCGCTAAAATTAGTACGGGTTCTCGCAATGCGGGAGTGGTGTCATGACAATCAGGATGAACAAGCTGTCGGCGCTGGCCGTCGGTCGCGCCAGGGAGCCAGGGTATTACGGAGATGGCGGCGGCCTGGTGCTGCAAGTATCCGGCGCTGGCGCCAGGAGCTGGCTGTTTCGTTATAGCGTAGCTGGCAGGCGTCACGAAATGGGGCTGGGGTCTTGTCTGGCAGTCGATCTGGTCGAGGCGCGCAAAAAGGCGCGGCAATGCCGTTTGCTGCTGAGCGAAGGGCGCGATCCGCTGGCAATGCGCCGCCAGGAAAAACAGGCCGGGATGCTGGCGCGTGCGCGTCAAATGACCTTTGAACAGTGTGCGGCGTCGTATATCGCGGCGCACCGGCATGGCTGGAGAAATGCCAAACATGTGGCGCAGTGGGAAAACACCCTGGCCGCCTATGTGTTCCCATTGGTGGGGCCGCTGCCTGTCGCGGCGATCGAGACCGACCTGGTCGTCAAGGTGCTCGATGCAATCTGGTTGTCAAAGACGGAGACGGCAACGCGCATACGCGGCAGAATCGAATGCATACTCGACTGGGCAACGGTCAGCGGCTTTCGTCAGGGAGAAAATCCGGCGCGCTGGAAAGGCCATCTGGAAAATCTGCTGGCCAATCCGAACAAGGTTTCTCCAGTGAAAAACCGACCGGCCCTGCCGTGGCAAGAGATCGGCAGATTCATGGCCGCCTTATCGGGTCAGGAAGGGATTGCTGCCAGGGCGCTGGCGTTTGCCATCCTGACGGCTGCGCGCTCAGGAGAGGTCAGGGGTGCGCGTTGGCCGGAGATTGACCTGGAGGCGGCGCTGTGGACGATTCCAGCGCAGCGCATGAAGGCAGGCAAGGAGCATCGCGTGCCGCTCTCTGGTGGGGCGCTTGCGCTGCTGCGCGCACTGCCGCGTCAGGGGGACATCATCTTTTCAGGTCGCAAGCATGGCACGCAGTTGTCGGACATGAGTTTGACGGCAGTCTTGCGCCGCATGCAGTTTGACGACATCACCGTGCACGGTTTCCGTTCTTCCTTCCGTGACTGGTGCGCCGAGGCGGCGGCCAATGCCTTTTCACGTGAGGTATGCGAGCATGCGCTGGCGCACCGCTTGCCGGACAGGGTGGAAGCGGCCTACCGGCGCGGCGACTTGTTCGACAAGCGTATCGTGCTGATGCAGGCATGGTCTGACTTTTGCACCAATCCCGCACCGTCTGTCGTGTGATGGCATGCCCCATGGAGTATCCTTGCGCGGGCTGAGGACTGGCATGCGTGTTCAGGCGCCTTGCAGCCACTGTCCGCATCCCGTGCTGGCACGCGTTCCTGAACCAGGCCTGCAAGCGGCCCTGGAGTCTTACGGAGGCCAGGAAGGTGTCTTCCTTGGCGCTTGCTTAGATCCTGCTACGCCATTTTCCGCTGCTTGCCGACACTTCAGGCAGGCCGCTGAAGCGCGCCTCGTTGAGCGTTGGCGCGCCAAGGTACTCTGGCGTGGAGGAAGGAGTCACTTGGGACGTGTTTCTCTTCAAGGGCGAGGCAGGATCGGTACCAGCACGGCGGCACTGGCGCAGACCGGATCGCCGTCCTGGCGTCACCAGTTGATTGTTGCTGCGGGTATCGTCGCTGAAGGCCAGAAATGCGACGAGCTCCTGGCCGCGCTTCGCTGATGGTGGCGTTTGAGCCAGGCACGCAGTTGTTCAGCACAGGATTCTTTATGGTATTTAATCGCCCTCATGTCGTGCGGAACTTGCACGGTTAAACCACAAATCTGCCACGGTTGAACCACAAATCTGACACGGTTAAAGCCTGAAATGCCACGGTTGAAAGCAGATATGGCACAAATAAGGCCTTATAAGGCCTTATTTGCTTTCAACCGTGCCAAAAAAGGGGTTTGGTCGACGTTGCGTCCGACGATTTTAGTGGTTCAGTCGCTGCGCGAAGCGGGGCAGGATAGGTGAAGTTAGCTAACCGGCGGGCCGGTTAGCTAACTTCACACCTGCTTATTCGCACTTCGTGCTCAACGTGTTCTTTTAGCGCGCTCTAGAAATGGGGGGGGGGGGGGGGTACCCTCAAGACATCAGGTCTGCTGATAGACGTAAGCGGTTTTCAGTGCATGTGCTTGATGTCGGTCAAAGGCCTCCACCTGAGAGCGCTAATTTTTGTTTATGTTCAAAGAGCTGAGTTCTCATTGCCGTAAATTCAAGACATTCCCAATTCTCAGGAGGGCGGAATGTCTTACGTTTATCCTAATGCGTCGTTGCTCAAAGGTCAGCCCGTGATAGGCAGCCACCAATGTGTCGCGCTCGTTCAAGAGTATGCCGGAGCACCCACAACACCACATTGGCGACAAGGTGAAGCCGTTGTAGGCAACGCGACGTTGCGCGCCGGAACGGCCATCGCGACCTTCGTCAACGGCAGGTATCCTAACCATCGGCATGGTAATCACGCTGCCCTGTACATACGCCAAGGCGTCAACGGTATTTATGTCGCAGACCAATGGAAGGCGGCCGGAAAAACAAAAATCTCAGTGCGCCTCTTGCAGTCTTTGGGCAAAGATAAAAAAGGCAATTTCAACCATCCGAGTAACAACGCCGATGCTTTTTTCGTTATCGAGTAATGCCCATGAACCAACAGAGAAACCCAGATTTGGTCCGCCGCGTAGCATCGGCGGCCAGCTGCGCGCTAGCCCTTATGCTCGCGGTGGCGCCACCTGTATTCGCTTCGCCTCCAGTCCTGGAGTGCCCCACGTCGATTTCAGAGAAGTCGGTACAGCTGAGGGATACCCCGGCAGGCTGGCAAACCTTTGTAAGCGCGCCGCTGTATTTGCACGGAGCCGCTCCGATGAGCGGTCCACCCGAAATGCTCGGCGAGCTCATAAGCGATACGGAACGACATGGCAAGAAGGGAACAGAATCCACCTACAAAATCGATGGAAAATTCCCTAATGGGAAATGGTTGGCGTGCACCTACGGCGAGGCTGACCAAGTGACACTCGCTCGTCAATTACCGGATGCCACCAATGTCTGTGTTATCACTTCTCGCAAGGGAAAATTTGTCGGGCAGAACGACGTCAAAATCGATTGCAAATGACGACGTGAGAAATTTCTCGATCTGCTGAAATAGCCCCCTGATTCACCGGACGCAGCCTATGCGCTATTCTTACGGATAGGAATAGGACTGTGCATATGACTAGGAACAAGCAAACAATCGAGGTTGTAACGATTAGCCAGGAGCGCCGCAGGCGCTGGTCAGCCGATGAGAAGGCGGCGCTGGTGCGTGAGACATACGAACCGGGCATGACCGTCTCGCTGGTCGCCCGCAAACACGCACCGGGAATTGGTCCTGTAACGCAACAATTAAGGTGTACTTTACGCGGACGTCTTGGCAAAGTACACCGCGGCCTTTTTCAAAATGTCGCGCTCCTCAGTGACGCGCTTGAGCTCGGCTTTCAGGCGCCGCACGTCGTCGGTCTGGACATCAACTGTCTTGCGCTCTTCCTCCGGAACGCCATAGCGTTTCACCCAGGCGTAAAGGCTATGGATGCTCACGCCAAGCCGCTCTGCGACTTCGCTAACCGGGTACTCGCGCTGCGCTACTTGCTTGACCGCAGCAATTTTGAATTCCTCCGTGTACCGCTTTCCGCTCATACCTTCTCCTTGTGCCCATGATTATGGCTCAGGAGTGTCTACGATTGTCGTGGCGATTCAGTTCGCGGTTGTCTGGCAGACTCCTGGCGATTCACTTTGCCATTGACTAACAACCTTTCCACCCCAGTCGTTCTAGGGGGGTAGGCAGGGGGGTAGCGCTCAAAAGTGAGTCGCATTTCATAGGGGTGTTCTACGGACACTGTCTCCGCCAGTATTTCTAAAAACCCGCTTCGGCGGGTTTTTTCATTTCCGCCTTGCGGAGACGAGCAAAGCGCCTGCGCGCTTTGCGTGTGGGATTCGAAGCCTTGCGCGTACTCGCGCAAGGCGCTCCGAATCGCCCAATCACCGCGCTGCGCGCGGCACGTTGGCCGCGCAGCGGCCAACGCCGTCCCCTCATCTCAGGCACTGGCGGCAAGCGCCCCCTCCACATCACCAATCCCCACTCAGTGCTTAACGTTCTCTCCATTGAGTTTTTCACTCTTTGCCCGAGGTTGAATAGATGCAATGCTTCCTCATACATTGTGGTGGCATTGTGTTTGTCAGATTTTTCCTGAATGTGACCTGTATGTGTTGAATGTCTAGTTGTGTATCAGATATCTAAATTCAATAAAGTTAAGTGATATGGCTAGGTTGTGGTTTAATTAACGGAATTTTGCAACATTTGGATAGATTTATTTTTGATAATTTCCATATAATCATGTGCGCTCAAATAGGCGTAAACGCTAATGCGGTGATGCCGCGTACAGTTTTAAGAAACGTCGCGGATTCTTGCGTCATGGATGCTTGGTGAGGCGATTACGACGTGCAAAGGTCGCATGCGCTCAAACTGAGCAATTGAAGACATAAAATGAAAAAAAATGCAAAACGCCAATCTAAGGTTGGGGAGCAAGTGCAGGTGTATGCATTGATATCGGAAGCAAGCAAGCTTGAGGGGGCGCATACCCATCCAGTTTGGCGTGCGCAAGTAGCAACGCCATCAATGCCGAGAGCACAACCGATGATCATTAAATGGCTTGATGGTCATCTTTCTCTTAGCATAGAACTTGCGTGTGCTTTGGCTGCGCAGTGTCTGAAGCTCCCAGTTCCGGCGCCTGCATTGGTAGTTGCTCCTCGTAAATTTTTACCGACTTTGCCGATCTCGATCAAAGGTGAGCATATCTTGCTTATTGGGAGCGAATACAAGAATCCTGATTCCTACTTCGCTCAAGCAACGTCTAACAATCCAGCAGCAGAAGAGTTCGTTTGGAGTAAGCTTTGTGCCAGCGAAGCTGGCCCCAGTGGTGCGGCTTGGGATGAACTAGTAGCAAATGAGGATCGGCATTACCAAAATGCACTCTTCGATGGGGCGAACTGGTGGCTATTTGATCATGATCGAGCACTTATGTCGGTTGGCCTTTTTAGCAAAAATCCAGATGACATCGACTTGCGTTCTGCACTAGTTAATTTTAATGCGAAATGCAATATTCTTGCGGCACAAATGGTTGATCGGCATCGCGGTAATCACGGCATCTCAGATCAAGCGAACGAATTTTCACGACACAAAGCGGAGCTGTCCATATTGTCTGCGGAGTCAAGAAAATGGCTTCATGGAGATATGAAAATACAAGAAATTTTTGCCACCACTGCTATACTCTTGACGGCAATTGAACTACGCTTGCCAGCACTTGCGCAGCATATTCAAGCTCGCATTGAACAACCTAGCGCTGAAAATTTATGGACATCGAATACGGACTAAACTTTGATGTGCCGAGAATCTCAGCGAGGTTTTCTCCAGTCTATTGGGAGCCGATGACTGGGAGTGAGGAACGTATAACTGCGCTTGTTGCGATTGAGCCTGAGCCTGGGATGTCGGACTTGGCGCCAACTGCACATATCATTCTTCCCCTCAAGCGCTTGAAGGCAATGCTTGGCATTGCTCGCGGCAGCTCAGCGCATGGAATTTTGAGTCATGTAGCTGATTTCATGACTTTGCGGCTCGCTGCAGGCCTCACGCTGGAGGAGCTTGACGCGCCGTTTGGTGGATTTACGATCGGCAAACCTCGCTTGATCAAAGCATTTTCCGAAGAGCAAGTTTTGTCGGGTGCCGTACAGATGGTATCAGCATTGGGAGATGTTGATGATTTACTCGATATGGATGCCAACAGTCGTAGATCGTCGGCGACAACTTTGGCTTTTCTGAGGTCCGTTCAAGCCGAATTTTCTATCGATATTAAAGAGCGGCGCAAGCGTTTTTTCAGAGCCTTCTCGCCAGAAGGAACTCGACGCGTCGTTTTGGACTATGCCTACGAAAAGTGGCTCGTGCAGTTCACCAGTCTGCCTGCGACAATTGGGCAAGCGCGATACATGGAGCGGGAAGCAGAAAGCAAAATTCTTGAACTGATTACTGCCCAGAAGTTCATAGATTCCAAGACTGAGGCAATCTTAATTATTAATAGGCAACCGATTCTGGACGTGGCTGGTGAGCTCCGCAGGATATCGAACGACGCAAATGACAGATTCAAGTGGTTCGCGAGCCAACATAACGTGCGTCCAATCGAGGTTGAGTCAAAGCAAGAAGCGGTTCGCACGTTAGAACTCTTTGTGTAATCATATTGTTGTCAATTTTGCTTCGTTAAAAATGTGATAGGGACGAAGCACAGCAAGATCAGGCGATAGTGCGAAGTATTTTTCTTTATTTTTTAATACTTTTGTCATACTTCCTCTCTTTGTCGGCAATTTTTAAAAATCGCTTCGACGTTTCTTTTTATTTCTGAGTCCTCCAACCACCGCGCAGCGGCCAACGCCATCCCCTCATCTCAGGCACTAGCGGCAAGCGCTCCCATCGCATCAGCCCACAATCAGTGCCCCCTCAGCAATAAAAACAACAAGTGACTTAGTGTGAGTATTGACTCTTTGTCATTATGGATAATAGCAATGTTACCAATAAAAAAATACGCATGCCCCGCCATGCTTCCATTGCCGAGTCCAATCAAGGAGTTGTCATGTCCTCTCGTCTTGCCCGCAGGCACGCGCTGCTGTGCCTGGCCGCCATGCCGTTCGCCTGCAGTGCCGCGTTCGCCGCGGAAACCAACGTCAATCTGAATCTCGACCTGAATCTGAAGGCCGTGCCCAAACTCGAGCTGCGGCTGCTGCAGGAGCCGCCGACACTGAAGGCGCGCGCCAGGCCCGCCAGCCGCGCGGCGAGCAGGCGCGACGAGTTTGAAAAGTCGTATGACCTGTACATCCGCTATGCCAGCGGCAGCATCTATAACCCGACCACGGGCAAGCATGACAAGGTGCGCCTGCGCTCGTACCAGCAGACGGACGGCCTGGCGCTCGATGGGCGCGACGAGCATGCGGCCACCTTCATGGCGCCCACGGTGGTGATGGCGCCGGGGCAGACCGTGCGCTTCAAGCTGCATAATCGCTTGAAGCCGCTGCCGGCCGAGCAGTGCGCGACCACCGATATCAATGCGCCGCGCCCGCGCGGCTGCTTCAACGACACCAATCTGCATTCGCACGGCCTGTGGGTGTCGCCTGCGGGCAATAGCGACAATGTGCTGATATCGATCAAGCCTGGCGTGGATTTCGAGTATGAATACAATATTCCCATCGATCATCCGGCCGGCACGTTCTGGTATCACCCGCACCAGCATGGCGCGACGGCGATGCAGGTCGCCAGCGGCATGGCCGGGGCGCTGGTGGTCGAAGGCGAGCGTTATCCGACGGCGACGGCGAATGGCGACCTCGATGTGATGCTGAAACAATTCCAGCCCGATGATGGCGGCGGCAGCGCGGGCGAAGTGATGCTGCTGCAGCAAATCCCGTATGACTGCCCCAGCAACAGCCTGGCGCCGACGAGGCCGTGCGACAAGGATGCGGTGGGCGTGCTCGAGGATTTCGATCAGGTCGAAGATCCGAATGCCTGGCTGAAGTCGGGCCGCTATACCTCGGTCAACGGCAAGGTACAGCCGGTGCTGAAGATGAAGACGCAGCGCCTGTACCGCTGGCGCCTGATCGACACGGGTTTCCAGGCGTCCGTGGTGCTGCGCATCCGCCGCGCGAATGATCCGCAAAAGCTGTTCCAGGCGCTCGGCGTGGCCAACCAGGACAAGGACGTGATGGCCTTGTGCGATGGCGAGGACGTCACGCAGTTCGAGGTGGCCAGCGACGGCTTGACGCACGACCGTATCATCCCCAAGACGCTCAACTACCTGCAACCGGGCTACCGCAGCGATATCCTGTTTTCGCTGCCGAAAGCGGGCGCCTATTGCGTGTATGCGGAAACCAACGTCAACAACATGACGACCATGCATGACGTCAACAACACGCGCCTGATCGGCGTGATCGCCGCCAAGACCAACGCCAAGGCATCGGCCCGCGCCAGGGCGGGCGAGTCGCCGCGCGATTTCCTGCTGGCCGAGTTGCGCAATGCCGTCAGGAGCTTGCCCGGCGCCCGGTTGCCCGATAGCGTGAAGAGCACCATCCTTGGCGACCTGGACGATGGCCTCAAGCTCGGCAAGTTCGTCCCGCATGCCAGTTTCAGCGAGGCGGCAAAAGATGCGATGCGCGGCAAGACGAAAGAGTATGCGACCTTCAATATTGCCACGGTGGACGGCAAGACCCGTTTCATGGTGGAAGGCAAGCCTGAAGACTCACCGACACCCGAGATGAAGTACGTGTATGACCCGCACCGCGTCGACCACACGCTGGTGCTGGGTACCGAGCAGATGTGGGAGCTCGCTTCGAAGAATGGCAACCATCCCTTCCATATCCACGTCAACCCCTTCCAGATCATCGGCATCACCCGCACCGACGGCGGCACGGTCGATGCGCAATACAAGGATCTGATCGGCACGTGGAAAGACACCTTGCTGGTGATGCAGGGCCACAAGATCGAGATTGCCACGCGTTATCAGCGCTACATCGGCGAATACGTGCTGCATTGCCACATCCTCGAACATGAAGACCAGGGCATGATGCAAAACGTCAAGGTAGTGCTGCCGGATGGCAAGGGCGGTGGCGACTTGGGCGGACACGGCCACTGAGCGTTCCTGGCGCAAGCGCGACTGCCGCGCTTGCGCCCCTCCTAACCTGTCTCTGGAGCATCTGCCCATGTTACGCATGAAAACCTTGACCTTTTCCCTGCTGGCTGGCCTGGCGTGCGCCGGCGTCCAGGCCGGCACCGACACGGGCGCGCTGGCTGTCGCCCGTTGCAGCCCCGCCTTGCTGGCCCAGGCGGAGCAGGGCGGCGCGCGCGTCGTACGCTACCGCAAGAACATCGATGAGCTCACTCCTGCCGAGCTTGATGCATTCAAGCATGCGGTGAGCGAGATGAAACGCAAGAGCCAGGAAAACGTGTATGATCGGCGCGGCTTTTTGTGGCAAGCCTGGGTGCACAACTGTCCTTCCGTCGATGTGTTCAATGAGCGCCAGGCGTCCTTGCCTGGCGAGGGCTTGAAGTGGCTGCTGAGCGACCCGTCGCGCAACAGCTGCGATGTCGCCTATTTCCTCGACCAGCCGCCGACGCAGGAAAATTCCCATCTGGAATTCCCGGGCGAGTGCGAACACCAGAAAAATACCTTCCTGCAATGGCACCGGGCGCAGCTGTATTTCTATGAGCAAGCCTTGCAGGCCGCCGACCCGAACGGCGAGCGGGGCCCGAGCACGCGCAATGTCGCGCTGCCGTACTGGAATTTCACCCGCAAGCCCAGCGGCGTGCGCTATCCGAAAGCCTTCGAGGACGTCGATTCGCCGCTGTATGACTCGACCCGCATCAAGGGTAGCCTCGACAGTTCCATGGCCACGGCCTCGCCGAACCTGCTGGGCTACCAGATCTATTACATGGACTGGAACGATTTCGGCGGCGACGAGTATGGCAGCGGCGGTGGTGGCAACCTGGAAACGCGCATCCACAATCACATGCACGCCTTTTACATGGGCGGCAACATGGGCGACAACATCACGGCAGGGCTGGACCCGCTGTTTTACGCCTTCCATAATTTTCTCGATTACAGCTTTGAAAAATGGCTGGACGAGCATGGCGACAGCGGCATCCGGGGCAGTGGCCGCAGCACCTTCCTGCGCAGCGAACAGGATGCCGGCCTGGCCAGGCCCGTCGGCTGGAATGCGGGCGATGGCGATCCCCAGCGCGGCGATTCGGGCAGCTATACGGCGAACATGGGGCAGGCCGGGATTTACTTCGACACCATCAGGCAAGGGTATGGCTTCCAGCCCACCTATGGCGGCGAGTTCGTGCGGAAAAAGGACTTGCAAGCGCTGATCGACCAGCGTCAGCAAGCCGGTTTCGCCTTTGGCGACAACCAGAAAAGCCTGTTCGCCGCCCTCTTGAGCGATGAGGCCAGCGATGGCACGGTGGCCCGGCCCGACATCGTCCTGAGCGGCAGCTATACGATTGCCAGGGCGCCGGTCGCCAGGGACAAGCGCGCCAACCTGCACCTGGAGCGCGCCCATGCCATGGAAGACTACAGTTTCCAGGCCGATGTGTATATGCACCCTGCGAACGTGGCCGTGCGGCTCGGCGACAAGCAGTTTCGCGACCGTTACCTGATCACCAGCACCAGTCATTGGGCCTTGTCCGGCACGCATGCGCACAAGGCTTACGCCATCGACGTCGATATCACCGGCATCGTCGACAGCCTGGTGCCCAAGAAGCGCGGCCAGACCTGGCGCATCACGACGGCCATTACCACCAATGACAAGGGGCGCGGCCTGATCCGGCAAAGCGATTTCTCCACACCGTCGGTCGCCATCGTCGATCGCCGGCAGCCTCCACAGCCCAGCTATGAAGGAGTGAAATGATGAGTGCGCCCACAAGCTTCAAGCGCGATGTGCAAGGCCTGTTTTCCAAATATGTCGCCGACATGAACAAGGTCAAGCTGAACAACCCCTCGTCCTCGGGCGTGCGCCTGCTGCGCCTGAACGAGTATGCGAGCGTCAAGGATTTTCACTACCAGATCCAGGTGGCCCTGCATGGCTACGACTATGACGGTGCGAGCGGCACGTGGCGGGTAAGCGCCGAGCACCGCCTGCCGCAACCGGACGGCAAGCCGGGCGAGTATGTGCGCTCCGCGCCCCATCCCATGCCGCCCGACGGGCCGATGCCGCAGGAAGGCATCGACATGTTCGACCAGTGGGTCCGGGACGGCATGCAGCCGTAAGTCCGGCAGCCTCGCGTGCCTGGCGGCACGGACATCTTCGATTACCAGGAGTTCAGCATGGCATACACCGCGTTAAGAATCCATCCGGCCATCGGCATCGCCCGTGTCGGCAACAGCGAAGAATATTATCTCGGCCCGGAAAGCATGGCGGGCATGGAGTTGCCCGGCAAGACCTGCACGGGAGGCTTGCCGATCCGCCCGGGCACGGAAGACACGACCATCCTCAGTACCGAACTGCGCGACGGCAGCGGGAAACTCAAGCGGCAGGCGGCCCGTTTCCGGATTTTTCAATATGCGTTCGATGACGCGGCGGGCACTGAAACGTACCCGCTCGGCAAGCAGGGTACGCCCGTCGAAGTGGCCATCGGCAGCATGGTCGATGGCAAGCGTGTCCGGGACATCGTGTGGACCGTGCACCTGGCCAACAAGAAGGCGAATAGCTGGCTGGGCGGCGACGGCATCGCGCCCTTTGAGCATGGCCGCGCGCCGGACCTGCGCAACCAGAACTTCATCGGCGACGAGCTGCAGCGCCGCACACTGCTGGTCATCGACGCGGGGCCGCGCACGGTACTGGCATCGCGCCAGGCGCTGGTGCAGTGTGACGCCGCCACCGAGCCGTCCTGCGTGGATGCCGACAGCGGCGCCGTATGCGCCTTGCCCG
Organism: Janthinobacterium sp. PSRC1-1; assembly: GCF_049897525.1. Classification (NCBI taxonomy): domain Bacteria; kingdom Pseudomonadati; phylum Pseudomonadota; class Betaproteobacteria; order Burkholderiales; family Oxalobacteraceae; genus Janthinobacterium; species Janthinobacterium sp. PSRC1-1. Next base: position 30,711 of record NZ_JAFCWK010000009.1, read on the forward strand.
ACTATCCCGTGTCGTTTCCGCGCGGCGGGCCGCCTGGCGCGGATGGCCATGGCCCTGGCGCCATCATCGCGTCGCTGGGCGCCATCACGACGGAAAACAATGGCCGCCTGCTGGTGCTGGGCGGCTATGGCAAGGCGTGCGGCTTCGACGCGCAAGGCCATTATTCGGCCAGTGCCAGCCTGGGCGACAATGTCAACAACGATCACTGGTTCGACGACGTGGCCGATGGTCCCGTCACGGCCAGCCTGGTCTTCGCCGACGGCAGCAGCCGCGCCGTCGAAGGCAGCGCCTGGGTGATCTCCAGCGACCCGTCGTATGCGCCGCAAACGGCCAGCGTGGTGTCGCTGTGGGACGACCTGTATTGCACCTGGCTGGAAAAGATGGCGCTGCGTCCCGCCATTTATGCGCAGGGCAGCTACCAGGCCGGCTACCAGTGCGATTTCAGCACCGATGTGCAGCCGATCCTGCGCGCCGCCGCGCTGCAGAAGTGGACCACCAGCCTGCCGCCGCGCGCGATCAAGGAGCATGACCGGCTGGGCAAGATGACGGCCGACGGCTTGAAGGGCTACCGCATCATGAACTTCATCCGCGATCCGGACCAGCCCGACCTGCCGGCGGCGACGCCGCAAATGCCCTTGTCGCTCGGTGACGCGGGCAGCGGCCTGCTGACGCTGACGCGCGCGCAGTATTTCTTCATGAAGCAGTGGGCGCACGAGCACTATGCGCCGGCCGGCAGCGATGCCGTGCCGGGTCCCGGCGAGGCGCTGGACCGCACGGTGCTGTTCAACTGCCTGGGCGGCCGTTACAGTCCCGGTATCGAAATGAGTTTTATCGTGCGCGACCCCGGGCTGTATCAGCAGGCATGGCAGCGCCACGACAGCGGCGGACCGTTCCGCATCAACCGTGAGCGCCTCGATTACCGCAAGGCGCACAAGAATGCGCCTTTTCTGACGGGCGGCTACACGCCGCTGCGCGGCGAGGCGGTGCAGCCGGGCGACCTGTCCAAGTTCATGGCCCTGCCGTGGCATACGGATTACAACTCGTGCGCCACGCATTTGCCGGAAGCGCCGCCCGAGCGCCAGCTGCTGAACAATCAGGACGCGATCGACGCGGCCACGGCAACCCCTGGCAATGGCATCAATACCTTGCTGTACTCGTCCTGGCCGGCGCAGCGGCCCGTGGCCGTCTACACCTACGACGACGTCGTTGCCAGCGGCACGGATTTGCCGACGCCGCGCTTTTCCGTGCGGGGCAAGGGCACGCGGGCCGATGACGTGCCGTCGACCACGCCCGCCGATGCACAAATCGACCGGCCGGCCATGCATGTGGGGCGCTATCAGGATCGCGCGCAGTTCCTGCTGAACTGGCAGCGTATCGGGGTGGTAGTGCAAAGCACGGCCATCGCGCAGGCGCAGGGCAACCAGAACATCTGCCACGATTACTACCTGGAAGTCGAGAGCCTGTTCGACAGCGATGAAAGCAATCTGGTCGAGTATTGGCGCAACACGGCCATCGACAAGGTGTACCGGCCGAAACCGAAACCGAAACGCTGATGCCGGCGGCCGCAGAGCATCCTGACGCGCCATCGCGGCAACGCTACCGGGTCGCCATCATCGGCGGCGGCCCGGCCGGCTGCGCCTGCGCGCTGGCGCTGGCCCGGCATGGCGTGCACGACGTGCTCGTCATCGAGGCGGGCGACTACACGCCGTTTCGCATCGGCGAGAGCATTCCGCCCGAAGCCAACCGCCTGTTCCAGGCGCTGGGCATCGCGCAGGAGTTCTTCGCCGAGGCGCACGCGCCTTGCCATGGCAGCTGTTCCTGGTGGGGCAGCGACAAGCGCGGCTACAACGACGCGCTGATGCATCCGCTGGGCCACGGCTGGCATCTGGAGCGTTCCCGCTTCAATCGCTTCCTGGCGCGCCAGGCGCGCTTGCGCGGGACGGAAGTGCTGGAGCGCGCCAGCCTGGCCGCGTCGGCCCCGGCGCAAGGCGGCGGCTTTGCCCTGGAATTGAGGCTGGGCGATCCTGCGCATCCGCACCCGGTCCGCATTCATGCCGATCTGGTGGTCGACGCCAGCGGCACGCGCGCCGTCTTCGCGCGCCAGCGCGGCAGCCGCAAGGTCGAAACGCTGCCGCTGGTATGCCTGGCCATGCGCTTCGCCGCGCCAGAGGGCACCCGCTCCGGCCTGACGCACCTGGAAGCGGTCGAACATGGCTGGTGGTATGGCGCCCATCTGCCCGACGCCACCTTGCTGCTGGCGTTCTACAGCGATGCTGCCACCGTCAAGGCGCGGCGCTTGCAGCAGTCGGACCACTGGCTGGCATGGCTGGCGGCCGCGCCCAATACGGCCACGCTGGCCCGCGGCGCGGTGCCGCTGGCCGGCGGCGTGCAGAGTTTCCCCGCGCCGTCCTACTGCCTCGACCATCTGCATGGCGACGGCTGGCTGGCCATCGGCGACGCCGCTTCGGCCTTCGATCCCGTCACCTCGCAAGGCATCGTCAAGGCGCTCGCCAATGGCATGGCGGCCGCTGGCGCCATCGCCGGCCATGCGACCCTGGGCGCGGTGGCGCACACGGTGGCGCTGCGCCATGCGCAGTACCTGGCGCAGCGCCAGCAGTATTACGGCTGGGAGCAGCGCTGGCCCGCTGCGCCGTTCTGGCGCCAGTTGCACGCAGGCGCGCAGGTGCCGGCGTCAACGCCGCCGCGAATATCTTGAGTGGTTTGACGCAGGGCAGCTGGCGCGTTGAATACGCTGGACATCTATCGTGGCCCCGACGGCTTGCGGCATGTGCGCGCAGTGCAGGATGACGTCTGGCGGCGCCTGCTGTCTTGCCCGCCGACTGCGTGACGCTGGCGGCCACCGCATACCCCTGCTGCGCGCATGTGCATGCGCAAATAATAATGATTCTCATTTATAATGCGAGCAATGGGGGTAGCATGGGCTGGCGCCAGGGCGCCACGGGTGGTGAAGGAGGGCATGATGGGTAGTAGGCATGGCAACGAGGACGCGATCGCGCATGAGCATCGCGTGCTGATGGGCGAATATGGGCGGGCGCAGGCGCGTTGCAGTGCGCAGCTGGCCGCGCAGGCGGCGCGCATCGCGCAGCTGGAGTCGGAATTGATGCGCGCGCGGGCGCAGGTCGTGCTCCGCGATACGCAGCTGGCGCTGGCGCGCGACGACCTGGCCGATCTGGCGGCCAGCGTGCCGGGCTTGCCGACGCGCGCCCGGCTGGCGCGCAAGGTCGAGTGGCTCGGCGAGCGCGTGCAGGACTTGATGCGCGAGTTGCTGCGCCTGCAGTGGCTGCCCGCGCCAGGCTTGCAGGCCGACGTGCGTGAAAAAGCCGTGCTGTATGTGGGCAGCTATCTGACCCAGGATGCGGGTCAGGCGGCGGACGGCGCGCTGATGGCGCAGCAGGCCGTCGAGCAGGCTGGCGGGCGCTTCCTGCACCACGCGGGTGGCGACGACGGCGCCGACGACGTGGCGGCGCTGGAAGCGGGTCTGGTGGCGGCCGACCTGGTGATTTGCCAGACGGGATGCGTCAGCCACGATGCCTACTGGCGCGTGCATGACCACTGCAGGCGCACGGGCAAGCAGTGCGTGCTGGTGGACCAGCCGCAAGCCATGCATTTTGTGCGCAAGGAAGCGCTGGGCGCTTCTTGACGCCGGATTAACGCACGCTTAATCCGCTTGGGGCACAATGGCCGTCCCTTCGACGTGATAGAGAGCGCCCATGCTGTCCCTGCAAATCGGCCCCCTGGCTTTGCCCACGGGCCTGGTCCTGCTGTTCCTTTCCCTGTGCGTCGCCTACGGCGTGGCATGGTGGCTGCGGCGCTACCGCCAACTGCCCGACGCCGGCCCCCTCGTTTCCGACCTGCTGATCGCCGGCCTGCTGGCGGCGCGCGTGGCGTTCGTCTTGCGCTGGCATGAACAGTATCTGGCGGCGCCCTGGTCCATTTTGAATATCCGCGACGGAGGGTTTTTGGCGCCGGCCGGCATCGCCGCCGCGCTGGCCATCGCCGCGTGGCGCTGCCGGCGTCCCGCCATGGCGGCCATGCGCCGGCCCCTGGCCATCAGCGTCGCGTCGGGCGCGCTGGCCTGGGGTGTGTTGAGCGCAGGGATGGGGCTGGCGTATGACAAGCCGGCGGCCTTGCCGGCCGTGGCCCTGCAGGCGCTAGCCGGCGCGCCAACGACCCTGGCGGCGCTGGCCGGCGGCAAGCCGATGGTGGTCAACCTGTGGGCCAGCTGGTGCCCGCCATGCCGGCGCGAAATGCCCGTGCTGGCCGCCGCGCAGCAGGCGCGCGCTGATATCGTCTTCGTGTATGCGAACCAGCGCGAGGATGCGGCGGCGGCCAGCGCTTTCCTGGACAGCAGCGGCGTCACCCTGCGCAATGTGGTGCTCGACAGCGCGGCGGCGCTGGGCAAGGCGGCCGGTTCCTCGGCTCTGCCCACCACGCTGTTCTTCGACGCGCAGGGGAGATTGATCGACACCCACCTGGGTGAATTGTCCGATGCCTCGCTGGCCAGCAAGCTGCAAAAGATCGCGCCGCCCGGCTCTCTCTGATAGCATACCCCCCTATAGTATTTATCGAGGTGGAAGCATGGGACACACGGCGCACAACAAGACCAGGCTGCTCAATCGCGTGAAGCGCATCCGCGGCCAGGTGGAAGGCCTGGAGCGGGGACTGGAAGAGGGCCGCGACTGCGGCGAAGTGCTGCAGCTGATCGCCGCCGTGCGCGGCGCCGTCAATGGCCTGATGGCCGAAGTGATCGAAGAACACTTGCGCGAGCACGTGGCCAGTCCCGACATTTCGGCCGAGGAGCGGGCCAGGGGCGCCGACGACATCGCGGGCATCCTGCGCACCTATCTGAAATAAGGAGATCGTCATGCACATGCAAACCCGCGATGAAGACCTCTCCGCCTGGCAGCACGAACACGTCTTTGGCGGCTCCAGCGACAAGGCGGAACGCCGCGCGCGCATCGTCATGTGGATCACCCTGGCCACCATGGTGCTGGAAATCGTCGCCGGCTGGTGGTACAACTCCATGGCCCTGCTGGCCGACGGCTGGCATATGAGTTCGCACGCGCTGGCCATCGGCCTGGCCGCGTTTGCGTATGCGGCCGCGCGCCGCTATGCGCGCGACCCCCGCTTCGCCTTCGGCACGTGGAAGATCGAAGTGCTGGCCGGCTACACCAGCGCCATCCTGCTGCTGGGCGTGGCCGTGCTGATGGTGGTGGCCTCGCTCGAGCGCCTGTTCTCGCCGCAGCCCATCCACTATCCGCAGGCGATGGCGGTGGCAGCCTTCGGCTTGGCTGTCAACCTGGTGTGCGCGCTGATCCTCGGCGGCCACCACGACCATGATCACCACCATGGCCACGAGCATCACGACCATCATGCTCACCACGGCCATGGCGAAGACCTGAACATGAAGGCCGCGTACCTGCACGTGCTGGCCGACGCCGCCACGTCCGTGCTGGCCATCGTTGCGCTGGGCGGCGCGTGGGCTTATGGCTGGCGCTGGCTCGACCCCGTGATGGGCATCGTCGGCGCCGTGCTGGTGGCGCTGTGGGCGAAAAAGCTGATGCACGAGACGGGCAAGGTCTTGCTGGACCGCGAGATGGACCACCCCGTGGTGGATGAAATCCGCGAAGCCGTGGAGGTGGAAAGCGCCGGCGACACGCCGCGCATCGTCGACCTGCACGTGTGGCGAGTCGGCAAGCAGCTGTATTCGTGCGCCTTGTCCGTGGTCAGCCGCGACCCCGCGCTGACAGGCGCCGAGCTGCGCGCGCGCATCGGCATCCACGAGGAGATTGTCCACAGCACCATCGAGATTGTGCGCCGCCCTTGATAATGATGGTGAAAAAAGCAAGCTGATGCGGGGCGTAGGCAGTATAATGTCGGCTTTTACAGCACGCGCTGTTCACCAGACAGAGAAAAAAATGAGCACATTACCACCATGCCCGCAATGCAAATCCGAATTCACGTATGAAGACGGCAGCCAGTTGATCTGCCCTGAATGCGCGCATGAATGGTCGGCCACGGCTGGCGAAGCGGCGGAAGAGGGCGCCAAGGTGTACCGCGATTCGGCCGGCAATATCCTGCAGGACGGCGACACGGTCAGCGTCATCAAGGACTTGAAATTGAAGGGCGGCGGCGGTGTCGTCAAGATGGGCACCAAGGTCAAGAACATCCGCCTGGTCGACAGCGACCATGATATCGACTGCAAGATCGACGGTTTCGGTTCCATGAGCCTCAAAACCGAGTTCGTCAAGAAGGTGTAACGCTTTTACCTGTAACACGGCGCGCTGGCTTTATTCCAGCGCGCCGTTTTTTTATTCAGAATCCATGCAAATCGATCATCTCCGCCAGCGCCTGCGCGCCTTGGGTGCCAAGCCCCTGCACGAACAGCGCGTGCTGCGCGACTGGATCCAGGGGCAGCCGCACGACCAAGGCCGGCGCCGCGCCGAGGATTTCTTGCCGCTGCCCGTGCGCGCGGCCTTGCCCGCGCTGGACCTCGAATTGCAGGGCATGCTGAAACTGCTCAGCACCCATCCGGGCGCGGACGGTTCCGCGCGCCTGCTGGTGGGACTGCATGACGGCCAGACGGTGGAAAGCGTGCTGCTGCCGCGCGACGGCCTGTGCGTGTCGAGCCAGGTCGGTTGCGCCGTCGGCTGCCAGTTCTGCATGACGGGCCGCGACGGCTTGATCCGGCAAGTGACCAGCGGCGAGATCGTGGCGCAGGTGGTACTGGCGCGCACCATGCGCCCCGTGAAAAAAGTCGTCTTCATGGGCATGGGCGAACCGGCGCATAACCTGAACAATGTGATGGAAGCGATCGAGCTGCTGGGCACCGAGGGCAATATCGGCCACAAGAACCTGGTGTTTTCCACGGTGGGTGACCCGCGCGCGTTCGAGCGCCTGCCGCAAGGAAGGGTCAAGCCGGCGCTGGCGCTGTCCCTGCACACGACCAAGCCGGCGCTGCGCGAACAGCTGCTGCCGCGCGCGCCCAGGCTCTCTCCGCGCGAGCTGGTGGCGTTCGGCGAGTCGTATGCGCGCCTGACCGGCTACCCGGTGCAGTACCAATGGACCCTGATGGAAGGCGTCAACGATGGCGAGGACGAGATGGATGGCATCGTGGCGCTCTTGCAGGGCAAGTACGCGGTGCTGAACATGATCCCGTATAACACCATCGACGACTTGCCGTTCAAGCGTCCCAGCTGGGAAAAGGCGCGCGCCATCGCCGCCGCCCTGCACGCGCGCGGCGTGCTGACTAAATTGCGCGATTCGGCCGGGCAGGACGTGGAGGGCGGCTGCGGGCAGTTGCGCGCGCGTGAGGCCAAGGGCAGGAAAGTGATCGAGATACACGCAGCGTAAAACCGGGGTCAGCGGCGTAGGTCGGATTAGCGGGAACCGCGTAATCCGACATTGCGAGGCCAACAATGGTGTCGGATTACGCTCCGCTAATCCGACCTACCCGGCTACCCGGCTCACACCCCACCGAGCAAATCGTTTTCATTCAATATCGCAAACGCGATCTCGGGATGCGCGGCCAGGCAGCGCCGCACGGCGGCCGGGATGGCGGCGCGCGTCTTGCGGCACAGGCCCGGTTGTTCCAGCAGGCGGATCTGGAAGCCGCGCACGGTGCGCACTTCGCCGCCGCCCGGTGCGATCTGCAATTGCACGCCCAGGTTGCTCTTCAGCAGCAGTTGCAGCTTTTGCAGCTGTGCATAGGTGGCGATGCCCTCGATGTGCGCCAGCAAACGCTTTTCTTCCGTCAGGTTCAGGCGCAGGATGGACAGGTCCGCCTGCGGATCGTCGAGCAGGCGCTCGCGTTCGCAGTCGCACAGCTGCGGCGGACACTCCTTGCGGACTTCAAAATCGACGATGCGCATGCTGGTGTTCCAGTGACATTCCAATGGCGATGCCGGATGAATCCAGTATCGTCCGCCGCCTGGCGCCTGTCAATCAGCGCGGACTGACGATCAGGCGCCAGCGGATGGCACCTTGCTCGCTGCTGTGCTGGTGGTGGTTTTGCGGCGGCATGATGTGGCCTTCCGTCGACACGATCTCGTGCGCGCAGCCGTCGCAGCGGTAGATGCCCGAATACGGTACGGCTTCGCCGGGCGAGGTCAGTTCATCGAAACGCGGGTGCATCGAGCGGGCCACGTAGCTGGGGTTTTTGTAGTCGGCCATGGAATCGTCGGTAAGTGAGAAATGTCCCCATTCTGGCACACAATCGTGCGCGGCCTTGACCGCGTGTCTTGGCGCGCGCGCGGCCCTGTGTTGTAATGTTGATCATTTCATTTGAACACGCAAGGCCATGAGAACCCGCATCAAGATCTGCTGCATCGCTTCCATCGACGAAGCGCAACTGGCCATTGCCGCCGGCGCCGACGCGCTGGGCCTGGTGGCCGCCATGCCGTCCGGCCCCGGTCCGATTCCCGACGCGTGCATCGCGCAGATCGCCGCCTGGACGCCGCCACCCGTGGCCACGTTTCTGCTGACGTCCGAGACGACGGCGCAAGCCATCGCCGAACACGTGCGCGCCACGCAGCCGTCCACCGTGCAGATTGTCGGGCATATCGACCCGCGTGAAGTCGAGGAACTGGCGCGCCTGCTGCCGCATGTGCGGCGCGTGCAGGTGATCCATGTGGAAGGGCCCGAGGCTTTGGCGCTGATTCCCGCCTACGCGCCCCATGTGCATGCCTTTTTGCTTGACTCCGGCCGCCCTGGCGCGCCGGTCCCGGAACTGGGCGGCACGGGCCGCACGCATGACTGGTCCGTCAGTGCGCGCTTCGTGCGCGCCAGTCCCCGCCCCGTCTTCCTCGCTGGCGGCCTCGATGCCAACAATGTGACGGAGGCGCTGCGCCAGGTGCGGCCCTACGGCATCGACCTGTGCTCGCGCGTGCGCACCGATGGCAAGCTCGATGTCATGAAGCTGGCCCTGCTGATGGCGGCCGTGCGCGACGTGGATGCGGCGCTGTATGCGGAAGGTTAATCCGTCGTTGCCAATGCGTTCATCTCGCGCACGAACGCTTCTGTAAACGCGGCCACCATGCCGCCCGCCGCGCGCGGCGAGATCAGGCCCACGACGCAATGCGACTCCTCGTCCGGCAGCGCAATGAAACGCACGCCGGGCGGCGCCACCAGGCGCATGCTGTCGGGGACGATGGCGATGCCCATGTTGGCCTCGATCAGGTTCAGCTGCGAGGTCTTGCGCGACAGGGCGCGCGCCGCCTTCGGAAAGAAGCCCTGCGCCAGGCACAGGCCCGCCACCAGGTAACTGAGGCCGCCCCGGTCCTTGTGCGGAATCGAGACGAACGCTTCGTCGCGCAGGGCGGCTATCGTCGTGCGCTGCAGCGCGGCCAGCGGCGAGGCCGACGACACGGCCACCACCAGCTTTTCCGCAAACAGTTCGCGCACGACGATATTGGCATGCTTGCGCAGGGTGGGCAGGCGCACCAGGCCCAGGTCGGCGCGGCCTTCCTCGATGTCCGCCGCCTGGTTTTCCGACGAGCCTTTCGACACGTCCAGCGTAACACCGGGAAACTGCGCCAGCAGGCGGTTCAGCACGGCGCCGATGGCGGGCGTGAGGGTGACGGAGCTCGAATGCAGCAGGCGGATGATGCCTTGCGCGCCTTGTCCCACGTGGCGCGTCTGGCGCACGGTTTCATCGATGTCGTCGAGGATGCGCCTGGCCCGTTCATAAAAGACCTGTCCGGCAGGCGTCAGTTCGATATGGCGCGCGTCGCGCGTCAGCAGCAAGGCCTGTACTTCGGTTTCCAGCTCCTTGATCTGCCGGCTCAGGGCTGACTGCGCGATATACAGCTTTTCCGCCGCGCGCGAGTAGCTGCCCGCATCGACGACTTCGACAAAATAGCGGAACTGTCTGATGGAAATCAATCGTATGCCTTTTCGAGATCGGAGAGTACCTGATTTGATATTGGCCTTGCCCCGGCGTTCAGGCTACAGTGGATTGCTCTGCTGTCACTGCAAAGGAAAGACCATGCTGGAATTGATCGGGGTGCTGGGCCTGCTCGTCAGTATTATCGCAAAACTGATTTTCGTCCAGATCGGCGCGGCGGGAAATGACAAGGAAGATTAATAGGCGAGGCTGGCCACGTAGGGGGCAGGCAAGGGTAAAGCCTGCAAGCGGCAGGTCGGCGCGGCCCCGTTCCACTCTGCCAGTTGCAGGCCGGAGTACTTGAGCGCCGCCTCGCGCGCCGTCCACGCCTGCGCCAGCCGCAGCGGACGCTGTGCATCGGGGCAGGCGGCCAGTTTCTCGGCCACCTGCGGCCCCAGGTAATCGCGCGCCACATTCGCCCAGTCGGGAACGTCCTGTACGCGCATCACGTCGATGCCGACGGCGCCGTGCAGATGGATGGCGGCCAGCGAGATGCCCTCATCGTGGGTCAATGACAAACCTGCCGCGCGGCCGGCCAGCAGCAAACGGGGAGGATCGCCCGGCGTCGACTCCACCGCAATCGATTCGATATCCACCTTCAGCCACTGCGCCGCCGCCTCGCGCACGGCCTGGCGCAGGCGCGTGCGCGCTGCCATACGGGACGGCGGCGGCACGATGCCGATCACCAGCACGCCGTCGCCCGCCCACAGCACGGTAAAATCCATCAGCTACGCAAAGGCGCCGCCGGGCAGCCGGCCCAGTTGCTGCCGGCGGGGATATGTTCACCCTTCATCACCAGGGTCAACGGTCCCAGGCGCGCATTGTCGCCCACCTTGGCGCTGTACAGCACGGAGCTGCGCGGGCCCATGTAGACGCGCCGGCCGATGTCCACGTGGTCGATCTTCATCACGCGGTCTTCGAACAAATGCGTCTGCGGGCAGGTCAGCGCATTGAGTTCGCTGTAGTCGCCGATATGCACGCAGTCGAATTCCGTGATGTCCGTCGTGTCCATGTAGACGCCGCGGCCGATCTTGCAGCCGAACAGGCGGAAGGCCAGCGGCAGCCACGGCGTGCCGCGCAGGTAGCGCATGAAGTTGGGCACGGCGATCCCTTCATACAGATTGGTCACGCCTTCGGAGATCCACACGAACGGCGTCCACATGGGCGCCGCGTGCTTGCGGTAGCGTCCCAGCAGCAGCCACTTGAACAGCACCACCACCAAAAAGTTGCCGATGCCGTAGGCGATGCCGGCAATCGCCAGGTCGCCCACCACTTCGCCCCAGCGCCCGGCGCCCGCGATCGGCATCACGTCCAGCACCAGGGTGTAGCCGACGGCGATCACCACCGCATGCGGCGCGACGATGCGGAAGGCTTCGATCAGGCTGCGGCCCAGGCGGCGCAGGATGGATGGCTTGAAGGTCAGGTGCTCGGCAAAACCGCTGACCTGTTCGCGCGCGGGCAGGTGCATCGGGGGAGAACCGAGCCAGGTATCGCCGCTGTGCATCTGCGCATTGCGCGGCGCATGCGTGTGCACGCCGATCAGCACGTGTTCTGGCAGCACGGTGCCGTCCGGGATATAGCTGCCGTTGCCGACAAAGCTGCGGTGCGAGATGACGGTGGGGCGCATGGTCATCCAGCCGCCGTCGATCTGCTCGTCGCCCAGCATGACGGCGTCGGCGATGAAGGTGTCGTCGCCCAGGGTCAGCATGTCGGGCACCACGCCCAGCGCCGTGGAAATCTCGGCGCCTTTGCCCACCTTGGCGCCCAGCAGGCGGTACCAGTACGGCGCGTAGACGGTGGCGTAAATGCCATGCAGCACGTTCAGGCTCGATTCCTGGATATGGCTGACCAGCCACTTGGCGCAATAGATATTGCTGTGCACGGGCGAGCTGCCCGGCTTCAGGCGGGGCAGCGCGCCCCAGCGGATGGCGGCCGACAGCAGGGCGGTCAGCACGATCAGCACGGCGCTGGCGGGGAAGGCCAGCAGGAAGTAGCGGGCCAGCTGGGTCGTCACGTCGCGGCCCTGCAGCCACGGCATCATTTCGCGTTCGTCGAACCAGTCGATCAGCACGAAGCTGGGGAAGACGGGCATGAAGAACAGCACGGCGATGAGGACCATGCCGAAGCAGAAGAACAGGGTTTCGCCCGTCAGGCGCAGGCGCGAGACGGCGGGGCGCGGCGGCTGGCTGGCCCGGTCGTAGGGGCCGATGTCGCGCGCGGGCGAACCGGTCCAGACCCTGCCCGCCGGCACGCTCACGCCATCGGCCAGCGCCGATTGTCCCTCCAGGTGGCCGAAGGCGCCTACGCTGGTATTGCCTTCCAAAATCGCGTAAGAGCTGATGCAGGCATCGTCGCCGACGCTGATCCGGCCCAGCAGCAGACGGCCCCGTTCCACGCGGGCGTTTTCAAAGTTGACGGCATTGCCGACGCTGACGTTGTCGCCGATGGACAGCAGGTCGGGCGCGCGCAGGGTCATCGAGCCGATGACCACTTCCTTGCCCACCTTCGCGCCCAGCGCGCGCAGCCACCAGCTGTTCAGCGACGAGCCGCTGAGCAGATACGCGGGCGCCGATTCGACCAGGCGGTCGGCCAGCCACCAGCGGTAGTACGTGACGCCCCACAGCGGATAGCTGCCCGGCTTCATACGCCCGGCGATCAGCCACTTGCCGGCGATCGCGATGGCAAATTCGGCCAGGGTGGCGAGCAAGAACACGACTATCGAGGCGGCGATGGCGCGCGGCACGGTGTCTCCCGTGTCGCCCGTGAAGAAGTGGTAGGTGAAAAACGGCGCCATCCACTGCGCCATGCGCAAGGTGACGAGGCCCGGCACGGCCGCCGCCTGGGCCGCGCCGCACAGCCAGCGCTTCATGGCCGATGGCGGCGTCCAATCCGCTTCCGGCGTGGACAGCGCGGGCGCCTCGTTCAGCACGGCGGCGATCTTGCCGATCTGGCGATTGTGATAAATGTCGCGTACCGTCATGTGGGCATAGGCCGGGTCGGCGCGCAGGGTGGACGCCAGGCGCGCGGCCAGGAAGGAGTGGCCACCGAGGTCGCTGAAGAAGTCCAACTGGCGCCGTATCGGCTGGCCCGGGAACAGTGTCGCCAGCGCCGCGAACAGGGCCGCTTCGGCCGGCGTTTCCGGCACGTCCGATTCGCCCGCCTCGCCGGCCGGCGGCGTCGAGAGCGGCATGGCCTTCAGCGCCTTCCGGTCGATCTTGCCGGACGTCAGGCGCGGCATCAGCGGCAGCAGTTCAAAGCGGCCCGGCACCATGTAGGGCGGCAAATGCAGGTTCAGGGCCGCGCGCAGGGTTTTCGCCGCCAGGGCCTCGTCGGGGGCATCGTCGCTGCCGACGATGTAGGCCACCAGCTGGTCGATGCCATCATCCTTGCGCAGCAACACGGCCACCGTGCCCACGCCCGCCTGCTGCGCCAGCACGGCTTCGATCTCGCCCAGTTCCACGCGAAAGCCGCGAATTTTCACCTGGTCGTCGGCGCGGCCCAGGCACAGCACCTGGCCATCAGGATCGATGCGGGCCAGGTCGCCCGTGCGGTACAGGCGTGCGTCGTCTGGCCCCGTGCTCCAGGGATTGGGCAGGAATTTTTCCACGGTCAGGTCGGGCCGGCCCAGGTAGCCCTCGGCCAGGCCGGGGCCGATGATGCACAGCTCCCCCGTCTCGCCGCGTGGCAGCAGAACCAGCGGACGGTTTTCTCCCGGCTCGGCCACCTGCAGCACCAGCAAGCCATAGTTGGGCAGCGGCGTGCCGATGGTGACGGCTTCGCCGGGCCGCAGGCGCGCCAGGCTGCACGAGACGGTCGCCTCCGTGGGGCCATAGGTGTTGAACATGGCGCGGCCCGGGCGCGACCAGCGCTCGACCAGGGACTCGGGGCACATCTCGCCGCCCAGGTTGATCAGGCGCAGGCTCGGCACGTCCTCGGCGAACAGGGCCAGCAGGGTCGGCACGGCATGCAGCACGGTGACGTGGTTGGCTGCCAGCGCGCGCGGCAAGGCTTCCGGGTCGCCCGAGATGTCCTTCGGTCCCAGCCACAGGGTGGCGCCCACCAGGTAGGCGATCCAGATTTCCTCGAACGACATGTCGAAGGCGACGGAAAAGCCCTGGTAGACGGTATCGGCTTGCGTCACTTCCAGCACGGCGTTTTCGCTGCGCAGGAAGTGGCAGATGCTGCGTTGATTGATCAGGATGCCCTTGGGTTTGCCCGTCGAGCCGGAGGTGTAGATCACATACGCAGGGTGTGCGGGCAGCACGGCGCTGCGCGCGGGCAGCAGTTCGCCCGGTGCGGCGGGGGCCAGCAGGCTTTCCGCCGTCCACACGGGGCGCACGATGCCGGCATCAGCCAGGCGCGGCGCGAACTGCGCGCAGCTGACGACGCCAAAGCCGTTGGCGTCATCGAGGCACACCTGCAGGCGTTCCACTGGCGTGTCTTCATCGACGGGCAGCCAGGCGGCGCCCGCCTTGGCAATCGCCGCCTGCATCAGCAGCAGAGCGGCGCCGCGCGGCAGCCACAGGCCCACGATGTCGCCTGGCTTGACGCCGGCCGCCACCAGGCGCGACGCCGCCAGGCCCGCCTGGGCATCGAGTTCGGCGTAGCTGATGCGGCGTTCGCCATCGATCAGCGCGATCTGCTGCGGGCAGCGGCGCGCCGTCGCTTCCAGCAGGTCGGCCAGCACTTCCTCGCGCAGCAGATCCGGTCGCGGCGGGCCGTACAGGATGTCGGCGTGGGTGGAAGGGGTGCCTGGGCTGACTGCGGTGAAATCGTTCATGGATGACGCTTATCTGTAATGCGGAGTGAGGAATCTGACGGGCTGCGCATGGTGCGTGGCACAGTCGATACATTACAGTACCCCAGACATTTCAGCGTTGCAGAACGGGGAATTTTGTGGATCTTTCAGCAATTATGTGACTGCAGGATCAATTGCCATGATTACGGAATGTAAAACGGGGAAACATGGCGCCGATTTGCGCCAGCGTGCCCGCCGCCGGATAGCCGTGCAGGGGGCGGCCGGCCAGCGCCGCATCCGCGCAGCCTTCGGCGCGGAACTGCTGCAGCACGTAGTTGTCGACGCCTTTGGCGGCCAGCGTGGTGGCCAGGGCCAGCAGCTGTTCGTCCGGCAGCAAGTCCGGGTGGGTGGTGGTGCGGCATTCGTAGGCCACGCCGCTGGCGAGGATGGCGTCCAGGCAGGCGCGCGCCGGGTCGCCGCTGCCGGCCACGCGGGTCACATGACGATAGTCGGCAAACGGCGCCTTGATGTCGAAGCCCACCCAATCGACCAGGGGCAGCACTTCCTGCAGGCGCTGCGGATAGATGCAAGCCGTGTGCAGGCCGACGCCGAACCCCAGTTCCCTGACGTCCTGCATGGCGCGCGCCAGCGCCGGGTCCATGCACGCCTCGCCGCCGCTGAAGACGACGGCGTCGACCAGGCCCACGCGGCGGCGCAGCCAGGTCAGGACGTCCTGCCACGGCATGGTGCCCTGCGGCGTGCGCGCCTGCAGGTGCGGATTGTGGCAATAGCCGCAACGCCAGGGGCAGCCCTGCACGAACACCACGGCCGCCAGCTTGCCCGGGTAGTCGGTGGCGGAAAAGGGCGTCAGGCCGCCCACTTTCAACTCAGCCACGGCAGGCGGGCTGGCCAACCCGGGCGCTCGCTTCCGTAAAGTACTGGCGCTCGTGGAATTCGCCCTGCTTGCCGATGTTGAACGAGGCGACGGGGCGGTGGTAGCCCATCACGCGCGTCCAGATTTCGCAGCGCTGGCGTTCGCTGTCGAGCAGGGTGATGGCGGGAGTGAAGTCGGGACGTGCGTTCATGGTGTTTCCTCAAGTGATGGAACAGGGTGGGCTTGCTTGCGGGCGATCAGTTCGGCGTCGCAGGTGGGACAAAATTCATGTTTGCCGGCCAGGTAGCCGTGGCGCGGGCAGATGGAAAACGTGGGCGTGACCGTGATGTAGGGCAGCGAAAAGCGGCTCAGGGCGCGTTTGACCAGTTCGCGGCAGGCATTCGCATCCGACAGCGCTTCGGTCATGTACAGGTGCAGCACGGTGCCGCCCGTGTACTTGCGCTGCAGCGCGTCCTGCAATTCCAGCGCTTCGAACGGGTCGTCCGTATGGCCCACGGGCAGTTGCGACGAGTTCGTGTAATACGGATTGTCGCTTGTTCCCGCCTGCAGGATGGCGGGATAGCGTTTGCGGTCTTCGCGGGCGAAGCGGTAGGTCGTGCCCTCGGCCGGCGTCGCTTCCAGGTTGTACATGTGGCCCGTCTCTTCCTGGAATGCCACCATGCGGGCGCGCACGTGGTCGAGCAGGCGTATCGCCAGCGCATGGCCCTCGGCGGACGTGATGTCCCAGGCGTCGCCGCTGAAATTGCGGATCATCTCGTTGATGCCGTTGACGCCCAGCGTGGAAAAGTGGTTGCGCAGGGTGCCCAGGTAGCGCTTCGTGTAGGGGAACAGGCCTTGCTGCATCAGTTCCTCGATGGTGCGGCGCTTGATTTCCAGGCTGGTCTTGCCCAGCTCCAGCAGGCGGTCCAGGTCGGCCATCAGTGCCGCTTCGTCGCCGCGCCACAGGTGGCCCAGGCGCGCGCAGTTGATCGTCACCACGCCCAGGGAACCCGTCTGCTCGGCGGAACCGAACAGGCCATTGCCGCGTTTGAGCAGTTCGCGCAAGTCCAGCTGCAAGCGGCAGCACATGGAGCGGATCATGTTCGGCTTGAGTTCCGAATTGATGAAATTCTGGAAGTAGGGCAGGCCGTAGCGGGCCGTCATCTCGAACAGGCGTTCCGCATTCTCGCTATGCCAGTCGAAATCCTCGGTGATGTTATAGGTGGGGATGGGGAAGGTGAAGACGCGGCCCTTGGCGTCGCCCGCCATCATGATCTCGATGTAGGCGCGGTTGATCATGTCCATCTCGGCCTGCAACTCGCCATAGCTGAAGTCCATCTCCTGGCCGGCGATGACGGGAATCTGCTCGCGCAGGTCGTCCGGGCAGACCCAGTCGAAGGTCAGGTTGGTAAACGGCGTCTGCGTGCCCCAGCGCGATGGCACGTTGAGGTTGAAGATCAGCTCCTGCATGTACTGGCGCACGTCTTCGTAGCGCAGGCCGTCCTTGCGGATGTAGGGCGCCATGTAAGTGTCGAAGGAGCTGAACGCCTGCGCGCCGGCCCATTCGTTTTGCAGGGTGCCGAGAAAATTGACGATCTGGCCGATGGCGCTCGACATGTGTTTCGGCGGGCCCGATTCGATCTTGCCCGGCACGCCATTCAAGCCTTCATGCAGCAGGGTGCGCAGCGACCAGCCGGCGCAATAGCCGGCCAGCATGTCGAGGTCGTGGATGTGCAGCGCCGCTTCGCGGTGCGCCGCGCCCACTTCCGGCGGATACACCTGGTCCAGCCAGTAGTTGGCGATGACCTTGCCCGACACATTGAGGATCAGGCCACCCAGCGAGTAACCCTGGTTGGCGTTGGCGTTGACGCGCCAGTCGCGCCGCTCCAGGTATTCATTGATGGACGCGGCGACATCGACCTGGCCGCGCGTGGGGGAAACTGCATTCGTCGTCATGAAACCTCCAATAAACACAACATGCGGTGTTTTTATGAAGGTTATCTACTAAATGTAGTGCCGTCAAAGGTGGCGTGCAAGCGATTCGCGTATCCTTGATCCAGGTGAAAAAACCACCTCAGCCGGTTTTGTTCCAGCGCGTTTCGCGCAGGATCAGCCAGCTCGCGCAAAAGAACGCGGCGCCGCAGGCGGCGATGCTGGCGACGGAAGCGGGCAGCACGTGAGCCCAGATTTCCAGCGGCGTATAGGTGCTCCAGCTGGCCACGCGCGCATCGAACGTGACGTAATTCGCCAGCAGCCAGTAGATGGCCAGCAGGCCCGTGCAGATGGCGGCCTGACGCCGCAGCGGCAGTTGGCGGCGCGCGAACACGGCCAGCAGGAACAGCAGCAGCACGCCCGGATAGGCGCCCAGCACCTCGGGCGACAGCACGGAGATGGTGCCCGCGTCATAGCCATCGGCCGGCCCGGCCCACTGCACTTGCAGCGCGGTGAGGAACAGGGTCAGAAGGAAAATCAGCAGCGGTTTGCGGGTCATGGTTGGCAATCGAAGAGGAAGAAAAGTGGGGCATTTTACAGCCAGGTCAAGCAAGTTGAAGGTGCGCCAGCCATGCATGCATTCCTTCACCTGCGTCAAGGACTGGGCGGCATGGGCGGGGCTATAGTCTGCACCCTGAGCCGATACAGGACTGTGAACATCATGATGCTTGAAGCAACCACCGCCACCCGCGTGGCCGGACCGCTGGAACTGGTCTGCCCCGCCGGCAGCCTGCCCGCCCTGAAAGCGGCCGTCGACAATGGCGCCGACACCGTGTACCTGGGCTTTCGCGACGCCACCAATGCGCGCAATTTCGCCGGCCTCAATTTCGACGAGAAGGCCATCGCCGAGGGCGTGCGCTACGCCCATCAATATGGACGCAAGGTGCTGCTGGCGCTGAACACCTATCCGCAGCCGCACAACTGGGCCGTGTGGCGCAGCGCCATCGACCGCGCGGCGCAAGCGGGCATCGACGCCATGATCGTTGCCGATCCGGGCCTGATGGCCTACGCGGCCCAGCACCATCCGCAGCTGCGCCTGCACCTGTCCGTGCAGGGCTCGGCCACCAACTACGAAGCCATCAATTTTTACCATGAACACTTCGGCATCGCCCGCGCCGTGCTGCCGCGCGTGCTGTCGATGGCGCAGGTGGAACAATTGATCAGCAAGACGGAAGTCGAGATCGAAGTGTTCGGCTTCGGCAGCCTGTGCGTGATGGTCGAAGGGCGCTGCGCGCTGTCGTCGTATGCGACGGGCGAGGCGCCGAACACCCACGGCGTATGCTCGCCGGCGAAATCCGTGCGCTGGCTGGAAACGCCGAACGGTCTGGAGTCGCGCCTGAACGGCGTGCTGATCGACCGCTACGCGCCCGGTGAAAACGCCAGCTATCCCACCCTGTGCAAGGGCCGTTTCGAAGTCAATGACGAAGAGTATTACGCGATCGAGGAACCGGCCAGCCTGAACACGCTGGCGCTGCTGCCGCAACTGATCGCCATGGGCGTGCGCGCCGTGAAAATCGAGGGGCGCCAGCGCAGTCCCGCCTACGTGGCGCAGGTGACGCGCGTGTGGCGCGAAGCGATCGACGCCTGCCGCGAAGGCAATCCGCGCTACGCCGTCAAGCCGGGCTGGATGGCGGCCATGGACAAGCTGGCCGAAGGCCAGCAGCACACACTCGGTGCCTACCACCGCTCCTGGAAATAAAGGAAGAACATGCTAAAACTATCGTTGGGCCCTTTGCTGTACTACTGGCCGCGCGCCACCGTCTTCGAGTTTTACCAGCAGATCGCCGGCAGCGCCGTCGAGATCGTGTATCTGGGCGAAACCGTGTGCTCGCGCCGGCATGAAGTGCGCCTGGCCGACTGGCTCGATATCGCCGACCTGCTGGCCGCTGCCGGCAAAGAGGTGGTGCTGTCGACGCAGGCGCTGATCGAGGCGGGCGCCGAACTGGCGACCCTGCGCCGCATCACGGGCAATGGCCGCTATACGGTCGAAGCCAACGACATGGGCGCCGTGCATTGCATGGAAAAGGGCACGTCCTTCGTCGCCGGTCCCCATCTGAACCTGTTCAATGGCCCCAGCCTGCAACTGCTGGCGCGCCTGGGCGCGCGGCGCTGGGTGATGCCGCTGGAAATGGGGCAGACGGCGCTGGCCGAGATGCAGCGCCAGAAACCGGAAGGGCTGGAGACGGAAGTGTTCGCCTACGGCCGCATGCCGCTGGCGTTTTCCGCGCGCTGCTTCACGGCGCGCAACCGCAACCTGCCGAAGGACGACTGCGGCTACAGCTGCCTGGAAGAGCCGGACGGCCTGCTGCTGCGCACGCGCGACGAGGTGCCCTTCCTCGTACTGAACGGCACGCAGACGCAGTCGGCGCTGGTCTACAACCTGGTGCGCGAACTCGACGCCATGCGCGACATGGGCGTGGCGGTGGCGCGCATCAGCCCGCAGGCCCTGCATACGGAACAAGTCATCGCCATTTTCGACCGCGCCCGCCGCGGCCAGGTCAGCGGCGTGGGCGCCCAGGCCCAGCTGGCGGCCTGCCAGCCGGCCGGCGCCTGCGACGGCTACTGGCACGGCCAGCCCGGCATGGAACAGCACGCCGCTCATTGAACGCATCGAAAGGAAGCACCATGCAAGATCAACTGGAAAGATTGCCCATCCCGGCCAAGCCCGCCATGAGCAAGCCCGCCATGTCGTACCGGCTGCCCGAACCGCTGGCCGAATTATTGTCCAAGCTGCCGCCGTATCCCGCCTCCTGGCTGTTCGTGCAAGGCCTGAACCGCCTGCTGGCGCCGCAATTGCCCGACGATGTGCGGCTTAGCCTGGAGGGGCGCAGCCTGCGCCTGCGCCTGGTCGACGCGGGCATCGCCTTTGATTTCGAGTGGCAGGGCACGGTGTTCGTGGCCGAGCGCTATGTGGACGTGCCGGACCTGTGCATCGCTGCCAGCGTGCATGACCTGATGCTGCTGGCGCGACGCCAGGAAGATCCTGACACGCTGTTCTTCAGCCGTCGTTTGAGCCTGGAAGGCGATACGGAACTGGGCCTGCTGTTCAAGAATACGCTCGACGCCATCGAGCTGCCGCCGTTCGATTTGCAGGCGCTGGGACCGCGCCGCGTGCTGGCGCATCTGCGCGACCGGGGTGCGCGGGAAGGCTGAGCGGAGCAGGGGGAGCGAAGAATTGCCGCAGCCGGCGTTCAATGGCGGCAGTGGCCGCAGACGCCGCTGCAGGATGGCAGTTGTTCCTCGTCGGAGGCCTCGCCCATGAAGCCGGCATCGTTGACGGCGGCCAGCAGGCGCTCCTGCGTGGCCAGCCGTTCGTCAAATTGCACCGTGGCGCCGTGGCGCGCCAGCGAGACGCACACGGTGGCCACACCCGTGACGGCCTCGAGCGCGCCCGTCAGCCTGTCGGCGCAGCCTTCGTGATCCATCCCGATAATATTCAAGCGTGCTGTCTGCATGGGTTCCTCTTGTTTTTCAGATAAAAAAACAGCGTAGGCGAGCGGTGCGCATGCCGTCCAGAGCCGCACGCAAGATTTATTTTCTATTTGCGGTTTTATTGATCTGGATTAATTCCAGCGGCGCGTGGGCAGCTTGAAACTGCTGTTGTTGGATACACCGTCGCCCTGTTGGCGTCGACAAGCGTACCCTGCAGCGCAATATTATTGTTATTGCAATATCGCCGATGCGGACGCTGCACGGAAGGGACCTATGCGCTGGCGCTGCTTCATCCAGGCTTGCCACAGGAGACGCCGCTGGCGCGCAAGGCACTCTGGTATCGTCCAAAAACATTACTATTAGTATTGTTGAGCTATGTCAAATAGCCGCCTCAATCGTGCGCACGATGTTTGATGAAACGCAAAGCGAGTTCAACAGAACACCTGTTGACACTTGTAAAATTTTCACCGAACATGATTCCTCGTAACAACATTTCCCCGGTACGGGCCTTCAGGGCCGGTGCTGCGTGGGCCCCTGTACGCCCGTTCATCCGCCAGCGCCTGCCAGCCCGAGAACGGGTAACCAACCGTCACTTTTCGAAGGTTTGCTCATGCTCGATTCGATCACGTCGGTATTGCACCAGGTGCCAGAATTGGCCTTGTTCCTGGCCCTGGCCCTGGGCTATGCGCTAGGGCAGATACGCTTCGGTCCCATCCAGTTGGGCGGCGTGTGCGGTACCCTGATCGCCGCGCTGCTGATCGGCCAGCTGGGCATCACCCTGGACGCCAGCGTCAAGAATGTCTTCTTCATGCTGTTCATCTTTGCCCTTGGCTATGCGGGCGGTCCCCAGTTCTTTGCCAACCTGAATGCCAAGGGCTTGCGCTTGGGAATACTCTGCCTGATCGAAGTGGTGGTGGTGCTGGCGCTGGTGCTGCTGGCCACGCGTTTCCTGGGCCTCGACCAAGGCACGGCGGCCGGCATGATGGCGGGCGCGGCGACGGAATCGGCCGTCGTCGGCACGGCCACGGACGCCATCTCCAAACTGGCGCTGCCGGCGGCGCGCATCGCCGAGCTGCAAGCCAACGTGGTCACCGCGTATTCCATCACGTATATCTTCGGCCTGATCGCCATCGTCATCGTCACCAGCCAGATTTTCCCGCTGTTGTTGCGCGTCAACCTGCGCGAGGAAGCGGACAAGCTGTGGGAAAAGATGGGCGGCGCGCAGACCGATGGCGACGGGGTGCAGGCCACGCCGGAAATGGTGGGCCGCGCCTACCGCATCAGTCGTGGCGCGGGACGCCGCCTCGATGCCTTGCAGCATATTTTCGCGGGCCGCGCCAGCATCACGCGCGTGCGCCGGCACGGCAAGGTGCTGGACCTGGAACCGGCATTGCGCCTGCGCGCCAACGATGAAGTGCTGGTGATCGGCCACCGTCCCGCGCTGGTGGCTGCCGAAGCCGTCCTGGGCGAAGAATTTGCCGACACGACAGGCTTGAACATGGCCGTCTCGGCCGTCGAAGTGGTGCTGCAGCAAGCCGCGCTGGTGGGCCAGCCCCTGCGCCAGCTGGCCTTGCCCTCCGGCGTGCATGTGGCGGCCGTCGTGCGTGGCGAGCACAGCATGCCGCCCCTGCCGGACCTGGCCTTGCAGCGCGACGACGTGCTGCGCCTGTATGGCACGGCGGAAGGGCGCGAGCTGACCACGGCGCTGGCCGCCATCGGCAAGCGCGTGCCCACCGGGGACCGCAGCAATATCGTCTACGCCAGCATCGGCATCGTGCTCGGTGTGTATATCGGCGGCTTTACCGCCAAGCTGGGCGGCATCCCGTTTTCGCTGGGCACGGGCGGCGGCGCCTTGCTGACGGGTCTCGTGTTCGGCTGGTACCAGGCGCGCAAGCCGGGCATGCAGGGCATCCCCTCGAGCGCGCTCGACATGATGAAGGATATCGGCCTGGCCACCTTCATCGCCTGCGTGGGGCTGGCCTCGGGACCGCAGGCGATCGACCTGGTCCGCCAGTACGGGCTGTCGCTGCCGCTGATGGGCGTGCTCATCGCCGTCATCCCCGCGTCGATTTCCCTGTGCGTCGGGCACTTTTTCCTCAAGCTGGAAGCGCCCGTTCTGCTGGGCGCCATCGCCGGCCAGCAGTGCAGCACGCCGGCCCTGTCGGCCGTGCAGAACGCGGCCGGCAACTCGACGCCCTTGCTCGGCTACACGATCACGTATGCCATCTCGAACGTGGTGCTGCCTCTGCTGGGGCCGCTCATCGTGGCCCTGGCCGGCTCCGTCCACGCATAAGCCGCCCGCAAGGGCACAGGCAGTAAAGAATTCCTTCAACACGAAAGGCGGTCCGTATGGAATGGTTGCATGAGTTATTCAAGAAGTCGCCCGAAATTGCCTTGTTTCTCTCCCTGGCAGTGGGTTACTACATCGGCAAGATCAAGTTCGGCTCGTTCCAGCTGGGCGGGGTCGCCGGTTCACTGCTGGTGGCGGTCCTCGTCAGCCAGGTAGGCGTGGCCATCGATCCCGGCGTCAAGTCGGTGCTGTTCGCCCTGTTCATTTACGCGGTCGGCTATGAAAGCGGACCGCAGTTCTTCAATTCCCTGGGACGCCAGTCGGTGCGCGAAATCATCCTGGCCGTGGTGCTGGCCGTGACGGCGCTGCTGACGGTGGTCATCATGGCCAAGGTCTTTGGCCTGGACAAGGGCCTGGCGGCCGGCGTGGCGGCGGGCGGCTTGACGCAGTCGGCCATCATCGGCACGGCCGGCGACGCGATCACCAAGCTGGGCCTGGCGGCCGACGAGGTGGCGCGCTTGCAGGGCAACGTGGCCGTCGGCTATGCCGTGACGTACGTGTTCGGCTCGTTTGGGGCCATCATCGTCTGCGTCAATATCTTGCCGAAACTCATGGGTCGCACCATCCGCGAAGATGCGATCAAGGCGGAAACGGCGCTGCAGGCGGGCGTGCAGGTGCTGGGACCGGGCCAGACGCCGGCCGCGCCCGACTTGATCGGCCGCATCTACGACGTGGGCCCCGGCGCCGGACGCTCGGTGGCGGAGATCGAAAGCGCCCATCCGAGCACGGCCATCACCATCGAGCGCGTGAAACGCAATGGCCAAATCATCGACGTCAGCCCGGATCTGGTGCTGGCGGCCGACGATATCGTACTGCTGGTGGGCCGGCGCGAAGCCATGCTCAGCGTCTCTTCCCAGCTGGGCAAGGAATTGCTGGCCGTCGAAGGCATGGAACTGGTGATGCAGCGCCGCGACATGGTGCTGACCAACAAGGCTTACCACAACAAGACGGTGGGCGAAATTCGCAGCGCGACGGCGCCCGGCGTGCGTCACGGCATCTTTGTCGTGCAACTGAGCCGCATGGGCAAGATCTTGCCCATGCAACCGGAAACCATCGTACAGACGGGTGACGTGGTGACCATCTATGGCGCCGAGCAGGACGTCAAGCGCGTGGCGGCTGAAGTGGGCTACATGATCGTGCCGAGCGCCAAGACGGACTTCGTCTACATGGGCGCCGGCCTCGTCGTCGGCCTGCTGGTGGGCTTGCTGGTGGCGCGCATCGGCTCGATTCCGCTGACACTGGGCAGTGGCGGCGGCGTGCTGCTGTCGGGCCTGGTATTCGGCTGGTTCCGCGCCAAGCGCCAGACCTTTGGCTACATGCCCAGCGGCGCCGTGCAGATCCTGAAGGACCTGGGCCTGGCCGGTTTTGTCGCCGTCGTCGGCCTCACGTCCGGCCTGCAAGCCGTGCAAACCGTGCGCGAACACGGCCTGACTCTGTTTGGCGTGGGCGTGGTGGTGACGATCCTGCCGATGATCTTGACCATGCTGATCGGCCGTTACATCTTGCGTTATGACAACGTGGCCATCTTCGCGGGCGCCTTGTCCGGCTCGCGCAGCGCCAATCCCGCGTTCGGCGAAGTGCTGAACGCGGCGCAAAACTCGATTCCCACCGTACCGTTTGCCATCACCTATGCCTTGGCCAACGTTTTCCTGACCTTGCTGGGGCCGCTGATTGTGGCTTTCGTCTGAGTCTGCATGTATGCGCAAGAACCTGTGCAAGAACCCCAAAAATTATCAGTCTGATAAGGAGTAGCAAAAATGGATTTCAGTAACCCAAGCAAACTCGCCCTGTTGAGCCCCTTCGAATTGAAGGATGCGCTGATCCAGACGGCCAAGCAAAGCAACCGTTTGATGCTCAATGCGGGCCGCGGCAACCCGAATTTCCTGGCGACCACCCCACGCCACGGCTTCTTCCAGTTCGGCCAGTTCGCCATGACGGAAGCGGAGCGTTCCTATGTGTACATGGATGACGTGGGCGGCTTTCCCACGCGCGAGGGCATCGAGGCGCGCTTTGAAATTTTCGTGCGCAAACACGAAGGCAATCCGGGCGCGCATTTCATCGAGGCGGCCGTGTCGTATGTGCGCGACCAGCTGGGCCTGAGCGCGGGCGATTTCATTTATGAAATGTGCGAAGCGATTCTGGGTTGCAACTATCCCGTGCCGGACCGCATGCTGCGCCTGTCCGAGAAAATCGTCGGCCAGTATATCCACCGCGAAATGATCGGTGACCATCCGTTTATCGGCAACTTCGATATGTACGCCGTCGAAGGCGGCACGGCGGCCATGACGTATCTGTTCTCCAGCCTGAAATCGAACCACATCATCCAGGAAGGCGACACCATCGCGCTGGGCATGCCGATCTTCACGCCGTACATCGAGATTCCCCAGCTGAACGACTACAAGCTGAACACCGTGCACATCGATGCGCCGCAATCGAACAATTGGCAATTCACCAAGAAGGAGCTGGACAAGCTGCTCGATCCGAAAGTCAAAGCCTTCTTCCTCGTCAACCCCAGCAATCCGCCGTCCGTCAAGATCGATGACGAGACCCTGGAATATATCGCCAAGATCATCAAGAAGCGCCCGGACCTGATCATCCTCACCGATGACGTGTATGGCACCTTTGCCGATAATTTCGTCTCGCTGTTCGCCATTTGCCCGTTCAACACCATCCTCGTGTATTCGTTCTCGAAATACTTCGGCGCGACGGGCTGGCGCATGGGCGTGGTGGCCACGCATGAAAACAATGTGCTCGACGACAAGATTGCCAAGTTGCCGGAAACCATCAAGAAGCAGCTCGATGCGCGCTATCACTCGATCACCACGGAGCCGCGCCAGCTGAAATTCATCGACCGCCTGGTGGCCGACAGCCGCACGGTGGCGCTGAATCACACGGCTGGCCTGTCCACGCCCGTGCAGGCGCAGATGACCTTGTTCTCGCTGTTCTCGCTGATGGATGAAGAGCAAAAGTACAAGCAGTCGATGAAGCGCATCGTGCTGCGCCGCAAGGAAGCGCTGTACCGCGAACTGGGCTTGCCGATGGTGCATGACGCCAACTCCGTGCGCTACTACCATCTGCTGGACATGGAGTCCCTGGCCGCGCAGATGCATGGCGTGGAGTTTTCGCAGTGGCTGCTGAAAAAGCTGAAACCGAACGAAGCGCTGTTCCGCCTGGCCGAGGAAACGGGCGTCATCCTGCTGCCGGGCCGCGGCTTCGGCACCACGCATCCGTCCGGCCGCGTGTCGCTGGCCAACCTGAACGAATACGACTACGCCAACATCGGCCGCGCCATCCGCAACATGGCGTCCGAGTTCTTTGCCGTGTTTGAAAAGGAGAAGGGCGGCAAGAAGGCGAAGAAATAACTAGTTTGGTAAAGGCTTGACCGCAACGGGCGCCCCGCAAGAGGCGCCCGTTTTTATGTCTCCGTCCCGGTAACCAATAGTGCAGGCTGGAATGGACATCCGTGGATATAATTGCTATTGTGAAAGTATAAACATGGCAACCCCGTGCTTTCCCCTCATTCATTGACTGGACGCTCCATGGGCAGATTGCAAGGACACATAGCATTATTGCTGGCGGGCGCGCTGGGCGCGGCCATGCCCGCCGTGGCGGAACCGCTGACATTCAACGAAGCGCTGCAGCAGGCGGCCAAGGCTTCGGGCGCCGTGCAGGGCGCGGCGCTCGACGTGCGCGCCAAAACGCTGAAAGCGGAAGCCTTGTCGAATATCGACGGCCCGTCCGTGGACTTGACGGCGTTTCGCGGCCGCTTGTCGACCGATTTGAGTATCGATACGAGCGGCCTGGCCGGCGTGGTGGGCGGCATCGAATCGGTGCTGCCGCCGATTCCCGGCTTGCCTACGCCGCACATTCCCAATTCCCTGAACCGCGAAGTGGTGACGGACCTGACCTCGTTCGGCTTGCTGGGCATGTGGCCCATCTACACGGGCGGGCGCCTCGACGCCGTCAAGGGCCTTGCGTCGAGCCTGACCCTGGCCGCACAGGCCGAGCACACGGAAGCGGAAGAGCAGCTGGCCACCCTGGTGGCGCAGCGCTATTTCCAGTTGCTGCTGGCCAAGCGGGTGGTGGCCGTGCGGGCCGAAGTGACGGCCGGCGTGACGCAGCACCAGCGCGACGCGGCCAAGCTGGAAAAGGGCGGCCTGATTTCGCGCGCGGAACGCCTGCGCGCCGACGTCGCCCTGGACAGCGCCCGCAGCGAGGAAGCGCAGGCGCGCAGCGACGAGGAAATCGCCCAGGTGGCGCTCGACCGCTTGCTTGCCGTCAACTCGCAAGTGCTGCCCAGCACGCCGCTGTTCGTCAACAGCTTGCCGGTTGGCACTTTGCAATCGTTCATCAGCACGGGCATGCGCGAAAATGCGAACTGGAAAAAGATCGACAGCAAGCGCGTGCAGGCCGAGCAAGCTTTGAAGTTGCATGGCAAGGAATACGCGCCCACCGTGTTTGCCATCGGTAATTACAATTTGAATCGCGGCAGCGAAAAGCTCGTGCGCTCAAACTGGGCCATCGGCCTGGTCGTGTCCGTGCCCCTGGTGCACCGCATCAATACGGGCAAGATGATCGCCGCCGCCAAGCTCGACCAGGAGAGGGTGGAAGTGGTGGCGCGCCAGGCCGAGCGCGACATTCCCACCCTGATCGAGAAAAACTGGCGCGCGCTGGAAAACGCCCGTATCCAGTATCTGTCCACGGCCTCGTCGGTGGAGCTGGCACGCGAAAATATCCGCTTGCAAACAGTCGCCTTCCAGCAAGGGCAGGTGACGTCGCTGGAAGTGGTCGACGCGCGCCTGAACCTGGCCAAGGTCGAGACCCAGCGCGCGCAGACCGCCTATCACTATGTGATGGGGCTGGCGCAATTGCTGCAAGCGACGGGCGAGACGCAGCGCCTGGGCAGCCTGGCCGCTGCGGCCGATATCCAATTACCTGTGGACAAATAATAATGAGCACCTCCAAAAAACCCTTGGCCATCGGCGCCGCCATCATCGTCCTGGGCTTCGTCGGCTGGGGCTTGTACCAGGCCTTCCAGCCGCAGCGCCTGCCCTTGCAGGGACAGATGGATGCGCAGGAAGTCAATGTCTCGTCGAAAGTGCCGGGCAGGGTGGGCGAGCTGTACGTCAAGCTGGGCCAGACGGTACCGAAAGGGCAAGTGCTGTTCCAGCTGACGAGCCCGGAAGTGGATGCGAAGATCGCGCAAGCGACGGCCGCCACGCAAGCGGCCGATGCCGTGGCAAAGAAGGCGGAAGCGGGCGCGCGGCCGGAAGAAGTCCGTGCCGCCAAAGCCAACTGGGAACGGGCGCAAACGGGGGCGACCATCGCCAAGACTACCTACACCCGCGTCAACAATATGTACGAGCAAGGCGTGATCGCCCAGCAGAAACGTGACGAGGCGCAGGCGCAATGGCGCGCCGCCGACCAGTTGGCGCAGGCGGCCCGCGCGCAATACGACATGGCGCAAAAGGGTGCCCGTCCGGAAGACAAGACGGCCGCCGCCGCCCAGGCGCGCCAGGTGGGCGCCGTGCTGACGGAAGCGCAGATCGCGCTGGCGGAAACGAAGATCGCCGCGCCGGTGGCCGGGCAAGTCAGCAAGATCCAGATCCAGCCGGGCGAACTGGCGCCGCAAGGTTTCCCCGTGATTACGCTGGTGAACCTCGACGATGCCTGGGCCGTGCTGCAGGTGCGCGAAGATGAAATGGCGGCGTTTGGCATGGGCAGCACGCATACGGCCAACGTGCCGGCGCTGAAACAGCAAGTGAGCTTCAAGGTCAGCTCCGTTGCCGTGCTGCCCGATTTTGCCACGTGGCGCGCGGCCCGTCCGGGCGGCACGGATTTGCGCACGTTTGAAATCCGTCTGCGCCCGGCCATCAAGGTCGATGGCTTGCGTCCGGGCATGTCGGTCGTGTTTCCTCCGCTCTGATAGCCGATGAACGTAGCGAATAAAGAGCCGGTTTCAGCGCTGGTGCGCGAATGGCGGCGCTTGCGCGGCGACTTCTGGGATGTCGGCATGCTCAGCTGGATTCCCGTGGTGCTGTGCGGCATGTTGTGGCTGGTGTTTTCCGCCGGCATCGCGCGCGACTTGCCCATCGTCGTCATCGACAACGACAATTCCACCCTGTCGCGCCAGCTGACGCGCTGGCTCGACGCTTCGCCCGGCATTGCCGTGGCGGCGAAAGTGGCGTCCAGCGACGAAGCCCTGCACCGCTTGCGCGAACGCACGGCGTTTGGCTATCTGGTCATTCCCGGCGATTTCGAGCAGAAACTGCTGGGCGGCCGCCAAGCCACCGTGCAATGGCTGTACAACGCGCAATTTTCCTCGCACGCGGGCGCCTTGCTGCGCGATGTGCGCACGGTCAGCACGACCTTGTCGGCCGGCATCGAGATGACGGCGCGGGTGAAAAAGGGCATGTCGGGCGTGCAGGCGGCGGCCCAGTTCGAACCGATCCGCACGACACTGAACAGTTTATACAATGAAAACACCAGCTATGAAGCGTTCCTGACCCTGGCTCTGATGCCGGCCATGCTGCAGATTTTCATCGTCGTCGCCGTCGTCACGAGCATCGGGCGTGAGTTGCGCGACGGCACGGTGCCGCAATGGCTGGCCTCGGCGAACGGCAGCTGGCTGCGCGCCGTCGGCGCCAAGCTGCTGTTTCCCCTCATCGCCTATTGCGCGCTGGCGCTGCTGTACTTGCTGTTCTTCAGCCTGGTGCGGGACTGGGCCGTGGCGGGCAGCTTGCCGGCCTTGCTGCTGAGCATGTTGCTGCTGGTGCTCGCTTACTGCGGCTTGGCCACCTTGCTGATCGCCGCCACCCTGTCGCTGCGCTTGGCCCTGTCGGGCGCGGCTTTCATCACGGCGCCGGCCTTCGCGTTCGCGGGCCAGGCCTTTCCCTTGATGGCCATGCCGGCACCGGCGCGCGCCTGGGCGGAAGCCTTGCCGCTCACGCATTATCTGCAGCTGCAAACCAAATACTGGCTGGCCGGCGCGCCATGGCGCTATGGCGTGCAGGAAATGCTGATACTGGCCGGCTTTGCCATCGGCTGCGGCGCCGTGGGTGTATTCCTGCTGGCGCGCCGCGCGAATGCGCCTGCGGCATGGGGGCGCACATGATGTGGCAATCCTTCCTCGCCACCTGGCGCGCCATGCTGACGGACAAGGGCGCGCTGACCTTGCTGTTCATCGGCGGCATCATCTATTCCTTCTTTTATCCTTTGCCATACTCGACGGAAATCGTCCAGCGCGTGCCCGTGGCCGTCGTCGACCAGGACCGCAGCGCCATGTCGCGCCAGCTGACGCGCTTTGCCATGGCCCATCCATCGCTGCAGGTGATCGCCGTCACGCCGGACTTGCCCGTCGCACAGGATTTATTGTGGCGCGACCAGGTCATGGGCGTCTTGATCCTGCCCGACGGCTTGCAGACGGACGTGCTGGCCGGCCGCGCCGCCCATGCGCAAGTGGCGGGCAATGGTTTGTATCTGATGCTGAACAAGGTGGCCCTGAATGGCCTGGCCGAAGTGGTGGGCACCGTGTCGGCCGGTATTGAGCTCAAGCGTCTGGGCGCGGGGACGCCATCGACCATCCAGGCGAACCAGCAGCGCTCGCCCATTGCGTTTGACGCCGTGCCCCTGTTTAACGTCAAGGAAGGCTATGGCGCGTATGTCGTGCCGGGCGTGGCCACCTTGATCGTGCAGCAGACTTTGCTGATCGGCATGACCATGCTGTTTGGCACCTGGTATCAGCGCAAGAGTTTCCCGCTGGCGGGCCGGCGCACGGCGGGCGGCTATGCGGGCATGCTGCTGGCCTTTGCCTGCGTGGCCTTCTTGAACTGCTGCTATTTCTTCGGCTTCGTCTTCTGGTTCCAGGATTACCCCCGTGGCGGCAACTTTGGCGGCATGCTCTTGCTGCTGGTGCTGTTTTCGCTGGCGGAAGCGGCCTTCGGCATGCTGCTGGGCATGCTGTTCCGCACGCGCGAACGGGGCACCCAACTGATGATCGCCACCTCGATGCCGGTGCTGTTCCTCGCTGGCCTGACCTGGCCCGTGTCATCCATGCCCGTCGTGCTGCAATGGCTGCGCTGGCTGCTGCCATCGACGGCCGGCATCCAGGGCTTTGTCGCGCTCAACCAGATGGGCGCTTCGCTGTATGAAATCCGCCATGAAGTGGCCGGCTTGCTGGCCTTGCTGCTGGCGTGCGTGGTGCTGGGCTGGTGGCGCTGGCGCAGGATGGAGGAAACGGTTGTTGATTTGAACAAGGCGTAGTGGGAACGATATGCAATAATTTCGTTTCCGTAACCCCGGCGAAATGCCGGGGTCGGTCCCAAAGGGATTGGAATGCAGTCCATTGGACTGCATTCCCCCTGAGGGTCCGACCCCAGTCCTTGGCTTAGGGTTTGACTCGCTGCCTTTCTGAGAATCACCATGTCCGCCTTCAATTTGTTCCAGCGCCTTTCCCAGGCCCCCACCAAACCCAAGGCGGCGCCCGCCGCGCGGCAGTTCGACGTGGCTGACTTGTACCAGGGGCCCATCGCGCTGGGAGCGGAAGGCGAGGCGCAAGCGCGGCCTTTCGATGAAAAGCTGCGGCAGGCATACTTTTGGATCGTCAACCACGCCATCATCAGCCCCCATTACGACATCGAGTACAACGATGGCCCGTCGCAGACGTATTCCGTGGGCGACAGCCGGCGCACTCTGAATTTGCCGTCGGCGCAAAGCTATTCGAGCTTCATTTTGCTGCCCCTGCTGACCTTCGCCACGCGCCGAAAATGCCTGTTCGTCGGCGGGCCGGGACGGGGCAAGACGGCCAGCGCCCTGTTGATGGGGGTGCTGGCCGGTTCCACCGTCAAGGAGGTGAAACGGGCCATGCAGCACGGCCATCCGCAGATGACGGTGGCCGATTTGCTGGGCAATCCGCTGCCGGCGGACCTGGTGAACGCGCAAAGCATGGACGATATCCGCATCGCCTGGCGCGCCTGGCTGGGCATGCGCGTGAAAATCGTCGATGAATACAACCGCATCCCCACGCGCACGCAAAGCGCGCTGCTCACCGTCATGGGCGACAATTACGCGGAAGTGCTGAACCATATTTACGAGTGCCCGGAAGCGGCCTGGTATCTGACGGCCAACGACGACCAGGGCGGCGGCACGTATCAGGTGATCGAGGCGCTGCGCGACCGAGTCGACGTGACGGTGCAGGCGCTGGCCTTCAATCCGCGCTTCCTGAATGAACTGCTGCTGCGCGTGGAAGAAAACGTGCGGCCCGAAGAGCTGGTGCCGCCCGATATCATCTTCACGGAAGGCGAGGTCGATCAAATCGGCGAGGCGATCCGCCAGGTAGGCATACCGGACGCCGTGCGCCGGCGCCTGGAGTTTTTCGCCAGCCAGTTCGAGCTGTTCGAGACGGCCGGCGGCCAGTTCGAATACATGACCAAGGATACGGCCCGCCTGGCCGGCGCCGACCGGGGAGCGGCGCAGGCGGCCGACAATGGGCGCGACCGCCTGAAGGACCTCGGCTGCCAGACCCTGAACGGCATCTCCGTGCGCACCCTGATGGCGCTGATGATCTACGCCAAGGCCATGGCGTATTTTCGAGGTAACGGTGAAGTGGAGCTGGAAGACTTGCGCCAGGTGCTGCCGTTCGTCCTGCACAATAAACTGCAGCCGGACCCGGACGCGCCATTTTTCGCGCTGCCGGAAAACGCCGCCTACCGCAGCGACAGATTGGGCTGGCTGCGCCGTTTGTTCGATTTGTCGAACGATGAATTCAATCGCCTGGACCTGGATCGCGATGACCCGGTGGGCGTGCTGTCCGCCGAATTCGACCTGGGCCTCGATGGCGTCAGCGAGCGCGAGACCCTGGCGCGCCTGAACCGCATTGAAAAGCTGATCGGCGAACGCACGAAGGGCAGAAAACTGTATGGTCCCCTGTATGACGATTTGCTGAAACTCAAATACCTGCATCAGCGCTATACGAATTACCGCAGCTGGCTGCGTTCGCAATGAGCGTGCCGCACTGTCAAGGCTTCCTGGAAGCGCTGGCCATGCTCAATGGCGAGGCGAGCGACTTGTGCGCGAGCTACGAGTTGCGGCGCCTGCCCGATGCGCCGGACCTCGCCACGGCGCTGGGTCTGCGCGTGGAGGATTACGCCTTGCACGTCATCGCTCCGGCACGCGACTTGCCGGCCGCCTTGTGGCGCATCAATGCGGCGCCGTGCGGACGCGCGCACCTGGAACAGCTGTGCCAGCGCTGGTTTTTCTCGTCGCGGCACATGCAGGCGGCGCCACCGGGCCGCTTCCGCGCGCAACTGGTGGCCGCCTTCCTGGCGTCGCTCGACGATGCGCTGGGCGGATTTTTCTCGTACGCCGTGACGATGACGCCGCCCTCCGGTTTCTGGTACGCGATCCACTGGGACGAGATCGCGTTCGAACTGGGGGATGAACGTTATCTGCTGCACTTTTCGCACAGCGACTGACAGGCTGCGATGATTTCTCCTGCCTTTGCCTCGATACTCGCCAGCGGCCGCGCCCAGTTCAATGGCCGCGCAGCGGAAGCGCGCCGGCGCTTTCCCTCGCTCGACATGGCCGCTTTCGGCGCCTTTTTGCACGATGGCGTCGATCCGCTGGTGGTGGCCGTGGCCGCTGCTGCGCCCGAGCGGGCGGGCGGTGCGACCCTGGCCGCCTACGACATGGCCCTGGAACTGGTGGGCCATGGCCTGGCCGGTCCGGTGGCGAAAAACCCTTTCGTTAATACCGTCTGGCGCGAACTGGCGCCGCAGTTTTCGCCGCTGCTGGCGACGGCCCCCGTCGAGGTGCTGGGCATGCTCAGCAACGCCGCCATTCATATCGGCGGCGTGGCCGGG
Source organism: Janthinobacterium sp. PSRC1-1 (assembly GCF_049897525.1). NCBI lineage: Bacteria > Pseudomonadati > Pseudomonadota > Betaproteobacteria > Burkholderiales > Oxalobacteraceae > Janthinobacterium > Janthinobacterium sp. PSRC1-1. The sequence goes on from NZ_JAFCWK010000009.1 coordinate 64,860, forward strand.
GCGCGTCCCGCGCAGTGGCAGCGCGAGCTGGTGGCCTTGGCGCCGCAGCTCACTTCGGTGGCGCAGCTGCGCGCCGTGGGCCAGGTGCTGGCCTGGCGCGCCGGTGTCGCGCATTTCCGCCAGGGCGCGCTGGCCGCCGCCGACACCTTGCCGCCAGCGCTGGCGCTGGCCGCCTTTGGCGAGCCCGGTGCGCACTGGCCGCAGGTGCGTGCACAGTTGCTGGACTATCCCTGGCGCGGCAACGCCGAGGGCAGGGAGTTCGGTTCTTTTACTGGCCTGGGTGGCGACTTCGGCACGCCGCCGCAGGTGCGCGCGACAAAGGACGGATTTGTCGTGCGCAGCGCGGAGCGCCATTACCTGCTGGTTGCCGACGCCTATGGCGCCGTGCTGCACAGCGCCACGGCGCAGGAGTTTGAGCAGGCGAATGCCGATATGCCTCCGTCCGTGCGCCTCGATGGCGCGACCCTGCAGATCGGCGCGCGCCGCATCGCGCTCGACCTGCCGGCCGGTGACATCGCGCTTGCCGCGAATGCGCACACACTGGCCATCACGTCGCCGTGGACGCACGCGATCCGCCTGCTGCCGCTCGCATGAAAAAGCCCGAGACCGCCGACACCGCGCTGATCGACAGCTGGCGCGCCGCCTGGCCCGAGGCCCTGGCCGTGTGGAGCAAATTTACGCGCCTGCGCGACCCGAGCCTGTGCGCCAGCCGCGTCGCGGCCAGCAAGCAGGGCTTGTCCGGCAGCTTCGCCATGATCCGCCTGCTGGACCAGAGCGTGGTGGTGGATTTGCCGCTGGTGACGGAACTGGGGCTGGACGACTATGCGCTGGAAATCCTCGCGCATGAAATCGGCCACCACATCCTCGCGCCGGGCAGCGCCAGCGACCAGTTCCGTTTGCTGGCGCGCATGCGCCGCGCCTTGCCCACCCTGGAACAGCACGCGCCCATGGTGGCCAACCTGTACACGGACCTGTTCATCAACGACCGTTTGCAGCGGCAGGCGAATTTGCGCATGGCCGACATCTACCGCAAGCTGCAGCAGGGGCGCTCTGTCGAAGCCAAGTCCAGCGGTGGCGTATGGACGCTGTACATGCGCATCTATGAAAACCTGTGGCAGCTGGAAAAGGGCGAGCTGGGAGGTGGCCAGGCCGACGAGCGCCTGGACACGGACGCCTGGCTGGGCGCGCGCCTGATACGCGTGTATGCGAACGACTGGATGCTGGCGGCGGGCCGCTTCGCCACCTTGCTGCTGCCCTATCTTGTGGAAGACACGGACGCTCTGAGCCCGAGCCGCTACCTGCTCGACACGCGCGATGCGGCCCGTGGCTGCCAGACGTATGGCGCGCAGCAGATCGAGGATGACGAGGAGGGCGGCGCCATCCATCCGGTGCACGACAAACGCATCTCTGGCCTCGATGGCGAGGAGCCGCAGGCCCAGGCGCCGGCCGGGAACGGCGGCGGCCAGCTGCGCGAACCGTTCGAGCTGGGCGACATCTTGAAGGCTTCGGGCGTGGATCTGAGCGACCATGAAATCGCCATCCGCTATTATCGCGAGCGGGCCTTGCCGCACCTGGTGGCGTTTCCCAGCCGCCCCGCGCCCGAGTCGCAGGAGCCGCAGATGGAAGGGCTGGAAGCGTGGGAAATCGGCGACCCTCTGGAAGACATCGACTGGCTGCAATCGGTGATGCAGTCGCCGCGCCCCGTGCCGGGCGTGACCACCGTGCGCCGCGTATATGGCCGCGAACCGGCGCGTGCCATCGACGCCGTGCCCGTCGACCTGGACATGTACGTGGACAGTTCCGGCTCCATGCCGAACCCGCAGGCGCACACTTCGTTCCTGACGCTGGCCGGCGCCGTCATCGCCCTGTCCGCCCTGCGCGCCGGCGCGAAAGTGCAAGTGACCCTGTGGAGTGGCAAGAACGAGGTGATGCAGACGCCAGGTTTCGTGCGCGATGAAGACATGATCCTCGGCGTGCTGACGGAATTTTTTGGCGGCGGCACCTGCTTTCCCATCCACCGCCTGCGCCAGACGTATGCGGGCAAGCGCGAACGGCCCGCGCACATCCTGATGATCTCCGACGATGGCATCACCACCATGTTCGACAACGATGAACTGGGCAACAGCGGCTGGGATATTTCCGCCAAGGCGCTGGCCCAGGGCGGCGCGGGCGGCACCATGGCCCTGAACCTGGAGCGCGACTGGGATGGCGCGGCGGCCAACAAGTGGCTGCAGCAAACCTATGACGATTTGAAGCGCGCTAGCCGCGAACAGGGCTGGGATATCCACGCCGTCGAGCGCTACGAGGACTTGCTGGACTTTGCGCGCGCGTTCAGCCGGCGCCACTATATACAACCATGACATGCACACTCCCGGACCCCACCTCGAAACCCTGACGCACCGCCTGGCCGACACGCCCGTCGAATTCCTCGCCGAGCCGCGCATCGCCGGTGTCGCCAATGCGCAGGCGGTGGCGGTGGCCGCCCTGGTCAACGACATTTTGCTGCTGCATGGCGCGCGCGCGCCGGCCGCGTCACTGCAGGGGTTTGTCGGCGCACAGGTGAAGGCGGACCGCAACCGGCTGGCGCTGTCCATGATCTTGTGCTGGCTGCTGGCCGACGACTGGTTCATCGAGCAGCAGCTGCCGCAGCCCGCCCTGCTGCAGGTGCTGGGCGAGGCGGCGCGCGAACTGGCCGCCAGTACGCCGGCCCACCAGTTCACGCAAGACCCGGAGCGGCGCGAGGAACTGGCGCGTATCGTGCTGGCGCGCCTGGGCTTTCGGCCGCGCGACGAAAGCGTGGCGCAGGCCACGGACAGGTTGTCCGCCATCAGCGGCACGGAGCGCCGCCGCCTGCTCGAAGCGAGCCGTCTGGCCGAGCAGCGCGCGCGCGAAATCCGCGAGGCGCTGGCGAAGAAGGCGGCCGAGGAATCGGCCGACAAGTGGTCGCGCGAATGACGCTCGCTGGCAAAGCTGACGTCAATCTGCCGGGCGGCGCCTGGGAATCGGACCGCGACTACTGTCCCACCCTGACGCCGGCGGGCGCGCGCATGCTGGAAAAACTGCGCAGCCATCCTTGCGCGCCCCAGTACCGCAACCGCAGCGGCAACAAGCTGTTTGCCGCAGAGGTCGAGGCACTGCGCGCCTATGAGCGGGAAGTCATGCAGGCGGTAGTCGCCTGGAGCGCCGCCGCGCCGCCATCCTGGCTGCCCGATTTTCTCAAGGCGACTTACGCCGCGGTGCCGTACTACCGCGCCTGCGGTTCGCCGCCTTCTCGCCTGGTGGACGTGGCGCCCATCAGCCGCGCCGAGCTGGCGCACGATATCGCCGCCTTCGTGCCCGACGATGCGGATCTGGCGCGCATGATCAATTTTCAGACCACGGGCACCACGGGCCACCCGCTGCTGATCGCCTCGCATCCACTGGTGGCAGGGCGCTACCTGGCCTTCCACAAGCGCGCGCTGCGCCGCTTCGGCGTGACCCTGCGCCATGGCGCGGGCCAGGTGGGCGTCATGCTGCTGGGGCACCAGCGCCGCTGCTTCACCTATGTCTCCGTCACGCCCACGATGGACGAATCGGGCCTGGCGAAGATCAACCTGCATCCGGACGACTGGCGCCACCCGGACGACCGCGCACGCTATCTGGACGCCATGGCGCCCGAGCTGATCGCGGGCGACCCCATCTCGTTTGCCGAGCTGCTGACATTGTCCATGACGCACAAGCCAGCTGCGCTGCTGTCCGTCTCGATGATGCTGTTGCCCGGCATGCGCGCGCGCCTGGAACAGCGTTTCGGCTGTCCCGTGCTCGACATCTATTCGCTCAATGAAGTGGGCCCGGTGGCCGTCTACGACGAGCAGGCGGGCGGCCACGTGCTGCTGCAGCACAGGCTCTACGTGGAAATCCTCGATAGCTGCGGCCAGCCCGTGGCCGATGGAGTGCGCGGCGAAATCACCGTGACGGGCGGTTTTAACTTTTGCCTGCCCCTGGTGCGCTACCGCACGGGCGATTACGCCTCGCTGGCGCATGGTCCGCACGGTCCCGTGCTGGTGGGTCTGGCCGGGCGCAGCCCTTTGCGCTACCGGACGGCCAGCGGGGAATGGATCAATAATATCGACATCACGCACGCCTTGAAGCCGCTGGCCATCGCCCTGTTCGGCGTGCACCAGCATGGCGATGGCAGCGTCGCGCTGCGCCTGGCGCCGGGCGCCATGCCGCAGGCTGACCGGGCGCGCGCTTTGCTGGCGCCCTTTTTCGGCGCCATCACGGTCGAGACCTTGCTGGCGGAAGACAAGATCATTCAATACACTTCGGATTTGCAGGAAGCAGTGGCATGAACCTTTATAAGCGCGGCCTCGTGGTGGGCAAATTCTGTCCGCTGCATCTGGGCCACGAACTGTTGATCAAGCGTGCGCAAGACGCTTGCGAAGAACTGCTGGTGGTCAGCTACACCAGGCCTGAATTTCCCGGCCTGGAACCGGCGCGCCGGGAAACCTGGCTGCACGCGCAGTTCCCGCAGGCGCACATCGTCGTGCTCGACGATGCGCGCCTGGCCGCCCTGTGCGCAGCGCGCGGCGTGCCTGCGCGGCCGCTGCCGCACAACGACGACGAGGGCGACGCGCATCGCCACTTCATGGGCTGGCTGTGCTGGACGGTGCTGGACCTGCCCGTCGATGCGGTGTTCAGCAGCGAGGATTACGGTCCCGGCTTTGCGCAGGTGCTGGCACGGCATTACGCGATGGGCGCGGTGGCGCATGTCAGCGTGGACCAGGCGAGAACGCTGGTGCCCGTGTCCGGCACGCGGGTCAGGCAAGACCCACAGGCGCACAGCGCCTTCCTGTCGCCCGTCGTGCGCGCCGACCTGGTCACGCGCGTGTGCGTGCTCGGTGGCGAATCGAGCGGCAAGACGACATTGACGCAGGCGCTGGCGCGGCATTTCGAGACGGAATGGGTGGCCGAATATGGCCGCGAACTGTGGGAAAGCCAGGATGGCATTTTGCACTACGACGATCTGCTGAACATCGGCAGGGAACAGCTCAAGCGTGAAGCTGCCGCTGCCGCACAGGCGCGACGCTGGCTGTTTTGCGACACGTCGCCCCTGACCACGTATTTTTACTGCGTCGAGATGTTCGGCCGGGCCGAGCAGGAACTGGCGCAGCTGGCCGAACATCGTTACGACCGGGTGCTGCTGTGCGCGCCCGATTTTCCCTTCATCCAGGATGGTACGCGCCGCGACGGCGATTTCCGCGCGCGCCAGCATGCGTGGTACCAGGCTGAGCTGGCGCGGCGGGGGATTGCGTATGTCGATGTGTCAGGGACGGTGGACGACAGGGTCAGGCAGGTGGCGCAGCTATTGGCGGCGCGTCATCCGACGTGACCATTACAGCGGCCGCACGGGAATGCAGATCTCGCAAGAGAATTCGCCGGTGGCCGGGTCCATCGCCGTGGCGGCGTAAAACCGTTCGAAGCACGGACGCTCATCCCACTGCAAGCCGCTGGACGGCAGCCATTCGCGCATCATGCGCGTCCACGCTTCGGCGATGGCGCTGGACGGCCCTTTGAACTGCGCCACCGCATAGCGCCCGCCGGGCAGGGTGGTGATGCTGGCCCGGCCGCCCGATTGGAAGCCATCTGGCAAGGCGACGCAGGCGTCGTAGCGGCATTTGTCCGGCGGCGTGATGCTGGGATCGTCATGGCCGATGCCGTAGCAAATGGCATCGGCCAGGCCGTGCGACTGCATCCATGGCGCGACGGTGTCGCGCCAGAAGGCGCCGATGGCGGGACCGTAGGGGCCGATGTGGCGCTGGCATGCCACGCTGGCGGGTGGCAGGTCGATAATGGTGACTTGCATGGGACGCTCTCTATCAAGTGGATTGGAGTGCCCATGGTGCTGGAAGTGCGGTCCGTTTTCCTGACCGGGATTGCGCATGGCCTGATCCGGATTGCTATCTTGCCGGCGCAGGCGCATGGCCGCCAGCATGGCGGCGTTTTTGTCGGCGACGCCGGCGCGCCATGCCGTCGGCGTGCAGCCGAATTTGATCTTGAAGGCGCGCGCAAACGCTTCGCCGGAACCGAAGCCCGTCGCCAGCGCGATGTCCAGTATCGTTTCGTCGGCGCGGCAGGCCAGCCGCAGGGCGGCCGTTTCCAGGCGCCGGCGGCGCGCATAGTCGCCCAGCGTTTCGCCCATCCAGGCGGCGAATACGCGGTGAAAGTGGAAGCGCGAAAAATGCGCGACGTCGGCCAGCTGCGCCAGGTCCAGCGGCGTGTCGAGGTGGCGGTCGATATGATCGAGCACGGCATTCATGCGCCGCGCATATTCTGCGCGGAACTGGCCACGGAACTGGCAAGATGCCGGCTGCTCAGGGGGAGTAGGAGGAGTAGACATGCCGCCGATTATGGCATGAAGTCCCCTCCGTGCGGTTTGCAACAGGGCCTGCGGCCGCGTGGAAGGCCGGTTCTGGCTCGTTGCGCCAGTGGTCGATTTATGCCGGCAGTGATACCTGGCCCGCTGGTCGGCTGCACAGTTCCAATAGCCAGGCGATCGAGCGATACGGGCGGCCCGTTTCGGACGAGAGCCCGATCTCGCAAGTGCGGTTGGTCGATACGCCGCAGGCGCAGCCGGTGGGCAGTTCGGCCTCGATCTTGCGCAGCGCGTGGCGGTTCAGTTCAGGCGCCGCGAAGCCCAGGTCGCCGCCGAAACCGCAGCAGCCCACGCTGGCCGGCTGCACGATCTGTTCGGCACAGGCGCTCATCACGGCCCGCAGTTTTTTGTCTGAACCGCTTTTCTGAACCGAGCAATTGATATGCAAGGCAATCGGGCCAGCCTGTTTGACCAGGCTCAGCTTGGGCAACAAGGCGTCATGTGCAAATTCATGGAAATCGGACACGCTCAGGCGCCCGGCCATGTGCTGCTGCAGGCGCAGGGCGCAGGCGCTGGCATCGGTGACGATGCGATAGCGCCCGTTTTCGGAGGCTTCGGCCAGCGCCGCTTCCAGCCGCCTGGCGCTGGCATCGGCTTGTTCCGTCATGCCCTTGCTGGCCAACATCTGGCCGCAGCACAGTTGTTCGACACCGCGCGGCAGCCGTGGCGCGTAGCCGGCACGCTGCAGCAGTGTCTGGATCACCTCGGGCAGCGGCGCTTCGCCGGCCTGATCCGGTCCAAAGATGCGGCTGGCGCAACTGGGGAAATACACCACCGGTTCGCCCGGGCCGGGAGCCTGCTGCGTCACTTTGGCGGCGGCGCGTGGCATGCTGCGGCGCCAGGCGCCGCCCGACACCGTGGCCAGCGTCCGTTCGCCAACGATACCGGCGGCGCCATGCCCAAGCCGCAATCCCAGCCGCGCGAGCAGGGCGACGGCGCCGAAATGGTTGCCGCTCCAGCGCCCGATACGGCGCGCCGCGCCGCTGTGCCGGCGGCCGCGCAAATCGCGCACCAGGGCGCCCGTATCGATGCCGACCGGGCAGGCGCTGGCGCACAGGCTGCAACCGGCGCAGGTGCCCAGTCCCATGTACACGTAGTCCTCGGCCAGTTTGCCGGGCGCCTCGCCGGCCAGTTCACGCCGCGACAGTTCGCGCCACGCGATGATGCGCTGGCGCGGCGACAGCGTGAGCTGATGCGAGGGACACTTCGGCTCGCAAAAGCCGCACTCTATGCATTTGTCGACCAATGCGGACGCGGTGGGCAGCGGCTTGAGATGCTCCAGATGGGCTGTGGGATTGTCGTTGAGGATGACACCGGGATTGAGCAATCCTGCCGGGTCGAAGCTTTGTTTGATGCGGTACATCAGGGCGGTCGCCTCGCGGCCCCATTCCAGCTCGACGAAAGGCGCCATATTGCGTCCGGTGCCATGTTCGGCCTTCAGCGAGCCCTGGTACTTGTTCACCACCAGGTCGCACAGCGCCTCCATCAGGCGGCGGTAGCGCTGCACTTCCTGCGCCTGGCCGAAATCCTGCGTGAACACGAAGTGCAGATTGCCCTCGAGCGCATGGCCGAAAATGACCGCCTCGTGGTATGCGTACTGGCGCAACAGGGCTTGCAAGTCGAGCGTCGCGGCGGCCAGCGAATCGAGCGGGAAGGCGACATCTTCGATGATGACCGTGGTGCCAGTCGCGCGCATCGCCCCGACGCTGGGGAAGATGCCCTTGCGTACGTTCCAGTAGATCTCGCATTGCGCCGGGTCGCTCGAAAAGCGCGCCGGTGCTATCGTGTCAAACGCTTGCAGCGCCGCCAGTGCCGCCGCCACGCCACGTTCCAGGGCCGCTTCGTCGCCGCCGCGCACTTCGATCAGCAGGGCGGCCGCGCCGGCGTCCAGTTGCCGTAGCATCGGCGGCAGGCCGGCCTTGTTCTCGACCGAGCGCAGCGCGGCGCGGTCGAGCAACTCCACCGCCGACACGGCCAGGGGCTTGAGCGCCAGCACGGCGGCGCAGGCGCCAGCGATGTCGGCGAAAAAAACCAGCGCGCTGGCCTTGTGCCGGTGTTCCGGCACGGTGTCGTAGGTGATGCTGGAAATGAAGCCGAGCGTGCCTTCCGACCCTATCATCAGATGGCACAGGATGTCGATCGGATCGTCATAGTCGACCAGCGCGTTCAGGCTGTATCCGGTCGTGTTCTTGATCTTGTACTTGCGCCGGATCAGGGCCGCCAGCGCCAGGTTCGCGCGCGTTTCCCTGCCCAGCTGCGCCAGCGTCGACAGCAGTGCGCCGTGACTGCGTTGAAAGGCGGCGACGCTGAGCGGGTCGGCGCTGTCGAGGAGGGCGCCATCGGCCAGCATCACGCGCATCGCGCGCAGGGTGCGGTAGCTGTTTTGCGAGGTGCCGCAGCACATGCCCGACGCATTGTTGGCGGCGATGCCGCCGATCTTGCAGGTGGCGATCGAGGCCGGATCGGGGCCGATCTTGCGGCCCAGCGGCGCCAGGCGGCGATTCACTTCGGCGCCTATCATGCCCGGCCCCAGTCGCACGCTCAGCGCATCGTCGGCCTGCGCATAGGTGGCGAAGCCGTCGCCCAGCAACACCAGCATGCCGTCGGTCACGGCTTGCCCGGACAGGCTGGTGCCGGCGGCGCGGAAGGTCAGGTGCATCTGATGCTGGCGCGCCACCTGCAGCACATGCGCCACGTCGGCCTCGTCGTCCACCACCACGACCACCTGGGGCAGCATGCGGTAGAAACTGGCGTCGCTGCCCCAGCTCAGGCGGCGCAGTTCATCGGTGATGACGCGCGCGTCCGGCAAGCGTGCGCGCAGCGCCGCGATCAAGGCCGGGTTCGCGGTGGTGGATGCGGTGTTTGATCGGTTCATGCTGGCGTACTCCTGTTGATTATCGTCGGCAAGACAGAAGCCACTACCATCATGGCCTTGCCATGCTCATTGTTATCGCTGACATGTCAACGCTTCAGTCACGCAAGGGCGTTCAGGCCACCCGCTTGCAGCGCAGGGCCAGCAAATTGAGCCAGCGTTCCACGCCTTTCACATCGCTGCTGCACGATGCATAGTCGGTGACGGTGCGCGCCGCGCGCTCAAGCAGCTGAATGTCCGCCTCGTGCTGGCGCGCCACATGCGGGTCTTCGAGAAACAGCACGCGGCGGCATTGGCGGTTCAGGATCAGTTCGGCAATTTGCGCATCGCCGCCCAGGGGGCCGCTGCGGAAAGGTCGCACCCAGTTGCGGCCGGCCTCTTCTCCCTTGATCTTTTGCGCCAGCTGATTGAGCAAGCCGCCTGTGGTGCCGGTGGCGCAGCGCATCGCGAAGCTGTCCAGCAATGCGAAATGCCGCTCCGCCAAGGCCAGCATGCAGCCTTTCATCGCGTCGTGCGCAATCAGGGCGATGCTTTCATTGGCCAGGTCAAAGGTGGAATCGAGCGTCGGATCGGGCGCCGCGCCAACGGCCACCGCTTCCAGTTCGAGCCACTCCCTGGCGCCGGCCAGGGTCGAGAGGAATGGTTTGCCGTGGATGACGCATTGACGTTTCAAGGCCAGCGCTTCGGGAAAATTGGACGACGGGTCCAGCGGGTCCATCAGGTAAATCACCGCGTCCAGCGCCTTGGCCGGATCGCTCTCGACGACGCGCGACACCAGCATCATCAGGCCGCCTTCGCGGCCATAAGGAAAGCGCTCGATCGACGGGTAGTGCGGCAGCAAACCGTGGCTCAGGATCGCGTCGAGGGTTCTGCCGACGACGACGAATTGCGGTTGCAGGTGGTTTTCGATCGCCGCCTGCCCACCCTGGAGCAGGCGCACCAGGGCCGAGTCGGCGGCATCCTGATGCGCCCGGTTTGCAGCCAGACCGATTCTGTAGCGGGGACAATGCAAGGGCATGATGGTTCGGCTTTCAAGGCGGCGCTGCGGGTGGCCTCGCGTCCGGAAAGGGCGCGAGGCCAATCTGTGTCACGGATCAGAGCGTGATTGCTGTTCCCAGTTGCTGGAGAAATTGCGCCAGCCATTGCGGATGCGCGGGCCATGCCGGCGCCGTGACGAAACCGCCATCGGTGACTGCCTGGTCCACTGCAATGTCCGCATAGTCGCCACCGGCCAGGCGCACTTCCGGCGCGCACGCGGGATACGCCGCAATGCGTTTTCCGCGGATGACATCGGCGGCCACCAGTACCTGCGCGCCATGACAGATGGCCGCGATCGGTTTGCCGGCGGCCGCGAATTGGCGCACGATCTCGATCACGCGCGGGTTCAGGCGCAGATATTCCGGCGCGCGGCCGCCCGTGATCATCAGGGCGTCGTAGTTGCCCGCCTCGACTTCGTCGAAGCTGGCATTGAGCACAAACAGATGCCCCGGCTTCTCGGTATAGGTCTGGTCGCCCTCGAAGTCGTGAATCGCGGTCTTGATCTTGTCGCCGCTCTTCTTGCCCGGGCAGACGGCGTGCACCGTGTGGCCGACCATCTGCAATGCCTGGAACGGCACCATCATTTCATAATCTTCCGCAAAATCGCCGGTCAAAAACAAGATTTTTTTCGCTGCCATGTGTGTCTCCTGGTGAAAGTGCCTGCTCCACGCCGCGCCGGCCGTGCGTCGTCATCCGTCCTGCATGGCAAGACGGCCCTGTACGGCAGACGCGGGGGAGTAGTGGAATTAAGATTTATAGTTGTACAGCAGTGCCGCCAGGACGGCGCCCAGCAGCGGGCCGACGACCGGCACCCAGGCATAGCGCCAATCGCTGTCGCGCTTGCCCGGGATGGGCAGGATCGCGTGCATGATGCGCGGACCGAAGTCGCGCGCCGGGCTCATCGCGTAACCGGTGGTGCCGCCGAGCGACACGCCGATACCCAGCACCAGCAGGGCGACCGGCAAGGCACTCATGGCGCCCAGTCCGAAGCTCGGCGCCGCCATGTTCAGCACGGCAAACACGAGAACGAAGGTGGCGATCATTTCGGAAGCGAGGCTGCCGAAGGTGCCACGGATCGCCGGGCCGGTGCAAAAGACCGCCAGTTTGGTGTCGCCATCGGAGGTGGCCTCGAAGTGCTTGTAGTAGATGACCCAGACCAGAAACGCCCCCATCATGCCACCGAGCATCTGCATGGCGACATAGGCGGGGACATTTGCCCAGGGAAATTTCCCGACCACCGCCAGCGCCACGGTCACCACCGGATTGAGGTGGCCGCCGCTGGCGGTGGCGGTGCACAGCACGGCGACAAAGACCGCCATCGCCCAGCCGATGGCGATCACGATCAGGCCGCTGTTGTGGCCCTTGGTTTTTTGCAGGATGACGTTGGCGACCACGCCATTGCCCAGCAGGACGAGCAAAGTGGTGCCGATGAATTCGGCGAATAAAGGATGCATGTGAAACTTCCAGTGAGGTGGTGGGGATGGGCGTGGGGTCGATCAGACCGCATCGGCCCAGGCTTTGCTGGCGTTGACCGCACGCTGCCATCCCTGTATGTGGCTCTTCACTGTGTTGGCGTCGAGCGCCGGCGTGAAACGGCGGTCCAGTTTCCATTGGTCCTGTATGTCGCTGACATCCTTCCAGTAGCCGACCGCCAGGCCGGCCAGATACGCCGCGCCCAAGGCCGTCGTTTCGGTGATTTGCGGGCGCACCACGTCCACGCCGAGCAGGTCCGACTGGAATTGCATCAACAAATCGTTGGCCACCGCACCGCCGTCGACCCGCAATTCGGTGATCTTGCCGCCCAAGTCGGCTTCCATGGCCTTCAATACGTCCAGCGACTGGTAGGCGATGCTGTCGAGCGCAGCGCGCGCGATGTGGGCCGAGGTGGTGCCGCGCGTCACGCCGAACAGCGTGCCGCGGGCGCGCGGATTCCAATGCGGTGCGCCCAGGCCGGCGAAGGCCGGCACCAGATAGACGCCGTCGCCATGCGGCACCGAGCGTGCCAGCTCCTCGATTTCAGAGGCGCTCTTGATGATGCCGAGCCCGTCGCGCAGCCATTGCACGACCGCGCCGCCGATGAAAATGCTGCCTTCGAGCGCGTAGTTGACTTGCTCGCCGATCTGCCAGGCGATCGTGGTGACGAGATTGTTCTTCGATTCGATCGGTTTGTCGCCCGTGTTCATCACCAGGAAGCAACCTGTGCCGTAGGTGTTCTTGACCATGCCTGGCTTGGTGCACATCTGGCCGAACAGCGCCGCGTGCTGGTCGCCGGCGATGCCGGCCAGCGGCACGGCGGAGGCGAACAAGGTGGTTTTGGTGGTGCCGTAGACGGCGGAAGAAGGATGGACTTCCGGCAGCATGCTGCGCGGGATATCCATCATGGCCAGCAACTCATCGTCCCATTGCAGCGTGTGGATATTGAACAGCATGGTGCGCGAGGCGTTGGTGACATCGGTGACGTGCAATCCTTGCTGCGAGAGATTCCAGACCAGCCAGCTGTCGACAGTGCCGAAGGCGAGCTTGCCCTGGTTGGCGCGTTCGCGCGCCCCTGGCACATTGTCGAGTATCCAGCGGATCTTGGTGGCGGAGAAATACGAATCGATCGGCAAGCCGGTTTTTTCCCGCACGATGGCTTCGAGGCCGCGGCCTTTCAGTTCATCGCAGAAATCGGCCGTGCGGCGGTCTTGCCAGACGATGGCGTTGTACACCGGGCGGCCCGTCTCGCGGTCCCACACGATGGTCGTTTCGCGCTGGTTGGTGATGCCGATGGCGGCGATCGATGCGCCATTCAGTCCCGCGTGCGTGACGGCTTCGGCGGCGACGCCGGCCTGCGTCGACCAGATATCCTGCGGGTCATGTTCGACCCAGCCCGGCTGCGGATATATTTGCGGGAATTCCTTTTGTGCCACCGAGACGATGTTGCCGGCCCGATCAAACAATACTGCGCGTGAGCTTGTCGTTCCCTGATCGAGCGCAAGAATGTATTGGTCCTGCATCGCCATTTTCTGCATGTCTTCTTCTCCGTCTATAGTTGATTTTTTTTGCCGGTCTTTGCCGCGCCGGTCACTCGGTAAAACTGGTATCCCGTATCCAGGGAGGTGGCCCGGGCAAGGCAACGCCGCCTGGCTCTCAGGCTGATTTTTTCAAGTGCTCATCTCAGGCATCGACATCTGTTTGATCCACTCCTCCAGACGCGCCACATGCCGCGGCTGGCAGTACAAGCCGCATTTGGTTCTGCGCCACAGGATGTCTTCGGCACAGCGCGCCCATTCCACCTCAAACAGATAGCGCGCTTCCTGTTCGTACACGCCGGGCGTCAGTTCCTCGCCCAGGTCCGTCATCTTCTTTGCCGTGCCGAGCATGCGCCGGGCGCGGGTGCCGTAACAGCGCGCATAACGTTGCGCCAGCTTGCCTGGCAGCCATGGGTACTGGACGTGCAGCTGTTGTGCAAAGCGCGCGAAGTCGATGTTCTCAACCAGTGCGTCCGCTTGCTGCAGGTCGCCGCCCGGCAACGGTGCCGAGGCGGTCCAGTCCGGTGCATCGACGCCCAGGCGCGGCTGCAGCATGGCCAGCGCTTCTTCCGACAGTTTCCGGTAAGTGGTGATCTTGCCGCCCCAGATATTGAGGAAGGGGGCGGTGTTCGGGTCGCATTCGAGCAGGTAGTCGCGCGTCACCGCCGAGGCATTTTGCGCGCTGTCGTCGAGCAGCGGCCGCACCCCGGAATAGGTCCAGACCACGTCGCTCGGTGCAATCTGTTTGGTGAAGTAACGGTTGGCCACCTCGCACAGGTAGCTCACTTCGCCGTCGCTGATCGTCACCTTGCCGGGCGCGCCGGTGTATTCCAGGTCGGTGGTGCCGATCAGGGTGAACTCGTCCTGATAGGGAATGGCGAAGATGATGCGTTTGTCCTGGTTCTGGAAAATATAGGCGTAGGGATGATCGAACAGGCGCGGCACGATGATGTGGCTGCCCTTGACCAGCCGCAGGCCGTGCGTATTGCTCACGCCCGAGGCGGCGTTGGCAAATTGCGCGGTCCAGGGGCCGGCGGCGTTGACGATGGCGCGCGCGGTCACCTCGATGCGGCCATGCTGCTCGCTCTCCAGCGTGGCGTGCCAGCCCTGGCCTTCCTGGCGCACCGCCGCGCAGCGGGTGCGGGTCAGGATGTTGGCGCCGCGTTCGCTGGCGTCAAGCGCATTGAGCACCACCAGGCGCGCATCGTCCACCCAGCCGTCGGAGTACACGAAACCCTTGCGGAAATCGCCTTTCAGCGGGCCGCCCGCCACGTGCTGGCGCAGCGACACGCCTTGCGAGGCCGGCAGGAAAGCGCGTCGCGCCAGATGGTCATACAGGAACAGTCCGGCACGGATCATCCAGGCCGGCCGTTGTCCTGCGTCGTGCGGCATGACGAAGCGCAGCGGCCACATGATGTGCGGTGCCGTGCGCAACAGCAATTCGCGTTCCTGCAAGGCCTTGCGCACCAGCTTGAATTCGTAATACTCAAGGTAGCGCAGGCCGCCGTGTATCAGTTTGGTGCTGGCCGAGGACGTGTGCTGGGCCAGATCGTGCTGCTCGCACAGGATGACGCGCAAACCGCGGCCGGCCGCATCGCGCGCGATACCGACGCCGTTGATGCCGCCGCCGACGATTAAAAGATCACAGTCCTGTTGCGCTAGCTGCTTGGTTGTCGATTGCATCATGATCCTGGAGGTGGTGATAGGCCGCTATGGGCTATAAAAAGTGCATGGTTTCAGGGTATTTTTTCATCCAGCTACGCAGTCGCTGCCATGCGCCTGCCTGCCACTGCCATGGGCGCATCCGGGCATTCACGCGAACAGGAAGAGAACTGCGCTGAAGTGAAGAATAACGCGCTTTTTTTTGTTTATTCTACGCACGTTCGAAAATTTAACAACATCTAATTCTTCTTTTTTGTTCGTTTCGATTCGTTTTCGCAACACGAGCATATCGACCATGAACAGCGGCGCATACGTCAGCCGCCCGCCACTTGCCATGGCATAGGCGTGATATCAGGGGATGCGGGGAGGGAGCGACAAGGAGGTTCCGTGCTGGACCGGGGGGCGATCCAGTGCCACCAGGGGGACGATGACAGACGCGTCGCTGGCGCTCCGCGTGAACGCCGGCTTCGCTTTACGGCAGGTAAGCGCCTGTCCCGGCGCGGTCTGCATGCCTCTGCCGGGACAGGCTTTCAGCCTGATTTCAAGCTGATTTCAGCTGGATTCAGGCGGCGTTCAAGGCCTGCTCCAGGTCTTCGCGCAAGTCGTCGATATGCTCGATGCCGACCGACAGGCGCAGCATGTCTTCCGACACGCCGGCCTTGGCCAGTTCCGCCGGATTGAGCTGGCGGTGCGTGGTGGACGCCGGGTGGGTGGCCAGCGACTTGGCGTCGCCGATATTGACCAGGCGCGTAAACAACTGCAGGGCGTCGAGCACGCGGGCGCCGGCTGCGCGCGGATCTTCGCCTTCGGCCAGCTTCAGGCCGAACGACAGAATGCCCGAGGCGCGGCCATTCATGTATTTTTTCACCAGGGCGTGGTCCGGGTGGTCTTCCAGGCCCGCGTAATTGACCCACGCGACTTTCGGATGGTGTTTCAGGTGTTTGGCCAGGGCCAGCGTGTTGTCGCAGATGCGGTCCATGCGCAAGGCCAGGGTCTCGATGCCCTGGATCAGCTGGAAGGCGCTCAAGGGCGAAATCGCCGCGCCCATGTTGCGCAGCGGGACCACGCGCGCGCGGCCGATGAAGGCGGCGGGGCCGAACGCTTCCGTGTAGACCACGCCGTGATACGACACGTCCGGTTCGTTCAGGCGTTTGAAGCGTTCCTTGTGTTCGGCCCACGGGAATTTGCCGCTGTCGACGATGGCGCCGCCCACGGTGGTGCCGTGGCCGCCCAGGTATTTGGTCAGCGAATGGACGACGATGTCGGCGCCATGCTCGATGGGGCGGAACAGATAGGGGCTCGGCACCGTGTTATCGACGATCAGCGGGATGCCGTGCGCGTGCGCGATTTCGGCCAGTTTGGCCACATCGGTGACATTGCCCAGCGGGTTGCCGATCGATTCGCAGAAGATGGCCTTGGTGCGCGCATCGATCAGCGCGGCGAAGGTCTCGGGCTGGCGCGCGTCGGCGAAGCGCACTTCGATGCCGATCTGCGGCAGGGTGTGGGCAAACAGGTTGTAGGTGCCGCCATACAGCTGGCTGGCGGAGATGAAATTGTCGCCCGCCTCCGCAATGGTCTGGATCGCGTAGGTGATGGCCGCCATGCCCGACGCCACGGCCAGCGCGGCCACGCCGCCTTCCAGCGCCGCGACGCGCTTTTCCAGCACATCCTGCGTGGGGTTCATGATGCGCGTGTAGATATTGCCGGCCACTTTCAGGTCGAACAGGTCGGCGCCATGCTGGGCATTGTCGAAGGCGTAGGCCACCGTCTGGTAGATGGGGACGGCGGCGGCCTTGGTGGTCGGGTCGGGGGTGTAGCCGGCGTGCACGGCCAGGGTTTCGATTCTCATATGGTCTCCGGTTCGAATGGGCTGCGGTGGTGAAATCCGCAGCCATTGTGCCATGCGTCCGTTAACTCGATGCTACGCTTGATAGAATATTAAGTCATAAGCTAGTGCATGCCTGATATAAGCCGTGCAGTTCTTCCCGATTGATGAAGCGTTCATGCGTGCCGGGGCTGGCGCAGGCGAATGCGCCGGCGATGGCGCCGCGGCGCATGGCGGTGTCCAGGCCAGCGTCGTCCAGCCAGGCCTGCAGGAAGGCGGCCACGAAGGAGTCGCCGGCGCCATTCGTGTCGACCACGGGCAGCGTCAAGCCTGCCGTCGGGTAGTGGCGCACTGCGCCGCCGCCCCGTTCCAGCAGGTAGGCGCCTTCCGCGCCGGCCATGGCCACGACAAGCTGCGCGCGGCCTTCCGCCATGATGGCGCGCATGACATCGTCGCGCCGCTCGCCCAGCGCGGCCGTGCTGAGGAAGACCAGGTCGGCGCGCAGGGCAAACACCTTGTGGTGCGGGTTGACGCCATCCCAGTCGTGCAAATCGGTCGACACCGTGGTGCCGCACGCTTGCGCATCGTCAAACAGCTCGGCCACCCAACCCATGATGGAAAAGTGCGCGTGGCGCGCCGGGCCCAGGTAGGGAAGATAGAAGGCGGCCGGCATGCGCAGGTCTTCCGGATGGCGGCCGTCGTACAGCGACATCCTGCGCCCCTGCGGGTCGACCAGGTTGACGCTGCGCCGCGTGCCGGACGGCTCGACGATGTGCGAGAAATCGAGCCTGGCCTCCTTGTAGCGCTGCAGGATGGCCGCGCCTTGCGCATCGTCGCCGATGAAGTCGATGAACTTGCAGCGCAAGCCCAGCGCGTGGCAACCGAGCGCCACGCCATTGCCCGTGTGCGCTACATAGTCGCGGATGGCTGGCACGTGCACGGAATCGGCGACGGGCAATTGCAGGGAAGGGACGCGCACGATGGTGTCGATGCCGGCGCCGCCGACCACTAAGATGTCATAGCTACTCATGGTGCTGCCTTTTCTAACAGGACGGTGCCGGCCGCGTTCACGGCGACGGCGCCATTGCTGACGGTGTAGGTTTGATTGGTGTAGGCATCGCGCAGCTTGCTGCCATCGGCGAACACGCCGTGCACCTTCAGGTCGAGCGCGCCTTGCGCTTCGGGCACGGCGATGACGGCGTCGCCATCGATTACGCGGGCAAACGCATACGGCTGTTCATGGATTAATCTGTGCTCGCCGCGCGCCAGCGCAGGGTGGCGTAGGCGGAACTGGCCCAGCTTGCGCGCATGCGCCAAGGTGGCGGCGTCCATCGAACTCCAGTTCATGTCGGAGCGGGTCGCCTGCTGTTCGTCGCCGATGGGTGCGGCGCCAGGCTGGCGCGCGCTTTCATCGCCATAGAACAGCTGCACGCCACCGGGCGCCAGCAGCAGGGCGGACAAGCCATGTTTCAATTGATTGCGCGGGAACAGGCTGGTGTCGTGCGAGGAGATATATGACAGGATGTCATGGCGGGGACGCTTATTCAGCAAGCCCGCGTACTGGCGGTACACGCCATCGATGCTTTTCCAGTCGCCGCCGGCGCGATGCTGAAAGTCGAAATTGATCATCGAGTCGAAGCCGGCGTCATGCCAGCTGCTGCGCTCGGGGCCATGGCCCCACGCTTCGCCCGTCATCCAGAACGGTGCGTCGTCGATCTTTTGCTGCGGATGGCGCGTTTTCCAATCCTTGAGGGCGTCGCTGGCGGCCGCGCGCAGTGCCAGCCAGCTGGCCGGTTCCACGTGCTTGACGGTGTCGGCCCTGAAACCGTCGACGCCGAATTCGCGCACCCAGTCTGCCAGCCAGTGGACCAGGTAGCCGCGCACGGTGGTGTCGGGCAGGGCCACGGCGCGCGTGTCGCTTTTACGCTGCAGGATGGGCGGCAAGCCCACGGCCTTGCCGCTCTCCGTGCGGAAGTCGGGCAGATATGCCAGCTGCATGGTGAAATCGTCCTTGCCGCCGTCGGCATAGCCTGGCAAGCCGGCGCGCACCCAGTCCGGGCCCCACCACTGCGCGAATGCGAAGTTGTTGTAGTCGATGAAGCTGTGATAGTCGCGCAAGCCGGCCTTCTCGTGGCCGGGCCACAGCACGGGCACCTTGTATTGCGCCAGGGTGCGCAAGTCCGCATAGCCGGGGTGGTTCAGCACCACGTCGAACAGCACGCGGATGCCTTGCGCATGGGCAAGATCGATCATCTCGCGCAATTCTTCGCGCGTGCCCATGTTGGCGTCCATGGTGGTGTAGTCGAGCGCCCAGTAGCCGTGGTAGGCGTAGTGCTGGAATTGCTGCTTGCCGCCCACCACCCAGCCATGGATCTGCTCGTACGGCGCCGTGATCCACAGGGCGTTGACGCCCAGGTCTTGAAAATAGCCGGCTTTCAGCTGCTGCGTGATGCCGGCGATGTCGCCGCCGTGAAAGCTGCCGACATCGCCGCCTTGCGGGTCGGCCGCGCGGCCATAACTGTGGTCGTTGCCGGGGTTGCCGTTGGCGTAGCGGTCCGTCACGGCGAAGTAGACGATGGAGTTGTCAGCGAAGCTGACGCTCCCTGCCTGCGCCGAAGCGCTGAAGAGCAAAGCGGCGAGGGCGGTCAGCACGGTCTTCATGTCAGCCCTTCACGCCGCCAGCCGTCAGGCCGGAGATCATCCACTTCTGCGCCAGCAGGAATACAGCCGTGATGGGCAGGCCGGACAAGATGGCTGCCGCGGCGAAGTCGCCCCACAGGTATTTTTGCTCGTACAGGAACAGTTTCGAACCGACGGCCAGGGTCAGGTTGTTCTGTTCATGCAGCAGCACGGAGGCGATCGGATATTCGATGATGGCGCCGATGAAGGACAGCAGGAAGACCACCATCAGGATGGGCACCGTCATCGGCAGCAGCACGTAGATGAACGCCTGCCATTGCGTGGCGCCGTCGACCTTGGCCGCTTCCTCGATCTCGATGGGAATGGTTTGATAGTAGCCCTTGATGGTCCAGATGTGCAGGGCGATGCCCCCCGTGTAGGCCAGCACCAGGCTGCCGTGGTGGTCGATGCCCAGCCACGGCACGTAGTTGCCCAGCACGTCGAAGATGGCGTAGATGGCCACCAGGGCCAGCACGGCGGGGAACATCTGCAGCAGCATCAGGGCCGACAGCGTTTGCGACTTGAAGCGGAACTGCATGCGCGCGAACGCATACGCGCAGGTGGTCGACAGCAGCACGGTGACGGTGGCGCTCATGCTGGCCACCTTGATGGAATTCCATAGCCACAGCAGCACGGGGAAGTCCGGCTCGACCAGGGTGCCGTTGGGCGCCTGGTAGGACATGCCCAGCGCCAGTCGCCAGTGTTCGAAGCTGATCTCGGGCGGAATCAGACTGCCCGAGGCGAAGTTGCCGGGCCGCAGCGAGATCGACAAGATCATCAGGAAGGGGAACATCACCAGCGCGATCAGCGCGATCACGGCGACGTGGGCCGCCAGGATGCGCCAGCGGTTGGAACGGTCGACAACGATAGCCATGGTCTGTCCTTTATGCTTTGTTCATGCGCGTCAGGCGCATGTTGACCAGCGAAATCGCGGCCACGAGGAAGAAGATCAGGGTCGAGATGGCGGCGGCCAGGCCGAAGTTCTGGCCGGAATCCTCGAACGCGATGCGGTAGGTGTAGGACACGAGCAAGTCCGTCGTGCCGGCCGGTAACGTCGTGTCGAGGAAATCGGGACGCCCGCCCGTCAGCAAGCTGATCAGCACGAAATTGTTGAAATTAAAACCCAGGCTGGCCACCATCAAGGGGGTCAACGGCTTGATGATCAGCGGTAAGGTGATCTTGAAGAAATTCGTCAGCGGTCCCGCGCCGGCCAGGGCCGACGCTTCGTACAGGTCCGACGGGATCGCCTTGATCAAGCCCATGCACACGACCATCATGTAGGGGTAGCCGAGCCAGGTATTCACGATCAAAATCATGGCCTTGGCCAGGGTGGTGTCCGAGAACCAGGCGGGCTTGATGCCGAACAGGGCGTCGAGCACGAGGTTGATCTCGCCAAAGTTATTGTTGAACAAGCCCTTGAAGACCAGGATGGAGATGAAGCCCGGTACGGCGTACGGCAGGAACAGCAGGGTGCGGTACAGGCCGCGGAAGCGCAGCGCATCCCAGTTCAAGAGCACGGCCAGCACCATGCCCAGGCCCGTCGTGGTGGCCACGCTGATCAGCGCGAAAACGACGGTCCACACAAAAATGCGCAGGAAGGGGCCGCGGAACGCTTCATCGGAGAAAATCTTCACGAAGTTCGCGAAACCCACGTTGACCTTGAAACCCGGTTCCAGTTTCGTGCCGTCCGGCATTTCATAAAAGCCCGTCTTGAAGTTCGGTGTCACCAGTTCGCCCGTGGCGACTTTCTTGAGTGTTTTGTCGGGAAGTTGCTTGTAGACATGCGCGACGGGGCCGAATTCGCGCAAGCCCACCATGCGCAGCTCGATCTTGTTCGGCAGCACGAGGGTGAGCAGCTTCAAATCCTTTTGCAGGGCGATGATGTCCTTGATGGGCAGCGGCGGGGCCAGCACGGGCGCCTGCACGGGGTCCAGCGGCGCCACCTCCACGGTCAAAGGTACGGCGCGCTTCAGGGCCAGCGGCTCGGACAGCAGCACCTCGCCCGTGTCCGGGCTTTCCAGGCGCAAGCGGTATTCCTTGTTGTCCGGGTGCACGGTCAGCGCATAGCCCGTGCTTTCCACGCGCTGCGTCTCGTCCAGCAAATATTGCGTGGCCCGCTCGTAGGTGAGCAGGTTGCGTGAACTGAAATTGGTAAAGCCGATCGACACCGTGTACACCATCGGCAGCAGCACGAAGACGATGACCGCCGTGATGCCGGGAAACAGATAACGGTAGGCATAGGCGCGCGGCGACGTGAAGACAAACGTCGTCAGGGTCAGCAAGCCGAGGAAAACGGCGGCCAGCATGGTCTGGCCGGAAATGTACAACATGAAGAGCAGATACAGACCCAGCGCCATGCTGATGGTCAATACCGTAGGGCCTATAAACTTGCGCACGATGGATACCTGTAATGATACGTAGGTCGGATTAGGCCCAAAGGGCCGTAATCCGACAACATTGTTGGCGGCACATGTCGGATTACGCGCTACACGCTAATCCGACCTACGCTCAAACAAAATATGGCTTAATTGGCGGTCGTAATCCGCTTCGCCGCCGCGTCCAGGCCATCCTTGGTGGTCTGGCGGCCTTGCGTGATGTTTTCCAGCGCCGATTGCATCGACGACCAGAAGCGGCCCATTTCCGGGTTGTTCGGCATCGGGCGGCCCGCTTGCGCGCTTTCCATCGTCGCCTGGATGTTCGGATTGGTTTTCAATTCCGCGAACAGCACTTTATTAGCTGGCGTGCCCAGCGGGACGTCGGCGTTGATGGTTTTCAGGCCATTGAGCTGCAGCATCTGGTTTTCCAGGAATTCCGTCGCCAGGTCCTTGTTCGGGCTGGCTTTCGAAATCATCGCGCCCAGCACGCCCACGAATGGGGTGGCCGTCTTGCCTGCGACGGTAGGAATCGTCGCCACGCCGTAATTGATCTTCGATTTGCGCGCGTTGTCCCACGACCATGGGCCGTTGATCATCATGGCGATCTTGCCCTGGTTAAAGCCCGCTTCCATCTCGGCATAGCCGGCGCCCTTCGGCATGGCGCCGCTGTTGATCAGGCTCATCAGCGCATTCACGCCCGCCTGCGAACCGGCATTGTTGACACCCGTCTTGGCCGCATCGTAGCGACCATCGGACTTGACTTCAAACGGGAAGCCGCCGCCCGCGCCCAGCAAAGGCCACGTGAAATAGGTATTCGTGTAATCCCACAGGATGGCTTTCTTGCCTTGGGCGGAGAGTTTCTTGTCCAGCGCGGCGATTTCCTCGAACGTCTTGGGCGGGTTCGGCACCAGGTCCTTGTTGTAGACGAGGGCCACGGCTTCGATGGAGATCGGGTAGCCCCAGGTCTTGCCGCCCACGGTAAACGCATTCCACGCCAGCGGCAGGATGGCGGCGCGCGCTTCCTTGCTTGGCGTCACTGGTTGCAGCAAGCCGGCGTCGATCCAGCCGCCGATGCGGTCATGCGGCCAGATCCAGATGTCCGGGCCCTTGCCGGCGGCCGCTGCCTGCTGGAATTTGTTTGGCGCATCTTCCGGGTGCTCGACGACGACCTTGATGCCCGTCTTCTTGGTGAATTCCTCGCCGACCTTGGCCAGGCCCTTGTAGCCCTTGTCGCCATTGATCCAGATCAACAGGGTGCCTGCTTCGGCCGCGTTCGCCATGCTGACGGCGGCCAGGTTGCCGATGCCGGCCAGGGCGGCGGCGATCAGGGTGGTTTTGATGAAGCTGCGTTTCGGGTGCGTGAAGGACATGTCAATCTCCAGTATCTTTTTTTATGCTAAGTTTATGTTGAGTATCAAGGCTGAAACGATGCAACCAGGCCAGGCGGCGCCTGTAGCGCCTGGCCCCTTAATTCGGGTGTCAGGTCCGTGTCTGGCCGTGCTCGTCGAACACGTGGACGCGCGCGGGCGCCACCTGCAGCGCCACGGACTGGCCAATGGCCCAGTCCGTATCGGCATCGGCACGCACCACCAGCGGCTCGTCGCCGCCCGCTACCTGTACATACAGATAGCTGATGTCGCCCAGTTTTTCCACCGCCTGCACGGTGGCCGTGATGGCGGCAGTGGCGCCGGGCGCGCACGCCTGCACGTGTTCGGGGCGCGCGCCGACGGTGACGGGGGTGCCGCTGGCCAATGGTTGCGTCAACGTCGCCTGCAGCATGCCGCCCGCGTTGGTGGCGATCGTGGCCACGCCGTCGGCATAGCTGTGGATCTTGCCTTTGAGGAAGTTCATGCGGGGCGAACCGAGGAAGCCGGCCACGAACAGGTTGGCGGGGTGGTGGTACAACTCCAGCGGCGCGCCCACCTGTTCGATGCGGCCCGCGTTGAGCACGACGATGCGGTCGGCCAGGGTCATCGCTTCGACCTGGTCATGCGTGACGTAAATCATGGTCGAGCGCAATTCGCGGTGCAGATTCGCCAGTTCGATGCGCATCTGCACGCGCAGCGAGGCGTCCAGGTTGGACAGCGGTTCGTCGAACAGGAAGACGTCGGGTTTGCGCACGATGGCGCGGCCGATGGCCACGCGCTGGCGCTGGCCGCCCGACAAGTCTTTTGGTTTGCGTTCAAGCAAAGGCTCGATGCGCAGGATTTGCGCGGCGCGCTGCACGGCGTCGGCGATTTGCACCTTGCTCATGCCGGCCAGCTTCAGGCCGAAGGCCATGTTCTGCGCCACGCTCATGTGCGGGTACAGGGCGTAGCTCTGGAATACCATGGCGATGCCGCGCTTGGCGGGCGGCACGTCGTTCATGCGCGTTTTGCCGATGAACAAGTCACCGCCGCTGATTTCTTCCAGGCCGCAGATGCTGCGCAGCAAGGTGGATTTGCCGCAACCCGAGGGTCCCACGAAGACCATGAATTCGCCATCGGCGATCTCCAGGTCGATGCCGTGCAGGGTTTGCACGTCGCCATATGCCTTCTTCAGGCCTGTTAACTTCAGTCCAGCCATGTCTCCATCCTCATTCTGTCAATTCGGCCCCGCTGATGCGCGGGGCTCGTTATTGTAATTGGCGGCACGGCCGCCAAAGCCTGCGATTTACGCCAGGGTGCCGAACCAGCCGCCATGCGGTGGCAGGCTGATCTGCTGGCCATCTTTGCTGCCTGGCAAGCCGTGACCGGCCAGGTCGGCCGCTGCAGCGGCGGCCGGCAATTCAAACGTGACCGTTTCTGTGCCCAGGTTGAAGGCGGCCAGCACGGACTGTTGGCCGGCCAAGTCGCGGCGCAGGGCCAGCACGGGTTCCGGCGCATCGAAGAAGACGATATCGCCGCGCAGCAATTGCGGCAGGGTGCGGCGCCAGGCGAGGATGTTCTGCGCAAAGCGCAGCGGCGACGCGGCATCGTTTTCTTCGACATCGACGGCGCGCGCCAGATGCTCGGGCGGCACGGGCAACCAGGGTTTTGCCGAACTGAAGCCGCCATGCGGCGCGTCAGCCACCCACGGCATCGGCGTGCGGCAGCCGTCGCGACCCTTGAACTGGGGCCAGAACGGGATGCCGTACGGGTCTTGCAATGCCTCGAAAGGAATGTCCGCCTCCGTCAGGGCCAGCTCGTCGCCCTGGTACAGGCACGGCGTGCCCTTCAATGCCGCTTGCACGGCCAGCACCACCTTGGCCAGCGAGGGCGACGGATTATCTCCGCCCCAGCGCGTCATGACGCGCACGCTGTCGTGGTTGCCCACGGACCAGGAAGCCCAGCCGTCGGCCACTTGCGCTTCGAATTCTTCCACCTGCGTGCGGATGTGCGCGGCCGAAAACTCCGCCGTCAGCAAGTTGAAACTGTAAGCCATGTGCAGCTTGTCGGCGCCCGTGTAGGCGGCCATGGTGGCCAGCGCATTGTCGTCGCCCACTTCACCGATGGAAATGGCCTGGTATTCATCGAGCACGGCGCGCACGCGCTGCAGGTAGGCGATGTTTTCCGGCTGCGTCTTGTCGTACACGTGCGCCTGCATGCCGTACGGGTTGATGGCCGACACGCTGCTGGCGTCGCGCTGGGCGGCTGGCGGATTGTCGCGCAGCAACTGGTCGTGATACGGGAAGTTGCAGGAATCGAAGCGGAAGCCATCGACACCGCGTTCCAGCCAGAAGCGCAGGTTGTCCAGCTGCGCTTGCTGCACGGCCGGGTTATGGAAATTCAGGTCGGGCTGGCTGGCGAGGAAATCGTGCAGGAAGTACTGGCCGCGGCGCGGCTCCCATTGCCAGGCGGAACCGCCGAACACGGACAGCCAGTTGTTGGGCGCCGTGCCATCGGGTTTCTGGTCGGCCCACACATACCAGTCGGCCTTGGCATTGTCGCGGCTGGAGCGGCTTTCCACGAACCACGGGTGGACGTCGGACGAGTGCGACAGCACCTGGTCGATCATCACTTTCAAGCCCAGTTCATGGGCGCGCGCCACCAGGCGGTCGAAATCGGCCAGGGTGCCAAACATGGGGTCGACGTCGCAGAAGTCGGCCACGTCATAGCCGAAGTCTTTCATCGGCGACGTGAAGAAGGGCGAGATCCAGACGATGTCGGCACCGAGGGCGGCGATGTAATCGAGCTTGGAGGTAATGCCGGGCAAGTCGCCGATGCCGTCGCCATTGCTGTCGAGGAAGCTGCGTGGGTAGACCTGGTAGATGACGGCGCTGCGCCACCAGTCGGCGGGCAGGTTGGCGAGATTGTTCTGGATGGTCGGCATGAATGATTTCTTAAAAGTTGCCTGTAGCCTTGGCTATCAGGGCAGCGCTGCTGGTTGGTAGGCGAACGTCTTATTTTAAAATTCAAAGCGCTTTGGGTATGAAATGAGTATAGTTCAAAGCGCTTTGAAAAGTAAAGCGATACCGTGTGCCGAAACCGTGAAATTTTTTCGAGGCCGCGGCCCGGCACCGTGGCGCCTGCCGCGCGGCACGGGCCGCCTGCACTGTCCCTGTTTTCCAGCGCCTGTGCGGGTGGAACAGTTGCATAATGGCGGCATCGTCGTGCGCCGAGGAAGCCTGTTCTGGCCCTGCACAAGGCGAAGACACGAGGGTTGCGCTTTCTACCGATGAAAATTCTTTACCGCCAAGCATTACTCTATCGTTTCATCGTGATATTTTTCCTGCTGTTCATCCTTGGCGCGCATGCGGCCAGGGCCGATGTGGTTGCCGACGGGCATGCCGTCACCATCAGCGGCCGCATCGGATTGGAAGAGTATGAAAAGTTATCTGCAATTCTTGCAACTGAGAAAATTTCCAAGGTCGTCTTCAAGAATTCAGGCGGCGGTTCATTTTCCTGGGGGCTCAGGATCGGGAAATTAATTGCAGAAAAAAAGCTAACAACGGTTGCCGAAGGCATTTGCGCATCGGCATGCGCAATCGCATTCATGGGCGGCGAGGTGAGGGAATTTTCCTCCGAACAGCCCGATTCGGCCCTGATGTTTCATCCTGGATTTGAGCCAGGGCGCCAGATGCCGGCCCTGGAGACCAAGGTGATTTTGCTGGCATGGCTGGAAGCGCGGACCGGGCAGCCTTCGCCAGCTGATTTTTCGGCGGCGATGAACAGGATTACAGAACGCAAAGGCGGTGTGTATGTTCTCTCACCCACCCATGGCCTGGCCTTGAAAAAAGGAGTTTCCGTCCTGTTCTGCGAGGGGAGCGAAGACAAGGTCAGCCAATGTGCTGGGCAGGCTGCGGCAAGCGCGCAGCAGCTGCAGATTGTCTCGCCAAGCCAGGCCCGCTGAGGCGCACGCCGTCCACGCTGCTCCAGGGCGGCGGCGCAGGG
Source organism: Janthinobacterium sp. PSRC1-1 (assembly GCF_049897525.1). Classification (NCBI taxonomy): domain Bacteria; kingdom Pseudomonadati; phylum Pseudomonadota; class Betaproteobacteria; order Burkholderiales; family Oxalobacteraceae; genus Janthinobacterium; species Janthinobacterium sp. PSRC1-1. The sequence continues at coordinate 92,088 of NZ_JAFCWK010000009.1, forward strand.
GCATCAGGCCGCTACCGGCCCCGCCGACTCGCCCGGCAACAGTTCGCACGGCCACAGTTCCTGCAGGTCGGCGACGGGCGTGCCATCCATCAGGGCCAGCAGCATGTGGATCATCTTCGCGCCGGCGCCGCGCGGGTCGGGCTGGACGACGGTGGTGACGTTGTGGCCGGCCAGGGAATCTTCCATCACGCCCCAGACGATCAGCGACATTTCGCTGCCGATGGCGATGCCTGCGTCGAGCAGGGCGCGCACGGCGCCCACGCCCGACATGTGATTGTCGACGATGACGGCGGTGGGACGGGGCGAGCGGGCCAGCAGGCGCTGCATCGCCTGGTAGCCGGCGCGGCGGTCGTGCGCATTGTCGACCAGGTTGTCCGGATCGATGGCCAGGCCGCCCGCCTGCATGGCGTGCTGGAAACTCTCGACGCGCTGGCGCACGAAGTTCAGGTCCGGCGTGGCGCTGATCAGGCCGATGCGCTGGTGGCCCAGCTGCGCCAGGCGCTCGACGGCCAGTCGCATGCCCGCCTCGTTGTCGTAGTCGAACCAGGCGTGCGGCTGGTTCAGCTGCGTGCGGCCATGTGCGACAAACGGCATGCCTTGCTGTGCCAGGTAGGCGATGCGCTCGTCGTACGGTTTGGTGCGCCCGACGATCAGGCCATCGATGCGGCGGCCCTTGACCATGCGTTGATAGGTGTGGAATTCATTGGTGGCCGACGCGGGCGCGATCATCATGTCCATCTGCTGCGCTTCCAGCGCTTCCGACATGCCGCCCACGATGTCGATGAACATGGGGTCGGCCAGGTCGTTCGGCATCAGCGGGTAGATGATGCCGACGATATTCGTGCGTCCCACGGCCAGGCTGCGCGCCATGGGATTGGGACGGTAGCCGGCGGCCTGCGCGGCGGCCAGCACCCGCTCGCGCGTGCGTTCGCTCACTTCCGGATAGCCATTCAAGGCGCGGCTGACGGTGGTTTCGGATATTCCTAGCGTTTTGGCGAGATTTTTGAGGTTCATGGATGCTGCGTCTGGGGGGGATCGGGAGCGATGCAGGGTAGTTTATCTGATAAATGCCGGAATGATCAGGGGGATGACCAGCGGCGGCGGCGCCCAAAAAAATACGCGGGCAAACCCAGGGGCGCCCGCGCTAAAAGAGGATACTGCTGAATCACTACAGTGAAGCTGCCGGCCATCGCGTGCAGCGGCGAAATGGTGGGTCCGGATATTCCTTGCCCCTGAAAAAGCGGGCGGTGTTGCTGCCACCGGCAAGCGTCCGGGGACGCTTGCCAACGTTCTAGAGTCCCGCGCTTACCACCAGGATTCCACTTGGAAACCGACGGAGCTGCCGTTGGTCTTGCCACCGAACACGCCCGTCGACGACAGCGCCGATTCGGCGGCGGCGGCCGACTGGGCTGCCTTGTTCCATTTGGCGTAGGTGTAGAAGGCGCGCAGCACGGGACGCGACCAGAAGCTGTTGCCGGCCGACAGTTGCGGCGCGAAGGTCAGCTTGGTCAGGTTGCGGCTCTCGCCGCCTTCCGGCTTGACGATGTCATGACCCAGTTCCACTGCCAGGCTGTAGTTGTCCGTGAAGTGGTAGACGGGACGCGCGCCGATCGAGGTCCACTTGCTGCTCACGCCTGCCGTTTCCTTGTCTTCGTAGACGAAGGTGCCCATGCCCGACCAGGCGCCTTTGGGCTGGATCATGATCTGTTCCGTCAGGCGCACGACCTTGTCATCCTTGTTGGCGCCCAGGTTGAAGCCGCCCGTGTTGGCGGCGCTGCCTTTGCCATACTGCAATGCCACCTTGTTGAAGCCGCCCAGCAGGTTGCCCTGCGTATGCATGATGGTCAGCAAGTGGCCGCTGGCGATGGGGGCCGCGCCTTGCGCGTTGCGTTTCTGGTTGAATTGCAGGCCCAAGGTCAGTTCACCGTCCGGGTTGACCTTGATGCCGGAAAAGCGCAGGTCGTGGGACAGGCCCATGCGCTTGCTGTCGCCGTCGTCGGCCGTGCGCACGACGGCGTAGGCCAGCTTGGCGGCGCCCAGGTCGATGTTTTCCAGGCCGGCGCCAGGGCCGCTGTTGTTCCAGAAGTAGTAATCGGTGATGTGCACGTCCTGGCGGTCGTAGTAGCGCTTGCCGACCCAGGCGCGCGCTTCGGCGAAGGCGCCCGTGCCGATCTTGTCAGCCACCACGTTCATTTCGCGCCACGACGGGTCCGATTGTTCCCAGTCCTGATTCTGGTTGACGGAAAACGCCACCAGGGTGTTGATGCGGAAGGTGGTGCCGTTGGCTGCCTTGAAGGCTTCGCCGCCGAATTTCAGCTCGCCGTAGGTTTCGCACTCATTGCCCAGACGATACTTGGACGAGGCGCCGGCCAGGCCGAAACAGGCTTCCTTGCCGCCTTCGCTGCTGGTGCCGAAGCCCGAGCGGATGTAGCCGCCGAAGTCGATCGGCAGGGCAGCCTGGGCAGCCGAAGCGCTCAAGGCCAACGCCACGGCGGCAGGCAAAGTTTTCAAGAAATGTTTGTTCATTGCGTCTCCAGTGTTTTTATAGGTGTGGGATCGGTGCGCATAACTTCGCACAACCAAAGCGCTTTAGTTATGTTTCAAAGCGCTTTGAGTATAGTTCAAAGCGCTTTGATCAGTAAACTAGTTTTATTCCTTGAAACTTTTGATGTGTTGCGGAGAAACATCAGGCAGGGCGGCGGCGCGCGGGCGCCGCCGTGTATGGCAGGAGGAAATCAGGAGGAGGCGTCGCAGGCGGGCAGGGTGGCCGTGTCCGTTGCGGCAGGGGCAGGATGGCGCAAGAAGGCCAGGATCAGCAGGGCCGAGGCCGTCGTAATGCTGGCCAGCACATACAGCAAGTGGCGGAACGCGGTGCCGTACGCTTGCGCCAGTGCGGCCGCGCCCGCCTGCGGCAGCAGGGTAGCCGCATGGCGCAGCTCGCCCAGCGCCAGGAAGGGTCCCGCGTGCGCGGCCTGCTCCGCGCCGATGCCGGCAAGGCCGGCGCGGCCCAGCGCCGCCACGGCAAAGGTGCCCAGCAGCGCGCTGACGATGGCCAGCGCCAGGCCTTCGCCCGCCACGCGCGTCGTATTGAAGATGCCGGCCGCCATGCCGGCCCGTTCGACGGGCACGACGCTGATGGCCAGGCCATCCATCAAGCCCCAGGGCAGGCTGATGCCGCAGCCGATCAGCAGCAGCGGTCCCAGCAAGCTGGCGGGCGACTGTCCTGGCGCGCAGGTCGACAACCACAGCAGGCCGCCCGCCGCCAGCAGCAAGCCGCTGGCGCAAATGTGCGCGGCGGCAATGCGTTGCGCCGCCAGGCCGGCCAGGACCGGCAGCACCAGCATGGGCGCCGACAGGGCGATCATCATGCGTCCCGCTTCCAGCGCGCTGTAGCCTTCGATGCCGATGAAGCGGACCGGCAGCAACACCAGCAGCACGACAAAGGAAAACGCGGGCGCGGCGGCCAGCAGTTGCACGCCGGCAAAGGCGGGCAGGCGGAACAGGGTCAAGTCCAGCATGGGCCGCGCCGCGCGCCGTTCCACGCGGATGAAGACGGCCAGCAGCAGGGCCGCGCCACCGAGCAGCCCCAGGCTGGCGGGGCTGTCCCAGCCACTGTCGGGCGCTTGCAGCAAGCCATACGTAAACAAGGAGAGCGCGCCCGTAAACGTCAGCGCGCCGGGCCAGTCGACGCCCTGCGCCTGCGGGTCGCGCGATTCGCGCATGGCGCGCGCGGCGGCCAGCAGGGCGGTCAGGCCGGCCGCGGCCGTGGCGATGAAGATGGCGCGCCAGCCCGTGTGCGTGATCAAGGTGCCGGCCAGGAAGGGACCGAAGGCCAGGCCCACGCCGAAGGCCGTGCCGATCAGGCTGAAGGCGCGCGCGCGGGCCGGGCCGTCGAATTCCTGCGCCAGCGCCGCCAGTCCGCTCGACAGGGCCATGGCGCAACCGAGGCCCTGGACGGCACGCAGCACGTCGAGCCACGCAATGCCGGGGGCGGCCGACAGTGCCAGCGCGGCGGCGGAAAACACGCCCATGCCCAGCAAGAACACGCGCTTGCGGCCATAGCGGTCGGCCAGCGCGCCGGCCACCATCAGGCAGCCGCCAAAGCTGAGCATGAAGGCGTTCGTGATCCATGCCAGCGCCAGCGGCGTGCCGTGCAGGTCGGCGGCGATGGCGGGGATGGCGATGGCCGGCCCCGTAAAACTGAGCGGCATGCACAGCGCGGCCAGGCAGACGGCGGCCAGCACGACGGCGCGCCGGGCCGGGGAGGCTGGCTTCATACGGTGGTTTGTATCCATGGGAAACGATTCCAAAAAGAGGGAATTCGATGATAATATGGACGCAATCTATGAAAAAGTGGCTGAAAATCCACTCATAACGGACAAATATTCCTTAATGGAGATGGCGAGTGGCATGGATAATCTGAACGGCATTGCCGCGTTCGTGCGCGCGGCGGAAACTTCCAGCTATGTGGCGGCCGGGCGGCTGCTCGGCGTGTCGGCCTCGGCCGTGGGCAAGAGCGTGGTGCGGCTGGAAGAAAAGCTGGGCGTGCGCCTGCTCAACCGCAGCACGCGGCGCATCAGCCTGAGCAACGAGGGCGCGTTGTTCTATGAGCGCTGCCAGCGCATCCTGGCCGATCTGGGCGATGCCGAGGCGGAACTGTCGCACCTGGCCGAGGCGCCGCGCGGCAAGCTCAAGGTCAGCCTGCCCGTGATCGGCTACCGCATCATCCTGCCCCTGCTGGCCGAGTTTACGCGGCGGTATCCCGAGATCGAACTCGACCTCGATTTCAACGACCGCCTGGTCGACGTGGTGGCCGAAGGCGTCGACGTGGCCGTGCGCAGCGGAACGCTCACGGATTCGCGCCTGATGGCGCGCGAACTGGGGCCGTTTGCCTTTGCCATCGTGGGCTCGCCCGCGTATTTTTCCCGCCATGGCGTGCCGGCCACGCCGCGCGCGCTGGAAGGGCACGCCTGCGTGCGCTATAAGTTCCCCACCACGGGCAAGTTGCAGGAGTGGGCGCTGCAGCGCGCCGAGGGCGACGGCGGCGGCGAGCTGCGCTTGCCGACGGCCTTGACCTGCAACAATATCGAAGCGCTGATCGGCGCCGCCACGCAGGGCGTGGGCCTCGCTTATTTACCTGACTTTATCGTGCGCGACGCCATAGCGCGCGGCGAACTGCAAGCCGTGCTGGCCGAGCACTTGCTGTACTCGAGCAAGTTCTGGGTGCTGTGGCCATCGAGCCGCCACCTGTCGCCGAAAATTCGCGTCTTTGTTGACCATCTGTGTACCCACCTGCATTTTTCTTCCCCACCTTCCGCCCCCTGAACGGTCTGGCGGCCGCCATGGCGGCCAGTTGCGGAATATTCCTACCCCCAAGAGATTTTTCCTAACATTGCGAAATATTTATTTGCTGCGATGCGTCACGCGACGCCGCGTGCCGTCAACTTATACCCTTTCTGAATACCCATCATGCGTTAATTAAATTGCCATAAGGAATTTAATTATGTTAATTTCATATCTGTTTCGGCAATATTGCAATAGTTTCCTGTTGCTGGAACATGGGCATGCATCAGCGTAGTCAGCGTAGTAACCAACAATTAGGGCGTGAGCCCGGTTCCATTCAGGGAGTGTGCATGAAGACAGCAAGCACGACGCCGCCACATCCGGCGCCAGCCGCGACAGCTGCCCGCAAGACGGGCCTGCTGCTTGGTGGCGGTGCACCAAATTCCACCTTGATCGCGGGCGCGCTGGCCGCGTTTCTCGACGAAGGCATCGAATTCGATGTCATTTCCGCCTCCGGCGCCGGTGTGCTGATGGGTTTGCTTTACACGACACCGCACGAAGCCACGCCGCGCCAGGCCTTGCAAAGCTGGGCCGACACGGGCGTGGCCGACAGCATCTACAAGATGATTCCGATCAATTACAAGGTGTTCCAGAAGCCGGGCATGCATGCGAGCAGTTTCCGCGACGCCTTCCAGCCGCCGGCCAACAATCCTTTTTTTCAGGCGTTCCAGCAAACGTTTGCGGGTGTGCCCACGGCCTGGTCGGACTGGGGGAAATTGATGGTGTCGTCGCTGTCGCCATCGGACCTGTCGGCGAAAAGCCTGGGCCTGTGCGCGCACTTGCCCTTTCTGGAAAAAGCCGTGGATTTCTCGGGCGTGGCGCGCATGCGCCCCGATTTCTACATCAATGCCTACAACCTCAGCGAGCACCGCATGCAAATCTGGGGCAAGCACGAGATCGCACCGATCCACGTGCGCGCGGCCCTGTCGTTCCCCTTCCTGTATGCGCCCACCACCATCGATGGCGACGACTACATCGAAGGCGCGGCGCTCGACACGCTCAATTTCGAGCCGTTCATCGAAGGCAAGGGCGAACACGCTGACGCCGACACCCTGGTCATCCTCGACATCCTCGGCGACGAGCGCCTGCTGCGCAAGCCGCGCAACCTGTACGACGCCTGGGTGCGCTCCATCATCACGCCGCTGGTGAAGATTTCCAAGAGCGAACTGCGCCTGTTCGAACTTGAGCACAACACGGATGCGCGCACGGGCCAGCCCAAGCGGCGTCTGTTGAAACTCGACCTGATGGGCGGCATCCCGGAGCAGCACTGGCCCGACACCCTGGACTGGTCCAGCTCGAACATGCAGCTGCTGTTCGACGTGGGCCACAAGGCGGGCCTGGCGTTTTGCCGCCAGCATGGCGACTTGCTGCGCCGCACGCCTGACGTTTCCCCGTTGGCGGCCTGAGCTCGCGCCGCCGGCAACCGGTCCCGGCCACCTGATCGGCAGCTACTCATCCCGCCTGGCTCTGCCAGGCTGCTTTTTTGACTGTGACACACAATGAATATCACCAAGCAATTGATTCTGACCCTCACCATCGCCTTGCTGGCCCTGCTATTGCTGGGTGCCGGCGGCGCCATTCAGCTGCAGCGCGCCCAGGAACGTTTTGACACCGTACAAAACCGCATCATTCCCAGCATCCAGGGCTTGAATGCGGCCAAGGGTTTCCTGGCCGATTCGCGCCTGGCCGGCTATCGCCTGTCCGTATTCTCCAACCTGGCCGACAAGACGGCGCTGGACAAGGCCGTGGCCGACGCCAACACGAATTTCGACAAGGTCATCGCCACCTACCGCGCCGAGCGCCTGTACGACGCGACGGACAGCAAGATGCTCGACGCCGACCAGGCCGCCATGGAAGCGTACCGCCGCGCGCTGGTGCCATTCTTTGCCGCCGCCTACGCGGGCGACATGGATGGCGTGCGCGCCACCTTGCTGGCCGGCACGCCCCTGGCCATCACGGCCGCCGCCGCGAAAAAGAGCATGGATGACCATATCGCCTACAACAACAAGCTGGTCGATGACGTGAAGGCCGAAAGCCTGGCGGCCTACGACACGGCGTTCAACACCATGCTGGCCGTGCTGGGCGTGGCCGTGCTGCTGACGGGCGCGCTGGCCTGGCACATCTACCGCACCATCAGCGGCGGCCTGGGTAATATCGAAACTACGCTGGAGAGGGTCAGCGCCTCGCTGGACCTGTCCGCCGCCATGCCTGTCGAGCGCATGGATGAAGTGGGCCGCACGGCCACCGCCTTCAATAAATTCCTCGAACGCATCGTCGACGTGATCGCCACCGTGCGCACCTCGGCCGATACGGTCAGCGTGGCGGCCGCGCAGATTTCTGCCGGCAACGCGGACTTGTCCGTGCGCACCGAGCAGCAGGCGTCGTCGCTGGAAGAAACCGCCTCCAGCCTGGAAGAGCTGACCTCGGCCGTGCGCCAGAATACGGACAATGCGCGCCAGGCGAATACCCTGGCCGTGTCCGCCTCGGACGTGGCCCGCAAGGGCGGCGCCGTGGTGGCGCAAGTGGTGGGCACGATGGGATCGATCAATGAATCGGCGAAGAAGATCGCCGACATTATCGGCGTGATCGACGGCATTGCCTTCCAAACCAATATTCTGGCGCTGAATGCGGCCGTCGAAGCGGCGCGCGCGGGCGAGCAGGGCCGTGGCTTTGCCGTGGTGGCCACCGAGGTGCGCAACCTGGCGCAGCGCTCGGCGGCGGCCGCCAAGGAAATCAAGGGCTTGATCGAGGATTCCGTGGATAAAGTCAACACGGGCAGCGTGCTGGTCGACCAGGCCGGCGCGACCATGGAAGAAATCGTCGCCAGCATCCGTCGCGTGACGGACATCATGGGCGACATCGCCAACGCCAGCCACGAGCAAAGCGCCGGTATCGAGCAGGTGAACCAGGCCATTTCGCAAATGGATCAGGTGACCCAGCAAAATGCAGCCCTGGTGGAAGAGGCGGCCGCCGCAGCGTCTTCGCTGCAAGAGCGCGCCGTGGAACTGGTCGACGTGGTGGCCGTGTTCCGCCTGCGTGGCGATGCCCAGGCAAAATCGTTGAAAGTGGCGGGCGGCTTGCCGGCCCCGGTTTCAAGCGCCGCCAGCCGGCGCCTGGCGCTGCCGGGCCGCAGCGCCCGCGTGTAAGCCTTGTGACTGCCCCGGTATGCCGGGGTTTTGGTGGTGGCGCCGTTCCATGGGGGGCGTTGAGTTCTGCACTTGTGGCAAGTGTCGGAAGGTTTGGCCGGGCTGGCAGGGTGGCATGCAGGAAGCGCAGCCCGGTTCCGCTGCAGTCCAGTGTCAGCCTGCCTTGCGGGCGCGCGATTCCGCTCTCGCCCCGTTGCAGGCAGTGAGCCCTATCGTCAAAAGTCGGCAAATTTTGCCCACATCATGCCTAAATACCCAAGCACAGCACCAATAAGGCTTGCGAGCGCAACGCCTTCAAGCGGCCAGCGCCACAAAGCGGACAATATTAACGAGGCTATGACCCCGAATGACATCCGACCGATTGCACTGGACTTGATCTTCAAGTCGGAATCCGGATCGAAGGCGTATATCCCCCCGAGTAAGAATCCGAGACAGCAGAAGGAACCTGCCCAAAGCTGCGCTTGCCGCCACGATATGTCCGTCCACGGTGCCGCATATGACAGCGCTGCGCCAGCGCTTGTCACCGCAAAAAAGACTGCCAGGATAATTGCTTTACGCAATGTGGTCATGATCGGACTGTGCGGAAAACTGGTTTGAGGAGCTGGTCAACATACAGAGTTGAAGAGTTGACCGCCAGCTGCCGATGAGTATAAGGAATGGCCAAGCGAGAAAAGTCACGCATTGTCACCTCAACGTGAACGTCTGCCGCTGGCCCTGATTGCCGTCGTTTCTAAGTTAGCAAGCTTCGCCCCGTGTCATAGCTTGCCCGAAGCAGGAGTGCGTTTGCGCTCTGGCAAGGTGAACTCTTTCCTCGTTCCATAAAACTCATCCTTGAATTCTACGCATCCATTACAGGGCCTAACGGTTTCTAACACCGATATGCGCTGTTCAGTCAACCGCATCAAACACAGGTCCGTCGAAAAGTTGTAAGCACTTCCACCATGCATCGCCGCGTTCTGGAACTTGCACTCCGCGTCACGGAAAACCATCCATGCGCGTTGGGCGCTTTGCAGTCCTCGTGGCTTGGTAAGCGCGTACATCAATGTCTTGTAGACGACGTTTAAGCGCGCGTCGGATTCTGTTAGCTCTCGACTCATGCAGAAGGTATTTTCAAGATTATTACTTTCTTCGCAATGCTCCTGCTTGATCGATGCCATATCGCTTTGTTGTTCGGAAGCATTGGTCAAGGACGACAGCGAAAGGCACAAGAAAACAACGCCCAATATGGACAAGCGGCTTAAAACGGCATTTCCCACGAGCACTCGCTCCTTCTTATACTGGATCATATGGAGGTCGGTTTCTGGCCGAACTCGGCCTTTAATCAGAGACAATTCGCTACCCCGCCTCGAATGCCTTTTCATGGCAATAAAACAGGATATGCGGCGTGTCGTTCGAATAGATCATCGCGTCGTCACGTGATGGGACAAAAACATCCGACCAATTTTCGACCAGGAATACACTGTTGCATACGAAGCTTTCGTCTTTTCCAAACACAACTACGACCTGCTGACTTCCCGGCATACGGGCACGTAACCACCTGGTCGCACTGGCCACATCATTGCCGTATGCGAGCCGCTCGATGGAGCCAACGGTGTTAACGTCCAGGCCGAGATGCGTCTTTGAGTCATGAAGGCCCACTAAATGATATGCATGGCGAGCACCCTCGGCATCAAGCCAGACGATATCCTCAGTGTGATGCTTTAGCTCCTGAACCCTCCAATGTATTGCGTTCATAGTCTCTCAACATCCAAGGTGCTCTTGGGCAGCGTTTCTAGGGTAGCATCGTGCCCAGGTGTGACATACTTGCCTTGTCAAGCGCGCCTGCCTGGATAGGCTACAAACAAGGCGCTCGTCATGGCCCGGCCAGTACAGCCGGAATTCCATTCTACTGATAATATCAGGGAGAACCCAATTGATGCATATCGAAGAAAGCATCCACATTGCCGTCCCGCCCACGGGCATCGATCAAATCTGGAGCGAAGTCGACCGATGGCACTTGTGGGATCCGGATACAAAGCAAGCCCGGCTCAATGGACCATTCGCAGCGGGAACACAGGGCAGGATAGTGCCGAATAAGGGGATGGGTATTCCGATGGTGGTTACCGAGCGCACTGCCGGCCGCTCGTTCACCGTCGAGGGCTACATCCCGCTGTTCCGTATCCACTTCGAGCACACGGTTGCCGCGGTGGATGGCGGAGCGGAAGTCGTTCACCGCGTGTGGTTCACCGGAGCGCTGGCTTTTCTGTTCGGACCAGGCGTTGCCAAACAAGTCCGGCAAGGGCTACCCAAAACGATGCGTTCGCTCAAGGCCTATGCCGAGAAACGCCACGAATCGCTCCATGATGGCGGGGTGGATGGGGCCAAGGCGACAGTCGCCTGACAGATAGTTTCCCCTCGTCAATTCCTTGCAAAGCACCGCGTCAAATTAACGTGCCCTTCCCGTCATGATGGAATACAATTCCTGCGTGGCAGCCAGCTTGCCTGGCAAGGCCGGGCACGGCGCCTTTGACCTCGGAAAGATGTTTGCTTATGACTCTGCAGTTCCCCCAGCGAACGGCGCCTGGCGCGCCATCCACGCTCCGCCTTTCACGCAATCCCCTCGTTTCCCTGTTCGTCCTGACGTTGTCGTGTTTGCTGGTCACGGCGTCCGCCCTGGCGGCCACGCCTGCCAGCAGCAGTGTCATGCTGGAAGAGCTGACCAGCACGGAGTTGCGCAGCCGTATCGACCACGGCGCCACCACCGTGCTGGTGCCGATTGGCGGCGTCGAGCAGAGCGGGCCGTATATCGCGCTGGGCAAGCACAATGTGCGCGCCGCTTTGCTGGCGCGCCAGATTGCGCAAAAGCTGGGCAACACCATCGTCGCGCCCGTCGTGTCCTACGTGCCGGAAGGCAGTATTTCTCCACCAGCCGGCCACATGCGCTTTGCCGGCACGATCTCGATACCGCCGGCCGCCTTCGAAGCCGTGCTGGAAGGGGCGGCTGCCAGCCTGCGCCAGCATGGTTTCCGCGACATCATTTTTATCGGCGACCATGGCGGCTATCAAAAAAACGAGCAGAATGTGGCAAATAAACTCAACCGGGCCTGGGGCAAAGCTTCCACGGCGAAAGATGCGCGTGCGTATGCCTTGCTCGATTACTATGACATCACGCAATCGCAATATATTGCCGAGCTGCAGAAGCGCGGCCACAGCAGCGCCGAGATCGGCCTGCACGCGGGCTTGGCTGACGCGGCGCTGATGCTGGCGACGGACCCGTCGCTGGTGCGCAGCGAGGCCATGGCGCACGGACCGAAGCCCGGTGTGGCGGACGGCGTGCGCGGCGACGCCACGCGGGCCACGGCTGAACTGGGCCAGATCGGCATCAAGCTGCAGGTGGACACGTCGGTGGCCGCCATCAAGCAATTGCTGCAACGTAACAAGTAAATTCTCCGCCGGAAGTGCAGAACTTCCGGCTTTTGCAACGAAACAACGCTAAATCACATGAAAAAATCTCAACGACGCACCATCGTCACCTTGTCCGCCCTGGCTGCCGCACTGGCCGGCCTGGGCGTGGCCAGCCAGGTCATCGGCGCCAGCACGCCGGCCCCTGCCGCTGCTGCTGTGGCGCCGGCTGCCGCCTACTCTCCGCTGCCGGGCATGCCGCCGCTGGTGGACCCGAAGAACGTCTACGGCAGCATCGGCAGCAGCAATATGAGTCCCGTCGTCAAGGATCACTTGCGCAGAGTCTACGTGCCCAACCTGCGCTCGAACGATGTGTACGTGATCGATCAGGACAGCCTGAAAGTGGTCGACAAGTTCAAGGTCGGCAGCGGCCCGCAGCACGTGGTGCCGTCGTGGGACTTGCGCACCCTGTGGGTGGCAAACAATGCCGAACGCACGGACAAGGGCAGTCTGACGCCGGTCGACCCCTTGACGGGCAAGCCGGGCAAGGAAGTTCCCGTCGATGATCCCTACAATATGTATTTCACGCCGGACGGCAAGTCGGCCATCGTCGTGGCCGAAGCGCGCCACCGCCTCGATTTCCGCGATCCGAAGACCATGGCGGTACAGTATTCGATCGACACGCCCCAGTGCGGCGGCATCAACCATGCGGATTTCTCGAATGACGGCCGCTACGCCATGTTCACCTGCGAGTTCGACGGCACCATCGCCAAGATCGACCTGGTGGGGCGCAAGGTCGACGGCTACCTGAAACTGCAGATGCCGGCCAAGCGCTTTGCCGAGTCCGGCCCCGTGGGCGGCCCGGCGAATGAAATCTGCAGCGTCAAGAAGGGCATGCCGCAAGACATACGCATCTCGCCGGACGGCAAGAAGTTCTTTATCGCCGACATGGACGCTGACGGCGTGCACATCGTCGATGGCGCCACCCTGAAGGAAATCGGCTTCATCCAGACGGGCGTGGGCGCGCACGGTCTGTACCCGAGCCGTGATGGCAAGAAACTGTACGTGGCCAACCGCGGCACGCACCGCATCCACGGCAAGCGCAATGGCAAGGGCAGTGTCAGCGTGATCGATTTCGCCACCGAAAAAGTGGTGGCGAACTGGCCGATTCCCGGCGGCGGCAGCCCCGACATGGGTAATGTATCCGCCGACGGCAAGTATCTGTGGCTGTCCGGCCGTTTCGACGACGTGGTCTACCGCATCGATACGAACAGTGGCGACGTGTCGAAAGTGAAAGTCGGCCAGGAACCGCACGGCCTGACCGTGTGGCCGCAGCCGGGCCGTTATTCGCTCGGGCATACGGGCAACCTGCGCTAGGCAAGGCGCGTGGCGCTGCCTGGAGCCGGAGTGCCGGGTCTGCAGTTATGCTTGCTTAAAAAGCAATATTGGCGCATACTGTATTTCCTGTCCCCTTACCTGCGAGGAGCACCATCATGATTCTTGATCACATCGGTTTGAATGTCAGCGATGCCCAGGCCAGCAAGGCTTTTTTTGCGGCCGCCCTGGCGCCCTTGGGCGTGTCGGTGGTGATGGAAGAGCAGGGCTGGGTCGGCCTGGGCAAGGATGGCAAGCCCGATTTCTGGTTTGGCGTGGGCGGCACGCCGCATGCCGGCATGCATCTAGCCTTTGCGGCGGACAACCGTGCCCAGGTGGACGCGTTTTACCAGGCTGCACTGGCAGCGGGCGGCAAGGATAACGGCGCCCCCGGCATCCGCGCCATGTATCATCCGAATTACTACGGCGCCTTCGTGCTGGGCCCGGACGGTCACAATGTCGAAGCCGTCTGCCACCATCCCGAACCCTGACACCGTTCATTACCAGAAGAGAGCAGCATGAAGCAAAGCGCCACCCTGTTTGTCGACGATGCGGGTCGCTATGCCTACGTGAAAGCGGGATTTTCCTGGCCGGCCTTGTTGCTGGGCTCGTTCTGGGCCGTGGCCAAGCGCCGCTGGTGGCTATTGCTGCTCATGCTGGCGATGGATGTCTGCCTGTGGTTTGGCAGCCATCTGGCCACCGAACTGCACATCGGTCCGATGATGCTGCTGATGGCCGCCGCGGAACTCAGTTACCTGCTGGCACGTGGCTGGTATGGCAACCGCTGGCTGGAAGCGTCGCTGCGCAGCCATGGCTACAAGCCCGTCGTGCGTTGAGCATGCGTGGCACAGATTTTCCTTCCTCTCACTGACGTTTGCCAAGGGCAAGCTGTCCAGCCAAAACTTTCTGCGCAGCTTAGCGCACGTTTGATCCAGATCATGCCTCACCTGCGGTGCTCACGTAGCCTTGGGACTCGCGTTGCAAAGCATCTTCCCACCAATCGGATATGTTTTTTCGCGTTTCGTGGCGTAGCCCGGTCGTCTGCTTCACCGTTCGACAGCCGGTGGTGTCGCCTTGTGTCTACCCAACCGCTATTTAATGAGGAACTCCATGTATCCATATTCCCGTAGTGTTACCCCAGCCGCCAAAAACCACCTGGAAGCGCAACTGGCTTTTTTCAATAGTTTGTCGAAGTCCTTTTTCCAGTCGGTGCAGCACTTCAATGACCTGAACATGCAGCTGGCGCAAGGTTTGCTGGAAGAAACCACCGTTACCGGCCAGAACCTGCTGACGGTCGAGCGCGCAGAAGATGTGTTCCAGGTGGCAGCCGCAGCGGGCCAGCCAGCTGCCGAGCAATTGCGCAAGTATCAGCAACAGCTGTCGCGTCTGGCCGCCGATACGCAGGTCGAACTGGCCAACGTGGCCGAGCAGCATGTGAATGAAACGAGCCGTACTGCCAAGGCGCTGGCCGAAGAAGTGGCCCGCACGGCTTCGGAAGAAACGGAGAAAAACGTGCGCAAGCAGCAGGAAGCGATGCAGCGCATGGCCGAACCGTTCCAGGCCTATCAGCAAAACGGCGCCAGCCGCGAGCAGCAGCGCGGCGCGCACAGCCGTGACGGTCAAAGCCTGCAAAGCGCCAGCCAGCAAGGCAGCCAGCAGTCGGCCGGCAGCGAAAGCTCCGCCAGTGGCAGCGCATCGCAAGCGGGCTCGGCACAAAGCAAAAGCAGCAGCGCCAGCCGTAAAGAGTAAGCGGGCTGCCGCCGGTAGCTGAATGCCAGCTGACTTCGCATCGCAAGGGCCGAGCCTTGAGATGCGGCTGCTTGAGGCGCTGCATCGTGCGTAGCGGTCCGGGCAGAGCGCCCGTCCTTCAGGGGGCGGGCGTTTTGTCGTGGGCGCGCGCGACGCCAGCCTGCGTGGCGGCGCTTCGCGCCGTTGCAGGACGTGGCGGCGTGGCGGGAATGTCCCGCCCGTCCATGCCCACGCCCAGGTTACGTGTCAGCACGGTATCTACCTTGCTGTTGGCGTCGATAAAGGCGCTCACGGCGTCCAGCGTGGGGGCCAGTATGCGCAGGGGGCTGGCCAGCGAGGCGACCAGGGTGGTATGGCTGACCTTGTCGAAATACGCTTCCGTCACGGGCCGCTGCCGTGCCCGCAAGGCATTGGCCAGGCCACCCGTATTGCGTTGTGGATTGACCAGCTTGTCCTGTCCGGGCAAGGGGGCGATCAGCAGGGCGGGCGGGGCCTCGGCCGTCACGTGCTGGATGGGCTGCGAAGCGGCCGGCGTGTCCGGGTAAAAGAAGACGGGGCGGGTGGTCGTATTTTCGATCGGCAAGAAATCGTAGGGACCGGCCAAGCCTATCCAGCCGCGCAAGTCGTGCGGGTGCATGCCGTGGCGCGCCAGCAGGCTGGCGTCGAGCGCCACCATCGCCGCATTGTAGGCGCCCGCGCTATGGCCCATCACGAACAGGCGCGCGGGGTCGCCGCCATGGCGGCTCGATTCCATCGCGGCCCAGGCCACGGCGCGGGCGGCATCCTGCAAAATTTCCGGGTAGTGCACCTCCGGATACAGCCGGTAGTCGGCGATCACGGCCAGGTAGCCGCGCGCAGCGAGCGCGTGGCCAACGAAGGCATAGTCGGCGCGCTCGCCCGCCGTCCAGTTGCCGCCATAAAAGAACACCACCACGGGTACGGGCCCCGTGCGGATTTTGGGGGCATACACATCGAGTTTTTGCCGTGGCAGGGGGCCGTAGGCCAGGCCCCGCGTCACTTGCGAGGCACTGCCGGACGACAAGGCATTGATGACGCTCAAGGGTGAGCAGGCGGCCAGGCTGGCGGCGAGCGGGATGGTCGCCAGCAAACCGAGCAAGGTGGTGCGCAGGGTCGTCATGCCAGCTCCTGATGGTGATGGATCATGCTTGTAGTGTAGGCCAGGCAGGGCGGGGCGCACATGGGGAAGTTGCAATCTGGCGCAGGTAACTGTTGCATGTTTTGTTTCAATCTTGTAGCAGCCATTTGCGTGCTGTGGCGATGACGGCGTCCGACAAGGTGCGCGTGAGTGGCGTCTGGATATCCCAGGCATGCCAGGTCAGGGGCACGTCGAGCGCTTGCCCGGCCGCCACGTCAACCAGCCTGCCCGCGGCCAGCGCCGTTTCCGCCTGCAGTAAAGGCACCATGCCATAGGCATAGCCCGCTTCGATGAAGCGCACGAAGTCGCGCGCCGAACCGAGCACATGGTGCGGATAGCGGCCCGTGTAGCCGAGGCGGTGCTGCAGATAGCGCTCGTGCAGGGCATCCTTGCTGCCAAACGTGATGGCGGGCGCCTGGCTGACGGCTTCCACCGTAAAACCATGGGGAAACCATTGCAGCGCGAACGCGGGCGAGGCCACGCACAGGTAGCGCATGCCGCCCAGCGGCGTGGCCGTGGTGCCGGCCACCAGGTCGTTGGCGCTGGTGACGCAGGCAAACACGCGGCCTTCGCGCAGCTGGCTCAGGGTATGGTCCTGGTCGTCGAGGCGGATATCGAGCAGGCAGGACGGCGGCGAGAGTAGCGGTCCCAGCGCTTCCGGGATCCAGGTGGCGGCACTGTCGGCGTTGACGGCGATGGCCAGCTCCGGCAATTGCGTGGTGGGGCCGGGCTGGGCGTCGAGCGCCGCTTCGAGCAGCTTGACTTGCCGGTAATGGGCGATCAGGCGCTGGCCCGCTTCCGTGGGCAGGGGCGGGTGGCTGCGGATGATCAACAGGGTGCCTTCCAGGTTTTCCAGCGTGCGGATGCGCTGCGACACGGCCGGCTGGCTGATCGCTAGCGCCTGCGCGGCCTTTTCAAAACTGCCCAGGCCGATCACGGCGTCGAGGGCGGCCAATCCACGGTAATCGACGACGCGCATAAGATTCTCTTATATATGGTTAGAATCATTCATTATACTTATATTTACTTTTTCTTTACACTGTTGAAATAGGGTAACAACTCCACTCTCCCGCGCGGTCCTCCTGGTTCCGCACCACCCTCCACCTACCTCTGATGACTTTGCCGTTGCCGGCAGAGCGTGGGCGGCCGTGCGCGTGATGGAAAGCAATAGAAAGGAATCGATATGGACAGCGCAATTTTCTTGAAAGGCATGGGGCTCGGAGCGAGCCTGATCGTGGCCATCGGCACGCAGAACGCCTTCTTGCTCAAGCAGGGCTTGAAGCGCCATTATGTGCTCACCTGTATCCTGGTGTGCCTGTTGTGCGATGCCATTTTGATCACGGCCGGCGTGGCCGGCATGGGCACCTTCATTGCCGACAATCCTAATTTCTTGCTGTGGGCCAAGGCTGGTGGCGCGACCTTCCTCATCGCGTATGGCTTGCGCGCGGCCAAGTCGGCCTGGCGTCCAACGGCCCTGACGGTGTCGGCGGCCAAGTCGCCCGAAGGCTACTGGGCCGTGATCGGCGCGGCGCTGGCGTTCAGCCTGCTGAACCCGCACGCCTTCCTCGACACGGTCATCCTGCTCGGTTCGATCGGCGGCCAGCATGAAGGCGTGGGACGCTTCTACTTTGCCGGCGGCGCCATCATGGCTTCGGCCCTGTGGTTCTTCCTGCTGGGTTTTGGCGCCCGCTACCTGGCGCCCGTGTTTGCCAAGCCCATGGCCTGGCGCGTGCTCGACGGCATCATCGCCGTCGTCATGTGGGCCATCGCCGCCTCGCTGTTCCTGTAATCAGCGGGTCAGGAAGGCCAGCACGCGGCTGGCCAGCTTGCCATACGGCGGTCGCAGCAGTGTCAAAGGGCTGAAGCGGGCCTGGTAAAACACGGGGCGCAGCTTGCTGAACGTGTGAAAACCTTCGACGCCGTGGTAGTGGCCCATGCCGGACTCGCCCACGCCGCCGAAGGGCAGATCGTGCTGGCCCACGTGGAACAGGGCGTCGTTGACGGACACGCCGCCCGACATCACCGTGTCGATCAGCAACTGTACGGTAGTTGCCTGGTTGCTGAACGGATAGATGGCCAGCGGGCGCGGCCCCGCGTTGATGCTGTCGATCACCGTGTTCAGATCTGTATAGCCGCGCAGCGGCAGGATGGGGCCAAAGATTTCGCGCGTCAGCAGCAGACAATCTGCGGGCGCGTCGAGCACGATGTGCGGCGCGATCTTGCGCGTGGCGCGGTCGTATGCAGGCCCCGGTAACAGGGGAATCACTTGCGCGCCCCCCGCGCGCGCTTCGTCCAGCGCCAGCAGCAGGCGCTCAAAGGCGGCCTCGTCGATGATGGACGTGTAGTCGGGCGTATCGAGCCGCGGGTAGCGCGTGGGCATGATCTGGCGCGCATGCTCGACAAAGGCGGCGATGCTGGCCTCGGGCAGCCAGGCGTGGTCGACGCTGGTGCAGATCTGGCCCGCGTTGAGGTACTTGACGAACAGGATGCGCTCTGCCGCCGTGCGCACGTCGAAATCGGCGCAGACGATGGCCGGCGCCTTGCCACCCAGCTCCAGCGTGACGGGACACAGATTGCGCGCGGCCGCCGCCATGACGGCGCGGCCCGTCTGGCCGGAACCCGTAAACAGCAGGTGGTCGAACGGCAGTTGTGAAAAAGCGATGCCCACGCCGCCCGTCTCGTCAAAAAATTGCAGCTTGTCCGGCGGAAAATAGGCGGGCATCTTCTCGATCAAGAGCCGCGCCAGGTGGCGCGAATTCTCGCTCATCTTGACCATGGCGCGGTTGCCGGCGGCGAAGATGTAGGTCAAGGGCACCAGGCTCAGGTTCACGGGGAAATTCCACGGCACGAGCACGCCCACCACGCCCAGCGGCTGGGGCAGCACGCGGTTGCGGGCGCCGGGGAAGGTGCGCCAGTCCACGCTGCGGCGTTGCGGCTTCATCCATTTTTTCAAGTGTTTTACTACATGGTCTATGCCGTCGATGGCGGGAAAGATCTCCGCCAGCAAGGTTTCGTGGTGAGAACGGTTGCCATAGTCGGCGCTGATCGCTTCGCATAGCGCGTCTGTGTGCTCGCGCAGGAAGCGCTGCAGGGTGTGCAGGTCGCGTTTGCGCTCGGCAAGCGTGGGTAGGGGGTGGGCCCGGAAGGCGGCGCGCTGCAAGGCCAGGGCGGCAGCCAGCCCGGCGTTCTTCAGCTCCATGTTGTTTGCGACATCAGGCATGTTTCTCCTTGGCTGGCTGGGCAATACGCGCGCCGTTCCAGCACACTATAGTGGACTATGCGGATCAGCGCCGCCGCACGATACGCCGTAAAATGGCCGCCAACTGTACGCTACCCTTTCCAGGAATGCCATGACCCCGACCACGCCAGACTCCCTGCACATCGTGTGCCCCCATTGCGACGCCGTCAACCGCTTGCCGCACGCCCGCCTTAGCGAGCAGCCTGTCTGCGGCAAGTGCCAGAAGGATTTGTTTACGGGCCAGCCCGTGGACCTGGCCAGCGCCCGTTTCCTCAAGCATATCGAACGCAGCGACATTCCCGTGCTGGTGGATTTCTGGGCGCCCTGGTGCGGCCCGTGCCGCAGCATGGCGCCATTCTATGCGCAAGCGGCCAGGACGCTGGAGCCGGCGTTCCGCGTCGTGAAGGTCAATACGGAAGCGTCGCCGGACCTGGGCAGCCGTTTCAATATCCGCAGCATTCCCACCCTGGCCCTGTTTCGCAGGGGCGTGGAAGTGGCGCGCCAGCCGGGCGCCATCGATGCGCAGGCCATCATCGCCTGGGCCAGGGACAAAGCCCGCCTGTGAGCCGCCAGGAAAACCATCACGGTTTTCCATTTGACATTTAGTATGGTGCCATATTATATTGTGCCATATGATAAAGCTCGAACAGAAATACACGGCCCTGCTGGGTGACGTGCAGCGCCGCGCCAGCGGTCTCGACATGACGCAGTCCACGGCGCGCTTGCGCCTGTGCTTTGAAGTGCTGGGCCTGGCGTCCGCCATCGATGGCGATTGCGCCACGCGCCTGGGCCGGCATGGCTTGTCGGAAGGCAAGTTCGTCCTGCTGTCCCTGCTGCGCGACGTGCCTGACGGACTCTCGCCGCATGAGCTGGCCGAGCGGGCAGGCGTGACGCGCGGCACCATCACGGGCTTGCTCGACGGTCTGGAGCGCGATGGTTTCCTGGCGCGCCATCCTGACCCGCTCGACCGGCGCAAGCTGCTGGTGCGCCTGGACGCCAAGGGAGAGGCTGCCGCCGCGACCCTCGTCGACGAGCACGCGCAGTGGATCGCCAGCCTGTTTGCCGATTTCACGCCGGACGAGATGCAATTATTGAGTGGATTGCTGGAAAAAGCCTGGCGCAAGACGGATAAAGGTGAAATGCAGGGTGCGCCATGAGCCGTGGCATCGCTGACGTGACGCCCGCGCGCCTGGCTCTGCTGAATCAGGGCAGCGTAGCCAGCGCCACCCTGACGGAGGGGCTGGCCATCGATTTCGCCCGGCTGCTGGCCGCAGCCGTACCCGATCTCGGCGCCGCCCGCCTGGACCGGATGCGCGCGCAGGCCACCGCCAGCATCACCAGACGCATGGCACTGGCGGCACAATTGCTGCTCGACGCACAAGTTGAGCTGGCGCCTTTGCTGGCACATGCGTCCGATACGGTACGTGGCTGGGCCTGCTTTGCCATCGCCGCCCAGGCGGGCAGTACCCTGCCGCAACAACTGGCCGCCATGCGGCCGCTGGCCGACGATGGCCATTTTGGCGTGCGCGAATGGGCCTGGCTGGCGCTGCGGCCCCATCTGGCCGAGCATCTGCCTGACGCCATCGCGCTGCTGGCGCCGTGGACGGCGGACCCGTCGGAAAGAGTGCGCCGTTTTGCCTGCGAAGCGCTGCGCCCGCGCGGCGTGTGGTGTGCGCATATCGCCCAGTTAAAAGAACAGCCGCAGCTGGCCATGCCCCTGTTGCAGCCCCTGCGCGCCGACCCGGCCGTCTACGTGCAGGATTCCGTGGCCAACTGGCTCAACGATGCGGCCAAGAGCCAGCCGGACTGGGTACGCAGCCTGTGCGCGCAATGGCTGCTGGAAAGTCCGAATGCCGCCACGGCACGCATCTGCAAGCGCGCCCAGCGCTCGATTTCTTAACTTTTTTGGAGGAAAAAACATGCATTACCTGTTAGAACTGTACAGCCCGAAACCCGCCTGGCTGGCCCTCGATGGCGCCGCGCGCCAGGCGTATTTCGCCACGGTGGGCGCCGGCATGGCCGCCTTGTCGGGCAGCGGCGCCGAAGCGCTGGCCATGGGCGCCGTCGACGGCGGCAAGCTGCATGCGGCTGCCCAGCAATTCTATGCCGTCTGGCGCTTCCCGGACGAGGCGGCACTGGATGCCTTGCTGGCCGGCATCGCCGCCACGGGCTGGCACAATTATTTCGACACCGTCAATGCGGCGGGACCGGCCGTGGATTTCCCAGGCCACCTGGCGCAGCTGGCAGGCGTCTAAGCGTCCGACGTTTTTCTTGCCGCTGCGGTAAAGTTGGCATTTTCATCCGACCACCAACGTTGATGCCAATCAAACCGCTTTTCACCGTGATGCTTGCCCTGGCGCCCATGCTGGCGTCGGCAATCCCTGCCACACCGCAAGCCCTCGTCGTCGCCGCCCGCAAGCAGGTGGGCGTGACCGTGCAGTACGATCCGCGCTATGAACGGCTGGCCTATCCGGGCGGCGACGTGCCGCTCGAGCGGGGCGTGTGCACGGATGTGGTGGTGCGCGCCTACCGCCAGCTGGGGCAGGACTTGCAGGTGCTGGTGCACGAAGACATGCGCAAGGCGTGGCAGGTGTACCAGCGGCAGGGACGCTGGCAGATGAAGGGGCCGGACCGCAATATCGACCACCGCCGCGTGCCGAACCTGGGTACCTACTTTGCCCGCCACGGCACCAGCCTGCCTCCAGCCAAGGAAGCGAACGCTTACCGCGCGGGCGACATCGTCACCTGGCGTTTGCCGCGCAACCTCACGCATATCGGCATCGTCAGCGACAAGCAGTCGTGGAGCGGCGTGCCGCTGATCATCCACAACATCGGCGAGGGCGCGCGCGAGGAAAATATCTTATTCAGCTATCCGATCACGGGGCACTATCGCTGGCAACCGCGCTGAGGGGCAGGGGCGCCATGTCTTGCAGGATCGCCAGCACGATGGCCAGCGCCGTGTCGATATCGAGCTTGTCGATGGCGCCATAGCCGAGGAACAGGCCTTCGTGGCGTGGCACGCCATGGTAAAAGCCCGATAGCGCATACAGGCTGACGTCGGCCAGGCGCGCACGGCGCAGCAATTGCGCGATGTCGAGCGGCGCCTGCGCCAGCGCCGCCACGTGGAAGCCTGCGCTGGCGGGCACCAGGCGGAACCACGGCGCCAACGGGCCGTTGAACCAGTGCTGCAGCCGTTCGCGCCGCCCCGCATAGATGTCGTGGCAGCGGCGTATGTGGCGCAGCAAATGGCCATCGTCGATGAACTTGGCCAGCGCATGCTGGCCCAGGCTGGCCGTATGGCAATCGTTCAGGTATTTCACCGTCTGCATGGCGGCCACGAGGGCTTGCGGCAGTACCACATAGCCGAGGCGCAATTCCGGCAGCATGATCTTGGAAAAGCTGCCCACGTGCGCCACGACGCCATAGCGGTCCATGCTTTGCAGCGCATCCTCGGGCCGGCCTTCATAGCGGAAGGCGCTGTCGTAATCGTCTTCGATGATGATGGCGCCCAGTTGCCGGGCACGCTCCAGCAAGGCATGGCGGCGCGCCATGCTCATCGGCATGCCGAGCGGAAATTGATGGGCGGGTGTGACATAGATCAAGCGCGTGCCGTCGGGGATCTGCGCGACGATGAGACCATCTTCGTCCACCTCGATGCCCACCACGCGCGCGCCCTGGCTGGCGAACACGGCGCGCGCCACCGGGTAGCCGGGTTCTTCCACGGCAACCGTGTCGCCGGGCTCCAGCAGGGTCAGCGCCAGCAAGTGCAAGGCTTGCTGCGCGCCGCTGGTGACGAGCACTTGTTCCTCGGTGCAATGGATGCCGCGGCTGAAGGCGGCATGGCCGGCGATCGCCGCGCGCAAGGCGGGCAAGCCTTCCACGGGGCCATAGCGGCCGCGCGCCTGGCCACCCTGGCGCAGCGCATGCAGCATGCAGGCGCGCCATTCATCCTGCGGGAAGTGTGCGGGCGTGGCGCGCCCGCCGATGAAGGCGTAGCGCGCCGGCGTTTCCTGGCTGGCGCGGCGCAGGGGCGTGGGCGTCGCTTCCCAGCGGGCGAGGCGCTGCGCGCTGGCCAGCGGCGTGCTGGCATGGCGGCGTTGCGGCGAGGCGTGCGGCGTCTGCACGAAGCTGCCCACGCCCACTTTGCCGACCAGCAGCTTTTCATAACCGAGCTTGTCATACACGTCGGACACCGTCTTGCGCGACAGGCCCAGCTGGCTGGCCAGCAGACGCGTGGGCGGCAATTGCTGGCCATCCGTCAGCCGGCCCGAGCGGATGGCCTCGCTGAGCTGGCGGTACAGCTGGCCGCCCAGGTCGCGCGTGCCGTCGATCAGGATATGTAATTCCATGGAGTATCTGTTGGTGGTCTGCTGCTTTTCGGGGGGATTGGCCTGCCGCGCGCGCTACTTGCGCTTCTAGAATGGTGCATCTCTCATCATCAAGGAATGCATCATGACACAGCAACGACTCGATTTTACACAAGCTTCGCCCGACGCCGTCAAGGCCATGTACGCGCTGGAAGCGGCGATCGCCAGGCTGGGCGTGGAACACGCGCTGCTCGAGCTGATCCGCCTGCGCGCTTCGCAAATCAATGGCTGCGCCTTTTGCGTGGACATGCACACGAGCGACGCGCGCAAGGCGGGCGAAACGGAACGCCGCCTGTATGCCGTGTCCGTCTGGCGCGAAACGCCGTTTTTTACGGCGCGCGAGCGGGCCGTGCTGGCCTGGACGGAAGCGCTGACCCTGCTGCCGCAAAGCCAGGCGCCCGATGACGTGTATGCGGCGCTGGCGCAGCAATTGACGCCGGCGGAAATGGTCAACGTCACCCTGGCCATCGGCTCCATCAATACCTGGAACCGCCTGGCCGTGGGTTTCCGCAAGATGCCCGAATAAGTCCTGTGTTCGTTCGCGAACAGACGCCTGGCTGCTCCCTGGGTAGGCTGGCAAACAACTTGTCAGCGAGGGAACGGCCATGGAAGTCAATGTGAGCGAAGCAATGGAAAAGTCCCCGGAACAACTGGAAGAGGCGCGCCGCGAATTCATCGCCGAACTGTGGCGGCGCTTTGAAGCCTTGCAGGAATGGGCCGTGACCCACTGGCCCGACCAGCAGCATCCCTTGAGTTCCGCCGACTTCGTCGAAGCGCGCAAAGAAATATTGAGCTTGCGTTCGCCGGCCGGTTCCTTGAGCCAGCCGGCGCAGCAGAATGAAGCGGAACCGGAGCAGGGTGGCGCGCAGTATGTTGACGTCACCCCTGCACCGTGGCCGTAATCGTGGCTGTATATTGTTCGTAGGTCGGATTAGCGCTTGCGCGTAATCCGACTTGAACCGCCAACAATGGTGTCGGATTACGCGCCCTGCGCTAATCCGACCTACGCTTCTGCCTTACCCTGCGCAAACACCCAGCAAACCAAACTGACCAGCAATCCCGCCATCACGCCATACGCGAGGTTCAGGGCGCTGTCGAACAGCAGCGGCGCCACCAGGCCCGAGACCAGCGCGAACAGCAGCATCTGGATGAACGATTGCATCGACGAGGCCAGGCCGCTGTTGTTGGGGAAGTGGTTCAAGGCCATCAGGGTCATCGGCGGCATGGCGATCGACAGCGCGAACGAGTAGAAGAACAGCGGCAGCACGGCCCATGGCACTTCGGCGGCAAAGAAGTAGTTATAGCCGATGTTGGCTGCAGCCGCCACCAGCATCAGGATGAAGCCGGCCCAGATCATCTGGCGCTGGCTATGGCGGTGGGCGATTTTGGCCGACAGGGCCGAGCCGAACACCATGCCGCTAATTAAGGGAATGAACAGCCAGGCGAATGCCGTTTCCGGCAAATGCAGGATGTTGATGATGAAGTAGGCGGCCGAGCCGATGTACAGGGCGAAGCCGCCGAAGGCGGCGCCGATGGCCGTCGACAGCAGCAGGAACTGGCGGTGGCACAGCACTTTCCAGTAATTGACGGCGATGTCGCCCAGGTGGAAGGCGTGGCGCTGTTCCTTCGGCAGGCTTTCCGGCAGCGCGCGCCAGACGACGATGAACATCAGCACGCCGAAGGCCGTGAGGAACCAGAAGATCGCTCGCCAGCCCAGGCCCACCTGCAGCCAGCCGCCCAGCACGGGCGCGATGGCCGGCGCCAGCGCGAACACCATCATGATGTGTGAAAGGATTTTTTGCGCGGCGGCGCCCGAGTAGCGGTCTTGCACGATGGCGCGGCCGATCACGGAACCGGCGCCCGCCGCCAGCCCCTGCAGCACGCGCCAGGCCAGCAGCCAGCCCAGCGACGGCGCCAGCGCGGCGCCCACGGAGGCGATCACATACAGTACCAGCGAGACGAGAATCACGGGACGGCGGCCGAACGAATCGGACAGGGTGCCGTAAAACAGCATCATGAAGGCGAACGTGAACAGGAAAAAGCTCAGCGTCTGCTGCACCAGCAGGGGGCTGGCATTGAAATCTTGCACGATGGCGGGGAAAGACGGCAGATAGGTATCAATGGCAAGCGGTCCGACCATCGCCAGGCCCGCCAGAATCCAGGTTAATAATTTAGTCATGTCAAAGAGTGTTTTTGTTAGTCCGTCATTTTACGCTAGTGACTGGAATCGGGTTTGGCGCCGACGCTGTTTGCCATCCATATGCGTTTTTCGCATATCAAAGCGCGCAATTCTTCGTTGGCTTTGCCTGTCTGCGCCGTTAAGCTGGGGCGACCCGGCCTGTTTGCCTTTTTCTGGAAGTGATACGCCATGCACAGCATTTATCCCGCAGCGCCCGCCGACGACACGGCCCAGTGGAACCTGGGGCCCGTGATCCAGGCCTTGCGCAGCTCGCGCGAAGACAAGCACAAGATCCGCCATAACGGCAGGGTGCGCGAACTGCCGTCGCGCGAAGCGCTCACCACCATCGTCAACGGCCTGTCGGCAGCGCTGTTCCCCACGCATTACGGACGGCCCAACCTGACCGATGAAAGCATCGACTATTTTGTCGGCGACACGCTCAACACCACCCTGAACCGCCTCAGTGAACAGGTGCGGCGCGGCCTGCTGTTCTCCGTGCCGGCCGGCGACGAGGGCGATGGCGCCAGCGACGATGCGGCCCTGGCGCAGCAGGCGCGCGAGATCACGCGCGCGTTTGCCGCCAGCCTGCCCGACATCCGCGCCTTGCTGGTGTCGGACGTGCAGGCCGCCTATGCGGGCGACCCGGCCGCCACCTCTGTGGCTGAAATCATGCTGTGCTATCCGGGCACCATCGCCATCCTGTACCACCGCCTGGCGCACCGGCTGCACGCGCTGGGCGCGCCGTTCCTGGCGCGCCTGATCGCCGACATCGCGCACACCTTGACGGGTATCGACATCCACCCGGGCGCGCACATCGGCGCGTCCTTCTTCATCGACCACGGCACGGGCGTGGTGATCGGCGAGACGGCCATCATCGGCCAGCGGGTGCGCCTGTACCAGGCCGTCACGCTGGGCGCCAAGCGTTTTCCGGCCGACGAAAGCGGCGCGCTGATCAAGGGTACGCCGCGCCATCCCATCGTCGAGGACGACGTGGTCATCTACGCGGGCGCGACCGTGCTGGGGCGCATCACCATCGGCGCGGGATCGACCATCGGGGGGAACGTGTGGCTGACGCAGAGCGTGCCGCCAAATAGCAATGTATCGCAGGCGCAGATGCGCAACGACTGAAGCGTGGCCGAGAAAACGTCCATGACGGCGTTGCAGCGCCTTGGCGTACTAGCGTACTGCCTGCGGCGCTGCGCCTTGCCCTGAACGTTTTTCGGGCACTCTTCACATGCGGGAGTGCGGGTTTTACTTCACCGTCAACGCTTCATAGCGCGCCACGGGCACGCCATCTTTCAGCAGCAGCAATTCCTGGTCGGCGTAGCGGTAGCCATTGACTTCGCCCAGGGTGGTCAGGAGCAGGCGCTCGAGTTCCATGTCCTGCGGCTGGCACATCATCATGGTGCCGGCCAGCTGCGAGAAGGCCAGGGTGCTGACGCCATCGCTGGTATAGCCGCCCATCATCTGGTTGCAGCCGCTGTGGCCACTGGCGCGGCCTTCGGCCAGCTGCAGCGTCACTTCGCGCTGTTCAGGCGCCTTGCGCACCACTTGCTTGCCCTTCAATTCCTTCAGCTTCCACTGCGTGCCGGTCAGCTTGGGCGCCGGCTTGGCGGGCGAGGTGGCGCCTGGCGCGGCGGCTGCAGCGTCGCTGCGCACGGGCGTTTGCGCACAGCCGGCGGTGATGGCGACGATGGCGGCGAGGGGAATCAGTCTGGCGAGTGTGAACATGGCATTTCCTGGTTAACGTGATGGGTATAGCCGCCAGCGTAGCAGATCGGCGCCACGCCAGCGTGCACGGTTGACAAGCTTATTCCTGCTTTTCCTGTTCCAGGCGCGCGTCGAGCAAGGTGCGCGCCGCCGCCACGTAGGCGCGGCAAGCCTGCGGGTCGACAAAGGCATCGCTGCCCGCCGTGGCGCTCGCTTCGAGCCGCTCCCACAATTGCGACGCTTCCGGATGCGCCGAAATGAGCACGTCGCACGGCAGTTTTTCCAGGGTCTCGAAGCTGTGGCGCAAGTCCGCCACCGCGTGCGGATACTCGCTGCTGGCGCTGAACTTGAAGCCGGGGCGCGAGACGGCGTTGAGGCTATCCGCGTAGACCATGTTCAGGCAGCGGGGGCCGTCGCACGATTGCCACGTCCAGCTCAGGCCTCCGGGCGTGTGGCCCGGCGTGGCGTGCGCCGTCAGGGCGACGGGGCCGACATTGAAATGGCCGCCATCGCGCGCCAGGCGCATGTCCTTCACGGGCGGGTACTTGGGCAGCGCGTGGTATTGCGGATCGTCCGGTCCCACTTCGCCCGACGCCAGGTCCAGCGCCGCCGACGGGCTGGCGGCCACCAGCGCATTGCTGCGCCGTTGCAATTCGGCCAGGCCGCCCGCATGGTCGATATGGCCGTGCGAATTGAGGATCAGCTTCACGTCCTCGATGCGAAAACCCAGGGTGGCGATATTGGCGATGATCTTGGGCGCCGATTCCGGCAAGCCGCCGTCGATCAGCACGTGGCCCTGCGGCGACGTCACCAGCACGGAACTGAGGCCTTTCACGCCCACATAATAGGTATTGCCGAAGATACGGAACGGCGCCTGGTCGGCGTTCCAGGCGGTGCAGACATCGCAGCCTGGCGTCGGCGGCGTGGCTGGCGCCTGCGCGAATACCAGGCAGCCATGGCCTGCCAGCAGCGCCAGTGCCAGCGCGCGTGTAAGAGTGAGGGGCATTGCAATCCTTATCCGTGGTGCCAAGGTGGCGTATGCTGACACGGAACGGAGCGGGATGCAAACGCATCCTTGCATGGATCGCTGCTGACGAAGCGGGTGTTCAGGCCGCGGCCAGGGTGGCGCTGCCGGGATCGATGCTGACCTGGTGTCCCGCGTGGCCGGCGGGCAGGCGTGGGCCCTGCCCAAACACCTTGTGGCGCAAGCTGCCTTCCTCGTAATGGGTGCGATAACGCCCGCGCCGCTGCAGTTCCGGCACGATGTGGGTCACCACGTCGGCCATGCTGTCGTGCGCCACGGCGAAGGCCAG
Organism: Janthinobacterium sp. PSRC1-1; assembly: GCF_049897525.1. Taxonomy (NCBI): domain Bacteria; kingdom Pseudomonadati; phylum Pseudomonadota; class Betaproteobacteria; order Burkholderiales; family Oxalobacteraceae; genus Janthinobacterium; species Janthinobacterium sp. PSRC1-1. The sequence goes on from NZ_JAFCWK010000009.1 coordinate 121,044, forward strand.
ATTGAAACCGTCGATGCCCGTCTCGTCCAGCCAGCTTTCCAGCTGGTCGGCCACCTGGCGCGCATCGCCCACCAGCACCGGACCGCGTCCACCCAGGCCGATGTATTCGGCTGCCTCGCGCACCGTCCACTTGCGCTCCGGGTCGGCCTGGCTGAACGACGCCAGCGCCGAGCGGCCGGCCGGGGAATCGATGTAGTCGATGGTGGCGTCGAGCGGGTAGCGGCTGAAATCGACGCCCGTCCAGCCCGACAGCAGCACCAGCGCCGCCTCAATATTGATGTGGCGCAGGTAGTCGGCGTGTTTGGCGCGCGCCTCTTCTTCCGTGGCGCCCGTGATGACCAGCGCCTGCGCGTAGATCAGCAGCGCGTCGCCATCGCGCCCGCTTTGCCGCACGGCTGCGCGCAAGTCGTCGGCGTAGCGCTTGACCACCGTTTTGCTGGGACCACTGACAAAGGTCGCTTCCGCGTGGCGCGCCGCGAAGCGCGTGCCGCGTGGCGAGGTACCCGCCTGGTACAGCAGGGGCGTGCGCTGCGGCGAGGGCTCGCACAAATGGATGCCGGGCACCTGGTAGTGGCGCCCGGCATGGTTGATCGGATGTACCTTGGCCGGATCGGCGTAGATGCCGCGTGCCTTGTCGTTGACGACGGCGTCGTCGTCCCAGCTCTTTTCCCACAGCTTGTAGACGACGTCCAGGTATTCGTCGGCCAAGTCGTAGCGTTCGTCGTGACCCAGTTGCTGTTGCATGCCCAGGTTGCGCGCCGCGCTGTCCAGATAGCCGGTGACGATATTCCAGCCGATGCGGCCCCCCGTCAGGTGGTCGAGGGTGGACATGCGCCGCGCGAACGTGTACGGGTGTTCGTAGGTGAGGGCGCAGGTGACGCCGAAACCCAGGTGCGTGGTGGCCTGCGCCATGATGGGCACGAGCGCCAGCGGGTCGTTCAGCGGCACCTGCACGCCGAGTTCCAGGGCCGCATCGAGGCTGCCCCGGTACACGTCGTACACGCCCAGCACGTCGGCCAGGAACACCGCGTCGAACAGGCCTTCTTCCAGCAGCCGCGCCAGCTCCGTCCAGTGCGCAGGATCGGTATAGCGGTGGCTGCGGTCGCGCGCATGCGTCCACAGTCCCGGCGACTGGTGGCCGACGGTATTCATCTGGAAGGCGTTGAAGCGTATCGTCTTTGCCATGGCTTATTTCGCGGCTGTCTGCAACGCTTGCTGGTAATCGGGTTTCGAATAGCCGGCGAAGTGTTTATTGGTGATATCGAGGAATTCGCGCGAGCGGTAGGCGGCCGCCAGGTCTTTGGCGAACTGCTTGTCCTTGTCGGCCGTGCGCACGGCCACCAGGTTGATGTAGTTGGGCGATATTTTCTCGGCCACCAGCGCCTGCGTCAGTTTCAGCCCCGACGCCAGCGCGTAATTGCCGTTGATGAAGGAGTAGTCGGTGTCGCCTAGCGAACGTGGCAGCTGCGCCGCTTCCAGCGGCAGCAGCTTGATTTTCTTCGTGTTGACGGCGATATCCCTTTCCGATGCGCGCACGGGGTCGAAATTGGGGCGCAGCTTGATCCATCCCAGCTGGTCGAGCAGCACTAGCGCGCGCGCCTGGTTGGTCGGATCGTTCGGCAAGCCCACCGTCGTGCCTTCCTTCACGTCGTCCAGGCTCTTGTGCTTCTTGCTGTAGATGGCGATCGGCGCCGTGGGGATCGTGATCAGGTCCGTCAGGGCCAGCTTGTGTTCCAGCGCGAATTTCTTCAGGTAGACGATGTGCTGGAACACGTTGGCGTCGAGCGACCCTTCGGCCAGCGCGAAGTTGGGCTGGATGTAGTCGTTGAACTCGACCAGCCTGACCTTGTAGCCCTGCTTTTCCAGGATAGGCTTGATGCCCAGCTTGATCTGGTCCGCGTACGGCCCGGCGCTGGTGCCGATGGTGATGTCTTTCGGGTCCTTGGCGTGGGCGAAGCTAGCCGTCAAGGCCAGGGTCAGGGCGCTGAGGAGGATGCTGCGGCGGGCGATGGTCATGCTGGCTCCTTGGTGGGTAAATTATGAGTACGCCGTCGGCTCGGGCACGGTGCCATTCAAGGCAAAGCGTCCCAGGTCGCGCAGCTTGTAGTCGATGGGGTCGTGCAGGGTATGCACGCGCACGTTGCGCCAATAGCGGTCGAAGCCGTACTGGGCCGAGGTGGAGCGGGCGCCCGTCAGTTCGAACATCTGGCTGCTGATCTGCAGGCCCGCCTGGTGCGCCAGGCACTTGGCTTCGGCCACGGCCACCGCCAGCAAGCCCCGTTCGCGCGCCGTCACCAGCGCACCCTTGCGAAACACAGTTTCCAGTTCCTGCGCCGCCGCGTCGGCCAGCACTTGCGCGGGGCGCAGCAAGAGCCACAGCTGGCCATAGCGGTGCTGGATCAACGGGTCGTCCGTTGCCTTGGCCACGCCCGAGGCAAACCAGGCTTTCGCCTGCTCGTCCGTGTAGCGGCGCGCCGCCTCGAACGCGCCTTCGGCGATACCCAGATATAAATTCGCCATGATCAGCTGCGCGATCTGCGAGCGCACGGTCGCTTGCGGTGTGGCGGCCTGGCCCGGCGCCTGCAAGACCAGCTCGGATGGCAGGCGTACCTGCTCGAAATGCACATTGCCGCTGTCCGTCTGGCGCTGGCCGAAGGCGTCCCAGTCCGCCTGCACGCTCACGCCATCCTGGCGCGTGGGCAGGGCGGCGATCAGCGCCGTTTGCGTGGGCGCGTGCCAGGCCGAGACGGTCAGCCAATCGGAACCGACGGAGCCGGAAGAAAAGCTCTTGATGCCGTCGAGGAGATAGCCGTCGTCGCTGTCGCTGGCCGTGACCCGTTTGTCGAGGGGATTCAAGGCATTGCCCCAGAACAGGCGCTCGTCGACGGTCAGGGTGAGCAGGCGGCGCTGCTGCTGCGCGCTGCCATACAGCTGCAGGCCGGCCAGCTGCAAATGGTGGAAACCGAAGACATGCGCCAGCGCGCTGTCGGCGCGCGCCAGGATGCGGATCACCTGGTACACGAGGGGCCACGACGCGCCCTGGCCGCCGAATTCCACGGGGATCGACAAGGTGAGCAGACCCGACTCGCGCAGCCATTCGCGTTCCTGCGCCGCGTGGCCGCCGGCCTGGTCGCGGGCATTGGCCGTTTCGGCGAGGCGCGCGGCCAGCTTTGTGGCGATGCGGATGGCGTCCTGCAAGGGTTCCGGCACAGGCGACCGGGGACGGGCGGCATGGAGAAAAGCGCTAGACATGAGAGACATTCCAGAAAGACGATGAGGCCGATATTGCACCGCCAGGCGCGCGCCGTACACGAAGAAAACCGCGCATGGATATGCGAAAAAAGTCGCGCGGGGAGCGCCGCCTTCGCTTGCGGGGCGCCAGGCCCGGATCGTCAAAAAACGCATATCGAAGCGCGAAAGCATTCGTTTTACACGGCGGCTGATGGCGATAGGCTGCAAGCATCCGAGCAACGCCACTTTCGACAACCTACAGGGACGGGCATCACATGAGCATCTTGTTATTGGGCGGCAGCCCGCAACTCCCATCGAGTTCCAGCCGCTTGCTGCTGCATATCGGCGAACAGCTGGCGCTGCAGGGCCACAGCTACGCCAAGCTGCATGTGCGCGACCTGCCGGCGCGTGCCTTGCTGCTGGCCGACTACGACGATGCGGCGATTGCCCGCGCCGTGCGCGCCGTGGCCGATGCCGACGCCATCGTCATCGCCACGCCCATCTACAAGGCCGCGTATACAGGTTTGCTGAAAGCCTTCCTCGACCTGCTGCCGCAAGATGGCCTGGCCGGCAAGCTGGTGCTGCCGCTGGCCACGGGCGGCGGCCATGCCCACACGCTGGCGCTCGACTATGCGCTGCGTCCCGTGCTGCATGCGCTGGGCGCCAAGCAAGTCTTCACCAGCATCTACGCCAATGCGCAGCAGCTGGACTGGCACGACGAGCGGGGCCTGAGCCTGGACGCGCCGATTGCCGCACGCGTGCAGGCCGGCATCGAGGAGCTGTCTGCCGGCCTGTTCGTGCTGCAGGGCCGGCGCCCGACCGCGCCAGCCGAGATCCCGCTCCCCGTGCGTTCGCTGCAAGACCAGCCTTACGCTCCCCACTATCAAGCCGCCTGATTATTTACCTACCAAGGAACCCTCATGACACACCGCCACGCACAACGCCTCTCGCGCCGTACCACTTTGGGCCTGCTGTTTGCCGCCGCCGCCGGCGTGATGGCGGCCGGCATGCCGGCCGCGGCGCTCGCGCAGGCCAAGGGGGAAGTCCGCATCGGCTACCAGAAGTACGGCACCCTGACCCTGTTGAAAGGGCGCGGCACGCTGGAGAAACGCCTGGCCGAGCAGGGTGTGGGCGTGAAATGGACGGAGTTCCCGGCCGGCCCGGTGCTGCTCGAAGGCCTCAACGTGGGCAGCATCGATTTCGGCACCGTGGGCGAGGCGCCGCCGATCTTCGCCCAGGCGGCCGGCGCCAACCTCGTATATGTCGGCAATGAGCCGGCGTCGCCGGCCAGCGAAGCCATCGTCGTGCCCAAGGGTTCCGGCCTGCGCACCCTGGCCGACTTGAAGGGCAAGAAAATCGCCCTGAACAAGGGTTCGAACGTGCACTACCTGCTGTTGAAGGCGCTGGAAAAGGCCGGTGTCGCGTATGCCGACATCCAGCCCGTTTTCCTGCCGCCGGCCGATGCGCGCGCCGCTTTTGAACGGGGCAGCGTGGATGCCTGGGCCATCTGGGACCCGTTCCTGGCGGCCGCCGAAAAGCAGCTGGGCGCGCGCGTGCTGGCCGATGGCAAGGGCCTGGTGGCGAACTACCAGTTTTATCTGGCTTCGCGCACGTATGCGGAAAAGCATCCCGAGATCCTGCGCATCGTGCTCGATGAAGTGGCCAAGGTCGATGACTGGGGCCGCAACAACCCGGAGGAAGTGGCGACGATTTTGTCGGCGCAGACGGGCTTGAGTAAAGACGTCGTGGCGCTGGCCGCCTCGCGCTATGCGTATGGCGTCAAAGCCGTGTCGGTCGACGTCATCGCTTCGCAGCAAAGGGTGGCCGACGCCTTTTCCAGCCTGAAGCTGATTCCCAAACCGATCGTCGTCAAGGACGCGCTGCTGCCGGCGCGCCAGCTCGCTACCAGCACAAAATAAGGAACAAATATCATGTCATTCAATGTTTTCTGGTTCATCCCCACCCACGGCGACAGTCGCTACCTTGGCACGTCGCAGGGCGCGCGTCCCGTCGATGCCGATTATCTGCGCCAGGTGGCCGTGGCCGCCGACACGCTGGGCTACGACGGCGTGCTGCTGCCCACGGGCCGCTCCTGCGAAGATGCGTGGGTGGTGGCGTCGTCCTTGATCAGCGTGACGCAAAAGCTCAAATTCCTCGTGGCCGTGCGGCCCGGCCTGTCCACGCCCGGCCTGGCCGTGCGCATGGCGTCCACCTTTGACCGCCTGTCGAACGGGCGCCTCCTGATCAACGTCGTCACGGGCGGCGACCAGGGCGAGCTGGAAGCGGACGGCCTGTTTGCCGACCACGCCAAGCGCTACGAAATCTCCGATGAATTCATCAAGGTCTGGCGCGCCACCCTGGCGGGCGAGGGCGGCGCTGCCGGCTATGATTTCGAGGGCAAGCATATCCAGGTGAAGGGCGCGAAAACCCTGTACCCGCCCGTGCAGAAACCGTATCCGCCGCTGTATTTTGGCGGCTCGTCGGAGCCCGCGCATGCACTGGCGGCCGAGCAGATGGACGTGTACCTGACGTGGGGCGAGCCACCTGCCGCCGTGGCGGAAAAGATCGCCGACATCCGCGCCCGCGCGGCAAAACACGGTCGCACAGTCCGGTTTGGCATCCGATTGCACGTGATCGTGCGCGAAACAAACGAGGCAGCCTGGCGCGCGGCCGATGAACTGATCAGCCATCTGGACGACGAGATTATCGCCAAGGCGCAGGCGGCCTTCGGCAAGATGGATTCCGTGGGCCAGCAGCGCATGGCGGCCCTGCATGGCGGGCGGCGCGACAAGCTCGAAGTGTCGCCGAACCTGTGGGCCGGCGTGGGCCTGGTGCGCGGCGGCGCGGGCACGGCCCTGGTGGGCGATGCGCCCACGGTGGTGGCGCGCATGCAGGAATACGCGGACCTGGGCATCGACACCTTCATTTTCTCCGGCTACCCGCACCTGGAAGAAGCGTACCGCTTCGCCGAACTGGTATTCCCGCTGCTGGGCAAGGGCAAGGCCGTGGGGGAGCAATCCTTGAGCGGCCCCTTCGGCGAAGTCATGGCCAGCAATATCGTGCCGGCCGCAGCGCAGAAAAAGGCAGCCTGAGATGGCGGCCGGCACCACAAAATGGGCAAGCGCCGCGCCGTGGCCTTCGCTGCGTCATGCATTGGCGCCGTGGGCCCTGCCCGTGGCGCTGCTGCTGGCCTGGCAACTGGCCGCGCAGTGGGGCTGGCTGTCGAGCCGCATCCTGCCCGAGCCGTGGGCCGTGGCGAAGGCTTTCTGGCACCTGGCCGCATCGGGCGAATTGTGGCTGCACCTGAAAACGAGCTTGTGGCGCGCCACCGTCGGTTTCGCCGTCGGCGCGGGACTGGGCTTGTTGCTGGGGCTATTCACGGGCAGCTTCCGCCATGCGGAAACGCTGCTCGACACGACCTTGCAAATGGTGCGCAATATCCCGGCGCTGGCCCTGATCCCGCTGGTGATCCTGTGGTTCGGCATCGACGAGACGGCCAAGCTGTTTCTGCTGGCCGTCGGCGTGTTCTTTCCCGTCTACCTGAACACCTTCCACGGCATCCGCTCGGCCGACCAGGGCTTGATCGAAATGGCGAAAAGCTATGGCTTGTCCGGCTGGCCCCTTTACCGCGACGTGATCCTGCCGGCCGCCATGCCCTCCATTCTGGTCGGCGTGCGCTTTTCGCTGGGCCTCGTGTGGGTGCTGCTGATCGTCGCCGAAACCATCTCGGCGCAGGCCGGCATCGGCTACATGACCATGAATGCGCGCGAATTTTTGCAAACGGACGTGGTGCTGGTGGGGATACTGCTGTACGCCTTGCTGGGCAAGCTGGCCGATTTGTTCTCGCGGGGGCTGGAACGCCACTGCCTGCGCTGGAATCCCGCCTACCGATAGTGACGAATTGACGAAAGAAGACACCATGCTGCTCGCCCCCATCCAGATCGAAACGGATTTTTTGTCGCACTTCGTGCAGTACGATCCGGCCGGCGCGCCGCCGCAGGCCAAGGCGCCGTCCGCCCCCTTGCAACGGCGTGGCGTTCCTTTGGAACTGACAAATCTGAGTAAATCCTACACCAGCCGGCCCGTGCTGAACAACGTCGACCTGCAGCTGGAAGCGGGCGAATTCGTCGCCATCGTGGGGCGCAGCGGCTGCGGCAAGAGCACCTTGCTGCGCTCGATCGCGGGCCTGGAAAGCATCGACGAGGGCAGCATCGCCATCGGCAGCGGCGTGGGCGCGCCCGACATCCGCATCATGTTCCAGGAATCGCGTCTGCTGCCGTGGAAAACGGTGCTCGACAACGTGGCCCTCGGTCTGCCCCGTTCAGTGGGCGCGGCGGCCGCCTCGCTGTGGACGGTGGGCCTGGCCGAACGCGCGAACGACTGGCCGGCTGCCTTGTCGGGCGGGCAGAAGCAGCGCGTGGCGCTGGCGCGCGCCCTCGTACACGAACCGCAATTGCTGCTGCTTGACGAGCCCCTGGGCGCGCTCGACGCCCTGACGCGCATCGAGATGCAGCAGCTGATCGAGTCGCTGTGGCTGGCGCGCGGCTTCACGGCCGTGCTGGTGACGCACGACGTGGCCGAAGCGGTGGCTCTGGCCGACCGGGTGCTGCTGATCGAGGAGGGGCGCATTACCCTGGACGTGCGGGTGGACTTGCCGCGCCCGCGTCAGCGCGGCCATGCGGCTTTCGCCGCGCTGGAGCAGGCTATCTTGTCGCGCGTGTTGCAGCCGCAGGGTCAGACAGCTGCGCCAGCACGATGAAACCATCCGCATCGACGGTTGCCACGATGGCTTCATAATTGTCGATGGCCGGGTGGCGCGTGACCAGCGGGTGCGCATGCGTGGCGGTGACGACGATGACCTTCGCGCCGGCCGCCTCGCCCGCCTCGATGCCGACGGACGCATCTTCGAATACCAGACAGTCAGCGGGCGCCACGCCCAGTTTTTCCGCCGCCAGCAGGTAGCAATCGGGCCTGGGTTTTCCTGCCTTGACGTCTTCCGCCGTCACCATGATGGCGGGAATGGGCATGCCGGCTGCTTTCAGACGGGCCGTGGCCAGCGCGCGCGGCGCCGACGTGACGATGGCCCACTGGGCCGGCGGCAGCGACCGCAAAAAACGCAGCGCGCCCGCGATTTCAATGATTCCTTCCACGTCGACGATCTCCGCATCCGTGATGCCCTGCGATTCGCGCTGCGCATCGACGCCGGGCAAGCGCAGTTGGGCGATGGTGTCGACCGAGCGCGCGCCGTGGATGGTGGGCAGGAAGGTTGCCACGTCGAGGCCCTGGCGCTGCGCCCAGGTGCCCCAGATGCGTTCGGCGGCGGCGATGGAATTGATGACGGTGCCGTCCATGTCGAACAGAAAAGCGCGGTAGCGGCCGGCGGCCGATGGCGGGGGAACTGCGGACGGCGAGGGCAGTGCGGACATGGCTTCCTTCCGGATGATGGGCTGGAAGCCATTGTAACGGCAGTCGATTTTTATTTCACAGGTAGACCGATTCAAAGCGGGCCACGGGCGCGCCATCCTTGAGCAGGATCAGCTTCTCGCCCTCAAGCTGGTAGCCCGTCACGCTGTTCAAATTGGCCAGTACCGCGCTTTCCAGCTGCATCAACGGCGGCGGACAGGCCATGCGCGTGCCGGCCAATTGCGTGAAACGCAGGGCCGTGCCGGCCAGCGTGTAGCCGCCCATCACGCGGTTGCAGCCCGTGAAACCGGTGACCTTGCCATCGTCGCTGAGGGTGATGCGCACTTCGCGCTCCTGCTGCGGCGCCATCGTCACCGGGGCGCCATCGAGCTGCGTCAGCTTCCAGTAGGTATTCGTCAGGCTGGCCTGCGGCGCCAGGCCGTTGTCCGGCTTGGCGCTGTCGCCGGTGGCGGCGCAGCCGCCGGCCATGGCGATGGCGGCGGCAAGAGGAAGGTATTTCAGACGATGCGGCATGGGATGCTCCTGTGAGGGGGAATGCGTGCAGACTAGCAGGTTTTTCGTGCCGCTTAGCGCACGGCAGCGGTGATTGTTTCCATTTTGCCAGTGCTGGCATTAAACTCATGCTTTCTGCTGTTTCAACCTTGATCGGGGAGCCGGGCCGATGCTGCAAGCGCAAGCGCTGGATAATCGATTGGTCGCCACCACTGGCGACGACGTGCTGGTCGACCGCATCGTGCCCGGCGCGCCGCTGGTGATCGCCTTCGGCTTCGTTTCGTGGACGACGCGTCCCGCCTTCGATTTTTATGGACGTCTGCGCAAGCTGGAGCAGGTCAGCGGGCAGCCGCTGAACAAGATCCTCGTGCGCGACTCCGGCAATGCCTGGTATCACCGCCAGATCGCGGGCCTGGGCAACCATGTGGATGAAACGGCGCAGGCCCTGCGCGAACTGGTGCGCCGCATCGCTCCCAGTCAAGTCACCACCCTCGGCCAGTCCATGGGCGCGTATGGGGCCGTCATGTATGGCTTGCTGCTCGATGCGCAGCAGATCGTCGCCTTCGGCCCCTTGTCTTTCCTCGACGTGCAGCAGGCGCGCTTGTACCATGAGCTGCGCTGGCTGCCCGTGATGGTATCGCTGGCACAGGACCCGCCGCTCTCGGGTTACTATGACCTGGCGGCCCTGTGCCGCGCCAGGGCGACGGACGACACGCAGCTGCACCTGGTGTTCGGCACGCGGCCGGACGTTGCCAACGCCGGCGCCAGTGCCAGCGAGTCGGTGAATCTCGACGCCATGCACGCACAGCGCCTGGCCGCCTTTGGCCGCTGCACCCTGCATCCGTTTCCCCAGTCGGGCCACGCGGTGGTGCAGCACCTGATCGACACAAAACGGATCAACGGCTTGCTGGCCAGCTGCATACTCGGTCTCACTTTGGCGCCCGAGCCGATGCCGGAAATCGGCGCCGCCTGGCAGGACTGGGTGGCGGAAAACCTGCGTTTGGGCTGCGCCGGCGAACAGCTGGTGGCGGTGCTGCAGCAGCACGGCTTTTCGCACGCCAGCAGCATGGCGGCCGTGGATGCCGCCCGCGCTGCGCCGAAAGCACCATGACGCCGCAGTTTGAACTCGACACCCTGAAAATCCGCCTCGCCGCGCCCGAGCTGGCGGCGCTCGAGCTGCGCGTACGGGTGCAGCGCGCGCTGCGCCAGCTGATACTCGATGGCGTGCTGGCGCCTGGCCTGCGCCTGCCGGCCACGCGCGCGCTGGCGCAGTCGCTGGACGTGTCGCGCGATACGGTGGAAATGGCATATGCGCAGCTGCGCCTCGATGGCTATCTGCGGCGGCAGGCGGGATCGGGCAGTTTTGTCTCGCCGACGATAGGCGCGAGCCTGCTGGGCAAGCCTGCGGCTGCGCTGCCGCCCTTGTCCGCGCAGCCGGTGGCCCTCAGCGCGCGCGGTGCGCACATCCTCGCCAGCGGCGGCGTGGCCGACCAGCAGAGCGTCAAAGCTTTCGCCACGGGCTTGCCGGAAACGCGCGCCTTTCCGCTCGATGTGTGGGAACGCTTGCGGCGCCAGGCGGCCGGCGAACACCGTGCCGGCATACTGCTGCACGGCGACCCGCAAGGCGCGGAGCCTTTGCGGCAAGCCATCGCCGATTATGTGAACCTGGAGCGGGGCGCGCGGGCCACGGCCGATCAGGTGCTGGTCTTGAGCAGCACGCGCCAGGCGCTGTACCTGTGCGCGCAGGTGCTGGCCGACGCGCATGGCCCGATATTGATGGAAGACCCCGGCTATTTTGGCGCGCGCAAGGCGTTCGAGATGGCGCAATTGCAGGTGATTCCAGTACCCGTCGATGCGCAGGGCTTGTCGATCGACCACCTGCGGGCGGACCGCAGCGGCGCCAACACGGTGTACGTCACGCCGTCGCACCAGTACCCGACGGGCGTCACGCTGGCGCTCGAGCGCCGCCTGGCCCTGACTGCCTGGGCTGCCGAGCGCCAGGGCTGGATCATCGAGGATGATTACGACAGCCAGTTTCATTACGCGGGCTTGCCGACGGCATGCGTGCAGGGGCTCGACACGCAGCAGCGCACGATCTATCTGGGCACCTTCGCCAAGTCGCTGTATCCGGGCCTGCGCATCGGTTACATGGTGCTGCCGCCCGCGCTGGTCAAACCGATGACGTATGCGCGCAGCATCCTCGATGGCCACACGCCGCAACTGGACCAGCTGACACTGGCCCGTTTCATCGCCGACGGCCATTTCGCGGCCCATGTGCGCGCCATGCGCAAGGTCTACGCCGTGCGCCGCGACGCGATGGCGCAGGCCGTGCGGCGGCATTTGCCGCACGTGGTCACGGCGCAGCTGCCGCCGGGCGGCTTGCAGATGCCTTGCCTGCTGCACGAGGGCAGGGTGGAGCTGGACACGCTACGCCTGGCGGCGCAGGCGGGCATCGTGCTGCCGGGCCTGAGCCGGCTGTATGCGAGGCCGCCGGCGCGCGGTGGCTGGCTGCTGGGCTTTGCGGCGCTCACGCCGCACGAGATCGACAGCGGCATCGTCCGCCTGGCGCGCGCGTTGGGGTGATCGATAAAATGGTCTGCTGTACACGTGAAAATTGGCCTGCTTGAGCAGTCCATATGGCCATTAAGATGCTCCCTTTCAATGGCAGGGGCATACACATGACAACAACCACCACCACAACCGCCGCCATGGCCGACCGGCTGCACTGGCGCGATCTTGCTGCCCCGACGATGGCCGCCTGCATCTCCGTGCTCGTCAACTATGGCGGCACCTTCGTGCTGGTGTTCCAGGCGGCCCAGCTGGCCCAGCTGAGCGCGGCGCAGACGGCATCCTGGGTCTGGTCGCTGAGCATCGGCGTGGGCGTGACGGGCATCTGGCTCAGCTATCGCTACCGCGCGCCCATCATCACGGCCTGGTCCACGCCCGGCGTGGCCTTCCTGGCCACCGTCATGCCGCACACGCCGTATGCCGAGGTGATCGGCGCCTATATGGTGTCGGCCATCGCCTTCATTCTGCTGGGCATGTCCGGCGCCTTCGAGCGCCTGGTGCGATGGATTCCTGGCGGCATCGCGGCGGGTTTGCTGGCCGGCATCTTGCTGCAGTTTGGCGTGAACGCGTTTGGCGGCGCCAGCGCCGACCCGCTGCTGGTGGTCGTGCTGCTGCTGTCGTACGCCGTGTTGCGCCGCTTCACGGCACGCTTTGCCGTGGTCGGCATCATGCTGATCGGCCTGGCACTGCTGCTGGCGCAAGGGCGCATCGATGCGCAAGGCATAGCACTGGCCCTGGCCGCGCCCGTCTTCGAGATGCCGCGCTTTTCCGTGGCGTCGCTGCTGGGCGTGGCGCTGCCGCTGTTCCTGATCACCTTGACGGGGCAATACATGCCCGGCATGCTGGTGCTGCGCAATGACGGTTACCCGGTCAGCGCCAATCCGATCCTGACGGTGACGGGCCTCGGTTCGCTGCTCATGGCGCCATTTGGCGCGCATGCCTTCAACGTGGCCGCCATCACGGCCGCCATCTGCACGGGCAAGGATGCGCATGCGGACCCGTCGAAGCGCTATGTCGCGGGGCTGGCCTGCGGCGTGCTGTACATCCTGGTGGGCATCTTCGGCGTCACCCTGGCCAGCCTGTTCATGGTCTTGCCGCGCAGTTTCATCACGGCGCTGGCGGGCCTGGCCCTGCTGGGCGCCATCGGCAACAGCCTGGCGCAGGCGATGGCGGACGTGCGCATGCGCGAAACGGCCTTGATTACTTTCCTGGCGACGGCGGCGAACGTGACCCTGCTGGGCGTGGGCGGCGCCCTGTGGGGACTGGCGGCGGGGCTGGCGGCGCACGTGCTGATGCATGGCTGGCGCAAGGCGGCTTGACGGCGGCATGGCCATTTTGCCGGGCGCCGCATACAATTGCTGCGCCCGTGTCCGTTGGCACCGTACTTTTCCCGATGTGAGCGATGGCCGAGTTGAGCTCCCTGGCGCATGGCCTGGCGATTTTCGCGCTGGCCGCCGGCTGGGTGTGAATGTTTACTTTTACTATTAATGAAGAGTGAGAAAGCGATGCCTGTCAGTTCCTACCTGAATACCCGTCCCGTGCTGGGCGAAAGAGTCTACCTGCATGACACGGCGCAAGTGATTGGCGATGTGCAGATCGGCGACGACTGCTCGATTTGGTGCAACAGCGTGCTGCGCGGCGACGTCAACCGCATCGTCATCGGCGAAGGCAGCAATATCCAGGACTTTTCCATGGGCCATGTGTCGCACAAGAATGCGGCCAAGCCCGACGGTTCACCCTTGACCATCGGCAAATACGTGACCATCGGCCACTCCGTGATCTTGCATGGCTGCACCATCGGCGACGAATGCCTGATCGGCATGGGCAGCATCGTCATGGATGACGTGGTGGTGGAAAAGCACGTGATGCTGGGTGCGGGTAGCCTGGTGTCGCCGGGCAAGGTGCTGGAAAGCGGCCATCTGTATGTGGGCCGGCCCGCCGCCAAGGTGCGCGCACTGACGGAGGCCGAGATCGCCTACCTGCGCTATTCGGCCGAACACTATGTGCGCGTGAAGAACAATTACCTGGCCGGTGGCGACGACGCCTGATTGTCGGCATGATCGAGGCGGCGCAGTTCCGGCCGCGGCGCCAGGTCTTGCGGCAGGCGCAGGCTGGACACCAGGCCCATGCGTTGCCACAGCAGCAAGACCCACCAGCCCGGGTCCCATTCGCCCGGCAGCAGGCCCAGCCTGGCCGAGCCCGGATAGGCGTGGTGGTTGTTGTGCCAGCATTCGCCCATGGTCAGCAGCGACGTCAGGCGGATATTTTTGCCTTGCACGGCGGCGCCATCGACATGAAAGTGCATTTGCCCATGGTTGTGGGCGAAGTAGCCGATCAGCCAATGGCCGAGCACGCCGGCGCTGACCCGCGCGCAGACACCCCAGCAGACGAAACCCCAGCCGCCCCAGGCGTAGAACAGCACGGCCCACGGCAGTTGCTGCAGCATCCAGGTGGCTTCCAGAAAACGGTAAAAGCGGTCGTGCGCGATGCGCGGCTCGATGGCGATGTGCGGCGGGTGGACGAGGTCCAGGCGGCAGAACAACTGCCACCAGGCATCGCGCCAGAAACCGGCGCCGTGGCGCAGGTAGGGGTGGCAATCGGGCAGGCGCTGGGCATAGTCGCGCAGTTCGTGCTGGCGCAGCAGGCCCAGCGGGCCGCTGAGTCCCACCAGCACTCCCAGATAGACGAGTACATATTCCAGCCATTGCGGGCAATCGAAGCTGTCGTGGATCAGCTTGCGGTGGCTGCCCAGCGAGTGGCCGAACAGCAGGACGATGGCCGTGCCGCTGACAAACAGCAGCAGGCCGGTCCAGCTGAAGAAGAGCAGGGCGCCGGTCACGGCGCCGGCCAGCATGGCTGTCAGCCACAGCGATGGCAAAGGCGCATGGCGCACCGCGCCGTCAATGACGCTGTCGGCGCGCGTGGCGCGGGCGCGGTGACTGTCCAGGCTGGCAGCCGTTATCAACCCTCGGGGGCCGACGACGGTTGCGTGTACTTGTCGAAGTTGGTGATGTAGTCGTTGAAGTTGTCGGTCAGCATGCGCTTGTACTGTTCCGTGAAGAACGCCACGGCGCCTTCCTTCTCTTCCTGCATCTTGGCCACGTCGTTGCTCTTGCTGGCGACCAGGAAGGCGTTGAAGCGGGCGGCCGCGTACAGCAGCGAGGTGGCCACTTCGTTGCCGCGGCTATGTTCGCACTGCTCGTTGGCCAGGGCGATGACCTGGTCGGCGCGTTCCCAGAATTCCGGGCCCGGTGCTGGTTTTGTCGTTGGTGTGTTCATGAAAATCCCTATGAAAGTGCGCGCCAGTCTACACAGGGGACCGCGGGCTGTCCAGCCGCGCCGTCTGCAGGAGCTGTTCCAGCAAAACGGGCAGCGGCTGGCGGATGTCGAGCACGATGCCGTCTTCGTCCGGCTGCAAGGGCTGCAGGGTGGCCAGCTGGCTGTCGAGCAGGCTGGGCGGCATGAAATGGCCGGGGCGCTGCAAGCGGCGCTCCAGCACGGCGCGCGGGCCGTCCAGGTGGACAAAGCGCAGGGCCGGGTCGCCTTCGCGCAGCACGTCGCGGTAGGCGCGCTTCAGGGCCGAGCAGGAGACGACCAGGCCGCTGCCTTGCGCGCGGGCCGTGGCGATGCGCTCGCGCAGGGCGGCCAGCCAGCCGGCCCGGTCGGCATCGTCGAGCGCAATGCCGGCGGCCATCTTGGCCACGTTTTCCGGGGCATGCACGTCGTCGCCTTCCACGTACGGCACGTGCAAGGCGTCGGCCAGCAGGCTGCCGACGGCGCTCTTGCCGCAGCCGGAGACACCCATCACGACCCAGCGCACGACGGGCACGCCCACGCTCAAGGCGCCGAAACGATGACGGTGACGCGGCGGTTTTCCGCCTGGCCAGCCTTGGTGGCGTTCGAGGCCACGGGTTTGCTCATGCCCAGGCCCTTGACGACGATATTGCCGCGTGGAATGCCGACCACGCCCATCGCATCGGCCACCACGTTGGCGCGCGCCAGCGACAGCTTGTTGTTGAGTACTTCGGCACCTTCGTTGTCCGTATGGCCTTCCACGCGCAGGTGGGTGATGCCCACTTTCAGCAGGGCGGCGCTGATTTTCTGGATGGCGGCCCGGCTCGGCGCCGTCAGGCTGGAAGCGCCGAAATCGAACAGCAGCTTGTCGGTAAAGCTCAGCTCCCAGCCTTCGTCGGTCTGCTTGAAGCCCTGTTCTGTCAAGGTGGCGACTTGCTCGGCGTTGAACAGCGGTTTGGTCTCTGGCGTGCTCTGGCAGGCGGCCAGCAGGCCCAGCATAACGAGGCCGAGGAAGCCGCGGCGTAATTGCGTGTAGATGAATTGCATGGTGTTGCTCCTTGGTTCAGGGGTGAGTGTGGGGTTGCGGCAGGCGCGCCACCTGGCGCGTGCCGCGCTGCGCCTGCTTGGCGCGGTACATGGCTTCGTCCGCCGCACCCACGAGCGAGACGGCGTCGATGGCGTGATCGGGGAAGACGGCCACGCCGATGGTCAGCGAGCTGACGATGCTGTTGCCGGTAGGCAGTTCAATGGCTTGCGCCATGGCGGTGATGATGTTGTCGGCGATGTGCATGGCGTCGCTGCTGTTGCGCAGCGGCTTGAGCACGATGGCGAATTCGTCGCCGCCCAGGCGCGCCACCAGGTCGCCTTCGCGCAATTGCTGCTTGATGCGCGCGGCGATCGTCACCAGCACGCGGTCGCCCGAGGCATGGCCAAACGTGTCGTTGATGTACTTGAAACGGTCGCTGTCGAGGAACAACACGGCCACCTTGCCATTGCCGATGCGCGCGTCGAGGATGGCGCGTTCCAGCTCCGCTTCCATGAAGGCGCGGTTCGACAGGCCCGTCAGGCTGTCGTGGTTGGCGCGGTGCGACAGCGAGGCGTGTTCCTTTTGCAGATGGCTTTGCCACGCCTCCAGTTCGTCGAGCAGGGCGTTGAAGTCGTCACTGATCTGGTTCAGTTCGGCGATGTTGGCCGGCGGCACGCGCAATTCGAACGAGCGGTCGCGCCGCACGCGGTGGGCCGTTTCCGCCAGGTGGCGCAGCGGCGAGGTGATTTCCGTTTCCATGCGGCGCGACAGGCGCACGGCGACGACCAGGCTCAGCACGAGGCAAGCGAGCAGGCAGGACAGGCCGCTCAGCAGGAAGGGCAGCAGGCTGCGGCTGTGCGGCACCAGGGTGATGCTGCCGATGGCCTGGTCATTGCGCATGACGGGGAAGGTCAGCGAATCGGGCAGCATCCAGCCCGTCAGCGCGCGTTCGATGTAGTAGCGCGTGCCGTGTTCGCCCCGTTCCCAGCGGGCCAGCACCTTGCCGGCCATGTCGCTCACCTGTGCCTGGTCGATATCTTCATTCACGCCGATCAAGGCCAGCGCTTCTTTGGCGACCAGGGCGTCGCCAAAGACGACGGCCCCTTCCACCGTGTAGCTCATCGAGCGGGCCACCAGGCGCAGGTTCTGGTCCGAATAGACGCGCAAGGCCAGCAGCGCCACGGCCGTCAGGGTCAGGCCGGCCGCCAGCACGGCAATCAGCGACACGCTCAGGTGGGCGCGCCGCAGCACGCTGTCGAGCGTGCGGCGGGGCTTGCGCGCCGACTGGGGAGGCATGCTGGCGCTCATGGCGGCGCTGCCTTGCGGCGTGCAATTTGCAAGGCGTTCGGATGCACGCGCAGGCCGCTGCGGGCGATGGCGTCGAGGTTGACGTCAAAACCGATCTGCGCATCGTTCAGGCGCAGGCAGAACATGGTGCCCACGCTGCAGGACGTGCCGGGTTCGGCGACCGATAAAATCGGCTTGCCGATGATCTGCACCAGCAGTTGGTCGCGTTCCCCCTCGGGCAGGCTGCCCAGGTAGATGACGTCGCATTCGCCAGTTGCTGCCGCGGCCGCCGGGACTTTCACGCGGATGCGCTGGCCCAGGCTGGAGGCGGGCTTGTCGACGATGGCCGCCCCATAGCGGGGCACGCCGAGCATGCAGACGCGCACTTCCGGGCGCGCCACGGGCCAGCGCACATAGCTGATGATGCCAAACAGGACCTGGGCCACCTCGGCCGGTCGCCTGGCATCGGCCGCCGCGCCCGCCTGCGCCCACGCCGCGCACGGCGTCAGCGCGCCGCAGGCGAACAGCGAGGCCAGCAGCGAGGTCAGCAGCACTGCGAGCAGGGCGGGCGGCGCGGGGCGCTGCCGGTGGCGGTGGGAGGAGGGCACGGCGTCGGGTATCTTTATGCAGGTCGGGCGGCGATTCACATCCTTACTCAACAACACAGACTGTACGGAAGTCCATGCTGAAAGTAAATGATGGCGCTACGCCATAAAGCTTGCATTATAAACACGAATGCTGAAACTTGCATTCTTTACCATGACAATTAACTGATAGACACTATTGTCGTGCAGCAGAGTGTTGTTATTCTTCCAGTGTCGCTTCCAGCAAGTCGATTTCGCGCAGCAGGCGCAAATGGATGCTGTCGTCGAGTTCGCCCGAGATGCGGCGGCGGTACAGTTCATCGCGTTCCGCATTCAGCGCTTCCAGGCGCAGCGCCCGTTCGGCCTTGGCCAGTTCCTGCAGCCGCGTCGCCTCGTCGTTGCTGCTTTCGCCGTACGCGAGGCGGCGCCGGTAGGCTTCGATCAGGCGGTTGGCCGCCTCGGTGACGACTTGCTGCTTGTCATTCATGTCGATGCCTTCGCACACCTTTTCCAGCCGCGCGATGGCCGCTTCGGCGGCAGCGGCGCGGGCATCGCGCTCTTCCGTCGAGCGGCGCGCGGGCGGCGCGAACACCAGGCCCTTGGTCAGCAGGGGCAGGGTGACGCTGGCCAGTATCAGCGACAGCAAGATCACCCCCATGGCCAGGAAGATGACCAGGTCGCGCGCGGGGAAACGATTTCCGTCAGGCAAGAACAAGGGCAGGGTCAAAATGCCGGCCAGGGTCAGCGCGCCGCGCACGCCCGCGAACGAGGCCACCAGCAGCAGGCGCAGGCTGGGACGGGCCAGCAGCGCCGCGTCCTTCGGTTCGCCCGCCGTCTTCTTGTGGTGCTTGAACAGGGTCAGTTTCATGGAAATGAAGACCCAGACGAAGCGCATGAAGGTCAGCCCCACCGTGATGGCGATGACGAACAGCGGCAGTTTCCAGGCGCTGCCGGCGCCTACTTCCATGGAGGCGGCGGGCAAGCCGGCCACGGTGGCGGGCAGCTGCGCGCCCAGCATGACGAAGATCACGCCGTTCAAGACCAGTTGCACGGTATCCCACACGGCCTTGCGCTGGGTGCGCGTGGCGGCCAGCGGGCGGCCGATCAGGTCGGCGTAATGCATGGATACGCCCGCCGTGGCGGCGGCCAGGATGCCGGAGCCGTGGATTTGTTCGGCGCCCAGATAGGCGGCAAACGGAATCAGGATGCTGATCAGGATTTGCAAGCCCGGTTCCTCGCCGACCTTGCTCACCAGCCATTTATTTGCCAGGCCCACGCCCCACGAGATGGCCAGGCCGATGACGATGCCGCCGCCGGCTTCCTGCAGGAAACTGAGCGAGGCGGCGCCGATGGAAAAGCCGCCCGTCATCATGGCGCCCACGGCAAACGTGAAGCAGACCAGGCCCGAGGCGTCGTTCAGCAGCGATTCGCCTTCGAGGATGTGCATCAGGCGCGGCGGGATCGGGTTGCCGGCGGCGATCGCCGAGACGGCCACGGGGTCGGTCGGCGAGAGGATGGCGCCCAGCGCGAAGGCGACGGCCAGCGGCACGCTGGGGATCAGCCAGTCGATGAAGAAACCCATGCCCAGCACGGTAAACAGCACCAGGCCGATGGCCAGCATCAGGATCGAGCGCGCATCGGAGAAGAAGGCGCCCTTGGGAATGCGCCAGCCATCGAGAAACAGCAGCGGCGGAATGAAGAGCAGGAAGAAAATATCGGGATCGAGCGGCACTTGCACGCCAAACAGGGCCAATCCCGTGCCGCCGGCGATCTGGATCAGCGGCAGCGGCAGCTTGACCCAGCGCGAACGGGCGAGAAAGCCGCACAGGACGACGCTCAGGACGAGGATGAGGATGATGGTAACGGTATGCATGAAGGGGCGGCGGCGTGCTGAAACGCTGATTATAAGGCGCAGCCAGCCCGCGGCGTTGCCTGCGTGTCATTGCGTACATACAACAAGTCACAATCGCGGTAAGATTGTCCCTATCATTGTCATAATCTGCCCTGTTGCTGCCGTCCGTGCGCGGCAGGCGCGTGCTTAGCCTATTATCGGACTCCTGTTTTGCTCAAAAAGATTTTCACCGGCCTGCTGCTGTCGCTGGCATTGCTCATCGTGGCGGCGCTGGCTGCCTACCTGTATTACTGGCGCCCCGCGCTGGCGCCCATCGATCCGCCTGCCGCCACCGCGTTTTCCCCGCAAGCGGTGGAGAAGGGCCGCATCCTGGCCGGCATGGGCAATTGCGCCGCCTGCCATACGGCCCAGGGCGGCGCCGAGTACGCGGGCGGCCACGGCCTGGCCACGCCGTTCGGCACGATCTACGCGACAAATATCACGCCGGACCGGCAGACGGGCATCGGCCGCTGGTCGCTGGCCGCCTTCCAGCGGGCCATGCGCGAAGGCGTGGGCCGCGATGGCGCCCATTTGTATCCCGTCTTTCCGTACACCCATTTCAATCTCGTCTCGGACGCCGACCTGACGGCCTTGTACGCGTACTTCATGACGCGACCGCCCGTGTATGCGGTCGCGCCCGCCAATAGCGTGCCTTTCCCTTTGAACCTGCGCCCCTTGCAGGCGGGCTGGAAACTGCTGTTTTTCAAGCCAACGACGTATCAGCTTGATGCCGCCCAAGGGCTGGACTGGAACCGGGGCCGCTACCTGGCCGAAGGCCTGGCCCATTGCGCCGCCTGCCACACGCCGCGCAATGCGCTGGGCGCCGAGCTTGCCGGCTCGTCGTATCTGGGCGCGTCCATCGATCACTGGTATGCGCCGGCCTTGACCAGTGCCAATACGGCGCCCTTGCCGTGGACGCAGGATGAGCTGTACGCCTTCCTGCGCACGGGAGCGACGGCCCTGCACGGCGTGGCGGCCGGCCCGATGTCGGCCGTCGTGCACGAAGGCATGGGCGCGTCGCCCGACAGCGATATCCGCGCGCTGGCCACGTATCTTGCCGGCGTGGCCGGAGTCGAGCAACGCCAGGTCGATACCGATACCGTGGTGCAAGCGGGCATCAAGCGTTCGCAGCGGGTCAGCCTGGTCGACAACGACCGTGGCGCCAGCCTGTACGTGGCCGCCTGCGCGTCGTGCCACTCGAACAGCGACGGCCGGCCCGTGGCCCTGCGTCCGGAACTGAGCCTGAACAGCGCCGTCAGCGCGCCCGATCCCGCCAACCTGATCCAGGTGATATTGCACGGCATCAGCAAGGACGAGGCCATGCCCGGCGTGCTGATGCCCGGCTTTGGCGCCTCGCTGACGGACAACGACGTGGCCCAGCTGGCCGCCTATCTGCGCCGCAGCCGCAGCCCCCAGCCCGCCTGGACGAACCTGGAAGCGGCCGTGGCACGCGCGCGGGCCGGCAAGTAATTCTTGAAAGTGTCTTCAATATTTATGTATAACATCACCGTGAATGGCCAGCCCTTCGGCACCGAGACCGACGCCGAGACGCCCCTGTTATGGGTGCTGCGCGACGAAGTGAAATTAAAAGGCACCAAGTTTGGCTGCGGCATCGGCATGTGCGGCGCCTGCACCGTGCACGTCGATGGCCGTGCCATTCGCGCGTGCATCACGCCGATTGCCGCCGTGGCCGGTTGCGCCATCACCACCATCGAAGGCCTCTCGCCCGATGGCAGGCACCCGCTGCAGCGGGCCTGGCTCGCCACGCAGGCGCCCCAGTGCGGCTATTGCCAGTCGGGCCAGATCATGCAGGCGGCCACCTTGCTGAAAGACTATCCGCAGCCGACGGATGCGAATATCGATGCCGTCATGAGCGGCAACCTGTGCCGCTGCATGGCGTACGTGCGCATCCGCAAGGCCATCAAGCTGGCGGCCGGCATGCAGGAGGCGCCCGGTGTTTAAACTGCCAAAAGAAAATTCCGCTGCCCGCCCCAGCTCGCTGGGACGGCGCGGTTTCCTGATCGCCGCCGCCGGCACGGGGTTTACGCTGGCCTTCTTGCGCGCCGACAGCTCCTTGGCTGCCGGCAAGGTGACGTCCGCGCCGCCGGCCAAGTCTGCCACTGCGCCCGTGTTCGACCCGAGCATCTGGTTCCAGATCGGCCGCGACGGTATCGTCACCGTCAACATCGCCAAGGCGGAAATGGGCCAGCATATCGGCACGGCCCTGGCGCGCATCGTGGCCGAGGAGCTGGAAGCGGACTGGAACAAGGTGCGCCTGCATTACGTGGACACGGACCCGAAATGGGGCTTGATGGTGACGGGCGGCAGTTGGTCCGTCTGGCAGAATTTCGACCCGCTCAGCCGTGCCGGCGCGGCCGGCCGCCTCGCGCTGGTCGAGGAGGGCGCGCGCCTGCTGCGCGTGCCCGTCTCCGCCTGCCACGCCCGGCTCGGCGTCGTGCATGGCCGGGGGCGCTCGATCAGCTATGGCGACATCGTGCGCCGTGGCAAGCTGGCGCGCCAGTACACGCCGGAGCAATTGCAAGCCATCGTGCTGAAAACGCCGCGGCAGCGCAGCCTGATCGGCCAGAACGTGCAGGCGCTCGACATTCCCGCGAAAATCAATGGCACGGCCGTGTATGGCATCGATGCGGAAATCGAGGGCATGCTGTATGCGCGTCCGAAGATCCCGCCCACGCGCTACGGCGCGAAAGTCGTGTCCATCGACGATACGGCCGCGAAAAAAGTGCAGGGCTACCTGCGGTCGTTTGCCTTGCAAGACCCCAGCGGCACGGTGCCCGGCTGGGTCATGGTGGTGGCCGACACGTATGCGGCGGCCGTGCGCGCGGCCGACCTGGTGCAGGTGAAATGGCGGGCCGGCGCGGCGGCCCACGTGGCGGAGCAGGATATCGTCAACTATGCCACCAAGCAACTGGCCGATGCCAGCCTGGGCGCCCGCGTGGTCGATGATGATGGCGTGGAGCAAGCGTTCAAGGATGCCAGCCTGCAACTGGAACGCCACTACACGACCAGCACCGTGTTGCATTTCCAGCTGGAACCGGTGAATGCGCTGGCGCAGGAAATCGACGGCGTCTGGCATATCCATGCGGGCAATCAATGGCAATCGCTGATCCTGCCCGTGCTGGCGCAGGCGCTCAAGGTGCCCGAGAGCCAGGTCATGCTGCACACCTATCTGCTCGGTGGCGGCTTCGGCCGGCGCCTGAATGGCGATTATTGCGTGCCGGCCGCGCTGGCGGCGCAAGCCGTGGGTCGGCCCGTCAAGATGATTTGCACGCGGTCCGACGATGCGCGTTTCGATTCGCCCCGTTCGCCATCCGTGCAGCATGTGCGCATGGCGTTCGACGATGCGGGCAAGGTCTCGGCGATGGTGCACGAAGCGAGCGCAGGCTGGCCCACGCAAGCCATGATTCCCGCCTTCCTGGCCAAGGATAAGCAGGGCCATCCGTATGACCCGTTCGCCATCGCCGGCGCAGACCACTGGTACACGGTGGGCGCGCAGCGCGTGCGGGCCGTGTCGAACGACCTGGCCAACAGCAGTTTCCGCCCCGGCTGGCTGCGCTCCGTGGGGCCGGGCTGGACGAATTGGGCCGTGGAAAGTTTCATGGACGAGGCGGCGCAGGCGGCCAAGGTCGATCCGCTGGCCTTCCGTTTGTCGCTGCTGCAGGCGACGGGGCGCAACGCGGGCAGCGCGCCGAACGCCGTCGGCGGCGCCGCGCGCCTGGCCCACGTGCTGCAGCGCGTGGCGGACAAGGCGGGCTGGGGCACGGCCATGCCGCCCGACACGGGCCTGGGCATCGCCGCCACGTTCGGCCAGGAGCGCGACATGCCGACCTGGACGGCCTGCGTCGCGCGGGTAAAAGTGGACCGCAGCACTTGCATGGTGAAAGTCGAAAAGCTGTTCATGGTGATCGACGCGGGCAGCATCGTCGACCCCGATGGCGCGCTGGCGCAGGCGGAAGGGGGCGCCCTGTGGGGCGTCAGCATGGCCTTGCATGAAGGCACGGCTTTCCTGAATGGCGAAGTGAAGGATACCAACCTGAATACCTACACACCGCTGCGCATGGCCGACGTGCCTGAGCTCGACATCGAATTTGTTGCCAGCACGGCAATGGCGACGGGCATGGGCGAACCGCCCACGACGGCCGTGGCGCCGGCGATCGGCAACGCCATCTTCGCCGCCGTGGCCTCGCGCGTGCGGCATTTGCCGATCCGCCC
The DNA here is from genome assembly GCF_049897525.1 of Janthinobacterium sp. PSRC1-1. NCBI lineage: Bacteria > Pseudomonadati > Pseudomonadota > Betaproteobacteria > Burkholderiales > Oxalobacteraceae > Janthinobacterium > Janthinobacterium sp. PSRC1-1. The sequence continues at coordinate 145,075 of NZ_JAFCWK010000009.1, forward strand.
GGAAGCGGTGCTGAAGGGGCTGGACCGGCACGGCGCCGTCTGATGCGGGCGCGCGGCAAATTTGACGTGCGCCGCACGTGAACGGGCGCAGGCTGCTACACTGAAGCTTGCCGCTCGGGGCGCGCAAGCGGCGTCCGGTCCGGCAAAATCAGCGCACCAGCGGCGTGATTTCAGCCCGATTGCAGTTCGATAGCGGAGGCAACCATGCAAGAACAATTTGTCAGCATCACGGCCGATGAACTTCAAATGGATGGCGTGCTGGAAATGCCCGAGCGGCCGGTGGGCATCGTCCTGTTTGCCCACGGCGCGGGAGCCGACAGCGACTACCTGGGCGCCTCCAGCCATGCCACCGCCCAGGATTTTCTGCAGGCGGGCATCGCCACCCTGCGCTTCGATCAGGGCGGTGTCGAGCCTGGCGGCGGCAGCGATAGCCATACCTATTTCGTGCGCAGCGATATCGTGCTGCTGGCGCGTCAACTGGAAAAAGCCCTGGGCTGGCTGCAGGTCGATCCGACCACGCGGCGCTTGCCCTGCGGCCTGTATGGCTATGGCACCAGCGCGGCCGTGGTGATGCAGCTGGCGGCCTGGCGCAGCGCGGAAATCGCCGCGCTGGCCGTCTGCGATGGCCAGGTGGAAATGGCGGGCAAGGCGGCGCTGGAAAACGTGCGCGTGCCATCGCTGCTGATCGTGGGCGGGCGCGACCCCGACGTGGCTGGCCTGAACCGCATGGCGTTTGCCACCTTGCGCTGCGACAAGCAGCTGGAACAGATCGCCGCACCCGGCGGCCCCGACACGCGCCACCAGGCGGCCTTGCTGGCTACCGACTGGTACACGCGCCATTTCAGCGGGCATACCAGCACGGCGCAGTAGCTGGATAGTTGCTGGATTGGCGCTCAGGCGGCGCGCAAGTTCTTCGCATGACGCGCGCAGCTCAGCTCTAAAGGCTGGCCGGCGCAGCGGTACGCCGCTTCGAACACATCGGGGTACGTTTGATCCGGCAAGAACCTGTCGGCCATGCCCTAGTCGATCAAGATACCTTTGGGAAATAGTACAGGTTTTCCCTGCAGGTTACTTTTCAACACGCCTGTGAATAAATCTCCCAAATCTCAATCCTGAAATGGCATGAAGTGTAGCGTTCCTACTCAGTGGCAGATAGCATCAACCAAGAATTCGACTTACTCAGTTGGATTAACTAAAAAGCGCACCTTTTCGATACTGTTAATTAATCCAGTATTGCACTTGAAGTTTGAAGCCGCTGTGAGCTACGACTTGACATGACATTTCCCCTCCAGGTATCGACGATGCAAATTTTCTTGTTAATACTGAATTTATGTGCCACTATTTGTGCGTACAAGTGTGCGCACAAATGGAGGGATTATGGAATGGGAATACCAGTACCCTAGTAAAAAAGCAATTCACATACCAACAAATTTCATTTTTAACATTGACTATTCGTCTGATGACGTCGCTATTTCGTTGGTAGATGGGGCACCTAAAGGAGCCGAATCTCAGGTGTTCTTACTACTTTCGGAACTGAAAGTAGTAATAAGGGATGGGGAATTAAAGGTGCTCATGCGGGGCTTACTTGAACGTGTTTTTGGCGGAGACTTTACGGCAGCCGCATACATCCTGAAAGACTTAACAGGAAGAAACGTTTCCGAGCGGACGCTTCAGTCCTGGGTGGCCCAAACAGGCAAACGGAGTAGTCGACGTTGTCCCGAATGGGCCGTCAATGCTTTGCAAGCTTACGCTGAAAAAAATCCGGAGATGCGTGAAGTCTATCAGGCTCGAAGAGAGCGGAAGCAAAGAGATGAATTTGAGCATGGTATAAATTCGCTCGAACGAGCGCGGACCACCAACGGCCTTGAAGAAATCGAAAGAGATTTGGCTTTCGACGAGCGTTTCAAGGCTCGGGTGACTTCCGCACCTTTTAGCGACTTGCCGAATACTCTGTCAGAGATACTGCTTAAGCATGAGCGGGACATTCGTATTGCAAGTTCCTTACTTTTCAAGATTTACCATGAAATCCAAAAGGCCGCTTCTTTAGATGATCTGAAACGTGATCTAAGTAAGGAGTTCGACAAGGTAATCGATCTCGATAGCTTTCTTCAGCGAGGCAAGCGACAACTGATTAATGCTGAGGAAGAGTTTGCCAACGAACATGGCCTGTTGGATGGCAATGTGTAAGTTCCCCGGGAGCTTTTTCGATGCGCATTTCTGTCAGGTAAGCGTTACACCATCGACCATTTTGCGTCAGTGCCAAAGACCATTACGTTGGTAAATTGCCATTTCATTCTCCTGAAGTGATGCAATACCGACTCCGTGCGCAAAAAAATGCACGAATTCTGCTACGGAATTAGTATTGCAGAGGTCAGGAAGAATGCATTCTGATAACTAAGAAATCAACGAAATTATGGCGAAAATGACATCAAAAAAATGCATCGGTCGCTTATGCCTCTATGGCGCGCAAGTTCCTCGCATGGAAGCGCACATGCTCTTCCATGAAGCTGGCGATGAAGTAATAGCCGTGGTCGTAGCCGGCATGGCGGCGCAGCCGTAATGGCTGGCCGGCGTCGCGGCACGCCGCTTCGAAGACGTCGGGGTACAGTTGCTCGGACAGAAACTTGTCGGCCAGGCCCTGGTCGATCAAGATGCCTTCGGGAAATGGTGCCGGCTGGCCTTGCAGGCCGCGCATCAGCGCGCTGGCGTCGTATGGCTGCCAGCTGGCTGCGTCGCTGCCCAGGTAGCCTGTAAACGCCTTCTTGCCCCACGGACACTGGCTCGGCGCGGCGATGGGGGCGAAGGCGGAGACCGAGCGGAACATGTGTGGGTTGCGCAAGGCCAGCACCAGCGCGCCATGGCCGCCCATCGAGTGGCCGAAAATACCCGTGCGTTGCGCATCGATCGCCAGTTCCTGTTCCAGCAGCGCGCGCAGTTCCAGGATGTAGCTATACATTCGATAGTGGCTGTGCCACGGCGCTTCGGTGGCATCGACGTAAAAGCCGGCGCCCGCGCCGAAATCCCATGATTCGCTCTCGCCCGCGATGTTCGCGCCACGGGGGCTGGTGTCGGGCGCGATCAGGATCAGGCCTTCCTCGGCCGCCACGCGCTGCGCGCCGCCCTTGATCATGAAGGTTTCTTCCGTACACGTCAGGCCCGCCAGGTAAAACAGGGCGGGGCGTTTGGTGCTGACCGTGGCGCCTGGCGGCGTATCGGGAATGAAGGCCGAAAAACGCATGGGCAAGCCGATGGCGTGCGCGTCGTGGCGATAAAAGCGTTGTACGCCGCCAAAACAGGCGTGTTCACTCAACAGTTCCAGCATGAATTCTCCTCGTTAATGCCACAGTATAGCGAGAGTGGCGCAGCGCCGACACGGCATCAGCCCAGCATGGCCGCTATTGCAGGCAGGATGTCCTGTGCCGGCGCTTCGGTCTTGAATGCCAGCAAATGGTCGGCACGCGTCTTGCCCAGGTTGATGGCGGCCACGGGCTTGCCCGTCTCGGCCGCCATGCGGCACAGGCGAAAGCTCGAATACACCATGACGGACGAGCCGACCACCAGCAAGGCGCTGGCCGCGTGCATCTTGCTTTCGGCCTCGGCCGCGCAGGCGGCGGGCACGCCGTCGCCGAAAAACACCACGTCCGGCTGCAGGGTGCCGCCGCAGTGGAGACAGGCGGGCAAGTGGAAGGTGGCCAGCTGGGATGGTTCCAGCAAGGCGTCGCCATCGGGCGCGGGAGTGGCCGTGGCGCCCAGCATTTGCGGATTGTCGCGTTCGAGCTGATCCTGGATCAGGCGGCGCGTATGGCGGGCCTGGCAATCGAGGCATATCACGCCATGTATGCTGCCGTGCAACTCCGTGACGGCGCTGCTGCCTGCCTGCTGATGCAAGCCATCGACGTTTTGCGTGATCAGGCCGCCGATGTGCTGGCGCTGTGCCAATTGCGCGATGGCCAGGTGAGCGGGATTGGGCGTGGCGCGCGCCAGGGTCGGCCAGCCCACCATGCTGCGCGCCCAGTAGCGGCGGCGCACGGCTTCCTGGCGGCGAAAATCGGGGCCTTGCACGGGGGGATTGCCGCGCCGCACGCCATCCGTGTCGCGGTAAGCGGGAATGCCGGACGCCGTGCTGATGCCGGCGCCCGTCAGCAGCAGCACGTCGGGATGGCTGCGCAGGAACTGCGCCAGTTGCTCCAGGGCGGCATCGTCGCTGGCGGCTGGCAGGCTGGCTGAGGAAAAATTTTGCATGATGCGCCATGCTAACTCAAAAGCACGGCGCCGTTGCAAGGGGGGATGGTTACTCCAGCTTCATGCCGAAACGCTGCAGCCGCGGCTGCCAATGCTCGTCAATATCGGCCGAGACGAGGATGCGCTCGGCCCTGCCAATCAGCAATGCGCGCGGCACGAAGCCGAAGTAGCGCGAGTCGGCGCTGTTGTCGCGGTTATCGCCCAGCATGAGAAAATGGTCGGCCGGCACCGTCACGGGGGCAAAGCTGCGTGCCGCCCCGGCGATTTGCGGCAAGACCTGGATGCGGTGCTGCTCGGTTGCGTTGCGCTCGCTGATGCGCTGCGCCGTCAGCTGGCCCAGGTGGGCGATGGTTTCGGGCGCCGTGTCGAGCGCCGTGTACCGGGCAGGCTGGCCATTGATGACCAGCTGTTCATTGCGCATTTCCACCGTGTCGCCGGGCAGGGCGATGATGCGCTTGATCAAGCGCGTGCCGTCTTTCGGCGAGGAAAAGGTGACGATATCGCCGCGCTGCGGGTCGCCCAGGCGCTGCAGCACGATATCGGTGAGCGGCACTTTCAGGTTGAAGGCGAGGCGATTGACGAAGACCACGTCGCCTTCGAGCAGGTTGGGGCGCATGGATGCCGAAGGTATCGGATTCCAGTCCGCCACGGCCGTGCGGAACACGCCGAACAGCAGTAAAAACATCAAAAAACCTTTGTTGGCGCGCATCCATGTTGTCATGCTGGCTCTTTCGCTGGGCCGTGCCCGTGAGTGTGAGGGAAGCGCCATGGTTGCTGGCGCCCTATCCACGATGCACGGCGAGGCTGAAGCCAGTCTTAAATCCAGCGCATGCGGGGCCGATGGCGTGACCGCTGTTGCGTGTACGCATCACCGTGCCAGTCATCAGGGATGGCGGCACGGCGCTTGCGTATCGTCGTTGCCGTTCGGCAGGCGCTTGCCGTGCATTTCATCCCACAGTTCGCCCAGCGCCACCAGCAGGCCGCCGGCCACGAGGGGGATCGCCACCAGCCATGGGATGTTGTCGATCCAGGGGCCCAGCACGATGGCCGAAGCCACGGCGATGACGAGGGCGCTGCACCAGAAGCGGCGCGGATGCCGGAGCGTGAACAGGTAATGAAGGTGCTTCATACATCCTCCTTGGTGAGCAGGCGGAACAGCCGGGCGGGCAGGATGCTGCTGACGGCAATGACGATGCAGCCGTCCAGAAAAAACAGCACCTTGCCCACCAGATGCATGCCCTGTATCAGGTAGGCGGGCAATTCCTGCGCTTCCGCCCATTGCGTCATGCGTGCCAGCACGATGGCGGCGGCAAAGATGACAACGGCCAATGCCAGCACCAGCAGCACATGTTCGAACAGGCGTCGCCGCAGTTTCATGTTGGACTTGGCAAGATAGGGGAAATTCCCGAACCCTGACGTTATCAGTTCAATATCGCCGTGCTTTGCGCTGTGACAAAGGCGCGGCCGACAGGACCAATACTGCGTTGACGCCGGAAAATGCGCCTATTTGAAGGCCTTGATGACGGCATCGAGCTTGACCTTCAGCGACTTGTCGTGCGCGTGGATGGCCGGCACGTCGCGCTGCACGCCGAGCAGCTGGTAGACGGCTGTCTGCGCCGCGCGCACCGAGTATTCCACGGTGAAGACGACATCGTCGGCAAGTTCCACGAACTGGCTGACGAAGGCCAGGTTGACGGAATTGGCCGGCACGGGCAGCGGGCGGTCGCTCTTTGCGCGGGGCATGAACATGCTGGTGATGTAGGGCATGCGGCAGGGAATGCAGTTGGCCGTGGCCATGATGTCGAGGTCGAAGTTCAGGTGGCCGCACAGCTCGCGCAGGATGTCTTCGCCGCTGCATTCGGACATGGGCTTGGCGACGAAGTTGCCGATGCGGTCAGGGTGCAGCGCATAGCCCCAGAATACTTGCACGCCCTCGGGCTGGCCGGCGAAATGGGGCTGGTGCGCCAGCACGATGGACATGAACCAGTTGCTGTCCTTGAAGGTGACGAGGCCGCCCGTGCCCGCGCTGTTGCCCGTGAATTGCTCCATCCTGTCAAAGAAGGCGCTGTCTTTCAAGGTGACCGTGTACGAGGCCCAGTACGATTCGGGGATGCTGCTGTTGAAGGCGGCTGGACGGCCCAGCGCCGGGCGGCCTTCGGCCAGCTTTTCCCACAGAAGCCAACCCTGGCTGTCGTTTTTCGTGCGCTTGGCCGGTGCGCTGTGCATGCTGCCATAGCTGGAGGCATCCGTCATCGAGGCATTCTGGAAAAAGACCAGGTCGCCGGCGGCGACGGGAATCACGTCGGCCAGGCCGCGCCGCTGGCAGTGCAGGGCGGTGGCAGTCAGGCGGCCTTCGGGTTCCTGTACCTCGATATCGGTCACCGTGCAATCCATGATGATGTTGACGCCTTGCTCCTGCAGCCACGCGACCAGCGGGCGCACCAGCGAGTCGTACTGGTTGTAGACGGTGCGCTTGACGCCAGCCAGGGTTTCGATGCGCGAAAACTCCATCATGAAGCGGTGCAGGTAACGCTTGAACTCGACGGCGCTATGCCAGGGCTGGAAGGCGAACGTGGTGGCCCACATGTACCAGAACTTGGTGTCGAAGAATTCCGGCGAAAGCCAGTCCGTGATGGCGCTGCTGCCCAGCGTGTCTTCATCGGCTTCCGTCAGCTTCAGCAGTTCCAGCCTGTCCTGCATGGAAAAGCCCATGCTGCTGACATCGACCTTGAAACGGTTGCGGTCGACCAGGCGCGCGCGCGAGTGGGGAAGGTGCCGTTCGTTGAAGGCGATGGTTTCATCGTAGACGCTCTGGCCCGCATGTTCGAGCGAGGGGATGCTCTTGAACAGATCCCAGGTGCACTCGTAATTGTCGGTGGTCAGCATGCGCCCGCCGCGCAAGGTATAGCCATCCTCGGCATTGCCGCCGCCATCGAGGCTGCCGCCCGTCACGGGCGACGTTTCGAAGATGGTGATGTTGCTGCCTTGCATGCCGCCGTCGCGGATCATGAAGGCGGCCGCAGCCAGCGAGCCGATGCCACCGCCGACGAGGTAGGCTTTTTTGTTTGTATTGGTCATGGTTTTCCCCTGAATGTGAGCGCATCCGCATGCGCGAAAGGCTGGCAAGCGGCACGGCCGATGTCGTGCCATATTTGCCTATTTTATAACATCCGGGGAGGTATGGCCTCACAATAGAGCAACTGCTCGGTTTTATTCCATGCCGGCGTGCTCGTTGCGCCGTTCAAAATACAGCAAGTCCGACCAGGCGCCCTGGAAATGCATGGCTTTTTCCGCGCGCCCATACTGGTGAAAGCCGTTGCGCTGCATGGCCGCGACCGAGCCCAGGTTTTGCGGCCGCGCCGTCGCTTCCAGGCGCCACAGTTCCAGTGGACCGAACGCTTCTTCCAGCAGCAGGGCCACGACGCGCGTGGCGTAGCCACGTCCGCCGAATTGTTCGCCGATGCGGTAACCGAGCGCAGCTTTATTGAAATACGGGCGCGTGACGGCCGTCAGGTTGACCCTGCCGATGATCTGTCCGTCCAGCCTGGCCAGATACTGGTAGGCGCGGTCTTGCTCGCGCTCGCGCTGCGCCTGCTCGATGGCGGCGGCGATGGCGTCCTGGTGGTAATAGGATGGCGCCCGGGCCGTGACCCAGGATTCAAAATACGCGCGGTTTTCCAGCTCGAAGGCCAGCAAGGCGGCAAGGTCGGCGCTGGAGGGGGGGAGCAGATGAAGGCGGTCGAGGTCTGTCATGGGAGCGTGTGGGAAAACGATGCGCCATTATAATCAGCTGGCGCATTTCGCCGCCCATGCCTTAATTCATGAAGGAGCAACATGCTGTCCCATCTCTGCCTCGGCACCAACGACTTTCCCCGCGCCTACGCGTTCTATGCGGCCCTGCTGGGAGAACTCGGTTTGATCGAAAAATTTCATGATCCGGCCCAACCCTGGGCCGGCTGGATGGCGCAGCAGGCGCCGCGCCCCCTGTTCGTGCTGACGGCGCCACACGACGGCTTGCCGGCGACACCCGGCAATGGCCAGATGACGGCCTGGCTGGCGGCCAGCCGCGCCCAGGTGGACCGCAGCTACCAGGTCGCGCTGGCGCTGGGCGCCGTGTGCGAGGGGCCACCCGGCTTGCGCCCCCATTACCACGCCAATTATTATGGCGCCTACTTCCGCGACCTCGACGGCAACAAGCTGTGCGTCTGCTGCCACGCGGAAGAGTAACTCAGCGCTGGCCCCAGATATCTTCCTCTGTCCAGCCCAGTTCCAGGAAGTCCTGCGCCCGCTCGCTTGCCTCGCCGGCGCAATAGAACTCGTCGAGCTGGGGCGCTTCGATGCGCGTGCCGGCCAGCATGGCGTGCACTTGCCCCCGGTGGTGGATCTGGTGCTGGAACACATGCGCCAGCATGCGCTGGCGCGTGTCGATTTGCGGATTGTCGCGCAGAATCGTCACGGGCCGCGCCAGATCCGCATCGCTCAGGCTGCGGCAATGGGCGATCAGGCGCAGGTCCGTGGCGCGCTGCGCCGCCTGCAGCGCGGCGCAATCGGTAAATGGCTCATCCTTTTCAAAGAAGACATAGCAGTCGGCATGGGGCGCTGCGCCGCGCAGCTCGCGTTCGAGCGCGTCGAGATAAAACCAGTCGCACGTCAATATATGGTTCAGGGTGAAGCCGATGGTGGGGAAAAAGCTGACGCGCGTGGCCTGGAACTCGGCCTGGGTCAGCTGCCCGCAGGCTTTCAGCAGGCGGTGGTTGGCCCAGGCGTTGTTATACGCCTGGCTGGTGATGTAGTGCGCAAGTGGATTGTTCATGTTGGATCGCTGGTCGAGGAGGGCAGGGTGCATGTCGTGCCACTTTAGCATGTTGCGGCAGATGGACAAAGCGCTCACGCCCGCTGCACCGGCGCTGCTGTCATCAAGTAAAATCACGGAGCGAATTTCGCGATAATGATGCATACAGGGCTTGGGATAGCAAAATGGGCTGGATAGGAAAATTACTGAACGGCGGCGACGAAAAAAACAAGCCTGCGCCAGTCACGGCAGCGGCGGCGCCCGAGGCGACGCGGCAGCCAGCCACCATCACCGAAATCGATGCCATGTACTACCGCTGGCTGGCGGCTGCGGGTTCGGCGCAGGCTCCGGCGGAGACGGAACAGCAGATTCTGGACGAATTGGCGCGCCTGGTGCGTGAACCGATCGCCGGCGCCGCGCTGGTGCCGCGCATTCCCGCCATCATTCCGCAGTTGATGCGTACCTTGCAAGATGAAAACATGAGCGCGGCCAAGCTGTCGGCCCAGCTGGCCCAGGATGTGCTGCTGGTGGCCGAGGTCTACCGCGAAGCGAACCGGCCCTGCTACCAGTCGCGCTACAACGCCAGCCCGTCGATCAACAACATGGAAGGCGCCATCATGCTGCTCGGGCAAAACGGCATGCGCATGCTGCTCGCCCGCGTCGCCTTCCGTCCCATCGTCAGCATGCAAAGCGGCGGGCTGACCGTGCGCACGGCGCCGCTGATCTGGCGCCAGTCCGAAAAATGTGCGCTGGCGGCCAGCCTGGTCGCGCCGACGATGCATGCCAACGCCTTCGATGCCTACCTCGCGGGGCTGATGGCCAATGTCGGCCTGGTGGTGGCGTTCCGGCTGATCGACCAGATGCATGGCCCCGATGTCTTTCCGCAATCGGACTCCTTCATTGCGCAGGTGTTTGCGCAAGCGCGCATCCTGTCGGTACGCATCGCCGAATTGTGGGAGTTTCCCCAGTCCGTGACCCGCGCGATCGGGCTGGCGGGCGTCGATGCCAGCGCCGATGCCGATCCGCAGGCGCAAGCGCTGGCGCTGGGCGAGCGCTTGAGCAAGCTGCGCATGCTGGCCGATAGCGGCCGCTTTCCTGCCGACGATCCTTTCGTGACGACCGGACTCGGCAAGAGTGAGCTGCTGGCGTTTGGCAAACTGGCCGACGACGAGTGATGCCAGCCGCGTGCGGCTGATATCACTCAGCGTGCAAAATAGAGTTCGTGCAGGTGTTCGAGCTTGACTTCGGAAGCTGCCTGCGACAGCGCCACTTTGCCGCTTTGCATCAGGTACACGTGATCGGCCACGGCCACGGCGCGTGCCGTGTTCTGCTCGACTAAAATGATGGTGCGCCGGCCGTCGTTCAGGCGCGCGAGGATCTCGAACAGTTCGTTGACCACCAGCGGCGCCAGTCCCAGCGAAGGCTCGTCGATGATCAGCAGCGACGGGTCCGACATCAAGCCGCGCGCCATCGCCAGCATCTGCGCCTCGCCGCCCGAGAGCGAGCCGGCCAGTTGGCGGCGCCTCTCGTGCAGGCGCGGGAACATGGCATAGGCGTCGGCCAGACGCGCCGGCATGTGGCTGCGGTGCTCTTTCGGGAAGGCGCCCATGATCAGGTTTTCTTCCACGCTCATGTCGCGAAACGTCATGCGCCCCTCGGGGATCATGGTGACTCTGGCGTCGCTCATCTTCCAGGTGGGCGTGCCGTTGATGGCCACGCCGTCGAGCGCGATGCTGCCTGCACCCACGGGCAGCAGCCCCATGATGGCGCGTAGCAGCGTGGTCTTGCCGGCCCCGTTCGGGCCGATGATGGTGGTCAGCTTGCCCTTCTGGATGGACAGCGAGACATCCCACAGCACATTGATGGCGCCATAGCCGGCGCGCAGTTGACTTATTTCAAGCATCGTTTCAGGCATGCGCTGCTCCCGTGTAGCTTTCGATGACGGCCGGATCGCGGAACACGCAATCGGGCGTGCCGTCCGCGATCAGCTGGCCAAAATTGAGCACGGCCACGCGCTGGCACAGGTTGCTGATGGTCTCGATGTCGTGCTCGATCATGACGATGCCCACGCCAAAGGCGGCGTGCAAGTCCTTCAGCATGCCCATGAAGCGGCGCTTGCCGTTCGTTTCCAGGCCCGCCAGCACTTCGTCTAACAGCAGCAGTTTCGGGTTCGTCGCCAGCGCCTTGGCCACTTCCAGCGCTTTGAGTTCCGTCAGCGCCAGTTCGCTGGCCGCATCGCGCCCGGCCTTGTCAAGCAGGCTCGTAAAATCGAGGATTTCATCGATCTTGCGCATGTCGACCTTGCCGGTGCCGAAGCGCTGCGCCACGACGAGGTTTTCGCGCACCGTCAGTTCATGCATCGGTTGCGGAATCTGGAAGGTGCGGCCCAGTCCCAGGCGCGCGCGCTGGTACATGGGTGTGGCCATGATGTCGCGCCCTTCGAAGCGGATGCTGCCGCTGGTGGGGCGCACCAGGCCGGAAATCGCATTGAACAGCGTGGTCTTGCCGGCGCCATTCGCGCCCACCAGGCCGATCACGTCGTGGCTGCCGACCTTTAACGTGACGGAATCGACTGCCGTCAGGCCGCCGAAGCGCACGGACACATTGTCGAGTTCAAGCATGTGCTTTCTCCTTCGCCTGGAACATGTTTTTCAGCCATTTTTGCAGCAGCGGCAGCAAGCCGTTCGGACTGAAGACGATCATCGCCACCAGCAGCACGCCCAGCACCAGCTGGTGCCCGGTGGGGATCAGCGACTTGAAGATCAGCTGGTCGACCAGGTAGACCACCACGGCGCCCAGCACGGGGCCGAGTATCGTGCGGTAGCCGCCGAAGATGGCCGCCACGATCGGCAAGGTCACCCACAGGCTGTTGAAGGCGTAGTCCGGCTCCAGGAAGTTGATGTAGTGGGCGTTGAAGGCGCCGAACAGGCCCGCCATGAAGGCCGACACGAGCAGCATCGCGCCTTTCAGCAGGGTGCTGTTGACGCCGACGACGCGCGTGGCGTCTTCGCTGTCGTGCATGGCGCGCAGGGCGATGCCGTAATGGCTGGCGCGGATGCGGCTGTAGGCAAACGTACATGCCACCACCAGGGTCAGCACCACCAGGTAGGCGCCCGTCTTGCTGGCCAAATCGAAGCCGAAGACGGTGGGCAAGGCCGGGATATTGTTGATGCCGCCTGCGCCGCCCGTCACCGAGCTCCATTCCGTGGCCAGGATGCGGAAGATGTGCGCGTAGGCGAGGATGGCCAGCGCAAAATACGGCCCGCGCAGCCGCAGCACGGGCAGCATGATGACGGCGGCGATGGCCGCGCCCGCGCCACCGAGCAGCATGGCGGCGAACACGGGCAAGCCCAGTTTCACGGTGGCCAGCGCGGAGACATACGCGCCCACGCCGAAGAACGCGGCATGGCCGAAGCTGACCATGCCGCCCAAGTTGCCGAGCAAGGCCCAGGACATGGCCACGCCGCCGATGATCAGGGCCGCCACCACCATGCTCATCACGTACTGGTTGCCGCCCAGGGCCAGCGGCACGGCGACATACGCGGCCAGCAGCAAACCGGCCGTTGCAATCAGTGTCGAGCGCTTCATCCGCGCCTCCGTTGTGCGCCGAACAAGCCGTTCGGCATGATGAACAGCACCAGCAGGAACAGCACCATGCCGGACAATTCCTGTAGCGCGGAGCTGGCCAGGGTGACGGTCAACGCTTCGGCCACGCCCAGCAGCACGGCGGCCAGCAGCACGCCGGGGATCGAACCGATGCCGGCCAATACCGTGATGATGAACGCTTTCACCGTCAGCGCGCCGCCGTAGGCGGGCTGGATCACGCCATAGCTGAACAGGGCGACGCCGGCGAAGGCGGCCAGGATGCCGGCGACGAGAAACGACACCAGTTCCGTGCGGCCCGGGTCGATGCCCATCAGCTTGGCCGCGTCGCGGTTGCTGGACACGGCGCGCACGGCGCGGCCGTACCAGCTGGTGGCCAGCCAGCGCCACAGCGCCGCCATCAGCACCAGGCTGACGCCAAAGAAAATCACTTCGCTACGCATGCTGAAAAACGGGCCGATCTCGATGCCTTCCTGCAGCCAGCTCGATGAGGTCGAGCGGATGTCGGCCTTCCAGACCAGCAAAATGACATTGGTGAGTATCACGCCGATGCCGTAGGTGAGGATCAGCGAATTGATTTCGCGGTCTTTCTGGATGCGGCTGACGATCAGATACACGCCCACGGACGTCAGGCTGACGATCACCAGCGCGATGGGAATGGCGAACATGGGCCCCAGGCCCAGGTCCGATTCCACGCTGTAGGCGATGTAGGCGGCCAGCAGCACCAGTTCGCCGTGCGCCAGGTTGATCACTTTCATGGTGCCGAAGACCAGCGCCAGTCCCAGTGCGATCAGGGCGTAGGAGCCGCCCTGCAGCAAGCCCGAATACAGGGCTTGCAAGATTAATTCTGTCATGTCGTCATCCCGTCAGGCAGCCCTGGCGCAGTATGTACACTGCGCAGGACTGCCGTTCATCGGTGCGCGCCGGAGCACGCGCGTGTGCAGCGGGAGGCTGCTGTTACCAGGGCAGGGCCGGGTAGGCCAGCTTGCCCGTCGCGTGTTCCTTCGGCCAGACGATCACCACCTTCTTGTCCTGGTGCTGCGCCATGCGGTGCACGAAGTTCTGGTTGTCGCCATTGGCGGCGAACTGCACCCGGCCGATCAGGGTTTCGCGGTCCGTCTTGCGCATTTCCTCGGCCACGCCGCCCTTCTTGATGGTGCCCTTGTCGGCCGCGCGCGCGATCGCTTCGAACAGCAGCATCGACTGCACATAGCCGAACTGGCCCAGGTAATCGGGTTCCTTCTTGTACAACTGCTTGTAGGCGTCGCTGAAGGCCTTGCCGTCGGCCGTCTTGAATTGCGTGGGGAAGGGCAGCAGGGCCGTGCCGAAGACGTTCGGCATCAGGTCGGGGAAGTCGGATGCCATTTTCGGCGTGGCCAGCGACCATACGCCCACCATGGCCTTGATCTTCGGTTTCAGGACGCGGGCGGCGCGGATGATGCCCACGTAATCGTTTTCGTAGCCGACCATGGCCACCACTTCCGATTTATCCTGCAGCTTGATCTTGTTGATGATGGGCTTGAAGTCGGTAATGGCAGGGTCGAAGGAATGCGTCGTCACCCTCACGCCCTTGGCCGTCAGCGCTTTTTCCACGTCTTTCGCCAGGCCCGTGGTGGCGTCCTTGGTCGAATACACGATGGAGACGGACTTGGCGCCCACGTCGGCAAGCAGTCCCAGCATGGCTTTTTCGTAGCCGGCCGTGTTATTGATGCGGAAAAAATTCTTGCGCCCGCTGGCCACCAGGCTGTCGTCCACGCCGCCCGAGGTGATATAGACGAGGCCCAGCTTATTGGCCGTGTCCGAGGCGGGCGAGATATTGTTCGAACCATAGCCGCCCGTGATGGCCACCACGCCCTGGCTGGCCAGCTTTTCCACGGCGGCGATGGCCTTGGCGGGCGCCGATTCGTCGTCGACGGTGATGACCTTGATGGTGTGCTTGCCGTTGGTCTTGTTGAAGACCTCGGCCGCGACCATGATCCCTTCCTGCATGCCGGCGCCGACCCGCGCCAGGTTGCCCGTCAGCGGGATTTCCGCGCCGACCAGGAATTCGTCGGCGCTGGCCTGCGTCATCCAGGCGCTGGCAACCAGCGCTGCCATGGCGATGCGTGTGTAGCTGCGTTTCATCGTGTCTCCTCCGGTGATGTGGCTTGGTTTTATTCTCGGGTCTGGTACTACATGGTCAACTTATCGGGCATTCTGCGCCATTTGCCGCAGCTGCCCCTTTAAAATCTTGCCCGTGGCGGCGGCCGGCAGCGCGTCCATGACGATGATGGCGGACGGGCATTTGTACGGCGACAGCGTTTGCGCCAGCCAGGCCTGCAATTGTGCCACGCTGGCGGGCTGGCGCGGATCGAGCTCCACATAGGCGATGACGTCCTCGTTGCCATCGTCCAGCGTGCGCCCGACCACGGCCGACTGCACCACGGAAGGGTGGGCGTTCAGGGCCGTTTCCACTTCCAGCGGATACACATTGAAGCCGGAGCGGATGATCAGTTCCTTGGTGCGCCCGACAATGAACAGCGCGCCGTCCGGTTCCTGGCGCGCCATGTCGCCCGTATTGAGCCAGCCGCCGTCGCGCATGGTGGCCGCCGTCATGGCCGGTTCCCGGTAGTAGCCGGCCATGACGTTCGGCCCGCGTATCCATAATTCTCCCGGCTCGCCCGGCGCCACGTCCAGGCCGGCCACGTCCACCACGCGCACTTCGACGCCCGGGATCGGCATGCCGACCGAATCGTCGCGGCGCGGTGCATCCAGGCGCGTCTGGCTGATGGTGGGCGCGCTTTCCGTCATGCCGTAGCCATTGTGCAGCGTGGTGCCCAGCAGTTTTTCCACGTCGCGCTTGAGCGACGGCGCCAGCGGCGAGCCGCCCGCATACGCGAAGCGCAGCCGCGTGGGCAGCGGCGTGTCGGCGCCGCCCAGGGTTTGCAGCAGCTTGGCGTACATGGCGGGCACGCCCTGGACGATGGTCAGTCCATCGTCTTTCAATGCGGCCAGCAGGCCATCGACGGAAAAGCGTGGCACCAGGTACAGCGCGGCGCCCGCATACAGGGTACCCAGGGCCACCGAGGCCAGGCCGTACACGTGGGAAATCGGCAGCACGCCGTAGGCGCGGTCGCTGCTGCTCAAGCCCCGCAAGGTGCTGGAGACGGCGGCGATGAACAGCAGGTTGCGGTGCGTCAGCATCACGCCTTTCGATTGGCCCGTGGTGCCCGTCGTGTAGATCAGCGCGGCCACCTGTTCGTCACCGGGGACCGTGGCTTCCGCGATGGCTGCGTCGTTCGACTCGCCCGCCAGCAGCTCGCCCATGCCGTCAACCGTGGCGCTGGCCGCGCCCAGACGTGCCGCATGTGCGGCCGCTTCCGGCGAGGCGCCGGCCAGGAACAGCAGCCGCCGCGCCGAGCAGTGGCCTGCGATGGTGTCGATCTCGCGCGCCGACAGGCGTGCATTGACGTTGACGATCCACGCGTCGATGCTGGCCGCTGCGAAGATCAGCGCCACCTGCAGCGCGCAGTTCTCGCCCACCACCATCAGGCGGTCGCCGGCGCGCACGTCCAGCTGGCGCAGCAGCTGCGCGGCACTTTCCACACTGTGCTGCAGCTGCGCGTAGGTCCAGCTGCGGCCAGCTTCATGCAGCGCCGGCGCGTCCGGCGCGCGCGCCGCCCAGTAGGCGGGAATGGCCGACAGGCGCGCCGGCAAGCCGGCCAGCAGGGCGGGAATGTCCATCGCGGCCTCCTTCACTTTTGTGCAGCCTTGATCATGTTGCGGGCGATGACGATCTGCTGGATCTGCGTCGTGCCTTCGTAGATGCGGAACAGGCGCACGTCGCGGTAGAAGCGCTCGGCCGCGTATTCGCTGATGTAGCCGGCGCCGCCGTGGATCTGCACGGAGCGGTCAGCCACTCTGCCACACATTTCGGAGGCGAACAGCTTGCAGCACGACGCTTCCGTCGAAATGTCTTCCTTGTTGTCGCGCCGGCGCGCGCAATCGAGCACCATGCTGCGCGCCGCGTAAATCTCGGCCTTGCTGTCGGCCAGCATGGCCTGGATCAGCTGGAAATCGGCGATGGGCTGGCCAAATTGCTGGCGTTCCATGGCATACGCCAGGGCGTCGCCCAGCATGCGTTCGGCCGCGCCCACGCAGACGGCGGCGATGTGCAGGCGGCCCTTGTCGAGCACCTTCATGGCCGTCTTGAAGCCTACGCCTTCCTTGCCGCCGATGATGTTCGCGGCCGGCACACGGCAGTTTTCAAAGATGACGTCGCAGGTATGCGCGCCTTGCTGGCCCATCTTCTTATCGATCTTACCTAAAGAAAGGCCCGGCGTATCCTTTTCCACGATGAAGGCGGAAATGGCAGAGGCGCCGCGCTTGACGGGGTCCGTGCGCGCCATCACCGTGAAGATGCTGGCTTCGGGCGCGTTGGTGATATAGCGCTTGCTGCCGTTGAGGATATAGAAGTCGCCATCGCGCACGGCGCTCGTGCGCAGGGAGGCCGCGTCGGAGCCCGATCCCGCTTCCGTCAGGGCGAACGAGCCGATGATATCGCCGGCCGCCAGCTTGGGCAGATAGTATTGTTTTTGTGCTTCCGTGCCGTCGATGACGATGCCTTGCGAGCCGATGCCGTTGTTCGTGCCGATCAGCGAGCGGAAGGCGGGCGAGGTGCGGGCGATTTCAAAGGCCACGCGCACTTCCTCTTCCATGCTCAGTTCCAGGCCGCCGTAGGCTTCCGGAATGGACAGGCCGAACAGGCCCAGCTCGCGCATCTGCGCCACGATGGCCGGCGGTATCGTGTCCGTTTCGGCCACCAGCGCCTCGTTCGGCACCAGCACTTCGCGCACGAAACGGGCGATGCTGTCGAGCAGGATGTTCAGGGTTTCTTCGTCGCGTATCATCGGGGTCCTCGAAGGCGATATTGAGAGGGGGCGCGCAGTCTACCCGCGGCCCAGGTTTTTTTCCACTGTCTTGACCAGGGCGACCAGGCGCGGTCCCAGGTCGGACTCGAGTTTTTCGCGCGACAGCAGGAAGGCGGGGCCGCCGCAATTGAAGGCCATCACCTGTTCGCCGTCGGCTCCCAGCATGGGCACGCCCACCGCATGCACGTCGTTCTGCCACTCGCCGGCCGAGATGCAAAAGCCCCGGTCCTGGTAATCCTTGAAGCCTTGTTCGATGCCGGCCTTGATGCGCGGCCAGCGCTGCGTCTCGTGCAGGCGCGCATGGTCCATCAGATAGTCGCGCTCGGCCTGCGGCAGGATGCACAGCAGGGCCTTGCCCATGGCCGTCGTCATCAGGGGAATGCGCGAGCCGACGTCGAGGCGCAGGGTGACGTTGGCGCTGCTGCGGCAGGTTTCCACGTAGACCATGCTGAGGCGGTCGCGCGTGCCCAGCGAGACGGAGGCCTGCGCATGTTCGGCCAGCTCCTCCATCAGCGCGCGCGCCATCTTGCGCACGTCGAGGTTCGACAGCATGCGGTAGCCGAGGGCCAGCACGCCGGCGCCCAGCTGGTACTTGCCCAGGCTGTCCGAGTAATTCAGGTAGCCGAGCTTGGTGAGGGTATAGGTGAGGCGCGAAATGGTGGGCTTGGGGATGCCCGTGCGCTTGGCCATGTCCGCGTTCGACAGATGGACTTCGCCGGGGCGGAAGCACCGGAGCACCTCCAGACCGCGCGCCAGCGCGTTGACGAACTGGCGGTCCTTGCCTTCCTCGTCGTCGCTGAAGACGATGAGTTCCGGATCTGCCGCGGCTGGAATATTTGTCATATTTGCCTTCATTTTTCTGACTCCCTGGAAATCAGTTTGCCTAGCCGGATCTCGCATGTCAACCGTTTTGTGAAACATGCGTTCGCACAGCGAAATGCTGCGCTGCATGAAAAAAGCGTGGAATTTGACCTGCGCGCGCGCTTTCGCTCTTGTCGCTTGAGCATCGCTATATACGTCTGTATATTGCGCTGTTGGGTGACGGCCACCGCATGCGTGGCCGCTTTTTTTGTATTTTTTTGCATATCGCTATATAAGACGATATACAACGATAATGGAAAGATTGAAACGATGTTGAAACAGGTAATGGCAGGCGCCGTGATGCTGGCGCTGGCACAGCAGGCCGCTGGCAAGGAAGACGCGGATGCTGCGGCGCCGTTCGTGCTGGGCACGGTGACGGTGATCGGCCAGCGCGACCAGGCAGGAGAAATGGAACAGCAGGTGGGCGCGCAAATAAGCCGCGCCGAGATGCGCCGCTTTAACCGCGACAACGTGGGCGACGCCCTCAATCTGCTGTCGGGCGTGTCGCTGTCGACCAATGCGCGCAACGAAAAAACCGTCGCCATCCGCGGCTTCGATGCGCGCCAGGTGCCGCTGTACATCGACGGCATTCCCGTCTACGTGCCGTATGACGGCTACGTCGATTTCAACCGCTTCACGACGGCCGACCTGGCCGCCATCCAGGTGGCCAAGGGCTACAGTTCCGTGGCCTACGGTGCCAATACTCTGGGCGGCGCCATCAACCTGATCTCGCGCAAGCCGTCCGCGCTGCTGGAAGGCGATACCTCCATCGGTTTCGGCTCGGACAGCGAGCGCCAGGTCTCGGCCAACGTGGGCACGAATCAGGGCCTGTGGTATCTGCAGGCGGGCGTGTCGTATATCGACAGCGACGGCTTCCCCCTGTCGTCCGACTTCCGCCCGACGGCCACGCAAGACGGCGGCATGCGCAACAACGCCTACCGCAAGGACCATAAACTGTCGTTCAAGGTGGGCTACACGCCCGATGGCGCGCAGGCTGGCGACGAGTATGCACTGAGCTACTACAAGCAGCATGGCGAAAAGGGCCAGCCGCCGTCGACCAACCCCGTCGGCGCGCGCTACTGGCAATGGCCGTACTGGAACAAGGAAAGCGTGTATTTCGTCTCGCAGACGCGCCTGGGCCAGCAGGAGCGCCTGAAACTGCGCCTGTACCACGACAGCTACGACAATGAAATCACGTCTTACACGAACGGCAGCTACACGACCCTGAAAACCAGCGGCCAGGGTAGCGTCAGCGGCGGTCGCAGCATCTATAACGACCGCACGAATGGCGGCGCGGTGGAACTCGAATCGTTCCGCCTGGCCGCGCACAGCCTGCGTTTTGTCGCCAGCGTCAAGGCCGACGAGCACCAGGAACTCGATGCCAAAGGCGTGCGCACCACCTGGTACAAGGATGCCCTGTGGACCCTGGGCGCGGAAGACAGCATCGCCATTGACGCAGCGACGGAACTGTCGCTGGGCGTCTCGCGCAACGCGCTGCGCCCGGACACCGTCTACAGCGCCGGCAATGCCTATACCTTGCCGGAGAATCAATCGGCCACCGACTTGCAGGCGGGCCTGTTCCGCAAGACCGGTCTTGATGCGCGCGTGTATGCCACCGTGGCGCGCAAGTCGCGCCTGCCGACCCTGAAGGACCGCTACTCGCAGCGCCTGGGCACGTATATCGAAAACCCGGCCTTGCGCGCGGAGGAGGCGATGAATTATGAGCTGGGCTATCAGGGTAATGCGCAAGGCCTGGCGCTGGAGGCGGCGCTGTTCTACAGCGACGTGAAGGACAAGATCCAGAGCGTGGCGAACGTCTCGGGCGTGCGCGCGCAGATGCGCAACGCGGGCAGGGCGCACATCAGCGGCGTGGAGCTGGGCTTGCGCGGCCGCGCCGGCGCCTGGCTGGATGTCGGCGGCAATTACACGTATACGGACATGAAAAACGTCAGCGACCGCGCCATCCGCCTGACGGACGTGCCGCGCCACAAGCTGACGGCGCACGCCGTGCTGCACGCGGGGCGCCAGGTCGACGTGGTGGCCATCGCTGAATCGAACAGCGGGCGCTGGGTCTCGAACACCCTGGAACTCGGCGGTTTTACGACGCTGAACCTGAAGGCCGTGTACCGCCCCATGCCGGCATTGACCTTGGAAGCGGGCGTGGCGAACCTGGCTGACCGCAATTACGCGCTGGCCGACGGTTTTCCCGGCGCCGGACGCACCTGGCTGGCCAATGCGCAATACCAGTTCTGATTTTTTGATTGTTTCATGAAAGGACACAGCATGTTGAAGAAAATATTCCTTGGTTTTGCTTCGGCCGCGCTGCTGTCGGCGGCACCCGCATGGGCCGGTCCGGCGCAGGCGCGCGACAACATGAGCCACGCGCTCGCCGTGACGGGCATGGTGGAAACGCCCTTGACCCTGAAGGTGGCCGACCTGCGCGGCCTGCCGCCGGCCAATGGCGGAGAGATTGCCGTCACGCGCCATAACGGCGACAAGGCCGAGACCATCACCAGCTATCGTGGCGTGCGCCTGCGCGATATTCTCGACAAGGCGGTGCTCGATGCGCCTGGCCACAACGACGTCAAGAAGCTCGCCATCATCGCCACGGCCACCGATGGCTACGCGGTGGTGTTTTCCTGGGGCGAGCTGTATAACGCGCCGGCCGGCGAGGGCGTGATCGTCTACTACGAAAAAAACGGCAAGGCGCTCGACGACAACGATGGCGAGATCGCCCTCATCTCGGCAAAAGACATTCGCACGGGTCCGCGCCACGTGAAGTGGCTGAACGGCATCGAGGTGCGCAAATTGGTGGAATAGAGGCATGCTGGGGTCTGACCCGCCGGGGGTATGCGCCCTAGTAGGGCGCATACCGATCCTGTAAGGACAGCCCCCTTTCCATTAAGCGCCTAGTGCCTGTCTCATTGCTTTGCCCGCCACGTCGAACAATCCCCGCGCCGCTGGCGTCAGGCCCAGCATGTGGATCGATGCGTGGATCATGCCGTCAAGCTGCACGTACTCTGCCGCCACGCCGTCGTCGCGCAAGCGCCGTGCATACGCCGCGCCTTCGTCATGCAGCGGGTCGAATTCGCACACCAGCACCGTCGCCGGCGGCAGGTCCTTCAGCGAGGCGGCCCGCAGGGGCGCAGCATAAGGCTGCGCGCCCTCGGCCGGCTCGTTCAGGTACGCCGACCAGCAAAAGCGCATGGCCTCCCTGGTCAGCGAATGGCCGTCCGCATAGCGCTGGTACGACGCCGTGTCGAAGGCGAAATCGAGCGCCGGGTACAGCAGCAACTGGTGCGCCAGCGCCGGGCCGGCCTGGTCGCGCGCCATCAGTGCCGCTGCGGCGGCCAGGTTGCCGCCCGCGCTGTCGCCGCCCACGGCGAGGCGCTTCGCGTCGACGCCCAGCGCCGCCGCATGCTCGGCGACCCAGCACAAGGCCCGATAAAAATCGGCTAGCGGCACGGGGAACTTGTGCTCGGGCGCCAGCCGGTAGTCGACGGAAAAGATCACGCAACCGGTGGCGTTGGCCAGCGCACGGCACGGATTGTCGTACAGGTCCAGCGAGCACAGACACCATCCGCCGCCATGCGCGAAGACGATGGCGGGCACGGCCTTGCTTGTGTCCGCGCCGGCCGGCACGTAGGCGCGCACGATGAGCGCATGTTCACCGGGCAGCACGTAATCCTGGATCGAAGCGACGTCTTCCAATGGCCCGTGCAGCTGGCGCAAGCCCGTTTCCGTGGCGGCGCGCAGGTCTGCCAGCGAGGCGGGCGGCGGCGCATTTTTGCTCTCTTCCAGCCAGGCGGCGATCAGCGGATCGAGGCTCATGCGTTGTTTCCTGACTTTTCTCCGGCCAGGAAGGGCAGCAGGTGAGCGATGAACGCTTCCGGCTGTTCTTCCATGATGAAGTGGCCGCATTCGGCGACGATGGCGCCTTGTAAATGATCCGCCTTGCCCTGCATGGTCAGCAGGGGCGCGTCATTCGTCGCGTGGTCGGCGCCGATGGCCAGCACGGGCATCGGCAGGCTGCGCTTGGCCCGCTCGAGGTTTTGCCGGATGGTTTCCGGAATCGCCCGGTAGTAGGCGAAACCGGCGCGCAGGGCGCCCGGCGTGGCGTAGGCGTCCGCATACACGTCGACGGCCACCTTGTCGCGGCGGTACGACCAGCGGTCGAAAATGAAGCGGATATATTCGCGCTCCTTGCCCGCCGTGAGCATTTCCGGCAAATCGAGCACCTGGTTGAACATGAAGTGCCACAGGAAGATGTTGTCGGATGGCGCAACGAAGATCGGCGGCGCCGGTGCCAGGCCGGGAATCACGGCTTCCGTCAGCGCCAGTTTCGTCACGGCCTGCGGGAAATCGCTGGCCAGCGCATAGCCGACCCACATGCCGATGTCGTGGCCGACGACATCGTACTGTGCGTGGCCCAGTGCCAGCATGGTGCGGTGCAGGGTGGCGGCCACGGCGCCCGTGTCGTAGCCATCGGCCGGGCGGCTGGAGTGGCCGCTGCCGGGCGGGTCGATGGCGATCGCCTGGTAGCCATTGGCCGCCAGCGCCGCCATGACATGGCGCCAGGCGTACCAGGTTTGCGGCCAGCCGGGGATCAGCAGCACGGGTTTGCCGGTGCCGGGACCAGCGATCACGCAATGCAGGCGCTGGCCGTCGATGCGGACGTAATCATGTGTAAATTCGTTCATGGTGTTTCCTTGTTCAGTTGTGCTGGATGCCCAGCAATTGATGGATCTGTTGTTCGCTGACGGGGGCGCCGGCGAAGTCGTCGAAGATCTTGTCGGTCACGGCGATGATGTGGGCGTTGATGAAGGCCACGCCTTCGCGCGCACCCACTTCCTGGTCCTTCAGGCAGCATTCCCATTCCAGGGTGGCCCAGCCCGCGTAATCGTTCTGCGCCATCTTCGAGAAGATGGCCTTGAAGTCGACCTGGCCATCGCCCAGCGAACGGAAACGCCCGGCGCGGTTTTCCCACGACTGGTAGCCGCCATAGATGCCTTGCCGCCCCGTCGGATTGAATTCCGCATCCTTCACATGGAACATGCGGATGTGGTCCTTGTAGATGTCGATGAATTCCAGGTAGTTCAGCTGCTGCAGCACGAAGTGGCTGGGG
This sequence comes from Janthinobacterium sp. PSRC1-1, assembly GCF_049897525.1. Classification (NCBI taxonomy): domain Bacteria; kingdom Pseudomonadati; phylum Pseudomonadota; class Betaproteobacteria; order Burkholderiales; family Oxalobacteraceae; genus Janthinobacterium; species Janthinobacterium sp. PSRC1-1. The sequence continues at coordinate 168,608 of NZ_JAFCWK010000009.1, forward strand.
TCGAACAGCATCTTGCAGCGCGGGTGGCGGCCCACTCTTTCATAAAACATCTCGAAGCTGATGCCGTCATGCAGATCTTCGCTCGGGTGGATTTCGTAGCACAGGTTGATGCCCTGTTCCTCGCACACGTCGAGGATGGGCAGCCAGCGGCGCGCCAGTTCGTCGAAGGCCGCCTCGATCAGGCCGGGCGGGCGCTGCGGGAACGGGAACAGATATGGCCAGGCGAACGAGCCGGAAAACGTGCCCATGTCCGTCAGGCCCAGGCGTTTCGAGGCCATCGCCGCCAGTTTCACCTGCTCGATGGCCCACTCGGTGCGCGCCGCCGGCTGCCCGTGCAGGTGGGCCGGCGCGAAGCTGTCGCACAGCGCGTCGTAGGCCGGGTGCACGGCCACCAGCTGGCCGAGGATGTGCGTCGTCAGTTCGCTGATGACGAGGCCATGGCCGGCCAGCATGGCGACCAGGTCGTCGCAGTATTGCTGGCTATGTGCGGCCTGCGCCACGTCGAACAGGCGCGCATCCCAGGCGGGAATCTGCAGGGCCTTGAAGCCCATGCCGGCCGCCCACTCGGCGATGGCGGGCAGGGTGTTGAAGGGCGCCGTATCGGCGGCGAATTGGGCCAGGTGCAGGCTCGGTCCTTGGATGGTTTTCATATCGGCTCCTATTGTTTGTCGATCGACAAAGAATAGGCGAAATTTTCCCTTCGGTCAAGACGTCGCTGCAAAATAAATCGCGGCGGCGGGTGGCGTGCCAGGCGTTATACTGGCCGCCACTTCGCAAGCAGAGGATCACAATGGCAGGAAGACCGAGAGAATTCGACCGCGCGCTGGCGCTGGCAAAAGCGCGCGACGCGTTCTGGACGCGCGGCTATGAAGGCGTGTCGATGGCCGACCTGGTGGCGGCGCTGGGCATCGCCTCGGCGCGCATCTATGCGGCGTTCGGCTCGAAGGAGCAGCTGTTCCGCGAAGCCGTGGAATTGTATGAAACGGGCGAGGGCGCGTTTGCCGTGCACGCGCTGGCGGCCAGCCTGAATGTGCGCGAGGCCGTGGCGCGCATGCTGGAAGAAGCCGTGCTGCTGTATACGCGCAGCGGCCAGCCGCAAGGCTGCATGGTGGTCACGGCCGCGACCAACACGAGCGCGGAAAACGCGGGGATTGCCGACTGGCTGGCGCAGCACCGGCGCGCGCGCACGCAAGCGGTCATCGAGCGCCTGCGCGCGGCGCAGCTGGCGGGAGAATTAAAGGAGGGGGCGGACGTGCAGGCGCTGGGCGACTACTATGCGGCCTTGCTGCACGGCTTGTCGGTGCAGGCGCGCGACGGCATCCCGGCCGAACGGCTGCTGGCGCTGATTACACCGGCCATGGCGCCGCTGGCGCTGGAAATGCAAAGCTAGACTAGCTTGTCGATAGTCAGTGTCTTCAAGTCTTGACGTCGATCAGGCTGCCCAGCGCCTGGTCGGCGGCCTTGACGACATTCGCCGATAAATTAAAACCGGCCTTGTAGACCAGGTTGTCCGTCAGTTCGGACGCCAGGCCCACGCCGTTCGGCCGGCTTTCGGCCGCCTTGGCCGCAGTCGCATTGGCGCCGCTGACGCTTTCGCTGGCGGCCAGCTTGCGCCCTTCGACGGAGAGCGTCACGCCCGTGCCGGCCGGACTGGACTCCTGGAACGCGGCTTGTTGCGGCTTGAAGCCCGGCGTATTCGCATTGGCGATATTGTTGGCGGCCACATCCAGCGCGCGCTGGTTGGCGGTCAGCCCCGAGGTACCGCTGGTGAGGGCGGAGATGGACATGGCGACTCCTTCAGAATATGCCCAGTTTACTCCTGCCAGCGGGAAAAGTGTGGCAGCGTAAGGCAACCATTTTTCCGGCCAGTGATTGCCGTAAAAAATAGCGGCATCACATAATATTTTCATATTGCTCTGTGGCATTTCACTGCCTAGACTGGCAGGGAAGTCGTCCACGGAGTCCGCCATTTTCCATCTGCGTCACCCCATTTTCCTGGCTTTGCTGCTCAGTCTGCCTTGCCTGCCCCTGCACGCCCAGCTTGTCCCCTCGCCGCTGCCGCTCGATGCGCGCCTGAACGAGCAGGTGATCATGGTGCCGGCCGGTGACGGCTTGCGCGAGGCGCTGGAGACGACGGTGTTCCGTCCCGCCGGCCCCGGTCCGTTTCCCTTGTTGCTGATGAATCACGGCAAGCAGGCCGGCCCGGCCCGGCTGCAGCAGCGCGAGCGCTTCATCTATATGGCCACCGAATTCGTGCGCCGCGGCTATGCGGTGATGCTGCCCATGCGCGCCGGCTTTGCGCGCTCCACGGGCGCCTACCGCGATTTTGGCTGCGACATGCTGGGCAACGCCCAGGGCCAGGCGCGCGACATGCTGGCCGCGCTGGCGTATGCGCGCGGCCAGAGCTGGGTCGACCCGCAGCGCATCGTCGTCGCGGGCCAGTCGTATGGCGGCATGGCGGCGCTGGCGCTGGCCACCCGGGTGCTGCCCGGCGTGCGCGGCGTGCTCAATTTTTCCGGCGGCCTGCGCGTCGACATGCCCGGCTGCGACTGGCAAGGGGCATTGGCCAAGACTTTCGCCACCTTCGGCGCCTACAATCACATTCCCAGCCTGTGGCTGTATGGCGCAAATGACTCCTATTTCGGACCCGCCCTGGCGCAGCGCCTGTTTCGCTCGTTCACGGGTTCCGGCGGGCAGGCGGAACTGGTCGCATATGGCCCGTTCAAGCGCGACGCCCACCTGACCCTGGGCAGCCGCGACGGCGTGGCCGTGTGGCTGCCCGCCACCGAGCGCTTCCTGCAGAGCATCGGCATGCCGGTGCGCCAGGTCTACCGCGTGGCCGATGCGCCGTCGCCGCCCGCCACGCATTTCGCGCCGCAGGACGATATCGCCGCCGTGCCCTATCTGGAAGAGCAGGGCCGCGCCGCCTACCGCGTCTTCCTGGAGAAAACCGCGCCGCGCGCCTTTGCCCTGTCGGCCAGCGGCGCCTGGGGCTGGGCCGAGGAGGGCGAAAGCCCCGACGTGCGCGCACTCGCTTCGTGCCAGCGCCGCAGCAGCCTGCCGTGCCAGTTGTATTCGGTCGATGAAAGCGTGGTTTGGCCGGGCGCCAGCGCCGTCGGCGGTGCGCAATAGCGCTGCCGCGCACGATAGTTGTCGCCGAAACGGGGGATGGGCGAATATACTAGGCGAAAAGGGAGGCGTTGCGCTTCCCGTCCGCCCTTATTATCCAGCGAGAATTCATCCTTATGGCGTCATCCCCAGAAAACCTCAGCATGGCCGTGTTTTGCGACTTCGAGAACGTCGCGCTCGGCGTGCGAGATGCAAATTACGAAAAATTCGATATCAAGCCCATCCTCGAACGCTTGCTGCTCAAGGGCAGCATCGTTGTCAAGAAGGCATATTGCGACTGGGACCGTTATAAAAGTTTCAAGGGCACCATGCACGAAGCGAACTTCGAGCTGATCGAAATTCCCCACGTGCGCCAGTCCGGCAAGAATTCGGCCGACATCCGCCTGGTGGTCGATGCACTGGACCTGTGCTACACCAAGGCCCACGTGAACACCTTCGTCATCATCAGTGGCGATTCCGATTTTTCGCCGCTGGTGTCGAAACTGCGCGAAAACGCCAAGCAGGTGATCGGCGTGGGCGTCAAGCAGTCGACCTCCGACCTGCTGGTGGCGAACTGCGACGAATTCATTTTCTACGATGACCTGGTGCGCGAGAGCCGCCGCACGGCCGCCAAGCGCGACGCGCGCGAAAGCCCGGCTGCCGCTGTCAAGCGCTCACCCGACGAAGAAGTGCGTCGCAAGGAAAAATACGAGTCGCGCAAGACGGAAGCGATCGAGATGGCCGTCGAAACGTTCGACGCGCTGGTCTCGGAGCGCGGCGACAGCGGCAAGATCTGGGCTTCGATGCTGAAAGAAGCGATCAAGCGCCGCAAGCCGGACTTCAGTGAATCGTATTACGGTTTCCGCACCTTCGGCAACCTGCTGGAAGAAGCGCAGACGCGCGGCTTGCTGGAATTTGGCCGCGATGAAAAATCGGGCGCGTATGTCTACCGCAGCAGCGGCCTGGTTCCCGTGGCTGCGCCCGTGAACGGGGAAGCCGCCACTGACGTCATCGCCAGCGGCGAGACCGGCGCGACGGCGGAAGAGGGCAACAGCCGCGAAGGCGGTAGCCGCCGCGATTCGCGCCGCAATGGCCGTGGCGGCCGCAAGCAGAACGAGCAGCGCCGCGGCGAGTCCGCGCCACAGGCCTTCGTGCCGGTGGCCGAGGCCGAATCGGCTGTCATCGAGCAGTATGCGCCGGCGCCGCAGCCGGAAGTGCTGCACGAGGTGGCCGAAGCCGTGGAAGCGGTGGCCGAGGAGGGCAACGCCAAGCGCGGTTCGCGCCGCAATGGCCGTGGCGGCCGCAAGAATGGCGATGGCGCCCGTGCAGCGCGCGCCGAGGCCGTCGAGGCAGCTCCGGTGGAAGCCGTGCCTGCGCCAGTGCCCGAGCCGGTAGCCGAGGTGATCGTGGAAACCGTCGCCGAAGCGAAGCCTAAAGCCAAGCCGCGCACGCCGGCCCGCAAGACGGCGGCGGCGAAAAAGCCGGCCAAGAAGGCGGTTGAGGCGGTAGTCGAAGTCATCGAGCCTGCGCCGGTCGAAGTGGCTCCGGTCGTTGAAGACAAGCCGGCCAAGGCGCCGCGCAAGACGCCGGCACGCCGTCCCGCGCGCAAGAAGGCGGAAGACGCTTGATTGACACCTTGCCGAGCAAGGCTGGGGTCAGACGGGGACGCCGAGTCCCGACGGGTCTGACCCCGGGTGTCTGTTGCGTCTTAGCAAAGCGGTGTTAAGCATGTACCACGGCGAACGCTTCAACAGCATTTCCCATACGGTGGGCGCCGCGCTGGCGGCCATCGGTGGCGTCATCCTGATCGTCGCGGCGGCCCGCACGGGCGACCCCTGGAAAATCGTCAGCTGCAGCGTGTATGCGGCCATGCTGCTCACGCTCTACCTCACTTCCACCCTGTATCACAGCGTGCGCGGCAAGGCCAAGGCCGTGCTGCAGCGGCTCGACCACTGCGCCATCTATCTGCTCATCGCGGGAACCTATACGCCCTTCATGCTGGTGACCCTGCGCGGGCCGTGGGGCTGGTCGCTGTTCGGCGTCGTCTGGGGCCTGGCCCTGTGCGGCATCGTGCAGGAATATGTGTACGCGAAAGGCGCGCGCATCCTGTCGCTGGTGATTTACGTGGCCATGGGCTGGCTCATCGTCATCGGCATCAAGCCGTTGCTGGCGGCGCTCGCGTGGAACGGTTTCCTGTGGCTGGTGGCAGGCGGGCTGTGCTACACGGGCGGCATCGCTTTCTACGCCACCGACCACAAGCTGCGCCACGGTCACGGCATCTGGCATCTGTTCGTGCTGGCCGGCAGTAGCTGTCATTTTATCGCCATTTTGTTCTACGTTGCCTGACGTAGCCGCTCGCCCTCACTGTTGCCGTGATTCCATTATAATGCCCCGATCTGTGAAACAAGGGCAAGAATGGACATCAACTCGGACGACCTGAAAATCTTCGTCACCGTCATCGACAGCGGCACCCTGAGCGCGGCCGCCGTGCACCTGGGGCAAACCACCTCGGGCGTCAGCCGCGCCCTGTCGCGTCTGGAAGACAAGCTGGCCACCTCGCTGCTGACGCGCACCACGCGGCGCATGGAGCTGACGGAAGAGGGGCAGCTGTTCCTGGACAAGGCGCGCGCCATCCTCGCCTCGATGGAAGACGTGGAGGAATCGATCCGCATCCGCCGCCAGAAGCCGGCCGGGCGCCTGTCCGTCGATGCCGCCTCGCCCTTCATGCTCCATTGCGTGGTGCCGCACGTGGCCGAGTTTCGCGCCATGTACCCCGACATCCGCCTGGAACTGACCAGCAATGACCAGATCGCCGACCTGCTCGAGCACCGTACCGACATCGCCATCCGTATCGGCGCCCTGGTCGACTCGACCCTGCATGCGCGCCCGCTCAGTGCCAGTCCACTGCACGTGCTGGCCACGCCCGCCTATCTGGCGCGCCACGGCGAACCGGCCACGCCGGAAGCGCTGTCCGGCCATGCGCTGCTGGGCTTTGCCCAGTACGACCTGGGCAACAACTGGCCGCTGCGCCACGCTGCCGGCAACAGCCTGCAGATCGTGCCTGCGCTGGCCGCTTCCAGCGGCGAAACCCTGCGTCAGCTGGCGTTGCATGACCAGGGCATCGTCTGCCTGTCCGACTTCATGACGAAGGACGACATCGCCGCCGGCCGCCTGGTGCCGGTGCTGCAGCCGTTCTATACGGGCTACCGCCAGCAGATCCACGCCGTGTATTACCGTAACACCCAGCTGGCGCAGCGCATCAGCTGCTTCCTCGAATTCCTGCAGCAGAAGCTTTAAGCAGCGGCAGCGGTTTGCGCGAGCATGCCCGTATTTTTCTCAAGGTAATATCTATTGGTATTTTGAAATCATCATCAGATTTCTAGAGGAAAGGGTTTTTCACAGCAGAGGCGCGCTGCTGCAGCTTTTTTGTAAACGGCGTCTTCCAGCTGGCGCTGAAATCTCCGCGGCCGGTCATGCTATCGTTGAAATTGACGCCATCGTCCACCAAATCGGGCGCTGCCAATTTGACGAAAGGGTAGCACTGCTGGCAGATGGGCTTGTCCACCACCAAGTGCATACCTGCCATGCATCCCGGGATCTTCGATTCGTCGCCGCCCGTCAGCACCGCGAGCAAGTACATCTCGGCGTGAATATGCTGGCTCTTGCCAAAAACATTTGATGCCGCTGACATCACCAGTGCGCCATGACGGTACGCGTATGCCTTCATGGCGTTGAGCGTACTCAGATTGGCCATGAGACGGACCGGAGTCCCTGTGCTATTGACGCCGCTGAGCAGCGCATGCGTGTTGGCGGCAAACTGGCCCGCGCCGTCATGCCCAACGTCGCGCACAGCACCGGCCAACCCGGCGCTGGTATGAAATGGCAGCTCGCGGTGCTTGTGTTTTCGGTATAGCCCCGCTTGCTTGGAGCGCTTGTTCGAGGTGGCGAAGGCCTCACGCTCGTCGCCGGAATCGAGCGACTCGTCAGTCCAATCGCTCATCTCGTCAAGCTCTATCGCGACCGTACACGATTGGCTGCGATGCACCACCAATTCCTGCGGCGTCGGGAAGCTCTTATTGCAAGCCGGACAGGTGTTTGCTGCCACTGCACGCTGTATCAGGGCCCGGAAAGGCGCAAATGCAGGCTTCGCTTGTAATACTGGTGACACACTTTGCGGCCGAAACACCGGCGGCAGCCTGGCGGTGCGGGAATCGCGCGGGATGAACGCTGGCGGCGCACTGGGCCGCTGCACCAGTCTTGTCTGGACCGCTCTGGTACGCACTATCACGGGTGGAGCGGGGAAGACTGGCGACTTCGGCTTCATGATCATGCTCATTTCCGATGTGTGTTGCAGGAAGGTTGCCATTATGAAAAAAATTATAGCGTCTTTGATATGCCGCAATCTCTTCAATAGTCACCGATAGAATGCAGGTCGTCGGTAGCGATGGCAAGCTGCATGGCGTGCGTACCATCGTGTTTGCCGGCAAGGGCGATTTGACGGGCAGGTTCGGGTAGGGCACGTCAGTGGAAGATGTCAAGGTTGTGGACGTGGATGGCGACCGTGATGAGGGCGGCTGGCCGGATTGATTATCGTCCCTCTGCGCTACGCTGTTTCCGTCTGCAGCAGCAGTTCCAGTTCCAGCGCCGGCAGCGGGTGGCTGAAGTAATAGCCTTGCGCTTCGTCGCAGCCATGCTGGCGCAAATAATCGAGTTGTTCGGCCGTTTCCACGCCTTCGGCCACCACGCGCAGCTTCAAATTGTGCGCCAGGGCGATGATGGAGACGACGATGGCCGCGTCGTCCGCGTCGCGCGCCACGTCGCCGACGAAACTGCGGTCGATCTTCAGCACGTCGATGGGGAAGGTGCGCAGGTAGGCGAAGCTGGAATAGCCGGTGCCGAAGTCGTCGATCGACAGTTGCACCCCCAGCGCCTTCATGTCGTGCAGCTGGCTGACGGCCAGCGCCACGTCGTGCATGAACAGGCTCTCCGTCAGCTCCAGTTCCAGACTGGCGGGCGGCAGGCCCGTTTCCAGCAGCACGTCGGCGATCGAGGCGACCAGGTTCGGCTCGTTGAACTGGCGCGCCGACAGGTTCACGGCCAGGCGCAGCGTGTCCAGCCCCGCCGCATGCCAGCGTTTCACCTGCTTGCACGCTTCGCGCATGACCCAGGCGCCGATCGGCACGATCAGGCCCGTATCTTCGGCCAGCGCGATGAAACGCTGCGGCGCCACCATGCCCAGTTCCGGGTGCTGCCAGCGCAGCAGCGCTTCCACGCCGACGATGCGTCCGCTGGCCAGGTCCACCTGCGGCTGGTAATGCAGCACGAACTGCTCGCGTTCGAGCGCGTTGCGCAGCGCCGTCTCGATGCGCAGGCGCTCCAGCGTGGCCTGGTTCATGGCCGTCGTGTAGAACTTGATGTTGTTGCGGCCTTGTTTCTTGGCGCAGTACATGGCGATGTCGGCCTGCTCGATCAGGTTCTGCGTCTCGCCATGCAAGGTCGCGTCGCCGGGGGCGTCGTAGCGCGACATGTCGTAGACGGCCACGCCGATGCTGCAGGTGACGAAAAATTCCTTGCCGTCGAGTAGTACCGGCTGCGCCACGGCATCCATCACGCGCTGCACGATGGCGCCGCTGAGCACTTCGTCGGCCTGTTCGCACAGGATGGCGACGAATTCATCGCCCGACAGGCGCGCCACCGTATCGCTTTCGCGCAGGCTGGCCTGCAGGCGCGTGGCGATGGTTTTCAGCAGCAGATCGCCAGCCTTGTGACCGAGGCTGTCGTTGACAAACTTGAAACGGTCGAGGTCGATCAACAGCACCCACAAGGCCCGGTTCTTGCGGCGTGACAGGGCCATGGCCTGCGCCAGGCGGTCGCGCAGCAGGGCGCGGTTGGGCAAGCCCGTCAGCACGTCGTGGTGGGCGATGTGCTGGATTTTCTGCTCGGCCAGCTTGCGTTCCGTGATTTCGGACCCTGTGCCCCGGTAGCCGTGAAATTCGCCCAGCTCGTTGAACAGCGGTTCGCCATTGATGCTGAACCAGCGCAGCTGGCCATCGCGGTCTTTCATCGCATATTCGAGGTTGGAAAAGGGCAGGTGCGCTTCCAGGTTGGCGATATGCTGCTTGCCCCAGCGCGAATTGCGCATCTCCGGGTTGTTGTCCCAGCGTGTCAGGCCGATGAAGCGTTCCAGCGGCATGTTCGACTTGTCCGCAAAGCCGCCGGTGATGTGGGTGAAGCAGAAGTTGGCATCCTGTTCCCAGTACCAGTCCGAGGACAGGGCCAGCAGGCGGCGGAAGCGCTTTTCGCTTTCCTGCAGGGCGCGTTCGGTGCGCTGGCGCGCCCGCACGTCGGCGCTGAGCAGTTCATTGCTGCGCTTGAGGTCGGCCGTGCGCTGTTCCACCAGCAGCTGCACGCGGCGCGAGCGCTGCGTCAGCGATTGCACGAAGGCGGCCGTCAGCACGCTGAACAGCAAACCCGTGATCAGGGTGAACAATGAGCCCAGGTGGTCGGCCAGGAAAGGGCGCGGATGGGCCACCACGCGCACATGCCAGGGCCGGCCGGCGGAGGCAAAGCCCCGGTCATAATGGCTGTGATAGGCAAATCGCAGCCAGCGTGGCAGCGACTCCCAGGCGTCGCCCGCTGCGGCGGCAGGCGCCCGGCCATGCCGGAAGATCAACTGGCGCGGGTCGGCGTCAGCGTCGGCGTAGACGCTCAGTTCAAGCTGCGGGTCGCCCAGCAGGTCGGCGCCGGCGAGGATTTTCTGCACCAGTTCCCCGGCGCGGACGATGGCCGCGGTATCGCCGATCAGCGCCGCGCGCCGCTGCTGCACCGTCTGCAGGGGCACGCCATGGCGGTACACGGGGCGCAGGATAACGAAACCCAGCTGCGGACCCTGCGCCAGGGCCAGCAGGCCCGTGGCGGTGGTCTGGCCGCTGAGGATGGCCTGTTCCAGCGCGCCGGCCAGCAAGCCGTCAGGGCGCACGTTCAGGCCGAAGGCGGGGCGGTTGCCCTGCAGCGGTTCGAGGTAATCGACCACCAGGTAGCTGGCGCGCGGCGTGGCGGGCACGACGACGCCATCGTGCATTTCCGTCATGGCGTAATCGGGCACGATGCGCCGCAGCTCGGCCTCGAACGCCGCGCGTTGCGCATGCGGCACGATGCGGTGGAAATTGAAGGCCTGGATGAACGGGTGGCGTTGCAGCAGCGGCGTGGTGAAGTCGTGGAACTGCTCGCGCGTGACCGGTACGACGGCGGCAAACAGCTGGTTCGTCGTGGTCAGCACCTCGACCGCGTCGTCGAGTCCCTGCTCGATGGCGGCCACGCGCGCGCCGGCGCGCTGCTGCAGACTCAGGCTCATTTTGTCGTATTCGAGCTGGCTGATGGCGGCGAACAGCACGGCGGTGATGCTCACGCCGCAGGCAAAGGTCAGCGCAGCCGCGGCAGAAGTCGACAATGGCAGGCGGCGACGCAGCATGTTTTTTCCTATCTCACTTCATGGATACCTGGATTCGGCGGCGCCTGCCGGCCCCGCGCAGGCCATAGTGTGTCATAAACCACATCCATGATGCGGATTTTGCACCCAATCGCTGCCAATAAGCAACAACATCCATGCCCGGCGAGGATGACTTTCAGTTGCTGACCGCGCCTGAGCGCCGGCGCACGCGCCACAACTGCCATGCAGGCAGCCAGCGGTTCAGGAAACCCAGGCCGCACACGCGCCGCCAGCGCACCAGGCGCACGACGCGCAGGGCACGGCCCGCCCCGAGCGTGTCTGGCCTGGCGGCGAAGACGATGCGGTTGTTGCCGGCGATGCCGTCGAAGTGGCACACGGCGCCGCGGAAGGTGAGCATTAGGCGCGCCAGCATGGCAGGGTAGTGCTCGTCATAACTGAACAGGTTGGCGACCAGCACGCCGCCGGGCAGCAGGGTGCGCAGGCAGTCCGCATAGAAGCGCGCGCTGCCCAGTGCGGGCGGCAGGCCCGTTTCGTCGTAGCCGTCGAGCAGCAGCACGTCGGCGCAGCCCGGATGCTGGCGGATATAGCTGACGGCGTCCGTTTCGATGATGCGCAAGCGCGCGTCGTCGGGCGGCAGCATGAACTGCTCGCGCAGGGCGATCACGTCGGCGCGTAATTCCAGCACCGTGATGCGTGCCTCGGGCAGGTGGCGGTGGCAGAATTTCAGCAGCGAGCCGCCACCCAGTCCCACCATCAGGATGTGCCGGGGACGCGGCACGAACAGGGTAAAGCACATCATGGCACGCGCATAGCGCAGCAGCAGATGGTCGGGGCGCGACAGCAGCATTTCGCTCTGGATCATGCCTGGCTGGAATTCCAGGCGGCGCCGGTCGCCACAGGTATGCACCTGGGGCGCGCGCACGGCAGGTAATTGGGGATGCGGCATAGGGCGACTTCGCTGAGTGGACTGGGGGAGATGCTTTGTTGCATTCAGAGAAATCTGATAAGCTCCCGTGAGCATACCCGATTAATCCGCGCCGAGCATGTGTATATGTAGATGGCACGCGGCGGCACGGCCGCGCAGTCGGGCACCATGGAGACAAGCATGTTTTTGGATCACCCCATCATTACCGCGACGAACAGTTTTACCGAGCCTGACCGCATCGAGCGGCTGACGCGCGTCTATGGTTATGCGGCGGCGCTGGCCGACGTGGCCGCCAACTTCGGATTCATCGAAAAAGTGGCGCAGATCCATGACCACAAGGGCACCCTCATCGTGTTCTGGCATGAGGCGCCCACTGACGTTGAAAAACAGTATTTCGTGCAGGCGTGGGCCAGCAAGGTCGGCGACGGCAGCACGAATGTCGAACACGAAATCTGACCTGGCGCGCCGCGCCTGCGCATCGATAGCGTAGCCCATGGATATCAAGACCCTGGTACTGGCCCTGGCGCTCGGCAACCTGAGCCTGTGCGCGGCCCTGTTCTTCTTCGAGTACGAGCGCAAGAAGTCGCTCAGCCTGTCCACCTGGGCGGTGGCCAAGCAATGCCAGGCCGTGGCCTGGTGTTTGCTGTATTTCCGCGGCGTCTTGCCCGATATGCTGTCCATCTTGCTGGGCAACAGCTTGCTGTTTGCCGGCATGGCGCTCGACGCGGGCGCGCTGTGGCAGGCGGCCGGGCGCAGCGGCTGGCGCCGCACCGTGCTGCCGGCGCTGGGTGTGTCGGTGGCGCTGTTTGCCGCCTGCTACCTGTTGGACGTGGCGCCGCTGCTGCGCAGCGCCGGCGGCTCGCTGATCGTGGCCGGCTTTTTCCTCGCCGGCGTGGCCGCGCTGTGCCTCAAATGGCGCGAGGCGAGCATGCTGCGCCGCTTCCTCGTCGTCAGCATGGGCATCCTGTCGCTGCTGATCGCCGCGCGCGGCGTGCTCGCCGCCGCCGTGCCGGATGTGGACGCCGAGCTGCTGCAGCTGGCCGGTTTTGGCGCCCTGTACCTGATGATGCTGACGAACGCCTTCGGCTACCTGCTGCTGTCGCGTGAAAAACTGGGCGGCGAACTGGCGCGCCTGGAGGTGCTCGATGCGGCCACGGGCGTGCCGAACCGGCGCGGCTTTTACCAGGCGCTGGCGCCGTGGATGGCGCTGGCGCGCCGGCCCGGCTTGCCGACGGCCCTGGTGGTGCTCAATATCGACCACTTTAAAAGAGTCAACGACAGCTATGGCCATCCGGTGGGCGATGCGGTGCTCAAAACCATCGTCGACACGTGCCGCCAGCAATTGCGCGACAGCGACCTGATGGGTCGCCTGGGCGGCGCCGAATTCGCCATCCAGCTGCCGCGCACGACGCTGGCCGATGCGCTGATGGTGGCCGAGCGTATCCGCGCCTCCGTCGAAGCGCTGCCGGTCAAGACGGAACGCGCCGTGCTGCAGCTGACGGCCAGCCTGGGCGTGACCACCATCCGCGCCGAGGACAGCACCGTCAGCCTGTTCAAGCGGGCTGACGAGGCGCTGCAGGCGGCCAAGCAGGCGGGCCGCAACCGGGTGGTGGAAGCGCAAGGCGCCCGCACCCTGGATATTTGAATCGGCTTACTTCTTGCGCGAGCCCAGCCAGCTCGGTTCCTTGCCGCATTCCTTGCTCAGGAACAGGGCGTCGAGCCCGGGATCGCAGCGCCGGTCAGGCGCCTTCATCGGCTCGACGGTGAGCCATTCGCTTTTGGGCAGGATCTTTTCTTCGCGCGGCGCCACCGGTGGCGCGGGCGGCAGGCTGTCTTGCCACTTTGCTTCAGCGGCAGGCGCAGGCGGGGTGGCCCAGTTCGCGTCAACCTGCGCTGCGCGCGCCGGCGGCGTGTCCGCGTATGCGGCGGCGCAAAATACGCTGCCCGCGAAGAAGAGCGTGCGCATGGCCGTGTTGTTTATTGAAATCATGGTCTGTCCCTGGTCGTTGCCGGTAAGGCTTGCCCTGCAGTATGACGGCGGCAGCAAGCAAAAAGACAAGAAAATTGCAACGGTATGTTACCAGACAGGCCATGCCGGACGCCGCTACGCAGAACATGTGCATTCTCTAACTTTCATTTAAGCTAGGCAAGTTATGCTGTGGGGTGCTCGCTCGGCCCCTCTTGTCGTCCGCACCGCGGTTCCCCTTTCTTACTCTTGCCAGGCCCATAATGAAAATGCTCAAATCCCTGCCTGTATGGCCGCTTGCCGCCCCCCTCGCCGGCTGGCTGTTCCTGTTCGGTTCCACCTTCAATGTCGGCGGCTACTATCAGATCCTGCTGGTGGCTGGCCTGATCGGCAGCGTGCTGGCCGCCGTGTACCATGCGGAAGTGGTGGCGCACCGCATCGGCGAACCGTATGGCACCCTGGTGCTGGCGCTGGCCGTGACCCTGATCGAGGTGGCGCTGATCGTCTCGCTGATGCTGGCCGGCGGGCCGGAAACGACGGGACTGGCGCGCGACACCGTGTTTGCCGCCATCATGATCATTTTGAACGGCATCGTCGGCATCTGCCTGCTGCTGGGCGCCGGGCGCCACCGCGAGCAGACCTTCGGCCTGCTGGGCGTGAGCGCGTCGCTGGCCACCCTGGCGGCCATCGCCATCCTGACGCTGGTGCTGCCGAATTACACCTCCAGCGCCGCCGGTCCGTACTACAACTCCAGCCAGCTCATTTTCATCGCCGTCATCTCGCTGGTCCTGTACGGCACCTTCGTGCTGGTGCAGACGGTGCGCCACCGCGACTACTTCCTGCCCAAGGAAGCCGTCGGCGACGAAGAGGTGCATGCGGCGCCGCCCACGCCCACCGTCGCCTGGGTCAGCGCCGGCGCGCTGCTGGTGTGCCTGGGCGCCGTGGTGCTGTTGGCCAAGTCGCTGGCGCCCGCGCTGGAGACGGCGATCGCCGCCATGGGCGCGCCGAAAACCCTGGTCGGCATCGTCATCGCCGCCATCGTGCTGCTGCCCGAAGGCCTGGCCGCCGTGCGCGCCGCGCGCGCCAACCGTTTGCAAACGAGTTTGAACCTGGCCCTCGGCTCCGCGCTGGCCAGCATCGGCCTGACCATTCCCGCCGTGGTGGTGGTGTCGCTGGCCACGGGCCTGACGATCACCCTCGGACTCGATATCAAATCGACGGTGCTGCTGCTGCTGTCGCTGATGGTGGCCACGCTGTCGCTGGGCACGGGCCGCACCACGGTCATGCAGGGCACGGTGCACCTGGTGATTTTTGCCGTTTACTTATTTACCACCATCGTCCCATAAGCCGCCGTACGTCTGCTGTTTTGTCACAATCCTGTCACGCCGCTGTCATACGATGGGGGTAGTGTGGTAGGATTTTTAAATCGTCTAAATGATTTATATAGTTTAGCAACTGATTTTGCCAACTTTTTCGGTTGGCACAGCAATGACAAGACAAGAGGCCAGTATGTATGCAGCGGTGGACCTGGGGTCCAACAGTTTTCGTTTACACGTCGGCAAGCATGATGGCGACACCATCCGCGTGGTCAAGAGCGTGCGCGACCCGATACGCCTGGCCGCTGGCCTGGACGCCAATGGCGACCTGACCGAGGCGGCCATGCAGGGTGCGCTGGCTTGCCTGCAGCGCTTTCGCGCCATCCTCGCCGGTTTCGAACTCGATGCCGTGCGCGTGGTGGCCACGTCGGCCATGCGCGTGGCGCGCAATGGCGCCGTCTTCCTGCCGCTGGCCGAGCAAGCCATCGGCTACCCGATCGAAATCATCTCGGGCGAGGAAGAGGGGCGCTTGATCTACATGGGCGTGGCCAATGCGCTGGCCATTCCCGGCGAACGCCGGCTGGTGATGGATATCGGCGGCGGCTCGACCGAACTGATACTGGGGCGCGGCAACGATATCGAGCGCGTCGAGTCGTTCAGCCTGGGCACCGTCAAGCAAAGCCTGTCGTTCTTCATCGGCGGGCGCATCGACGCGCCGTCGTTCGAGGCGGCCATCCTTTCGGCGCGCAGCCATTTCGAGGATGGCGCGCCGCCATTCGGTCCGCAGCACTGGAAGACGGCGTATGGCTCTTCCGGCACCATCCGCACGATCGCCGACATCATCGCCCGCAACAAGCTGGGCGACGGCCTGCTCACGAGCGCCAGCCTCGATGCGCTGGCGCGGCGCTTCATCGAGCTCGGTCACACCAGCCGCATCGACATGCCCGGTTTGCGCCCCGATCGCGCCAGCACCATCGTCGGCGGCCTGGCCATCTTGATCGGCCTGTTCCGCGAGCTGGCCATTCCCGCCATGACGCCGATCGAGGCGGGCCTGCGCATGGGCGTGATGTGGGATTTGTACCTGCGCTCGACCAAGCGCGACCGCCGCGAACAATCGGTGCAGGGCTGCATGGAGAAATTCCATATCGACCAGCAGCGTGCCGGCCGGGTGGCCGAGCAGGCGCTGGCCATGTATGCGCAGCTCAAGCCCACGTCCGACGCTTTGGTGAAATGCCTGCGCTGGAGCAGCCTGCTGCACGAAGTGGGTCTGGCCGTGTCGCAGACGGGCTACCACAAGCACGCATCCTACATCGTGGAAAACGCGGACTTGCCCGGCTTTACCACGCGCGAACAGAAGACCATGAGCCGCCTGATCCTGGCGCAGAAGGGCAACTTGCGCAAGATCGGCGAAGTGCTGTCCGACGCCGATTTCGCCAAGGCCGTGCTGGCGCTGCGCCTGTCGATTCTGCTCATGCATGCGCGCATCGAAGCCGATTTCAGCGAACTGCGCCTGCGCATGAAGAGCCGCATCGAGCTCGACATCAAGCGCGGCTGGGTGGCGCACCATCCCACCGTGTCGTTCTGGATCGAGAAGGAGCAGGAATTCTGGGATGAGGTCGGCGTCGATTTCACCATCCGCGCCAGCGCTTGACGGCGCATGCCGTGCGCATGGCTTGATGTGCAGCAAGCAAGATTTCAAAAAAGAGTATATATTGTTTATATTATTTATTAGATTGGAAAATTCATGACCAAAACCGTCCCAGTGAAAAAAGCCGACAGCGCGACCGTATCGATGTTCCCCACCAGCGCCTCGATCAATGCGGCCGCAGCCAAGGCCGCACCGGCCGCCAAGCCTGCGGCAAAGCCGGCAGCCAAGCCGGCCGCCAAGCCGGTGGCCAAGGCCGCAGCCAAGCCAGTGGCCGCCAAAGCCGCCGCTGCGAAGCCGGCGGCAGTCAAGCCTGTTGCCGCCAAGCCTGCGGTAGCCAAGGCACCCGTCGCCAAACCGGCGGCCAAGGCCGTCGTGGCCAAACCCGCTGTGGCCAAGCCAGTCGCCAAAGCCGCTGCCAAGCCGGCCGCCAAGGTTGCTGCGAAACCAGCCGCCAAGACCGTCGCCAAGCCGGCAGCGAAAGCCGCCGTCAAACCGGTGGCCAAAGCGGCCGCCAAGCCAGCCGCCGCGAAAAAAGCGCCTGTCGCCAAGGTCGCCGCCGTCAAGGAAAAAGCCCGCAAGCCGAAACTGGTGCGCGACAGCTTCACCATGCCCGAAGCGGAATATGAAGTCTTGGGCCAGGTCAAGAAAGCTTGCCTGAAGGCCGGTTTCGAGATCAAGAAAAGCGAATTGCTGCGCATCGGCGTGGCGCTGATCAGCCAGATCGACCTGGCCACCCTGCAAAACGTGCTGGCCGGCTTGCCGCAGCTGAAAACGGGCCGTCCGAAGAAGGATTGATGGCGCCAGCGGAGGGGCCGCCCCCCGCTTGCCCGTTCTGGTTTACCATGGGGCCTGTGATAGTTCCCCCATGGTTGCCATGTCAGAAGAAATCAGTAGTGAACGCGCCGGCTTCGTCGAGCGCGCCATCGTTCGCCACCGCGCGGGCCAGTCCACCGATGCCATCGACCACGTCGCCGAGGAAATCCCCGTGGCGCTGGTCTTCAATGGCATTTCCCACGTCGTCATGATGGCCACCCCGCGCGACCTGGAAGCGTTTGCCTATGGCTTCGCGCTGACGGAAGGCGTGGTCGCTTCGGCCGGCGCCATCTTCGACTGTGAAGTGTTCCTGCGCCCCGATTCCGCCGAAGTGTCCTTGCGCATCGCGCAGGAAGATTTCGTGCGCCTGAAGGACCGGCGCCGCCAGCTGACGGGCCGCACGGGCTGCGGCGTGTGCGGCATCGACAGCATCGACATGCTCGACTTGCAGCCGCAGGCGCTGCCGCCGTCCCTGATCCAGGTCGACCTGCCGGCCGCGCTGGCGCGCGCGTCGAGCGGCTTGCGCGAACACCAAACGCTGATGCAGGCAACGGGCGGCGTGCATGCGGCCGCCTGGTGCACGCCCGATGGCGCTATCGTGCACGTGTTCGAGGATGTCGGCCGACACAATGGTCTCGACAAGCTCATTGGCCACCTCGCGCTGCACGCTGTCGACATGCGGCGCGGCTTCGTGTTCCTGTCCAGCCGCGGCAGCTACGAGCTGGCGCGCAAGGCGGCGCGCATGCAGATTCCCCTGTTGGCGACGATTTCCGCCCCCAGCTCGCTGGCCATTTCCATCGCCACGCAGGCGCGCATGAAACTGGTGGGCTTTTGCCGCCAGGATGCTTTCGTCGACTACACGCCCGGCATCACGCTGTAAGCGGCGTTTTCACTGACGGCGCCGGCGAGTGTGGTAAATGCGCACGCTCTTCCCCTGACATTGACTTGCGTCATGGAAATGACATTTGGCTGTCATTTTCCTGACATATTAGACAAGTACGCTGGAGTCGTCTTGATCACAGGGGATGAAACCATGCAAAACATAGTCGCATCAAACGAAGCCAAGGCCCGGCCGGTTCAACTGGTGCTGAGCCAGGCCACTACCGCGGCCGAATTGCGCGAAGTCCAGCGTTTGCGTTACAAGGTGTTTATCGAGACCATGGGCTTGACGTCGCTGGCCAATGCCGATGGCCTCGACAGCGATGAATTCGACGCGCATTGCGATCATCTGATCGTGCGCGATGCCGATACCCTGAAAGTGGTGGGCACCTACCGCGTGCTGAGCGCGGCCAAGGCGGCCAAGATCGGCCGGCTGTATGCGGAAAACGAGTTCGACCTGAGCCGCCTGAAAAACCTGCGCGGCCGCATGGTCGAAGCGGGCCGCGCCTGCATCCACCCGAAATACCGGGGCGGCAGCGTGATCATGCTGCTGTGGTCGGGCCTGGCCGAGTACATGCGCCGCGAGCGCTGCGACTACCTGGTCGGCTGCGCCAGCATCAGCCTGGCCGATGGCGGGCATAACGCCGTTGCCGTGTACCAGGCGCTGGCCGAAAAGCACATGGCCCCAAGCGAATACCGCGTCACGCCGCATCTGCCTTTCCCCATCCACCAGGTGGAAGCGGCGCACAAGCCGCAGGTGCCGCCGCTGATCAAGGGCTATCTGCGTTCGGGCGCCTGGATTTGCGGCGAACCGGCGTGGGACCCTGATTTCGAAAGCGCCGACATGTTCATGATGATGCCGCTGGCGAATCTGGACGAGCGCTATGCGCGCCATTATGGCGTGGTGCCTGGCTAAGGTTAATGCCGGGCAGTGAGGACTGCAGCTGGCTGGCCAGCGCCTGCACGGCGCTGCGCAAGCCGGTATTCGCGCTGTCGGGCGGCAGCAGTTCGAGCAGGAAGCGCAGCGGCACGGTGATCGCTTCGGGTTCGCCGATGCTGCCGTGGCGCCGCACGGCGTCGTGGTACAGGGCCAGGAAAGCGGCGCGCGCGGGCGCGTCGAACGGCTGGCCGTCCGGCACGTGCCAAAGGGCCGCCAGCAGGGCGGCGCGCACGGGGGCGCCGGCGTCGATGGCGCGGTGTTCGTCCGCGTGGCGCTGGCGCGCATAGGCGATGGCGTCGTGCAGCAAGTCGCCCAGTTGCGCATCGAGTGCGCGCCAGGCGTCGCTGGCGCCATGGGCTTTCAACAGCAGGGCGCCCGCCAGCACCTGAAAAATCAGGTCGCAGTCGGCCACGCCGCTGCGCCGCCGCGCTTCTTCCAGCGCGGCCAGGCAGGCGTCGGTCATGGCGCGCAGCGCCGGCGCGCCGGAGCTCCCCCCGGCGCAGGCCAGGCGTGCCTGCAAGGCCCAGTAGCGTCCCAGCAGGGCCAGGCGCTGCGCCGTGGGCGCCAGCGCCACCAGCAGGTCGATATGCTGTTTCCCATCCTGCAGCAACTGCCGTCCCTGCGCCATATCCGGCACGCCAGGCACCTCGATGCCGGCGCCCGCATCGATGCCGCACAGGGCCGCGCCCTGGCGTATCTCCAGTTCCGCCCAGTGCGCCAGCGCGTGCAAGCCCACCTTGCCGTCGGCCGCGCTGTGCGCCGCCCGGTAGTGTTCGATGGCGCGCAGGGTGTTCTCCAGTCCCCCCAGGCCGGCGCGCGTGGCGGCCATGTTTTCGCGGATGTCGGCGCAGCCGAAGAAGCGCGCGCGCACGGCTTGCTCGATGCTGGCCAGCTTTTCCTCGATGGCCGCGCGGCGCGCCGGATCGGCGCCCGCCAGGCATGCGTGCAGGGTTTCCAGGTCAGCCAGCAGGTGGCCGTGGTAGTGGTAGTCGGGCGCCTGCCAGGGCCGGCTCCGGGTATTCGGGAAACGGTAGCGGTCGTCGCCATACGCCTGGTAGGCGCCCCAGGTGTTCGAGGCAGGAAATTGCAGATACGCCGCCTCGCGCGCCTGGCGTACGGCGTCGCCGAAGTATTCGCCGCTCAGCATGGCGTGATAAAAGCTGTGCGCGAAGATGCTGGCGGCCTGGTCGTCGATGCGCCAGCCGGCCGCGATCACCGCCTGCGAACCCATTTCAATGAAGGCCGTGGCCAGGCTGGCGGCCAGTTTCGACCACGGCGCGACGGCGTCCGGGCGCATGTCGCCCAGGTGGCAGCAATTGATGAAGACGAATTGCGGCACGCGTTTGAGCTTGCCCACCTGCGCCGCCGTCAGCCGCGTCTTCGGTCCCAGCACCAGGCCCGTGTGGGCGATGCCGGGTCCCGCCACTTCACCGTGGCCGGCCAGGTGGATGGCGAAATAGCGCTCGTCGAACAGGTGCACAAGCACGCGCTGCGCCTGCGGGCGCAGCAGCTCGCGCACCTGGTAGCCGTGCGCGCCGAACATGCGCGCCACGTCCTGCGCCTCGGCTTGCGCGGCGGGCAGTTCGGGCAGGCCGGAATCGGTGTCGCCGATCACCAGCACGCTGTTGCTGGGCGGGCTGACGGCCGATGGCTGCTCGCGCAGGCTGGCCAGCTGGCGCACCATGCCGATGCGCGTCGACAGCGGGCTTTCCTCGCTGCCCGCCTCGTCGCGCATCAGCTCCCATGGATAGATGGCGGCGCTCTGGTCGACGGCCAGGATCAGGCCGCGCATCTCGGGGATGGCCGCCTTCAGCCCATTGGGCAGCATCAGTTCGTACAGCGCGCGCGACAGGCCCGGCTGGTCGGTGGTGTTGTCGGTGGCGTCCATGATCAGGCCATCGACGGCCTGGCGCTGGTTCGGCTCCTCGTCGACGCTGTTGTGGGCGCGGTCCGTCAGTACGGTGAAGCGCAGCGCGCCGGAGAGGTCCGCGGCGACGATCTGCACGCGGCGCCAGCCATTGTCGCCGCTCAGGCTGGGCAGGATGCGCCGGTAGCCGCCCGGGCTGTGGCGGATGCGCCGCTCGAACGTGAAGCTGCCTTGGTAGCGCGCTTCGGCCATGATCTGCTCGATGGCCACGGCGGCGGCGATGGCGCGCGCCTCGGACTGTTCGTAGATGGCGATATGGCCGATGCGGCACGCCATGCCCGCGTCTTCCAGGCGCCGGTTGGCGCTGCGCGCGCCGTCGATCAGCGCCCGCGCGCACAGGGCGATGCTCAAGCCGCCGTAGCCGGAACCGGACAGCAGGCTGGCCACGCGCAAGCCGTGTGCGCCCATCGGCGGCGCGGCCACGTGGCCGGCGGCGCGCACCTGCAGGCAGACGCACGCGTATTCGAGCAGGCCGCCGGCGAAGGCGCGCGCCAGTTCGCCGGGCGTCAGTTCGCCCAGCGCGCCCAGGCCGATGACGATGGCGCCGCCGGGCCGGCGCGCCGCATCGGGCTGCAGCACCACCAGGGCGGAGTCGGGACGTTGCGGGAAGCGCCCCAGCGCGTGGATTTCCTGCAGCTTGCCCGCCAGCAGGCGGTCGAGAAAACTCATGCTGCCGCGCAGCGATTCGAACGCGTAGCAGCCGCTCATGACGGGCGCGTCGGCCGAGGCCATGCTGCCGTGGATGACGGATAGGCTCAGCTGCGGCGCGCGGCTCTCCGGCGCGCTGGCGGGGCCGGCGGCGCCGAGGGCGGCGTCGAGCAGTTCCTGCGGCTGCGGGTACAGCGGCCGCGCAGCGGGAGCGTACGCACGGAAGCGCGGCGGGTCGCCGCCAGGCGCGTGCGGCGGGCGCCGGGACAGGCCCGCGCCCTGGCCGTTGTCGAGCAGTTGCGCGATGGCCGGGTAGGTTTCTTTTTGCAGCAGCAGGTCGCCATGCGCCACCGGCAGGTAGCACGCTTCCACCCCGTCCGGGACCGCGCCTTGCCAGGCCGTGCGGCCATCGCCGTCCGGCGACCAGGCCGTCTCGATGCCGCCGTCGCGCAGGCGCAGCGCCACCGGCGTGTCGGCGCAGCCGGCCAGGTAGCTGCAATGGCGGGCATCGGGCGGGGCGGCCTCCAGCAGGGCCACGGTGGCGCGCGCCGCCGCCAGCGCTGGCGCCTCGGGCGCCTGCCAGCCGTCGGGCAGGCCCGCTTGCGCGTCGCCGGCGGCCAGTTGCGCCCAGGCGCCGCTGTCGAAATAATCGATGCTGCCGGCCACCTGCGGCTGCGGCCACGGCAGCATCTCCAGCACGCCGGGAAAGGCGCGCACGAAGCCGAGAAACTGGCGCCGCGTGTGCTTCCAGCCGATCCAGCAGGCCAGCATCCGCACCAGCCGATCGCGTCCCAGCAGCACTTGCACCATCGCTTGCGTGCCCCTGTTGGCCGTGCCCACCTGCAGCAATCGGCTGCCGGGCAGGGCGCCGAAGCGCTGCCAGCGGTCCTTCAATGCCAGGCGCGCTACCAGCCCGCCCATGCCGTGGGCAACGATGCGCAACGGCTGTCCGCGCTGTTCGGCGTCGCGCATGGCCTCGTCCAGCACGGGCAGGAAGGCGTTGCCGGAGTGCTGCAGCGACAAACGCCAGTCATACGTAAAGGGCCGTACTTCCTGGCTTTGCGCGAGAAAGCGGGCAAACGGCTCATAGCACGATTCGATCCAGCCGGCGCTGACGATGTGCGGCTGGCCCACGGCCAGGCGCTCGATGCGCCCTTCGACCAGGTTGACGGGGTCGAACCAGATGCGGTTGCTGCCCACTTGCAGATGACTGCCCATGATATCGGGCAGCAGCAGCACGATGGGGGCGTGCGCGCGCCGCTTCGGCACTTCGCCGCCGCGTCCCAGCGCGCCGTGCTCGATGCCGGCCAGCGGCTGGTAGGCGGTGTCGTCGCCCGTCAGCGCCTGCACTGCCGCCAGGCCGGACGCTGCGCGCTCGAAGTAGTTCAGGTGGTGCGTGTGCGGCCCGCGCAGCAGCAGTTGCCGCACCGGCGTGCTGCGCGTGGCGCCGCCCGCCATCGAGGCGCAGTTGACCACCAGGTCGTTCTGGCCGCCGTACAGCTGGTCGCCGAGGCAGTCGGCCAGCCAGCCCAGCAAGCCTTCGCCGCTGCACGCGCCGGCCAGCACGTGCAGCGGGCTGGCCACGCGCACGTCGGGCGCGTTGAGCAGCGCCACCAGGGGCGAGTCGGGCATCATCGCTTCCAGGCCCGGCAGGATGCGCGCGTCGCAGCGCTGCTGCACCACGGCCAGCAGGAAGGCCAAGCCGCCATCGGGCACATCGTCCCGCGGCAGCAGGTTGCACATCACGCTGGCCCAGCGGTCGAGCCGGCCCGACATCAAGGTGGTGCCGCGCGCCGGGCAGGCCACGCGCACGAAGCGGGCGATGCGGATGGCGCGCGTCTTCAACTCCTCGCCCAGTGTGCGCAGGCGCGCCGCATCCGCGTCGTGGCCGCCGCGTCCGCCCAGCCGTGCCTGCGCCGTGAAGTGTTCGATATCGTGGCTGTTGAACGCTTCGCCGCCCACCGTGTTTTCGCTCAGCCGTTCCAGGCCGTCGCCAGCCAGGTCGACGGCGCCGCGGCTGTCGATGCGCTGCGCGCGCGCCAGCAATTCGCCCACCAGGCCGCCGCGCGAATGGGCCAGCAGATGCAGCACGGCGCCGTGCGGCAACTGGCGCACGAGGGCCAGCGCGTTCTCGATGGGGCTGTCGCTGAGGCTGCGGTGCTCGTAGCCGTAGATGCGGTTGCCGTACTGCGCCGCCAGCTGCGGCGCCAGGCCATTGCGCCACAGGCCGCCAAAGCTGCGCTGGGTCGACGACGCCGTGCCGTGCAACAGCAGCAGTACCGGTTCCGGCCCGGCGGGCACGCTGGCGACGGATGTCATGCTGCCCGCTTCGATGCCGCAGCGGTACAGGCCCAGGCGCTGTTCCAGCTGGCGGTCCTGGAAGGCGCCTGCCGCCGCCAGCGCCGTCATGGCGGCGGCGCCGCAGCGGTACACGCGCACGGCCCGCAGCATCCAGGCGCCCAGGCCGTCGCGGCTGGCGCCGGGCGGCAGGCGCGCCGCCTGCGGGCGCAAGGCCAGCCCCACCTCGATGCTGGCGGGCGCGCCGTCGCGTGCCGCCGTGGCCGGCCCCAGGTAGCGTGGCAGGTCCAGGCTGCTCGCCAGCAGCGAACTGCCGTCGCACAGCAGCAGTTGCACCACGTCGGCCGGACCGATATCGAGTGCCGTGCGGCAACTGCCGATGCCGCGCGCGCCCGACAGCACGTGGGTCTCGCTGTGCCAGCCGGGCGCGGCGGGGCAGTCGCCGGCGTCGGCGAGGGGATCGCGCGTGAGCGTCAGGCGCAGCACGGGCGGCGCAAGAGGGTCGCTGGACATGCCGTTGGGATCACTGGTTAAAAGCTGACCTTGATGCCTGCGGAGACTATGCGTGTTGTGTCAGATCAAGTTTGAGTGGAAATGCTGGCTGGCAGGGGGAATGCGGAGTCAAAGCGGGGATGGCGCTGTAGCGGGTGGGCAGAGAAACGGTCAGCATGGTTTGGGCTGGGTCTCTTCGCTATCGTGCTCGGATGTTGTGCGGTGAGCGAACTACGCGAATTGCATGGCAAAAGTTCTTGGCGCCGGGGACCTGGGTGCCTGGCATGGCATTACAACAGCGGCTCATTCAATGGACTGGCGTGGCGGACAGTTCCTTCAGTTCGCGGATGGTGATGTCCGATTTTTCATGCATGCGCAATAAAATTGTTGCACCGACCGACAGTTTGCCGTGACGAATCTTGCTGATGATGGGAGGCTGGACTTCCAGAACACGGCACAGTTCCGCATCATTTTTCAGGTTCATCTTCTCGATCAGGGTATCGAGCAGCTTGTTGGGCACAAAACTCGATGGTTCGAGCGCACGCGCCCGGTTCATCGCTTCAATCATTTCCAGCTTCTTTTGGCGAACGTTCATTTACTCCTCCTTCAGGTTATGCAAGGGACGAGACCACTGTATGTGGTCCCAGCTATAGTTCGTCATCGCAGTAAGGCTCTCCGGGTGACGTGATACCATTCGCGTTACAACATTGATAACCAGGCAAGTGTTTTCAATAATACTACGATAACAAAACTTGTGAAAGATGGTCAGTTAAATTAACTGATTGTTTGATCAATTTGGTCGACGGTTGTTGTATTTTGTAAGCCGTCTTTCGTCAGGATCATGGTTCTGTCCGCCATTTCGGCGGCGGCCAGCGAATGCGTGACCATGATCGCGCAACTGCCGTTGGCCTTGATTTCAGCGCGCAGCAATTGCAGGATGCTGTGCGCCGTATCGGGATCGAGGTTGCCGGTCGGCTCATCGGCCAGCACCAGCGCCGGCTTGTGCACGAGCGCGCGGGCAATGGCCACGCGCTGCATTTCGCCGCCGGACAATTGCTGCGGAAAGTCGCCGCCGCGGCCGCCCAGGCCGACCGCTTCGAGCATGCTGGCGGCACGCTCCTGGGGCAGTCCGTTGAGCAGCAGCGGCAGGGCCACGTTTTGCAGCAGGGTCAGGTGCGGCAAGACGTGGAAGGCCTGGAAGATAAAGCCCATGCGGGCGCGACGCAGCCGGGTGGCGGCGGCGTCATCGAGGCTGGACATGGCGATGCCGTCCACCAGGATAGGGTGCGCTTCGGCACCCGCATCGGGCGTATCGAGGCCGGCGATCAGGTTCAGCAAGGTCGACTTGCCGACGCCCGAGTCACCCATGATGGCGATGAATTCCCCTGCCTTGAAGCGGCAGGAAATGTTGGCCAGCACGGGACGGGCATGGGCATAGGACTTCGACAGATGGCGCAATTCGAGCATGGTGATCTTGATTAATAACGGCTATCGTAAAGGGAGGCACGCGGGGGAGAGGGGGGCCTGGGAACTGCAAAGGGGCGCGGATTGTTTGGCCGGCAATGTGTAGTATACGACAGGCTTATCATTCTTGCTGGGCAATACCCACTTTGTGTGCACACTGCTCATTTGATCTTGCGTTACCTGTCGCACGGCTGGCTTGTGCGGATTCCGCTATGATGGGAAAAAGTCATCGGAAAAGGCGCCCGCAAACCACTGTGGCAGGGGCGGCGCCCGGTGGCTGACCGTGCAAGCCCTTCGTGAACCTTGATAGACGACGCCAACCCATGACCATGCCACTCGCGCAACCGCAGTCAGATTTGTCTCCCGCCAGCAACGTCCGAGTGGCCAGCGCCACTCCTGCCACGATAGTCGAGATCAGCAGCGGCCTGCTGGCGCGCGCGGCCTGGACCTCGCCCAAGTACCTGTACGACGCGCTGGGCTCGAAACTGTTCGAGGCCATCTGCGCCTTGCCCGAGTATTATCCGACGCGCACGGAGGCGGCCATCTTCGCCCGTCACGGCGCCGAGATCGCGCACGCCGTGGGGCCGGGCAGCACCCTGATCGACCTGGGGGCGGGTAATTGCGCCAAGGCCGCCAGCCTGTTCCCCCTGCTGCACCCGGCCCAGTATGTGGCCGTGGATATTTCCTATGATTTCCTCAGTGAATCGCTGGGCCGGCTGCAGCAGCGCTTTCCGCACATCGAGATGACGGGCCTGGGCCTGGATTTCTCCAGCCGCCTGGACTTGCCCGACAGCGTGCGCGAGGCGCGGCGCTTGTTCTTCTATCCCGGCTCGTCGATCGGCAATTTTGCGCCTGAACAAGCGACCGCTTTTTTGCGCCGCCTGCGCGCGAATGCGGACGGCGATGGCGGCTTGCTGATCGGCGTCGACCTGATCAAGGACGACGCCATCCTCGACGCCGCTTATGACGATGCGCTGGGCGTCACGGCCGCCTTCAACCTGAACATGCTGCGCCACGTGAACGGCCTGATCGGCGCGGACTTCGACGTGCGCGCCTGGCAGCACCACGGCTTTTTCAATGCCGACGAGCGCCGCGTGGAAATGCACCTGGAAGCGCGCAGCGAACAAGTTGTCCATTGGAAAGGTGGCCAGCGGCGCTTCGCGAAAGGCGAACGCATCCATACGGAAGACAGCTATAAATACACGCGCGCCAGCTTCGTCGGCTTGCTGGAGCAGGCGGGGTTTTCCACCGTACAAGTCTGGACGGACCCGCAGCAGTGGTTTGCCGTCATTTACGCCCGTGTCATCAGAGACTAACAACGCCTGACCAAACCTACTGCGCGTCGCGCTTTGCGGCCTGCGATGCTCACCGTACTAAAGTACGGTTGCGCTTCTTAGCCACAAATCACTGCCGCTCGCTACGGTTTTGTCAGGCGTTCAAGATGCCAACACAAGACAAAAAACTACCATGCTGATCGATTATTACAATACAGTGCGCCAGCACTCGCTACTGCTGGCCGAACCCCTGTCCGACGAGGATTGCGGCGCGCAGTCGATGCCGGACGCCAGTCCCGTGAAATGGCATCTGGCGCATACCACCTGGTTTTTCGAAACGTTTATTCTGGAAAGCATGGAAGCGGCGTTCGCGCCATTTCACCCCGCCTTCCGCGTGCTGTTCAATTCCTATTACAACGGCGTGGGCGAGAAGCATCCGCGTGCCCAGCGGGGCTTGCTGACGCGCCCCGGCATGGCGCAAGTGCGCGCCTACCGGATCGATGTCGATGCGCGCATCGCCCGCCTGCTGGCGGGCGAGCTGGCGCGGCCCGAGCGCGAACGCCTGACCATGCTGCTGGCGCTGGGCCTCGAACACGAGCAGCAGCACCAGGAGTTGCTGTTGACGGACGTGAAACACTTGCTGGCGCAGAGCGCGCTGTTTCCCCCTTATCTTGACAACGCCGCGCCGCCAGCGCAACAACCCGCGCAGCCCACGGCCTGGCTTGCGTTTGACGGCGGCCTGGCGCAGATCGGCCATGCGGGCGACGGTTTTTGCTTCGACAATGAATTGCCGCGCCATCCGCAATATGTGGCGCCGTTCGAGCTGGCCACTGCGCTGGTGACGAATGGCGAGTTTCTCGCCTTCATCGAGGCGGGCGGCTACCGCTCGGCGCACCTGTGGCTGGCCGAAGGCTGGGACTGGGTGCGCAGCGCGCAGCTGGCATGTCCGCTGTACTGGCAGCGCGACGCGGCGGGTCACTGGCAGGAATTCACCTTGTTCGGGCTGCGCCCGCTCGACCTGCAGGCGCCGGCCACGCATTTGTCGCTGTTCGAGGCCGATGCCTATGCGCACTGGGCTGGCGCGCGCCTGCCGACGGAAGCGGAGTGGGAAGTGGCGGCGCAAGGCGTCGCCGTGGAAACGGGGCAGCTGCATCCGGCCGCTGGTGCGCCGGGAGCGGGACTGCGGCAAATGTTCGGCCACTGCTGGCAGTGGACCAGCAGCAGCTACGCGCCATATCCCGGCTACCGCACGGCGCCCGGGGCGCTGGGCGAGTACAACGGCAAGTTCATGCTGAACCAGTATGTGCTGCGCGGCTCGTCGTGCGCCACGCCGGCCGGCCATGCGCGCGCCAGCTACCGCAATTTCTTTCCGGCTGGTGCGCGCTGGCAATTTTCCGGCATCCGCCTGGCGCGCCAGGTGGAATAGCTGAACTAGTTCAAGCGCGGGGTGGCGGTTGGCGCAGGGCGGGGCGGCGCCTTGGCGCTGGCGTTCTGTTCCAGCTTGAACTGGCTGACGAGGGTTTCCAGTTCGCCCGCCTGTTCGTGCATGGCTGCCGCTGCCGCGGCCGCTTCCTCGACCAGGGCCGCATTCTGCTGGGTTGTCTGGTCCATCTGCATGATGGCGGCATTGATCTGCTCGATGCCTTCGCTCTGCTCGTGGTTGGCGACGCTGATTTCACCGACGATGGCGCTGACCCGGCCCACGCTGGCCACCACTTCATCCATCGTGGCGCCCGCCTGGCTGACCAGCTGCGCGCCCTGTCCCACGCGGTTGACGGAGTCGGCAATGAGTTCCTTGATTTCCTTGGCCGCCGCCGCCGAGCGCTGCGCCAGGTTGCGCACTTCGGTGGCCACCACGGCAAAGCCGCGTCCCTGTTCGCCGGCACGCGCCGCTTCCACGGCCGCGTTCAGGGCCAGGATATTCGTCTGGAAGGCGATGCCGTCGATGACGGCGATGATGTCGACGATCTTGCGCGAGGAGGCATTGATGGCATCCATGGTGCCGATCACTTCCGCCATGGCCGTGCCGCCGCGCTGGGCGATGGTGGATGCCGAGCGGGCCAGGCTGTCCGCCTGGCGCGCATTGTCGCTGTTGCTGCGTACGGTGCTCGTCAGTTCGATCATCGACGAGGCCGTTTCTTCCAGCGCGCTGGCCTGCGCTTCCGTGCGGGCCGACAGGTCGGCATTGCCGCTGGCAATCTGGCTCGACGCCACGGCGATGGTGCCCGTGCCGCCACGTACTTGCCCCACGATGGTGGCCAGGCTGGTATTCATGTCGCGCAGCGCCTGCAGCAGCTGGCCCGTTTCATCCTTGCCGTCGGCCACGATTTTACTGCTCAGGTCGCCTGCGGCCACGGCTTGCGCCACGCGCAGGGCATACGCGATGGGCGTGGTGATCGAGCGCGTGACCCACCAGGCAAAGAGCACGCCCAGCAGCAGGGCGGCCGTGCCCAGGCTGGCCATCAGCATATTGGCTGCTGTAATATTGTGCTGGATTTGCTGGCCGCCATGCACGACCACCGCGCGCTGCAGCTCGTTCAGTTGGTTCACCGTCTTTTGCAAGCGGTTCAGGGCGGGCAGCGTATCGTCGCGCACATGCACGGCCGCTTCCGCGCGTTGTCCCGCCATCAGCAGCTTGTCGGCCTGGCTGAACGAGACGACATAGGCCTTGCGCTGCTGCTTCAGGGTAGCCAGCAGTTCCTTGCCTTCAGGCAGCACGACCAGACGGTCGAGCACGACCAGCGCATCGCTGATGATGGCCTTGTTGGCATCGATTTCGCCGTGGATGGCGTTGGCGCGGGCAGGATCTTCATGGATGAACAGTTCCAGAACGAGCGCCGCGTTCGAACGCGTGGTGCTGCGGATGGTGGCGATGGCGTCGGCCTTGGCCCAGTCTTGCTCGATGATGGACTCGCTGAGCCCGCCGATTTTTTCCAGGCGCAACAATCCCGTGCCTACCAGCACTGCCATCAGCAGCAGCACCACGCCAAAACCGGCGCCCAGGCGCACGCCTATCTTCATATCCGTCAATTTCATACTGATTCCCTCGGTAGCTAATAATCTGTCTCCGGTGGTCTTATTATGAAACGATTATACGGTGCAAGATACTTCTTTTGCAGCAACAATTGCTTTGGAGAAATGAAAAAGCGGCACGGCGATCAAGCCATACCGCTTTTTCTCCCTATGAGGGGTGCCCGAGTCGTGCTCAGGCGGCGCTGGCCGCCACGTCGGCCGCTGTTGTTTTTTCGGCCTCCGTCTGCCCGATGCGGCGGTTCACGGCCGACAAGACGGCCTTGAACGAGGCGGTGACGATATTGCTGTCGATGGCGGCGCCGAACAGGGTCGGGCCATTATCGAGGCGCAATTCCACGTAGCACGCCGCTTGCGCGTTGGCGCCCGAGCCGATCGAGTGCTCATGGTAATCCATCAATTTGATGTCCAGGCCCAGCGCATTGACGAAGGCGTCGATGGGGCCGTTACCGCCGCCTTGCAGGGCCAGCGGCGTCTGGCGGTGCGACAGGCTGATGTCGATTTGCACGGACTCGTCGCTGCTGGTGTCTTCCACCATGCGGTGCGCGGCGTAGGCGTACGGCGCCGTCTGCTGCAGGTATTCCTTCTGGAAGATGTCGTGGATATCCTGCGCGGCGATTTCGCGGCCCGTGGCGTCGGCCACGGCTTGCACGGCGCGCGAGAATTCGATCTGCAGGCGGCGCGGCAAGACCAGGCCGTATTCCTGTTCCAGCAAGTACGCCATGCCGCCCTTGCCGGACTGGCTGTTGACGCGGATCACGGCGTCGTAGCTGCGGCCCAGGTCGGCCGGGTCGATCGGCAAATACGGCACTTCCCAGATGCTGTCCGGTTGTTGCTTGGCAAAACCTTTTTTGATGGCATCCTGGTGCGAGCCGGAGAATGCCGTGAAGACCAGGTCGCCCGCATACGGGTGGCGCGGGTGGACGGGCAACTGGTTGCACTCTTCCACGCACTTGCGCACGGTATCGATGTCGGAGAAATCCAGGCCCGGATGCACGCCCTGCGTGTACAAATTCATCGCCAAAGTGACGAGGTCGACGTTGCCCGTGCGCTCGCCATTGCCGAACAAGCAGCCTTCCACGCGGTCGGCGCCCGCCATCACGGCCAGCTCGGCCGACGCGACGGCCGTGCCGCGGTCGTTATGCGGGTGCACGCTGATGATGATGGAATCGCGGCGCGCCAGCTTGCGCGACATCCATTCGATCTGGTCCGCATATACGTTGGGCGTGCTGCATTCCACGGTCGATGGCAAGTTGATGATCATCTTGTTGGCCGGCGTCGGCTTCCAGATGGCGCTGACGGCGTCGCAGATATGCTTGGAGAAATCGAGTTCCGTGGTGGAAAACGATTCCGGCGTGTATTCGAAGCCCCATTCCGTTTGCGGATGCTGCGCCACCAGCTGTTTGACCAGGGTGGTGCCGGTGGTGGCGATGTTGGTGATTTCTTCGCGCGACATGCCGAACACGACCTTGCGGAACACGGGCGCCACGGAGTTGTACAGGTGCACGATGGCGCGCTTGGCGCCGACGACCGATTCCACTGTGCGGCGTATCAATTCTTCGCGCGACTGGGTCAGCACGATGATGGTGACGTCGTCCGGGATGCGGCCTTCATCGACGAGTTTGCGCACGAAGTCGAAATCCGTCTGCGATGCCGATGGGAAACCCACTTCGATTTCCTTCAGGCCGATGGCGATCAGCATCTCGAAGAAGCGCAGCTTCTTTTCCGCGCTCATCGGCTCGATCAAGGACTGGTTGCCGTCGCGCAAGTCGGTACTCATCCAGATAGGCGGTTTGCTGATGATCTGGTTCGGCCATTGACGGTCGGTCAATTTGACGGGAGGAAAAGCGCGGTATTTGGAAGCTGGGTTTTGCAACATCATGATCGGGTACTCCTGAAGATAGGGGGAAATCAATGGTTGTGGCGCAAGCTTGCCGGGCGGCCACGCAACACTAGGCCAGGCAAGCGGTCGGTAGTTTTAGCAGGCAAAGCAGAGCAACGGCGCCAGCGGGGGCGGTCGCGTCAGAAGTTACGGGTATAGCGGGGGATGGTGCAAACATCATCAAACCTTCCAGGGTTTTTGAAACACGCCGGCGTGTGGCCAGGCGAAGCAATGCGGCAAACTTATGCGCGTGCTAGCAGTAGTCGCGATAGCGACAGCAGGGAAGGGGAGGAATGTTTGAAGGAGGACATGCACTTAATGTAAGGGATGTGGGGCGGGGCTGTCAAGCATATTTCGGCAGGGAACGATGCCGCTGCCATGCCGCGGCTCGACTTATTGTTCCTGCGCAACTTACTTTTCTATCATTATTGAATAATGCAGTTTCCGTCTGGCGACCTGTGTCGCCCGCCCTGCTTTGGAGCTGCCAGCATGGAATCGTTGCTGAAATACTATGAACTGGAACTGGGCATGCTGCGCACGCATCAGCAGGAATTTGGCGCCCGCTATCCCGGCGTCGCCGGTGCACTGGGTCTGACTGGCAACAGTTGCCAGGACCCGCATATCGAGCGTCTGATCGAGGCATATGCCTTGTGCAATGCCCGCACGGCCAAGAAGATCGATGACGCACGCCATGTTTTCACCGAGTCCATGCTGGAAGTGAATTTTCCACACTACCTGAGGCCATTTCCCGCGTGTTCGATTGCCCACGTGGACGCCAGCGGCGTGCCGGGCCAGGCGCGCGACGGCATCGATATCTTGCCGCGCGGAACCTTGATGCATGCACCGCCATATCAGGGCATCGTCTGCAAGTTTCGCACCGCCTATGATGTGGTGCTGGCGCCGCTCAGCCTTGCCGGCGCGCGCTTCGTTCCCGTGATGGATGTTGCTGCGGCGGTCAATTTACCGTCCGACATAGCGACTGCGATCGCCATCGATATCGTGTCCACGTCGGCCACCGGTACGCTGGAGCAATTGAGGCTGCCTGCCGTGCGCGTCTTCATCGATGGCACGCCATCGCTGACGGCCACCTTGCGCGATACCCTGTTTTTGCATGCCGCATACGCCTGGATCGAGGCCGGCGGCGTGCAGTTGCCGCTGGCGCAAGTGCCGCTGCGTGCCGTCGGTTTTTTGCCGGAGGAGGCGCTGTTGCCGCGTCGGCCGGGCTCGCATCGTGCCTACTGCCTGCTGACAGAATACTTTGCCTGCCCTGACAAATTTCAGTTTTTTGATATCGACCTAGGCCAGATCACACCACACTTGCCGCCTGGATGCCAGCGTTGGACCTTGCATCTGGGCCTGCGGAACATCGCTGCCAGCAGCGCTGGCGCACGCCTGCTGCGGTCTGTATCGGCAAGCAATTTGCTGCTTGCCTGCACGCCGGTGATTAATTTGTTCCAGCAGGCAGCAGCGCCGATCCGGCTGACGCAAATGCACAGCGAGTATCCGCTGCTGGCCGAGCATAAATATGCGCACGCGTATGACATTCATAGTGTCGATGCCGTGCGCCTGCTGCGGCAGGGCGCCCATGCCGGCACGCTGACGCACTGCCAGCCGTTTTATGCCATGCGCCATGGGCAGGCTGGCGGCGCGAAGAGCCGTTACTGGGTGGCGCGGCGCGATGAGGCGCGGGCGCTCAGCCATCCCGGTTATGAAAGCAGCCTGGCGTTTGTCGACGGCGACGAGGACGATACCTATGCCGGGATAACGACGGTATCGGTGGACCTGACTTGCAGCAATCGCAACTTGCCGAGTGCATTGCCAGTCGGTGCGCCGGATGGCGATCTGCGGCACGAGGGGCCGGCTGGCGCGCTGCCGGTGCGCCTGTTGCGCCAGCCGAGTCCGGCGTATCGCTTTAAAGCCGACTTGCCTGCGCAAGCCCGTTTACTGGCATTGTTGTCGTTGAATCATCAGTCTCTGCTGGAGGATGGTCTGGCGTTGTTCCAGGAAATGCTGGCGCTGCATGATTTGCCTGCTTCACTCATGTCACAACGGCAAATTCAAGGCATCCAGGCCTTGACGCAGCGCGCCAGCAGCACCTGGATGCCCGACGCCAGTGGCGGCGTGCTGGTATTTGGCATCGACGTCTTGCTGACGGTGGATGAAGAAGCCTACGTCGGCAGCGGCCTGCACGTCTTTGCGCAAGTGATCGAGCATGTGCTTGGGATGTATGTGCATGTCAACAGCTATTGCCGTTTGTTCGTCATTTCGCACAAAAGTGGGAAGGAGTTGCTGAGATGTCCGCCCCGCAATGGCCAGCAAGCACTGGCGTAATCGCGCTGCTATCCCAGGCGCCATACCGTTTCGGTTTCTTCCAGACCGTGCGCCTGCTCGAACGCTGGCTATGCCGGCAGGGCGCGTGCGCCGATACCGCATTGCACGATGGCTTGCGTTTCCATCAGAGCGTTGCGCTGGCGTTTCCCGCCTGCGAGATAGAGGCGGTGTGGCATGACAGCGAGCATGGCCGCCTGCACCTGCGGCCCAGTTTCATGGGCTTGCTGGGTGTGAATGGCACCTTGCCCCTGCACTATACGGAGCGGCTGGTGCGCCAGGAGCGGGCCACGGGCAATGCCGGCGCGCGTGCCTTTCTCGATGCCTTGTCGCAACGCGCGCCCGTGCTGTTTTATCAGGCCTGGGCTGGCAGCCGGATCGAGTGCCAGGCCGACGCAAGCGGCCGCCCCGGGTTTTTGTCGTTGCAACTGGCGCTGGCTGGCGCCTGGCCGTCGCGCCTGGCAAGTGCTGGCGCGCTGCCGCCGGAAGCGCTTGCTTACTACGCTGCGGCACTCCGTCAGCGGCCCGTCAGCGCCGAGTTGATGGCCGATGTGCTGGCGGATTATTTCGGCGTGCCCTTGCGTATCGAGTCCTTCGTCAGCACCTGGCACGTGCGCCCAAGCGATGAGCATTCCCTGCTCAATCGTAGCAATGTGAGCCTGGGGCAGGGTGCCATGCTGGGCGCGCGCTGCCGGCGCCGGGACTTGCGCCTGCGCCTGTATCTGGGGCCCTTGAGCCGGGCACAGTTTGACGATTTTCTCCCCGGACATTCCGCTGCGCTGGCCTTGAAAAACATGTTGAGCCTGTTTGGCTTGCCATGCATGCAATACGAAATCCGTCTGATCCTGCGCGCTGCCGACGTGCATGGCAGCAGCCTGACGGACAGGATGGAGCAGGGCGCAGCAGGCCTGGGGCAGGGCGCGCGCTTGCTGAACGGAGACGCCAGCCGCGACTGTGACGCCATGTGCTATGACATCCGATTTCCCGGTGCCGCTTGATGCGCCGCAATTGGCAGCCGGCAAATGTATGAATACTGATGAGCTGGGAGCGAGGCGTATCGGCACAGGGGGAGGATGAATGGAGAGCGCGGACGAATTCATGCAGTTCATGCTGGCGGCGAAGGAACTGAACGCCCATCACCGGCCATTGCGCCTGCGGCTGGCGTATGCGGACGGAATCAACGACGATGTGCTGTTGCCGCAGCAGGTCGATGGCCGCGAGGCCATTTGCGCCGGCCTGGAGTACCGCATACGTTGCGTCTCGCTCGATGCGCACTTGCCGCTCAAGCAGTTCATCGGTGTGCCGGCCGAGTTGCAGATCGTTACCGACGCAGGGCAGTTGCGCAGCGTGTGCGGCATCGTCGCGCAGGCGTCTGCCGGATTGAGCGATGGCGGCCTCGCCACTTACCAGCTGGTGCTGCACGATGCGCTGACCTTGATGGAAAAACGCCGCAATACGCGTGTGTTCCGTGGCAAGACGGAGCTGGAGATCGTCGAATTGCTGATTGCTGAATGGCGGCTGGGCAACACCATCATCGGCGCCACGTTTGCTTGCGAAATCGATCAGGCCCTGGCCGGGCGTCACTTTCCGGCGCGCGAACTGACCATGCAGCACAATGAATCCGATGCCGCATTCATCCGGCGCCTGCTGCGGCGGCGCGGCATTTCCTGGGTCATCCAGCCTGGCGCCGCACGGCATGGGGCGTCCGACGCCATGCCGTCGCATGTCTTGTTGCTGTTCGACGACGCCAGCCGCCTGCCGGAGAACGTGGCGCCTGTCATCCGCTACCACCGGGCGGACGCCACCGAAGAGAGCGATACCATCACGGCCTGGGGCGCCGTGCGCACCCTGCAGCCAGGCAGCATGGGGCGTCATAGCTGGGATTATGCGGCCCCGCGCAACCGCCAGTTCATGCAGACGGATGCGGACGGCATGGCCGATC
This sequence comes from Janthinobacterium sp. PSRC1-1, assembly GCF_049897525.1. NCBI lineage: Bacteria > Pseudomonadati > Pseudomonadota > Betaproteobacteria > Burkholderiales > Oxalobacteraceae > Janthinobacterium > Janthinobacterium sp. PSRC1-1. The sequence continues at coordinate 204,938 of NZ_JAFCWK010000009.1, forward strand.
AGGGTGCCAGCGGCAATTGCCTTGCAGCCAGCCTCGACGACTATTTTGTGGCGACGCCGCACATGGGCAATGACGCAGAAGATTTCCGTCAGCTGGGCTTGCTGGCGATGGCGCGCCATGACGTGGAAACCAAGTGTTTTCATGGCGAGGGCGTCGTGCGCTCGCTGTGCGCCGGCCAGCAGTTCAGCCTGGAAGGTCATCCGGAAATCGACCAGCATCGGCCAGATGCCCGGCGTTTCTTTGTCACGGCATTGGAAGTGCATGCCAGTAACAACTTGCCGCGCGCCCTGGATGCGCGCATCGCGCGTCTGTTCGCCGCCAGTGATTGGCTGGCGCAAGGCGCAACCTGGGTGGCAGGCGAGACGGGGCCGGAAACGCCGCGTTATCGCATGCGCTTTCGCTGCGTGCGTTCCAGCGTGGCCCTGGTGCCCGCATTCGATCCGCAGCGCGATGTGCCCCAGCCGCAGCTGCAAAGCGCCATCGTCGTCGGCCCCAGCGGTGAAGAAGTGTATTGCGACGCGCAAGGGCGCATCAAGGTGCGTTTCCCCGCCACCCGCGCTGCCGACCATGCACATGCGCAAGGTTCCGGCGCCTCGGATACGGAGCGCGACACGGCCTGGCTGCGCATCGTCAGCAACTGGGCTGGCGATGGACAGGGCAGCGCGCACCAGTGTGGCACCTTGGCATTGCCGCGCATCGGCTCGGAAGTGCTGATCGGATTTTTGGCAGGGGACCCGGACCGCCCGATTGTACTGGGACAATTGTTCAATGCCGTGGCGCCGCCGCCTGCACTCAGCAAGCGCGGCGCACTGCCGGGCAACCGCTACCTGGCGGGCATGCGCAGCCGCGAAGTGCGCGGCCAGGGCGGCAATCAGCTGCGTTTTGACGACACGCCCCGGCAGATCAGCGCCCAGCTGGCCAGCGATCACGCCACCACTGAGCTCAACCTTGGGTTCCTGGTCGAGCCGCGCGCGGGCGGCGCCGGCCGGCAGCGCGGCGACGGATTCGAGTTGCGTAGCGATCATGGCGGCGCGATCCGCAGCGGCAAGGCGCTGCTGCTGTCGGCCTGGCAGCGGCTCGACGCGACAGGCGGGCAGTTATCCGCCGAGGAACATCTGGCGCTGATGCAGGAGTGCCTGGACCTGTTCAAATCGCTGGGCGAATACGCTGGCGCGCACCAGGCGCTGCCGGTCGACGCAGCGCCCGCCGCCGCCTTGAAAGAGGCGGTGGCTGGTGCCGTGGCGCCCGCTGCCAGCCTGACGGCGCCCGCGGGGCTGGCGCTGAGCAGCCCGAAGACCATCGTCAGCTATGCCGGCGTGAATGTCGACACGGTGGCGCAGCAGCATGTACATGTGATCGCGGGCCAGCGCTGCAGCATGCAGGCCGGCGAGGGCGTTTCCGTGTTTGCCCACAAGGGCGGCATCACCCAGATCGCGCACCATGGCAAATTTCTCATGCAGAGCCAGTTTGACGAGATGCAGCTGAACGCCGCCAAGGCCCTGAAATTGACGGCCAATACCCGCATGATCGGCATGGCGCAGGATGAAATCACGTTCATGACGGCCGGTGGCGCCTATCTGAAACTGGCGGGCGGCAACGTGGAACTGGGTGGGCCGGGTGCGCTGACCATCAAGACCGATGGCCATCACTGGAATGGCCCGGCCAGCAGCAAGGCTGAATTGCCAAGCTTTGACGAGGGCGACCTGGGCCGCATGCCGCAGGTGCTTTCCGGCCTCGACGGCAGTCCCGTCAGCGGCGTCAAGATCGTCGTCGAGCGCGAAGATGGTTCGCAGCAAGTGGTCGATGCCGACAGCGAAGGCAAGGGTGCCGCCATCGTGGGCGACAGCCTGGAAAAACTCAAGGTACGTATTTTCAGGCCGCGCGACTGAGCGTGGATATTGCGTTGTCCATCATTCACGGGAGTCAGGCATGAGCGTACACAGGCCCAAGGCGGGTTCCTTGCCCTTCGATGAAAGCAAATACCTGCAGATAGGCGAAAAAGACGGCCTGTTGCGCTTCGATCACGACAAGTTACTCATTAGCACACGCTTGCCCTTGCCAGGCATCATGATTTTCGTGCATGGCGTCAATTCCGATGGCGAGTGGTATGACGAAGCCGAAACCGGTCTGTGCGCGGGATTGAATGCACGTTTGCACCGGCGCCAGCATGATCCTGATCGCGGCACGCAAGAGGGCATCGCCATGACGCCGGCCCGCTATCTGAAGCAGCTGACGCGCGACGGTTTCATTAACCCGCTGATGAAACCCAGAACCTTCATGGAAGGCGATGGCTATTCGCCCGTGATCCGCTTTCGCTGGGGTTATGCGGCCAATGACGAGGAGTTGCAGACGTATGGCGACGGCATATTCCTGAACGAGCAGAATTACTGGGGCGGCGGGCCGTTCGCCAATGGCTGCAGTTCGCTGCCGGACCTGTGGGGCGAAGGCTTGTCGGACCAGCTGTTTTTGTGGATGCAGATCCAGCACATGAACCCCACCAATGACAGGCAGGTGTATGCCTGCCCGCCAAGGCCGTATTTCGTGCTGGCCGCCTACCGCCTGGCCCGGCTGATCGAGGCCATTCGCCAAAAGCAGGCCGATGTGCCGATTACCATCGTGTGCCATAGCCAGGGCAATATGGTCAGCATGGCGGCAGCCTTCCTGGGCGAGCGGTTGCCCAAGGTGGCCGATGCGCACGGTCGGCAGTGGCCTTGCATTGCCGACAATTATGTCCTGTGCAATCCGCCGTACAGCGTGGTGGAAGACAATATGGCGGAGAACTGGACGTCGTCGAATCTGAAGGCGGCCGATGGCAGCACGGGTCGCCAGACGGCTGCGGCGCGCTTCGACACGCTGGCGGCCTTCTTCGCCCTCATCGGCGAGCGGCGCGCCGCACAATGGCCAGCCGGGAAAATCGACCAGGCCATGAGCAGTGCGCACCACCCGTTCAAGGCGCAGCACGATATTGACAGTTATGGCGTGCGGGGCGCAACCGTGGGACGCGTGACCCTGTATTGCAATCCGCACGACCAGGTGATTTCCTCCTTGACGGTGCAAGGCATGGGCTGGCGCGGCCTGGCCGGCCCTGTGCTGGACAAGAATGGCCTGCCAAAGAAAGACCGCCATGGCAAGCTTGACCCGGGCGAAATCGCCAGGGCAGGCGGCGAGGAAATATTTACCCAGCGCGTGTTTGCCGAGGGTTTTCCTGTCGGCATAAAAGGCGCGTACGACTACTGGGGCGATCATCGTCCTGCCATCGACTTTGGCAGCGACCATTTCTGGAATCCGCCTTCCATGATTTCCACGTATAGCGTGGCCAAGGGCCTGGAAGCGCAAGAGCACTGGCTGTTCAAGATACTCACCGTGGCGTTTGCGCCCATTGTCATCGTGGCCACCACCTTGATGCGCAAGCGTATCAATGCCTCGCCCGACAAGTACTGGAAAATCCCGCTGGAAGCGCCCGACCTGCCAGAGACCTTCTTCCCGCAGGCGAAGTTGTTTGGCGAGATCTGCCCCAGCTTTGACATGGGACTGCATCCGCATGGCTGGGATCGCAACAAGGATGCCGCCCATCCGCAGGGCGACCCGTTCCATGGCGAGCGCGAGCTGGAGATACCGCGTGGCGGCCTGCATGGCGAAAAACAGCGAACCGATGCGGCGCGCGGCAACGAGGAGAGCGAAGCGGCACTGCAATACGAATACCACGCCTCCCTGCGCATGATGGCCAAGCGCGAAGGCAAGGTCGAGAAAGGCAAACACGTCACGGAAGAAGACCATCCCGAGACGGCGAGCGCGCAATACACAGCATGGCGCCAGCGGAAAATCCAGGCGGGCCTGGCTGGCAATGTCGGCACCTATGCCACCGATCACTCCACCATTTTGACCAATAGCGAGCATTCCAGAAAGGCACTGGCGTATGACGTGGCCGTGGGCTGCTGCCATCTGTTGGAAACGGATTTGCGGGAGTTGAGGACGATGGCGGATTGGCGGTTTCTTATTGATTTTGAGGATAGTGAACAAATGAAAATTTTCAAGGAATATTTTAAAGAAGGGCGTATGAATGAAAAAACTGTTGCGCATTGGGCAAGAACATCAATAGATGGAACTATGCCGGGGAAAATAAAGAATTCGCGTGAAAACAGTGCACTCTGAATTTTATTGTGGAATTTTATTGATTAAGGTAGGTAATTATGGCTAAAAATTTTATATTTAATGCATTGGCTGCGATGATGGCGACGATAGGTTTATCCTCGTGTGCCGTTAAAACGGAAATGAATGTTGAGAAAATAGAAAAAGATACTGCGAAGCCATTTATCGCACAAGTAGTAGGTGTGCAATGGCTAAATCCCCTGCAGCGACAGGACTATCCTACCGAGTGGCAGCTACTTTGGACTCTTGGAAAGGTTGGGCCGAATGAAAAGGATGATATGGTTGAGTTGCATCCGGCTATTTTTTCCAGTGTGAGATCTGTTTCTGGAATAGCGTCTTCCCTTAATGGGAAGGGGAGTTTTAAAAATTTCCACATTAAGTATGCCAATGAGTTGATATCTCCATTTCATGGTATGTACTTTTCAAATCCTACCTATTTCTACAATGCGCATGATGTAAAAAACAAAAAAGGCTGGAATGAATTGGCGGGTATCCATGTTGAGTACGCTTTGCCTGCAGAACGGTTTGATCCCCTTCTCGCCGGGGAAGACTTGCGCAAGCAAATTACAAGTACTTTTTCAATCGGCAACCCGAACTTCCCCAACTCCTGGACCAAGTCCACCCCGCCTGACGTGCGCGTGACGGCGGGTGGCGCGAATGCGGGCTTTGTGTCTCTGGCGGCCGCCCTCGACTATCTGCAGGCGCATCCGAAGGAAACGGTGTGGGTGATGAGCTGGGATGCGCCCAGTTTTCCGAAAGATGAGCAGATCAATGAAAATATGGTCTTGCTGGTCCTGGCCGGTCCCCATTACAAGACGGAGCGCGATGCGCTGGCGTGGATAGGCTATCCGGCCACGCAGCAGGTCGGCGCCTTTACTGCGCAGAAGGGCTTGCCGCCGCCCACGGTGCAGGCGTGGCAGGCGACCCTGGCGCAGGCGGCCGCGAATGGGCGCAAGACCGATGCCGAGATCGGCTATGTGATCCATGACGCGCACAATGCGCATCCGGTCTCGTCGGATCGCATCGGCTACCTGGCGCAAACCTTGACGACCGAGGTGCCGGCCTTCGATTTTCTCCAGCAGACCTTTAATACGCCAGCCTTGCTGGGTGAAATGGGCGCCGCCACGGCCTTGACCAACGTGGCGCTGGGCATCGCGCAGGCGAATCACTTTGGCCAGAACGTGCTGGTGGCGGGCACCAGCGATGCCGCACAGACGACGGGCGTGCTGATCTTGCCGCCGGCCAAGGTGCGGCCGATCGACCCCGTGAAACCGTGGTTCCGCGCGCGCGGCGGCGGCAATGCTTATCTGATGTGGTGGGGCATCCGGCATGCCTGGGCCACCCTGGATGCGGGACAGTTCAATGAACAGGGGTATTCAAAGTAGACGATGGGGATGGTGCGCCAGATGGCGCTCTTGACGAGCTGAACAGGGTGAAAAATGAACCTTTTCTTTTCCTTTCGCAACTTGGCGGCACTGCTGGCGGGCCTGGCTTTATCGGCATGCATGACGCATCCGGCGAGCAAAGATGGCCGTGAGAATGAAAAAATGATTGCCCAGCCATTCATGGCGCAAGTGGTGGGCGTGCAATGGTTAAATCCGCTTCAGCGTCAGGATTATTCAACAGAGTGGCAATTATTATGGGCTATGGGGAAGGTGCGGCCGAATAAGAGAGATGATATGTTGGAGCTATATCCAGAGAAATTTTCTGAACTAAAATATGTGTCTGATATAGCATCATCAAATAAATTGACAGGTACTTTCAAAGGCTATCATCGTAAATATGTAATCCAAATGATCGCAAGATTTCATGGCATGTATTTTTCCAATCCCACCTATTTTTATAACGCCCACGACTTCAAACACAAAAAAGGCTGGAATGAACTGGCCGGTATCCATGTTGAGTACGCTTTGCCTGCAGAACGGTTTGATCCCCTTCTCGCCGGGGAAGACTTGCGCAAGCAAATTACAAGTACTTTTTCCATCGGGAATCCGAACTTCCCCAACTCCTGGACCAAGTCCACCCCGCCCGACGTGCGCGTGACGGAGGGTGGCGCGAATGCGGGCTTTGTGTCTCTGGCGGCCGCCCTCGACTATCTGCAGGCGCATCCGAAGGAAACGGTGTGGGTGATGAGCTGGGATGCGCCCAGTTTTCCCAAAGATGAGCAGATCAATGAAAACATGGTCTTGCTGGTCCTGGCCGGTCCCCATTACAAGACGGAGCGCGATGCGCTGGCGTGGATAGGCTATCCGGCCACGCAGCAGGTCAGCGCCTTTGCAGCGCAGAAGGGCTTGCCGCCGCCGACGGTGCAGGCCTGGCAGGCGACGCTGGCGCAGGCGGCCGCGAATGGGCGCAAGACCGATGCCGAGATCGGCTATGTGATCCATGACGCGCACAATGCGGATCCGGTCTCGTCGGATCGCATCGGCCACCTGGCGCAAACCTTGACGATGGAATTGCCGGCCTTCGATTTTCTCCAGCAGAGCTTCAATACGCCAGCCTTGCTGGGTGAAATGGGCGCCGCCACGGCCTTGACCAACGTGGCGCTGGGCATCGCGCAGGCGAATCACTTTGGACAGAACGTGCTGGTGGCGGGTGCCAGCGACGCCGGCCAGACGACCGGCGTGTTGATCTTGCCGCCGGCCAAGGTGCGCCCCATCGACCCTGTGAAACCGTGGTTCCGCGCGCGCGGCGGCGGCAATGCCTATCTGATGTGGTGGGGCATTCGCCATGCCTGGGCGACCTTGGATGCGGGGCAATTCAATGAGCAGGGGTATTCGAAATAGACAATGTCGCAGGCTCAGGTATGGCGTACGTGCGCCGCCTGGGCCGGCATGTCCTGCGCCATGCGCGCCAGGATACGCTGCAGGATGGCCGCCTCGGCGGGCAGGCGCGTGGCGAAGGCTGGCCAGCCGCGCAGTTCCAGCTGTTGCGGCATGTGCACCAGGCCCGTGATGGCATCCCAGAAGGCATCCCAGTTCATGCCGTAGAAGGAAGGGAAACCCAGCGCGGAGGCCAGCGCCGCATGCAACTGGCGCGGCGAGTTGATATCGCTCAAGTCGATGGTCATGAGGGATTGTCGATTCATACTGTTCCCTTGAGCAAAATGGCGTTCGATGAGCGCAGCGCGGGCGCCTGCGTGGCCAGCCGTTGCGCAAGCGGTTCGCTCAAGGTGCGGCTGTCGGCAAATTGATGTTCTGACATAGCGGGAGCAAGTAACAAACCAGGCGCCAGTCTAGCAGCCGTGGGGTGGCAGAGTCGGCCTGCACGAACCTTGTCACTATCAACATTTAAGACTGCCTTCAGTGCCAGCGGCCCCGCTTGCGCTACAATCGGCTCTCCTTTATTGCCACTGCCGCGTGCGGTTCCCCCTCTCCACCATGTTCCCTAAACGCCTGACCCTGCTTGCCCTGGCCGCCTTTGCGCTGGCCGGCTGCGATACCACCGCCCCGAAACCGATACAAGTATTGACGCCACCGGAACCCATCGTCGTCACGCCGCGCAAGATCAAGATCGGCCTGGCCCTGGGCGGTGGCGCGGCGCGCGGCTTCGCGCATATCGGCGTGATCAAGGCGCTCGAATCGCAGGGCATCCACGCCGACATCGTCACCGGCACCAGCGCCGGCAGCGTGGTGGGCGCCCTGTATGCGGCAGGCAACTCCGGCTTCGCCCTGCAAAAGATGGCCTTCGACATGGACGAGGCGGCCATTTCCGACTGGGCCTTGCCCCTGTTCGGCAAGTCGTCCGGCGTGCTGAAAGGCGAAGCGCTGCAAAGCTATGTCAACAAGGCCGTCGGCGGCGTGCCGCTGGAAAAACTCAAAATACCGTTTGGCGTGGTGGCGACCGATTTGAAAAATGGCCAGCCGATCCTGTTCCAGCGTGGCAACACCGGCATGGCCGTGCGCGCTTCGTCGGCCGTGCCCGGCGTATTTCAGCCCGTGACGATCGCCGGCCACACCTATGTCGATGGCGGCCTCGTCGCTCCCGTGCCCGTGCGCTTTGCGCGCGACATGGGCGCCGATTTCATCATCGCCGTGAATATCTCGTCGCAAACGGATACGCAAAAGGCCATCAGCTCGATGGAAGTGCTGATGCAAACGTTCGCCATCATGGGCCAGCGCATCAACCAGTTCGAACTGAAGGATGCGGACGTGGTGATTCAGCCCAGCCTGGGCACCATGAAAGGCAACGATTTCAACAGCCGCAACCAGGCCATCCTGGCGGGCGAGCAGGCGACGTTTGCCGTCATGGCGCAGCTCAAGCAAAAGCTGAAAGCCAAACGCGAGCAGTAAGCCGTTATTCTGTCCCGCATTTCGTATACAATTTTGATTCAACATAACAAGGACGCACCATGCAATCGAAACCGATTTTGACCCTGGACGACGTAAAGAAAATCGCTGCCGCCGCCGAAGCGGAAGCGGTCAAGAATAACTGGGCGGTCGCGATCGCCATCGTCGACGACGGCGGCCACCTGCTGTGGCTGCAGCGCATGGATGGCGTGGCGCCGATCTCGTCGCACATCGCCCCATCGAAAGCGAAGACGGCCGCACTGGGCCGCCGCGAATCGCGCATCTATGAAGAGATGATCAATGGCGGCCGCGTATCGTTCCTGAGCGCGCCGGAAATCGACGGCTTGCTTGAAGGCGGCGTGCCCATCGTGTTTGATGGTCACTACGTGGGCGCCGTCGGCGTCTCGGGCGTGAAGTCGGCGGAAGATGCGCAAATCGCCAAAGCAGGCATTGCCGCTCTGACAGCCTAAATAGTCGCCGCAGTTGCAGAACCAGCCGCCTCGCGCACGCCAGGCGGCTTTTTTCATGGGGCGCAGGATTTATGCTGCTGCGCAAAAAAATGCCGGGCCTTCTGTATTTTCTTCCTTGTGGAAAAGCTTCCTTTTGGTTATAATTCAAAGGTTTAGCCAATCACACATATACCGTAGCGACTACCCATCCCCTCATTCAAAATGACCGTTGAAACACCCTGAGTGCATCTGGCTCGGGTAACTAGGCGGTCGGTCTGACGTGGCGCAGCTACGGTAACTTTATCAGGAGTTGCCCTTGCCGCCATTTTTTTCTGGCCCTGCCGTTCCAGCCATATTAGCGCTTGCTGATGGAACGATCTTTAAAGGTTTTTCGATCGGTGCCGCCGGTCATACCACGGGCGAGGTTGTTTTCAACACCTCGATGACCGGGTATCAGGAAATCCTTACCGACCCAAGCTATTGCCGCCAGATGGTCACCCTGACCTATCCGCATATCGGCAATACGGGCGTCAACCCGGAAGACGTCGAGTCATCCAAGGTTCACGCCGCTGGCCTCATCATCCGCGATCTGCCATTGCTGGCATCCAATTTCCGTTCCACGCTCTCCCTGTCCGATTACCTGAAAGCTGAAAATATCGTCGCCATCGCCGGCATCGATACACGCAAGCTCACGCGCATCCTGCGTGAAAAAGGTGCGCAGGGCGGCGCCATCCTGGTCGGCACGCAAGGCAATGAGCCATCCGCCGCGCAAGCGCTGGAACTGGCCCGCTCCTTCCCCGGCCTGGCCGGCATGGACCTGGCCAAGGTGGTATCGAGCAAGGCCGCCTACGAGTACCGCGAAACGGAATGGACCTTGGGCGAAGGCTATGGCCAACTGGCTGACGCCGACGCGAAATACCACGTGGTCGCCTTCGACTACGGCGTCAAGCGCAACATCCTGCGCATGCTGACGGCGCGCGGCTGCAAAGTCACCGTGCTGCCGGCGCAAGCGACGGCCGCCGACGCCCTGGCGTTGAATCCGGACGGCATCTTCCTGTCGAACGGCCCCGGCGACCCGGAACCGTGCGACTACGCGATTGCCGCGACCAAGGAGCTGATCGAGAAGGGCATCCCGACCTTCGGCATCTGCCTCGGTCACCAGATCATGGCGATCGCTTCCGGCGCGAAAACGCTGAAGATGAAGTTCGGCCACCACGGCGCCAACCACCCGGTGCAAGACCTGGAAACGAAACAGGTCTTGATTACCTCGCAAAACCACGGTTTCGCAGTCGACGCGGCAACTCTGCCCGCGAATTGCCGCGTGACCCATGAATCGCTGTTCGACGGCTCCCTGCAGGGCTTTGCCCGCACGGACAAGCCGGCCTTCTGCTTCCAAGGCCACCCTGAAGCGTCGCCGGGCCCGATGGATGTTGCTTACCTGTTTGACCGCTTCATCAACTTGATGGCTGCGGAGGAGAAAAAGAAAAATGCCTAAACGTTTAGATATCAAAAGTATTCTGATTATTGGCGCTGGCCCGATCGTGATCGGCCAGGCCTGCGAATTCGATTATTCCGGCGCGCAAGCGTGCAAGGCCCTGCGCGAAGAGGGCTACAAAGTCATTCTGGTCAACAGCAATCCCGCGACCATCATGACCGACCCGGAAATGGCCGACGTGACCTACATCGAACCGATCACCTGGTCGGTCGTTGAACGCATCATCGCCAAGGAGCGTCCTGACGCCATCCTGCCGACGATGGGCGGCCAGACGGCGCTGAACTGCGCGCTGGACCTGTTCAACAATGGCGTGCTGGCGAAATACAACGTCGAGCTGATCGGCGCGTCGCCGGAAGCCATCGACAAGGCGGAAGACCGTTCCAAGTTCAAGGACGCGATGACCAAGATCGGCCTCGGTTCGGCCCGTTCCGGCGTGGCGCACTCGATGGAAGAATCGTGGGCCGTGCAGCGCACGCTGGGCTTCCCGACCATCATCCGTCCATCGTTCACCATGGGCGGTTCCGGCGGCGGCATCGCCTACAACGAAGAAGAATTCGAAACCATCTGCAAGCGCGGCCTGGAAGCGTCGCCGACGAAAGAGTTGCTGATCGAAGAATCGTTGCTGGGCTGGAAAGAGTACGAGATGGAAGTGGTACGCGACAAGGCGGACAACTGCATCATCATTTGCTCGATTGAAAACCTCGACCCGATGGGCGTGCACACGGGCGACTCGATCACGGTCGCGCCGGCGCAAACCTTGACGGACAAGGAATACCAGATCATGCGCAATGCCAGCCTGGCAGTGCTGCGCGAGATCGGCGTCGACACCGGTGGCTCGAACGTGCAATTCTCGATCAACCCTGTCGATGGCCGCATGATCGTCATCGAGATGAACCCACGCGTGTCGCGTTCGTCGGCCCTGGCATCGAAAGCGACGGGTTTCCCGATTGCCAAGATCGCCGCCAAGCTGGCCGTCGGTTTCACCCTGGACGAGCTGCGCAATGAAATCACGGGCGGCGCCACGCCGGCCTCGTTCGAACCGTCGATCGATTACGTCGTCACGAAGATTCCCCGTTTCACGTTCGAGAAGTTCCCCACCGCCGACCACCACCTGACGACGCAGATGAAGTCCGTCGGCGAAGTGATGGCGATCGGCCGTACCTTCCAGGAATCGTTCCAGAAAGCCTTGCGCGGCCTGGAAGTGGGCGTGGATGGCATGAACGAGAAAACCAAGGACCGCGAAAAGATCGAAGAAGAACTGGGCGAGCCTGGTCCTGAGCGTATCTGGTACGTGGGCGATGCGTTTGCCCAGGGTTTTACTTTGGAAGAAGTGCACAACCTGACCAAGATCGACCCATGGTTCCTGATCCAGATCAAGGAAATCGTCGACCTGGAACTGTGGCTCGATACGCAGAAGCTGGACAACCTGGACAAGAACACCCTGTACAAGTTGAAACAGAAGGGCTTCTCGGACCGCCGCCTGGGCTTCCTGCTGCAGACGACCGACACGGCCGTGCGCCAGCAGCGCCATGCGCTGAACATCCGTCCCGTCTACAAGCGCGTCGATACCTGCGCAGCGGAATTTTCGACCGACACGGCGTACATGTATTCCACGTACGACGAAGAGTGCGAATCGAATCCGACCGACAAGAAAAAGATCATGGTGCTGGGCGGTGGCCCGAACCGTATCGGCCAGGGTATCGAGTTTGATTATTGCTGCGTCCACGCGGCCCTCGCCATGCGCGAAGATGGCTACGAGACCATCATGGTCAATTGCAACCCAGAAACAGTGTCGACCGACTACGATACCTCGGACCGCCTGTACTTCGAGTCCTTGACGCTGGAAGACGTGCTGGAAATCGTCGCCATCGAAAAACCGGTCGGCGTGATCGTGCAGTACGGCGGCCAGACGCCATTGAAACTGGCGCTGGACCTGGAAGCGAATGGCGTACCGATCATCGGCACCTCGCCCGACATGATCGATGCGGCCGAAGACCGCGAGCGTTTCCAGCAACTGCTGCACAAGCTGGAACTGCGCCAGCCGCCTAACCGCACCGCGCGCACGGAAGCCGACGCTTTGGCGCTGGCGCAGGAAATCGGCTACCCGCTGGTCGTGCGTCCATCGTACGTGCTGGGCGGGCGCGCCATGGAAATCGTCCATGAGCAACGCGACCTCGAGCGCTACATGCGCGAAGCCGTCAAGGTCTCGCACGATTCGCCGGTGCTGCTGGACCGTTTCCTGAACGACGCCATCGAGTGCGACGTCGATTGCATCTCCGACGGCGAAACGACGTTCATCGGCGGCGTGATGGAACACATCGAACAGGCTGGCGTCCACTCGGGCGACTCGGCTTGCTCCTTGCCACCGTATTCGCTGTCGCAAGAAACCATCGATGAGCTGAAACGCCAGACGGCGCTGATGGCCAAGGGTTTGAACGTGGTCGGCCTGATGAACGTGCAGTTCGCCATCCAGAAACAGGAAATCGATGGCGAAATGAAAGACGTCGTCTTCGTGCTGGAAGTCAATCCGCGCGCTTCGCGCACCGTGCCTTTCGTGTCGAAAGCCACCGGGCTGCAACTGGCGAAGATCGCCGCGCGCTGCATGGTCGGTCAGTCGCTGGCCTCGCAAGGCATCACGCAGGAAGTCGTGCCGCCTTACTTCAGCGTCAAGGAAGCCGTTTTCCCGTTCGTCAAGTTCCCGGGCGTGGACACCATCCTGGGCCCTGAAATGAAATCGACGGGCGAAGTCATGGGCGTGGGCCTGACGTTTGGCGAAGCGTTTGTGAAGTCGCAACTGGGCGCCGGCGTGAACCTGCCAAAATCGGGCAAGGTCTTCATCAGCGTGAAAGCGTCGGACAAGCCGCGCGCCGTGCAAGTGGCGCGTGACCTGGTCGAGTCAGGTTTCACCGTGGTCGCCACCAAGGGCACCGCCGCCGTGATCGCTGCTGCCGGCATCGCCGTCACGCCAGTGAACAAGGTGATCGAAGGCCGTCCGCACATCGTCGACATGATCAAGAACCATGAAATCGTGCTGGTGATCAACACCGTGGAAGAAAAACGCAGCGCCATCGTCGATTCGCGGGCCATCCGCACCTCGGCCCTGGCGTCGCGCGTGACGACCTACACCACCATCGCGGGCGCGGAAGCGGCCGTCGAAGGCATCCGTCACCTGGATGAGTTGCGTGTGTACGATTTGCAAGGCCTGCACAAGACCTTGAACTAAGTGCGTTTGCAGTGGCCGCCGTTAGGCGGTACACTGCATGCTTATCAACCACAGAGTTCCGTGCAGAGCAGCGCGCGGCCTCTGTGGTTTTCACTTGGTAAGTCCGCTAACCGTGGTAAAACATGGACAACGGCACCGATAACCAGCAGATAGTAGAGATAACATGACCTCAGTCCCATTGACCAAATACGGCGCAGAACTTCTGAAGGAAGAGCTGCATCACTTGAAGACCAAGGAACGCCGCATCGTCATCGATGCGATCGCCGAAGCGCGCTCGCACGGAGATTTGTCGGAAAACGCCGAGTACGATGCCGCCAAGGAACGCCAGGCCTTCGTCGAAGGCCGCATCGCCGAACTCGAAGGCAAGCTCGGCGCAGCGCAAATCATCGACCCGACCGCGCTCGACGCGGAAGGCCGCGTGGTATTTGCCTCGACCGTGAACCTGGAAGACCTGGAATCGGGTCAGAAAGTCACGTACCAGATCGTCGGTCTCGATGAAGCCGATCTGAAAATGAACAAGGTTTCCGTGACGTCCCCGATCGCCCGCGCGCTGATCGGCAAGTACGCCGGCGACGTGGTGGAAGTGCAGGCGCCGTCCGGCCCGCGCGAATACGAAATCCTGGAAGTACAGTACATCTGATGCTCGCCCGCGTGCGCTTCCTGGTTGCCACCCTGTGGGCCGGCAGCCTGTGGACCATCGGCTTCATCGTGGCGCCCACCTTGTTCGCTACCTTGAGCGACCGTGTGCTGGCGGGCAATATCGCCGGCAGCATGTTCCGTGCCGAGGCGTGGCTGTCGATCGCCTGTGCTGTGGTGTTGCTGGCCTTGCTGCAGTGGAGTCCCGGCGCGCTGGAGCCGAAACGCCGGCGCCTGCTGGGGGCGCTGGTGCTGGCTATGCTGGTGTGCGCGCTGCTCAGTCATTTCGGCATTTCGCCGCTGATGGCCGAACTCAAGGCGCAGGCGCAGGGTTCCTCCGGCATCATGGACGAGGCCATGCGCAGCCGCTTCGGCATGCTGCATGGCGTGTCGACCCTGATCTTTGCCGTGCAGAGCTTGCTGGCGGGCGTATTGATCTGGAAACAGCAGTAATCGCTGCCGTGCTTGTCGGATTACGCGCTGCGCGCTAATCCGACCTACATGACAACACGTAGGTCGGATTAGCGAGGCCGTAGGCCGCGCGTAATCCGACGCCGCAGCGGCAATAAAAAAGCGGAGCAGGGAAGATCCCGTGCTCCGCTTCTTGTTTCAAGCCCGGCCGCCTTGCGGTGACCGGGTGAACAGGCTTACTTGCTGCCCAGTGCGCTTTTCTTGGCGCTTTTCTGACGTGGCTTGGCACGCTTGATGGAACCGCCTTCGGTAACGCGCTCATTGCCCTTGATCATGACTTTCGTCACGCTGGGGCGCTTGGTGCCGCTGGCGCTGGCCTTGACGATGGTCACTTCGCGCATGCCTTTGCCGGCGCTGACCTTCTCCTTAACCACTTCTTTTTTCGGACGGTAGATTACCAGCAGTTTGCCAATATGTTGTACCGGGGCGGCGCCGAGATTGCCGCAAATCGTATCGTACATTCCGACGCGGGCTTCGCGGTCGTCGCCGAACACGCGGACTTTAATCAGACCGTGCGAATCCAGGCCAAGGTCGATCTCTTTGAGGACAGCAGGTGTCAAGCCCGCTTCGCCAATGATGACGATAGGCTTCAGCGCGTGTGCTTCGGCGCGCAGTGCGCTGCGCTCTACGGGTGTAAGTTTTAGCATAATAATATTTAGTAATTCCCTTAAAAGCAGTATTCTACGCGAATGGCAAAGAAGAAATTAAACAAAAACTGGTTGCACGACCACATAAATGATCCTTATGTGAAGTTGGCGCAAAAAGAGGGCTACCGCGCCCGGGCAGCATACAAGCTCAAAGAAATCGATGAAGACGAAAAACTGATCAAGCATGGCCAGGTAATTGTTGACCTTGGGTGCACTCCTGGCAGCTGGGCCCAGTATCTGCGGCGCAAGCTGGCCGGCAAGGACGGCGGCGGGGTCAATGGTACCCTGATTGGCCTGGACATGCTGGAAATGGAACCGATCGCCGATTTCCACTTCATCCAGGGCGACTTCCGCGAAGCGCGCGTGCTGCGCCAGCTGGAAGTGGTGTTGCAAGGACGCAAGGTTGACGTGGTCCTGTCGGACATGGCGCCGAATCTGTCGGGCATCGCCACGGCGGATGCCGCGCGCATGGAACATCTGATCGACCTGGCCATCGAATTTTCGCAATTGCATTTGAAGCCGTCGGGCGTCTTGCTGGTGAAATGCTTCAAAGACATGGGTTTCAGCCAGATCGTGGAGAAATTCCGCGCCGAATTCAAGGTCGTGGTGCAGAAAAAGCCCAAGGCCAGCCGCGACAAATCATCAGAAATCTTCTTGATGGGGCGTGGTCTCAAGAATCCGCTGAAAAATGCCGTGCAAGAAGATGATTCCGCCCTTGATATTTAAGCGGGAATCCGCACATGGGAACGAGAAGTGCAGTAGCGTCTGATGGCATAAAAGCCTAAATTGTTTATACTGCATTTTTTTTGCGTGAGCGCGGTTTTTTCGCGCGCACGGATCGGCGGGCTTTGGCACGGCCCGCTTATTGCGAGTAAAATCGTGTTTCTAGCTATTGGTAAAGAGATGCGCACTGCATCCAAGGAGTCTTCGTGAATAACATGTTTTCCAAATCTGCCATCTGGGTAGTCGTATTGCTGCTGTTGTTCATGCTGTTCAAGCAATTCGACAGTCATGGCGCCACAGGCGGCAGCAAGGCCATCGCTTATTCCGATTTGCTGGATGAAGTCAAAGCCAAGCGTGTCAAGGATGTCGTGATCGAAGGTTCGTCGATCACCGCCAAGCTGATGGACGACACCAAGGTGCGTACCACCGCCACCAGCCTCGACAAGGGCTTGATCGGCGATCTGCGCGACAATGGCGTGCACTTCGATGTGCGCCCGCCTGAGGAAGCGTCTTTCCTGCAAACTATTTTTGTATCCTGGTTCCCCATGCTGCTGTTGATCGGCGTCTGGGTCTTCTTCATGCGTCAGATGCAAGGCGGCGGCAAGGGCGGGGCATTCTCGTTCGGCAAGTCGAAGGCGCGCATGATGGATGAAGCCAGCAATACCGTCACCTTCGCCGATGTCGCCGGTTGCGACGAAGCGAAAGAAGAAGTCAACGAAGTGGTCGACTTCCTCAAGGACCCGAGCAAATTCCAGAAACTGGGCGGCCGCATTCCCCGCGGCGTGCTGATGGTCGGTCCTCCGGGCACGGGTAAAACCCTGCTGGCGCGCGCCATCGCCGGCGAAGCCAAGGTGCCGTTCTTCTCGATTTCGGGTTCCGACTTCGTGGAAATGTTCGTCGGCGTGGGCGCCTCCCGCGTGCGTGACATGTTCGAAAACGCGAAAAAGCATTCGCCGTGCATCATCTTCATCGATGAGATCGACGCTGTCGGTCGTCACCGCGGCGCCGGCATGGGCGGCGGCAATGATGAGCGCGAGCAGACCTTGAACCAGTTGCTGGTCGAGATGGACGGTTTTGAAGCGAACTCCGGCGTGATCGTCGTGGCCGCCACCAACCGCGCCGACGTGCTCGACAAAGCCTTGCTGCGTCCGGGCCGTTTCGACCGCCAGGTCTCCGTCGGCTTGCCCGATATCCGCGGCCGCGAACAGATCTTGAACGTGCACATGCGCAAAGTACCTATCAGTACTGACGTGAAAGCCGATATCCTGGCCCGCGGCACCCCCGGTTTCTCGGGCGCGGACCTGGCCAACCTGGTCAACGAAGCAGCGCTGTTTGCCGCCCGTCGCAGCAAGCGCCTGGTGGAAATGGCCGACTTCGAAGATGCGAAAGACAAGATCTACATGGGTCCTGAGCGCAAATCGATGATCATCCGCGAGGAAGAGCGTCGCAATACGGCTTACCATGAGTCCGGTCACGCGGTGGTGGCCAAGCTGCTGCCAAAAGCCGACCCCGTGCACAAAGTGACGATCATGCCGCGCGGCTGGGCCCTGGGCCTGACTTGGCAGCTGCCGGAACACGACAACTTGTCCGCCTACAAGGACAAGATGCTGGAAGAAATTTCCATCCTGTTCGGTGGCCGCATCGCCGAAGAGATTTTCGTGGGGCAGATGTCCACCGGCGCGTCGAACGACTTCTCGCGTGCCACCAAGCTGGCCCGTTCCATGGTGACCCGCTTCGGCATGTCCGACAGCATGGGCGTGATGGTCTACGAAGACAGCGAAAACGAAGGTTTCTTCGGTGGCGCCACCAAGACGATCTCGGAAGCGACCCAGCAAAAGGTCGATGCTGAAATCCGCAACATTCTCGACAAGCAATATGCTTTGGCGCGTACTTTGCTGGAAAGCAACCGCGACAAGGTCGAAATGATGACCAAAGCCTTGCTGGAATGGGAAACCATTGATGCAGAGCAAATCAATGACATCATGGCCGGCCTGGAGCCGCGTCCACCGAAAGTCATTCCGCCACGCCGCAATGCGGGCGGTGACAGCGGCACGGGCGGCATCTCGCCAAACGTGACGGCGCCAGCCTGATAACGGCCGCCCTGACGGGCGGCACGCAAGGGTATGGCAAGAACGAGGGTGAGGAGCGATCCTTGCCCTTTTTCGTTGCCGCAGCAGTTTTTCCCTGACGACTACAAAGATTCACATGCGACACTATTTGCAATTCGGCCGTTTCGGCTTCAACCTGTCCGGCACGCAGGCGCTGGTGATGGGCATCCTGAATATCACGCCCGACTCGTTTTCCGATGCGGGCCAGTATCAACTGCTTGAATTTGCCCTTTCGCGCGCCGAGCAGATGATAGTCGACGGCGTCGACATCATCGATATCGGCGGCGAATCGAGCCGCCCCGGCGCGCCGCCGTTGCCCCTGCAGGACGAGCTTGCGCGCGTCATGCCGGTGCTGTACGCCTTGCGCGACTGCGGCAAGCCCCTGTCCGTCGACACGTACAAACCCGAAGTGATGCGCGAAGCCATCCTGGCGGGCGCCGACATGATCAACGACATCAACGGTTTCCGCGCGCCGGGCGCCATCGAGGCCGTGCAGGGCAGCGACTGCGCGCTGTGCATCATGCACATGCAAAACGTGCCAGAAACCATGCAAGCCCAGCCGCAGTACGAGGATGTGGTGCGCGAAGTCACCGACTTTCTGCGCGAACGCATCGACACGATGACGGCGGCGGGCATCGTCCGCGAGCGCCTGTGTGTCGATCCCGGCTTTGGTTTCGGCAAGACGGTGGAGCAAAACTATGCCTTGCTGCGCGCCACGCGCCAGTTGCGCAGCGAACTGGATCTGCCCGTGCTGGCGGGCCTGTCGCGCAAGTCGATGATCGGCGCCGTCACGGGACGTCCCGTCGAGCAGCGCCTGGCCGGCAGTGTTGCCGGTGCGCTTGCTGCGGTAGCGCAAGGTGCAGAAATTATCCGTGTGCATGATGTAGCTGAAACCGTCGATGCGCTGAAGGTCTGGCGCATGGCACACTGAGCCTGTAAGATTTATCATAAACAACAAAAAGAGAAATACGATGACACGTAAATATTTTGGCACCGATGGCATCCGCGGTCTGGTGGGCACGGCTCCGATCACTCCCGATTTCGTCATGCGCCTCGGTTATGCGGCTGGCAAGGTGCTGGCCAATTCACAGGGCGGCAAGGCGCGCCCGACGGTGCTGATCGGCAAGGACACGCGCATTTCCGGCTACATGCTGGAAGCGGCGCTGGAGGCGGGCCTGTCGGCCGCTGGCGTGGATGTGATGCTGGCAGGCCCCATGCCGACGCCGGCGATCGCCTACCTGACGCGGGCGCTGCGCCTGGCGGCCGGCGTGGTCATTTCCGCCTCGCACAATCCGTACCATGACAATGGCATCAAGTTCTTTTCCGGCCAGGGCACCAAGCTGCCCGACAGCGTGGAACTGGAAATCGAAGCGGCGCTCGACGAGCCCATGGCTTGCGTGCCGTCGGACAAGCTGGGCCGCGCCAAGCGCCTGGACGATGCCCAGGGCCGCTACATCGAATTTTGCAAGGGCACTTTCCCGAACGAACTGGACTTGCGCGGCCTGAAGATCGTCGTCGATTGCGCGCATGGCGCCGCCTACCATATCGCGCCGCACGTGTTCCATGAGCTGGGCGCGGAAGTCATCGCCATCGGTAACAAGCCCGACGGTTTCAACATCAATGCGGGCTTCGGCGCCACGGCAACCAAGGCGATGGCTGAAGCCGTCGTCGAGCATGGCGCCGATCTCGGCATCGCTCTCGATGGCGACGCCGACCGCCTGATCATGTGCGACGCCACAGGCCGCCTGTATAACGGCGACGAGTTGTTGTACGTCATGGTCAAGGACCGCCTGGCAACGGGCCCCGTGGCGGGCGCTGTGGGCACCCTGATGACGAATATGGCGCTGGAAGTGCTGTTCAAGCAGCAGGGCATCGGCTTTGCGCGCGCCAAGGTGGGCGACCGCTACGTGCTGGAAGTCATGAAGGAAAAGGGCTGGATATTGGGTGGCGAGGGCTCTGGCCATCTGCTGTGCCTGGACCGCCATACGACGGGTGATGGTATCGTCTCCGCGCTGCAAGTCTTGTCCGCGCTCAAGCGCAGCGGCCAGAGCCTGCAGCAATGCCTGGCCGAACTGGTGCTGTTCCCGCAAACCCTGATCAATCTGCGCGTGGCCCCCGGTTTTGACTGGCAGAAAAATGCCGCCATGGTGGCCGAGAAGGAACTGGTCGAGGCCGAACTGGGCGACACGGGCCGCGTGCTGATCCGTGCATCGGGCACCGAACCGCTGATCCGCGTGATGGTCGAGGCGAAAGACAAGGATCAGGCCGAATTGATGGCGCGCCGCATCGCCGATAAAGTCGGCAGCTGAAAACGCCCAGGGCGGCGTTGCACTGCCTTGCCGTACTAGCGTACTGTCTTCGGCAGCGCGCCTTGCTCTGAACGTTTTCAGCAAGCCTCTTCAAGCAAGCGCCGATAGTTATTTCCATCTAATTCGTCTATGGCAATTGACGAAATTGGATGGGGGCGTTATTATCTTGTCTTCGGAGTGTGGCGCAGCCCGGTAGCGCACCTGGTTTGGGACCAGGGGGTCCAAGGTTCGAATCCTTGTACTCCGACCAAAGTCATAAGCGGGCTGTCAGAAATGACAGCCCGTTTTCTATTCCGCGCTGGCAATTCATTGCTGGCGCGCATGGATTAAATACTGCACCTTTCCGCCCATCGTTCAACGGATAGGACAACGGTCTTCTAAACCGTGAATGGGGGTTCGATTCCCTCTGGGCGGACCAGTTTCATACTGGCCACGGCTTGCGCCATGCGGCCGCATCTTCTCTCTTTCCTGTCTGTCAGCACGCGGCCCTAAGGCTGCGCAAACAGCACCACGCTCAGCAAATACAACAGCGGCACCGCGCACAGCAGCGCCGAGCATAGCGAAACGATTTTTCTGTTGGCCAGTCGGGCCAGACGCAGCCGTTCCCGCACAGGCAAG
The DNA here is from genome assembly GCF_049897525.1 of Janthinobacterium sp. PSRC1-1. Lineage (NCBI taxonomy): Bacteria > Pseudomonadati > Pseudomonadota > Betaproteobacteria > Burkholderiales > Oxalobacteraceae > Janthinobacterium > Janthinobacterium sp. PSRC1-1. The sequence continues at coordinate 226,055 of NZ_JAFCWK010000009.1, forward strand.
TGCTGGCGGATCACGCTGCGCGCGCGTGGCTGAAACGGTTGTTCGTGCATGAGTTCTCCCTTGTCGATCAGCAGTTGATGCTGTCGAGCATAGCGAGGGGAGTCTAAAGATGGTGTAAAAAGCGGGCCTGGCGCCGCAAGCGCGGCGTAAAGATGCTGCTGGCATTGAGGGCGGCAGCGGGCGCTGGCGCGCCGCCGCCGTTATGCGGCTGATGATGAGACTTACTCTCCCTGGCGGCGGCGTGCCAGGAAGCCCAGCATGCCCAGGCCGGCGAGCAGCATGGCATAGGTTTCAGGTTCCGGCACGGCGGAAATGAAGGCCCTGTAGTTGCTCAGATCCTTGGGCAGGCCCGCCACCGTGAAAGTGGTGCCGGCGGCCACGGGTGCGGCCCAGTGGAACACCAGTTCGCCCTGGCCGAAGTGGATGGCCAGATAGTCATAGGCGGCCGCGCTCGTATACGAATTGACGCCGCCGCTCCAGCCTGCCGTGGTGCCGGCAGTGCAGCCCGAGGTGGCGTTGTCGCAATACGAGACGGCGGCGCCCAGGCTGGTGCCGAACACGCCATTGATGTAACCCTGGACGGCCGCAGGACTCTGCGGCACCAGATTATCGTCATAATATTTCACCTGCAGTGCCGGCGATGGCGAATACGTGACGGCGCTGCCGGCGATGACGAAACCGCTGGCCGGGCCCACCTCCACCCAGGTGGCCGCTTGCGCCGCACTTGCCAGTACGCTCATTGCGGCCAGCATGGATGCCTTGATGGCAAGTTTCTTTACGCTTTTCATGAAAACCCCCTTGTGCTTGAGGCAGTCGCTTCATCTTGTCTGGACGCGTCCCTGCATGCCGGGGAAGTCATCCCATTGCCCTTTTTTAACTATTTCCTGCGCGTAGCGAATACGCAAATGAAAGCTTACTCTTGATCTAAGCTAATGCAATTTTAATAATTCTATTGGTTCGCTTGACAACATCGCATACGGCTATGTCTGGCTGTGCCAGCGATAGCCGGCAATGGCGTGACAAGGCGTACCGCTTGTGCTGGCGGCGCCTTGGGCAGGGGGAGGGGGATTCAATCGCTGTTATTGCTGACGCCAAACAGGCGATCCTTGGCGTTGAGCAATTTTTGCACCTTGGCGCCCATTTTCATCAGTTGCGCCATCGATTCGGGCGACAGGCGCTGCAAGTCGTCGAACCAGGTGTTGGCCAGGTCGACCAATTCATACATTTCGCGCATGCGCTCCTGCGCATATTGATCCACGGGTTCCGTGGCCGGCGCCAGCAGCGATTCGCGCAGCACCGTCAAGGTGGGCGCCACTTCGCGGCGGCGGCGCTCTGCGGCCACCACGCGGAAGATTTGCCACACATCGCCCAGCGAGGAAAAATACTCGCGCCGGTCGCCGGGGATGCGCGACTGGCGGATCAGGCCCCAGCCCTGCAATTCCTTCAAGCCGATGCTCACGTTCGAGCGTGAAAAACTCAGGTGTTCCGCGATTTCGTCCGCGTGCAAAGGATGCTCCGCGACAAACAGCAAGGCGTACACTTGTCCCACCGTACGGTTAAAGCCCCAGCGGCTGCCCATCTCGCCGAAATGGCTGACAAAGGTCAGGATCAGCGGCGTCATGTGGATATTTTGAGTTTTCATAATTATCTGAATTTTTTCACGCCACACCCGCAGGGTCAATTGATATATGTCATGTTTCGCAGTATTATACAAAAAATCGAATTTACAGAAAATTCTGAAAACTCAAAAAGTATAGAGATGCTGACCACGCCACTGTCTTTGCCCCGCTTTATTCTTCCCCGTGCCGCCAGCCTGGCGCAAGGTGGCGCCGCCTTGCTGTGGCTGCCACAAGCGGCCTTGCTGGCCTGGGCCGTGCAAGCCATGCTCGATGGTGCACCGTGGCGCGCGGCCCTGCTGCCGGCCGCTGGCGTGCTGCTGCTGGGTGTGCTGCGCGCCGGCGGCGAAGCGTGGGGCGCGCGGCGCATGTATGCGGCGGCGCGCGCCCATCTGACCACCTTGCGCGCCCAGGTGGCGCAAGCGCTGGCACACCGTTCGCCGCTGGACCGCCAGCGCGCGCAGTCGGGCCAGGCGGCCAGCGTCATCGCCGAGCAGGCCGAAGCCATCGTGCCGTATCTGGTGCGCTACAAGCCGGCGCGCTGGAAAGTGCTCACCGTGCCGCTCGTGATCCTCGCCGTGGTGACGCCGCTGTCGTGGATCGCCGCCTTGATCCTGCTCATCGCCGCACCCCTGATTCCCGTCTTCATGGCCCTGGTGGGCATGGGCGCGCAAGCGGCCAGCCGCGCGCAGATGGTGGAAATGGGCAGCATGAACGCCTTCCTGCTGGATCGCCTGCGCGGCCTGGCCACCCTGCGCGCGCTGGGCGCCGTCGACGCCACGGCCGAACGGCTGGACGCCGCGTCGCAATCCGTGCGCCGGCGCACGATGGTGGTGCTGCGCATCGCCTTTTTGTCGTCCGCCGTGCTGGAGCTGTTTTCCGCGCTGGGCGTGGCCATGGTGGCGGCGTTTATCGGTTTCTCCTTGCTGGGCAGCATCAATTTCGGCACCTGGGGCCGCGAACTGAGCCTGGGGCAGGGCTTGTTCATCCTGCTGCTGGCGCCCGCATTCTTCGAGCCCCTGCGCGAACTGGCCGCCGTCTGGCACGACAAGGCGGCTGGCGAAGCGGGCCTGGCCGGCCTGCACGACCTGGCGGCCGATGGCGTGCCGCTGCCCGGCGCTGGCGTGGCAGTGGCTGCCGTTTCCGCTGCCGCCATGGCGGTGGCGCCGCCACCGGCCGTCGAACTCCATCAACTGCGTTTTGCCCATCCCGGCGAAGCGCCCGTATTCGAGCGCTTCGACCTGAGCGTGCGTGCCGGCGAACACGTGGCCCTGCTGGGCGCCAGCGGCGCCGGCAAGACCACCTTGCTGTCCTTGCTGGCCGGCTTGCTGCCCGCCAGCGATGGCGAGATCCGCATCGGCGGCGTGCGCCTGACCGACAGCACCGTCAATACCTTGCGCCAGCGCATGGCCTGGATGGGCCAGCGCCCGCACGTGTTTGCCGCCTCCGTCAGCCAGAATGTGACCCTGGGCCGCCTCGGTGCGAACGCCGCGCAAGTGACGCAGGCGCTGCACCTGGCCGACCTGGCTAGCGTGGCGCAGGCGCAGCCGGCCATCATGCTCAGCGATGGCGGCCAGGGCTTGTCCGGCGGCGAAGCCGTGCGCCTGGCCCTGGCCCGTGTCGCCCTGCATCCGCATGCCGATTTGTTGCTGGTCGATGAACCGACGGCCCACCTGGACAGCGAGACGGCGGCGCGCGTCACGGACGCCTTGCTGGAATTGGCCAAGGGCAAGACGATGCTCGTCGCCACGCACGACCCCGTGCTGGCTGGCCGGCTGCAGCGCACGGTGCAGGTCGATGCCCGGGCTCTGGCACAGGAGCAGGAACAGGAACAGCCGGCATGAAAACTTTACCCATAGCGAACCCCGTGCTGCGGCAATTGCTGCTGGCCCAACCTGGCAAGCTGATCGGGGGGGCCTTGCTGGCGGCCCTGACGGCGGTGGCCGGCATGGCCTTGTTGGGCTTGTCCGGCTGGTTTATCACGGCCACCTCGATTGCCGGCCTGCACGCTTCGACGGCGATTCTGTTCGACGTGTTCGGCCCGTCGGCCGGCATCCGCCTGCTGGCCATCGGCCGCACGGGCTCGCGCTATGCGGAACGCCTCGTCACGCACGACGCCACGTTCGCCGCGCTGGCCGGCATCCGCGTGCAACTGTTCCGCGGCTGGTCGCGTCCGGAAGCGGCCAGCCGATTGCTGCGCCAGCCGGCCAAGCTGCTGTTTCGCCTGACGGCCGATATCGACGCGCTCGAAGCGCTGTATTTGCGCCTGCTGGTGCCTGCTTTCACGGCCCTGTGCGTGGCCTTGCTGGCCGGCGTGGCGCTGGGCGTGATGCAGTGGCAGCTGGGTCTGGGTCTGGCCGCGTGGCTGTTGGCCGTCGGCGGCGGCATCAGCTGGGGCGTGGCGCAGCGTGCCCGCCGTCCCGCCATCGTGCGCTCGCGCGCCATCGAAAAATTGCGTTCTGGCACCATCGACCTGGTGGCGGGCCAGACGGACCTGGTGATGGCGGGCCGCGTCGACGCCCAATGCGCCGCGCTGGGGCAGATCGACGGCGCGCTGGCGCAAGCCGATGTCGCCCTGCAGCGCCTGGAGACGGCGGCCGGCGCCGCGTATGGCGTGGCCGGCAGCGCGACTCTGGCCGGGGTGTTGCTGGCCGTGGCCGCGCTGGTGCAGCAACAAATGATGACGGTGCCGCTGGCGGCGCTGGCCCTGTTGATCGCCCTGACGGCCGTGGAACCGTTTGCGGGACTGCGTCGTGGCGCGCTGGAAGCGGGCCGCATGCTGCTGGCCATGCGCCGCCTGGCGCCGCGCCTTGACGGCAATGAGGTGGCGCTGCCGCCCTTTGACGCCGCACCGGGCTTGCGCCTGGACCACGTCAGCGCCGCGCATGCGGGCAGCCATGTGGCCATCTTGCATGACATAACGCTGCAGATCGGCGAGGGCGAGCGCGTGGCCTTGATCGGCCCCAGCGGCGCGGGCAAGTCCACCTTGCTGGCCCTTGCCGCGCGCGAGCTGGCGCCGCTGTCGGGAACGGTGGTCGCACCGCGCGCCTGTCTGTTCACGCAGAAGACGGAACTGTTCCAGGACAGCCTGCGCGACAACTTGCGCCTGGCCGACCCGTCCGCCAGCGATGCGCAGCTGTGGGCGGCGCTGCAATCGGCCGGCCTGGATGACGAAGTGCGGGCGTTGGCGGGCGGCCTGGACACGCAGCTGGGCGAGGGCGGCCTGGGCTTGTCGGGCGGGCAGGCGCGGCGCCTGGCGCTGGCGCGCCTGTTCCTGCACGAATCGACCTTGTGGCTGCTGGACGAAGCCACCGAGGCGCTCAATGCGCAGGTGGCCATCGACGTCCTGCAGCGCCTGCGCGCGCGCAGCGACGGACGCAGCTTGCTGATCGCCACCCACTTGCGGCGCGAAGCGGCGCTGGCGGACCGGCTGGTCAGTCTGCGCGATGGCCGCATCGTCGGTGACGCGCGCCGGGGCACACCGGCCTTCGAGGCGGCGCTGGCCGGCTTGCGCGGAGATTGATGGGCGGGCGGCACAGCCCGATAGCTTACAGCAGCAGAAGCTATCGAACAGCCGCATGTAGATACCAGGTTTACACTTACAGTAGGGAAACACCAAGGAAATCATATGGACTTCGATATTGTCGCTTTATCCAGACTGCAGTTCGCGCTGACAGCTCTGTACCACTTTATATTCGTTCCGCTGACGCTCGGCCTGTCAGTGCTCCTCGCCATCATGGAGACGGTTTACGTGATGACGAACCGCCCCATCTGGCGCGACATGACCAAGTTCTGGGGTGTCTTGTTCGGCATCAACTTCGCCATGGGCGTGGCGACGGGCATCGTCATGGAATTCCAGTTCGGCATGAACTGGAGCTATTACAGCCATTATGTGGGCGACATTTTCGGCGCGCCGCTGGCCATCGAGGGGCTGATGGCCTTCTTCCTGGAAGCGACCTTCGTCGGCCTGTTCTTCTTCGGCTGGGACAAGCTGTCCAAGCGCGGTCACCTGGTCACCACCTGGCTGGTGGCCATCGGCTCGAACTTCTCGGCCCTGTGGATCCTGATCGCCAACGGCTGGATGCAAAATCCCGTCGGCGCGGCCTTCAATCCGCAGACCATGCGCATGGAAATCACGGATTTCGGCGCCGTGCTGACGAACCCGGTAGCACAGGCGAAATTCGTGCACACGGTGTCGGCCGGCTATACGGCCGCGTCGATTTTCGTGCTGGGTATTTCCGCCTGGTATCTGCTGAAGGGCCGCCACGTGCAGCTGGCCAAGCGTTCGATGACGGTGGCCGCCTCGTTCGGCCTGGCCGCCACCTTGTCGGTGGTGGTACTCGGTGATGAAAGCGGCTACCTGTCGTCCGAGCATCAGAAGATGAAGCTGGCCGCGATTGAGGCCATGTGGACCACGGAGCCGGCGCCCGCCGCCTTCACGGCCTTCGGCTTCCCCGACGCGAAAGCGCGCGAGACGCATTACGCCGTGCATATCCCGATGGTGATGGGTCTGATCGGCACGCGTTCGCTGACGACGGAAATTCCCGGTATCGAGCAACTGGTCGACCGCGGCGAGCTGCTGATCCAGGATGGCATCAAGGCGTATGACGCGCTGCAAACCATCCGCAGCGTGGCGCCGGGCGCGCCCGTGCCGCAAGAGGCGAAGGATGTGTTCGAGTCGAAAGGCCAGTCCCTGGGTTACGCCTTGCTGCTGAAACGCTATGTCGACGATCCGCGCCAGGCCACGCCCGAGCAGATCCGCAAGGCCGCGCTCGACACCGTGCCGCCCGTGGGGCCCTTGTTCTGGTCCTTCCGCGTGATGGTCGGCCTGGGCATGTTCTTTATCTTGCTCACCGGCACATTCTTCATCCTGTCGACGCGCCGCACCCTGGACAAGCACCGCTGGCTGCTGAAGCTGGCCGTATTCGCCATCCCGCTGCCGTGGGTGGCGATTGAAGCGGGCTGGATCGTGGCCGAAGTGGGCCGCCAGCCGTGGGTCATCGAAGGCGTGCTGCCGACGGCCGTGGCGGTCTCCAACCTGGGCGCGACGACCTTGCTCATCACGATTGCCGGCTTTGCCGCCATCTACACCGTGCTGTTGATCATTGAAATGAAGCTCATGCTCAAGGCCATCCGCAAGGGGCCGGAAGAGACGGCGCCGGCCCCCGTGCCAGCGGCCGCAGCCATTCATACTCAACGCGCCTAAGGAGGGCCAGACCATGATTTTGCATGAAATGATTTCGTATGAAACGCTGCGCCTGATCTGGTGGCTGCTGATCGGCATCTTGCTGGTGGGCTTTGCCATCACGGACGGCTTCGACCTGGGCACGGGCATCTTGCTGCCGTTCGTCGGCAAGACGGACCTCGAGCGCCGCGTCGTCATCAACAGTATCGGTCCCGTGTGGGAAGGCAACCAGGTGTGGCTGATCCTCGGCGGCGGCGCCATCTTTGCCGCCTGGCCGCAACTGTACGCCGTCTCGTTCTCGGGCTTTTACCTGGCCATGTTCGTCATCCTGGTGGCGCTGATCGTGCGTCCCGTGGCGTTCAAATTCCGCAGCAAGCGCGAAGACCCGCGCTGGCGCGCGCGCTGGGACGCGGCCCTGTTCGTGGGCGGCTTCGTGCCGGCCCTGATCTGCGGCGTGGCGATCGGCAATGTGCTGCAGGGCGTGCCGTTCCGTTTCTCGCCGGACATGCACATCTTCTATGACGGCAGTTTCTTTGCGCTGCTCAACCCGTTCGCCTTGCTGTGCGGCCTGGTCTCGGTGGCCATGCTGGTGATGCACGGCGCCACCTGGCTGCAAGTGAAAACGGACGGCGCCGTGGCTGAACGTTCGCGCCGTTACGGCAGCGTGGCGGCGATCGCCACCGTCGTGCTGTATGCGGCCGCCGGCGTGGCCCTGTGGCTGTGGGTCGATGGCTACCGCATCAGCAGCACGGTGGTGGTCGACGGTCCGTCGAACCCGATGCTGAAAACGGCGCAAGTGCACGTGGGCGCCTGGTTCCTCAACTTTGCCGCCCATCCGTGGACCTGGATCGCTCCGGCCTTCGGCTTGCTCGGCCCCCTGCTGGCGTTCGCCTTGCTGCGCGCGCGCCGCGAAGTGCCTGCCTTGCTGGCCAGCGCGGCTGGCATCGCCGGCATCATCCTCAGCGTGGGCGCGGCCATGTTCCCGTTCATCCTGCCATCGTCGATCGATCCGCGCGCCAGCCTGACGGTGTGGGATTCCTCGTCCAGCCACATGACCCTGTTCATCATGCTGGTCGTCACGGCCGTCTTCATTCCCCTCATCGTGGCGTACACGACCTGGGTATATAAAGTACTGTGGGGCAAGGTTGACGGCAAAGCCATCGAAGACGAAACCGGTCACGCTTACTAAGAATTAAGGAAAGGAAATAATTATGTGGTATTTCGCCTGGATACTGGGTCTTCCGCTGGCGGCGACGTTCGCCGTGCTCAATGCGATGTGGTATGAAATTGCCGATGGCGACACGACGCCCGAGCAATACCGCGACACGCCGAAGTAGGCGCGCGTCGGCTTGACTGGCCCCGCCCGGCGCGATGGTTTTACCATCGCTGCCCGGCGGGGTTTTTTTATGTTTGTTCACGGATGTCCGGAAATCAGCCACCGCAATAAGAATGCGCTGAAGAAACGCTCGCCTTGTTGTGCGAGCAACATAGAAATCGTCGCCATGCGGGTAGAGACTTGCGACATAAATTCATGTATTTTGTTTTATTTTTGTTGTTTTTGTTAATTTTAATTAAGTCAGCGTCAAATTGGCATAAATTCGTTGTAAAATAAGTTGCCTGTAAAGAAAACAGAATGACGCCTTATAAGGAATCGCGGCTTCGCATGCTCGCCTGCCATACCTGCGAGAGTCGTGTTACTCCGCAGGTGAACCAGCGGCAAGCACAGCTAATATAAGGAGACATCATGCATATGTTACGAGCACTCAAACTGTCGCACCGTTTAGCTGTGCTGATTGTGATCTTTTCAGCCGGCTTCATCCTCTATGGCCTATGGTCGTTCAAGACTTTGCACGAATGGAAAGTGAACGGTCCTGTCTACCAGAAAATTGTGCAAAGCAAGGATCTGATCGCGGACGTGTTGCCACCACCGGAATACATACTGGAATCCTATCTGGTCACTTTTCAGCTGATGGCGACCGAGGATCGTGCCGAACAGGCGCAGTTAATCGCACGCTTTACAACGCTCAAACATGATTACGATGAACGCCATGTCTTCTGGACGCGTGAGAAACTGGATGCCGATATCGCCGACCTGTTGCTGAACAAGTCCCATGCGCCGGCACAGGCCTTCTACACGGTGGCACTGCAACAGTTCATTCCCGCAATAGAGGCACAGGATAAGGCTGGCGCCACGGTGGCGATGAAAAAATTGACGATGAGTTACATCCAGCATCTGCAGGCAATCAACCAGCTGGTCGAGATGACCACCCAACGTGCGTCAGCGATCGAAGCGGAGTCGGGCGCACGCATCACGGTAGCGAACAGCTTGCTGTTGGCGATATTGGTGTTCTCGCTGGGCACGGGGATTGCGGTGGCTGTGCTCATTACCAGGAGCATTACCAGACCACTGCGGGACGCCGTCCAGCTTGCCCGTATTGTCGCTTCCGGTGATCTGCGTAGCGATATCGCGACCGATTACCACGACGAGCCGGGCGAATTGATGCGTGCTCTGAAAAGCATGAATGAGAGCCTGCGTCACACGGTGGGCCGCGTGCGCAGCGGTACTGAAACCATTTCGACTGCCTCGCAGGAAATCGCTGCCGGAAATATGGACCTCTCGGCGAGAACGGAGGCACAGGCCGGTGCACTGGAACAAACGTCGTCGGCGATGGGGGAGCTAACCAGCACGGTGCAGCAGACTGCCGAAAACGCCCAGCAAGCCAATCAACTGGTCTTGTCGGCTTCAGCGGTAGCGCTGCAGGGCGGGCAAGTGGTCGACCGTGTCGTCGCGACCATGGTGTCCATCAAGGACAGCTCGAAGCGTATCGTCGAGATCATTTCCGTGATTGACGGCATCGCGTTTCAGACCAATATTCTGGCCCTGAACGCGGCTGTCGAAGCCGCGCGCGCCGGTGAACTGGGGCGCGGTTTTGCCGTCGTCGCGTCGGAGGTGCGCACCCTGGCGCAGCGCTCCGCCAGTGCCGCCAAAGAGATCAAGCAGCTCATTGCCGAGTCGGTCGAAAAAGTCGAGCTGGGCAGCAATCTGGCCGATGAAGCGGGCGGCACGATGCAGAAAATCGTCTCGTCTGTGCAGCAGGTGGCGGGCATCATGGGGGAAATCGCCGTCGCCAGCCACGAACAAAGCGACGGCATCAAACAGGTGAATCAGGCCATCAGTCAGATGGATGCAGTGACCCAGCAGAATGCCGCCCTGGTCGAACAGGCGGCAGCGGCAGCGGCCAGCATGCAGGAGCAGGCGCACAACATGATGCAGGACGTGCGCGTGTTCAAATTGCTGGCGGCTGGCTGACCGGCATGGTGGCGGCGTCTGCTACACTGCGCTCCACTTTCATCGACGGAACTGCCATGACTTCCCTTTCTTTGCCATACCGCGCCACCGCCACCCAAGCCTGTGCCTGGCTGGCGCAACAGACGGGCACGCCGTGGACCCTGGCGCGCCTGCTGGAGCAGGGCGGCTTGCCGTATGTCTGGCTCGATTACAGCGACGCCTGGGCCGAGCTGTTCCATGACGGCGTGACGCGCTATGCGGCGCCTGTCGTGTTCATCGGCGACAAAGAGCACCTGGCTTCGGGGGCGGACGCTTCGGGGGCGGACGATGTATGGCTGCGCTTTACGCGCGACTCGGGCAATATCGCCATCGAACTGAAGGCGCCGGGCTTGCGCGTGCCGCTGGACGGCTTGCACTTCCAGGAGCGTGACTTATTGCGCTTGCTCAAGGAGTTGCAGCACCCGCAGCCGGCCGAGCCGGAAGCCGGAGCTGACAATGCGGCGCCGTTTGTCTTGCCCAGCGCCCTGAAGGGCCTGGGGCGCGAACAGATTTTGCTGGCCTTTGCCGGCGTGGGCAAGGTCGACCTGGACAAAGGCTTGGCCAGTGGCGTGGGCATCTTTGGCGACGATGGCGCGCGCGTGCGCAAGAATTCGCGCGGCGGCAAGAACAGCCACCTGTGGCATCCCGTCACCCTGGCGTTCGGCTTGCACGATGTGCACCGCGTGCCGATGGCGCACCTGAAGAAGGCGTTCGCCACGCAGCCCTTGCTGCGCGACTGGAAGGCGGACTGGCTGGAATCGCTGCGCCTGCTGGGCGAGTAAAGGGCAGGGGAAGTCCTACAGCTCGATGGGCGCGACCTCGGTGCCGATATCGGGCGCCGCGTAATGCATGCTGAAATACACGAAAGCGCCGATATTGAGGGCGACGGTGATCCAGAACAGCACGCGAAACGAACGCTTGCTGGACTTGTGGCGCAGCCATTGCTGGGCCAGCACGGCGCCCGGCCAGCCGCACAGCAGTCCCAGCAGCAGCAAGGTGCGCTCCGAGGTGCGCCAGCGTCCCTGTTTGGCGGCTGACTTGTCGATCGCATAGGCGACGAAACAGCTCAGGCTCAGCACGCCATACACGAGGGCGACCAGGGCGGGGATGTGGAAAAAGAACGTGGCCAGCAAATACAGGACGACAAAGCACAGGATGACGAGGTAGGGCATGGGATGTGGTGGCGTGAGCGAAGGGCGTGAGTATCCCACACGGGGAGCGATGCTGCTGTCTAAAATAAACAGCCTTGCGCCATATCCACAGGCACGGCGCGGCGGCGGGCTTGGCCCGTCTTCAGCACTTCACGGTCGCTGGACAGGGCGATGCCTTCCAGCGCCAACAGGGTTTCCTTGGCATGCAGGCCGCCCGCAAAGCCCGTCAACTCGCCCGTGGCGCCGATGACGCGGTGGCAGGGGGCGATGATGGAAATGGGATTCTTGCCGTTGGCGGCGCCCACGGCGCGCACGGCGGCGGGACGGCCGATCTGGCGCGCGATCTCGCCATAGCTGCGCGTCTGGCCGTACGGTATCGTCAGCAGCGCGCGCCAGACTTCCTGCTGGAAGGCGGTGCCGGCAAAATCGAGCGGCACCTCAAAATGCTGGCGCGTGCCGGCAAAATACTCGCCCAGCTGGCGCGCCGTTTCCTGCAGCACGGCGCAACCTTCATCGACGCGCATGTCGCCCAGGCGCACGCGGTTCGGCTTGTCGTTTTCCCACAAAATCGCGGCCAGCGCCGCGCCGCGCGCCACCAGGGTCAGCTCGCCCACGGGCGAGGGCATCACGATGCAGTCGTATTCCATGTTGGTTCCCTGATCAGATGGCGCCAGTGTAGCAGGCTGGCGGCAGCCTGCGTATTGCGTGTAGGATAGCTTTTTTCGGCATGGAGTACTGGCTTTGACGACGATCCCCACTTATGACGCCATCCGCGCGATTGCCGTGCGGCTGGTGCAGGAACGCTATCCCACGGCCGTGGCGGCCATCATTGGCGGCTCGTTTGCCACGGGCCGGCAGACGCCCACTTCCGACATCGATTTGCTGCTGCTGTTCGAGCACGTCGATTGCGCCTGGCGCTCGACCATCGTGGCCGAAGGGCGCACGGTGGAACTGTTCGCGCACGACCTGGCCACGTTCACGTATTTTTGCAAGGAAATGGATGCGCCCGGCGGTACGGTGCCGCTGGCGCACATGGTGCTGGAAGGGGAAAACATCCTCGCAGCCGGCGACGCCTGCGCCGGGCTGCACGCGCTGGCGCACGCCATCGATGCTGCCGGGCCGCCCGTGCTCGATGCGGAAAACTTGCAGCGGCGCCGCTACGCCATCACCACCGCGCTGGAAGACCTGGTCGACAGCACGCAGCCGGGCGAGGCGCTGGCCGTGGCCTGCCAGCTGTATGCCGCGCTGGCCGACCTGCACTTGCGCGCGGCCGGAGAATGGAGCGGCGGCGGCAAGCACCTGTTCCGTTGCCTGCAGGCGTTCGATGCCGCCATCGCCGGGCAGCTGGACGGCGCGCTGCGCCAGGTCGCCAGCGACTTGCCGGCCGGCCAGCGCGCGTTCGAACACGTCACCGCCGCCGTGCTGGCGCCCGTGGGCGGGCCCTTGCTGCATGGCTTCTGCCTGCCGGCGCCCGCCCACTGGCGTGCTGAGAGCCACCCCTTTAAAGGTGTACATTGACAGCCCCGTCTTTTAGTACCCGTGCCGTTGATACGTGGCGTCGGGCAACAGCACCGGCCACGTAGCCTTTTTTCGCTGCTTTTTTCGGGCCGCGAGGGTGTTTGCGCAGCGTTTTTGGTTTGGCGTAAGCGGCAATCTGAAGCAGTAATTTGCTCAGCTCTGATGCACACATGGCGTCGTAGCGCCGCCATGCTTTGG